>NZ_JAKUDX010000007.1:0-234168 GCF_022662615.1 Bacillus cereus group sp. BfR-BA-01523
GCTGCGATAAATTTATCAAGATGGGTAAAATAAATGCTTGATAATAGGAGGTAACGATACTGCCTCGTGTGGAGTGTTATACCCCTCGTCCCTTCGGGGTTGCGAGAACACGATGAAGCACTAACTTGTGTAAATTTGATTGAATTGTATAGATTTAGTTAAGTTTATCGTATCGGATTAGCCTTTTAGGAATAGATTCAGTTCAATGTCCAGTAGATATGAGAAGAGAAGTGTGGGCATTGCTAGCAGGTGAGTGGAAAAATTCAGAGCTATTATCTTATACAGAAGAATGTACATTAAAAGAATTAGATGAGAAGTTTGCACTTATACTGCAAGGAAAGTTAAAAGGAAGAACGGTTGTAAAGATGAAATGAAAAAAGAGACGCTTAAATTAGCGTCTCTTTCCTATTATAATGATTGTTTTAAATTTACTTTTCCTTGTTCGCCTAAAACACCATCAGCGATATTTACAGCGTGATCACCGATACGCTCTAAGTTACTTACCATATCAACGTAGATGATGCTTGCATCACCTGAACAGCTACGTTCGTTCAGACGTAACACATGGCGTTTACGTAAAACACGTTCCATTTGGTCAATTTTACGTTCTTTTGCAATAACAGTTTGAGCTAGTTCAGTGTCAAAGTTTGTTAAAGCATTGATTGCATCTTGTAATGTTGAAATTGTTAATTCAAGCATTTCATTTAATTCAGCTAGTGCTTCATCTGATAGTGAAACGCGGTTTGAAATTTGGAAATCTACAAGTTCTACAAGGTTTTCTACATGATCACCGACACGTTCAATATCTCCAACAACACCTGCTAAAACGGAATGTTTTTCAGAGTCTGTAGGTGAAAGTGGTTTTTCTGATAGTAAAACTAAATACTCAATAATTTTTTTATCTAAATTGTTAATAGCTCCTTCTAATTGAGTAGCCATGTCAGCATGTTTTTTATCTTGTGTATTTAAAAATTGGTTTGCTTCTTTTAATCCATGTAATGAAAACTCAGCCATACGAATGATTTCTTTTTGAGCTTCTGTTAAAGCGATAGCTGGAGATTGCTCAATAAAGATTGGATTTAAATGTTGCGGTTTGAAGTTAATAGATGCATCTTCACCACGAATAATTTTTGTTACAATCCAGGCTAATACTGCAATGAATGGGAACTGAATGATTGTATTCGTTACGTTAAACGTCCCGTGTGCAAATGCAATTGTCATTTCTGGATTTAAGTTTAATGACGTTTGGAAATATTGAATTAAACTTGTAAATGGTATTAATATAATCGTAAAGATAATGGTACCGATAATATTAAAGATAACGTGAACTAATGCTGCACGTCTTGCTGCAATTGAAGTACCGATTGCTGCTAATACAGCTGTAATTGTCGTACCGATGTTATCACCGAACAATACAGGAAGAGCAGCTTGTAAATCGATTGCACCTTGACCGAATAGTTCTTGCAAAATACCGATTGTCGCACTTGAACTTTGTACAATTAAAGTGAAGACTGTACCAACAACAATTCCTAAAATTGGATTATCACTCATGCTAACCATTAATTCTTGGAATGACTCTAAAGAACGAAGAGGTTTCATACCTGCGCTCATTAATTCTAAACCGAAGAATAACATACCAAAACCGAATACAACTTGACCTACAGAATGTACTTTTTTATTTTTAAAGAAGAATAGTAAGATTGCTCCAACTGCCATAACTGGGAGAGCGTATTCTCCGATTTTAATCCCGATAATAAATGCAGTAACTGTCGTACCGATGTTCGCACCCATAATAACACCAATTGCTTGTCTTAATGTCATAAATCCGGCACTTACAAGTCCGACTGTTAAAGCGGTTGTTCCTGAACTTGATTGAATTAATACTGTAACTAACATACCTGCTAGTACACCCATAAGAGGGTTTGTTGTAAAACGATCTAGAATATCGCGAAGACGATCTCCAGCTGCTTGTTGCAGTCCATCGCCCATGTATTTAATCCCGAATAAGAAAATACCTAATCCACCAATGAACTGGAAGATCATATCTTGAATATTGTATTCCACGCATTCCACTCCTTAAATTTCATGTACGATGTAATTATTAACTAAACCTTGAGGCACTGTAAACGGTTTATCAGTAAAATTTACACTAAATTTACAAAGGGATAAAAAGTTTACAAATCTTTAAAGAAACACCTGGATTTAATTGGTTTTTTAGATGATATATCTGATCGATTTGTAAAGAAGTCACATTTATCACACTATTTGCGGATAGTAAAAATAGGAGAGGCAAACTATCCAAATTGGATGCGCTAAGTAAAGTGTCACCTTATTTATAATAATGGTTCTTTGTATATTTTTTGATTAAAGTTAGAAAAATATGTAGGGGAAATGAGGAGGTTTGAAATGAATGTATTGAGTGAAAATGAAAAAAGCAGTGTGATTTTTTTAGGAATCCACTGCTTTTTACAAATGTGTATACATGATTTTTTGGTCTAAGTACTTCGAAAAAGAACCAATTAGCATTACCCAACGGCTTTTTCTTTTGTTTTATCCCCCTGTTTTTGCTTCCGTAAGCTTGTGATGTAAATGAAAAGAAAAGCGATAAGTAATAGAGAGGAATATCGATATACAGTTGCATAGTTGGTAAAGTGTGCAATGAATCCAAAAATAATCGCTCCAGCACCAATTCCAAGATCAAATGCTGAGAAGAATGTTGCTGTTGCTACTCCTCTCCGGTGCGGTGCTACTCGGTCAATCATCCATGCTTGTAGTGCCGGTTGAATTGCTCCGAAACCACTGCCGTAGCACGCTGCGGCAATAATTAAACTCGGAATTGTAGTTGTATACGACAGCAAGATAATACCTGTAAACGTAATAATAACTCCTGGAATGATGACGAATGTATGGCCTTTCGTATCATATAATCTTCCAGAAAACGGGCGAGTTACAGCGATTGCAAGTGCGTTAAATAAAAAGAAGAGACTGATATCAACAATCCCGACTTCTGTAGCAAATAATGTGATAAAGCTCCCAATTCCCCCGTACATTAATGTAATACATAATATTAATAATGAAGGAAGTAAAGCTTTACGCTCAATAAATCCATCGAGAAAGGTACCAGATGTTTGCTGTGGTGGTTGCGGCGATTTTTTGATTTGAAGTAGTTTCGTTAATATTAATGAAACTATTGTGCATGAAAGTGCACATAAAAAAAGAATCGTGAAGTTATATGCTTGCATAAGCCAAAGTCCGATAAGCGGACCGAGCGCCATGGCGATAGTTCCAGAAAGACCGAAATATCCCATGCCTTCACCGCGGCGAGCTTGCGGAATTAAATCTGAAACGACAGTTCCGTATGTAGTCGTTGTAATACCAAAACCAGCTCCGTGTAAAATTCGAACGGCAAGCAATAGGAAAACGGTTGAAGCGAAAAGATAACTGCCCATAGCGAGTAAACAAATAGCGGTACCGATCATTAAAATGATTTTTTTGTTGAATTTCTGCAAGGCATTTCCAGTTAGCGGCCTAATAAAAAGTGCTGCAACGGTAAACATGCCGACAACGAATCCGATATTTGAACTTGTGCCTCCAATTTCTTTCACATAAACAGGTAAAGTTGGAATTAACATTTGAAATCCTAAAAACATACATAAGTTTGCTAGAATTAGCGCAATAAACTCTTTCGTCCATAACGGTTCTCGTTTTACGAGTACTGCCTCTCCCATATATTCATCCCCTATATAAAAGTTTTCTCTATTCTTTCGAGTATATGTATTGGTCAACGTAACAGTCAAGGAAGGTGCCTTGAAAACGTATAACAATTTTCGAGGCGAAAAAACTGACAAATTTGTGTAAAAGCTACACAACTATGAAAAAAAGATGTAAAGTATAGATGTATAGACTAGATGTATAGACTAGTAGTTGTTATGAATGATAGAAATTGTTTTTTCTTTAAAGAAAGCGGATTCAAATTGTAGTAGAAGAAAAGGGGATACATACTTTTTCGCTACATATATTTGAAAAGGTTTACAATATGATGAAGAAAGAGGCGTGTACATATGAGACGATTAGGTATTTCTATTTATCCAGAACATTCGACAGTAGAGAAAGATAAAGAGTATGTAACATTAGCGAGTAAATACGGATTTACACGTGTATTCACATGTTTACTATCTGTGGATGGAGAAAAAGAGAAAATTATCGAAGAGTTTAAAGAAACGATCTCTCATGCAAATGCATTAGGGTTCCAAGTATTAGTTGATATTAGTCCGTCTGTCTTTACACAACTAGGTATTTCGTATAACGATTTATCGTTCTTCCATGAACTAGGTGCTTACGGTATTCGTTTAGATGTCGGTTTCTCAGGATTAGAAGAATCGATTATGACGTACAATCCATACGGTTTAAAAATTGAGATTAATATGAGTAACGGTACGAAGTATGTAGATAACATTATGAGTCATAGACCAAATCGTGAAAATTTAATTGGCTGTCATAATTTCTATCCGCATCGTTATTCAGGATTATCATACGATCATTTCATTAAATGCTCGAAACAATTTAAAGATTACGGTATGAGAACAGCTGCTTTTATTTCATCATTCGATGCAACATATGGGCCTTGGCCAGTAACGGAAGGCTTATGTACGTTAGAGCAGCACCGTGAATTACCGATGACAACACAAGCGAAGCATCTATTTGCGACAGAATTAATTGATGATGTTATTATTGCGAACGCGTATGCATCAGAAGAAGAATTACAAGCACTAGGTGCATTAAATAAAGAGAAACAAACATTTGATATAGAGTTATATGATACAACAACAGAATTAGAAAAAATTATCGTATTAGACGAGCCTCATTTTTACCGCGGAGATGTATCTGAATATATGATTCGTTCGACACAAAGTCGTGTGAAATATAAAAAAGAAGAGTTCAAACCGCATAATACACGCGAAATTAAACGCGGTGATCTTTTAATTGATAATGAACAGTATGGTCAATATAAAGGTGAATTACAAATTGCTTTAAAAGATATGGTGAATACAGGAAAAACAAATGTAGTTGGCCGAATTATAGAGGAAGAAATCTTCTTATTAGATTATTTACAAGCTTGGGATAAGTTTGGATTTACGCTAAAGAAATAATGAACGCGGGATAAAAGGGAAAAAACTACTGATTTCAGTGGCTTTTTCCCTTTTATATAAAGAGCGAGAGGAAGAGCTATGACAAAAGTGCATCAGCGATTAATTTCTATTTTAGAGGAGTTTTTAGAAGAGAAATCGATGTTAAATCGAGCTTTTTTAGCGAACCGTTTACATGTATCAACGAAGACGATTCAAAAAGATATAAAATTATTAAATGATATATTGGAAGAAAACGGAGCGAAAATTGAATCGCAAAGAGGGAATGGGTACGAACTAGAAATTATACAAACTAAGAAGTTTGAAGATTTTTGCGTAAATGTATTTCAAAAACAGACAGAAAAGATTCCAACTTCTTATGAAGAAAGAGTAGCCTATATTTTACACCGTATTTTAACGACAGATGGGTATGTGAAGCTTTCACAGCTAGCGGAAGAGATTTATGTGAGTAAATCTACTGTAAACTTAATTATGAAAGATGTTACGGATATTTGTAGTCGCTGTGAGTTACAAATTGAAAAAAGACCATATTATGGTATGCGTATTGTAGGAGAAGAATTTAATATTCGTTCTTGTTTATCACAATATGGTTTGCCACGTTATGACCATACTCCGTTTCATGAGAACTATGAGCAGACGGACACATATTTATCGTTACCCCATATTTCTCTCATCCGCTCAGTTATACTAAAGTATATCGAGGGAGGAACGATATATTTATCAGATATAGAAATTGATAATTTATCAATTCATATTGCGATTGCTTTAAAGAGATGCAGGGATGATCATTACATTCAAGCACTACATGTAGAGGAATCTGAACTTATAATAAAGAAAGAATATAAAATTGCGAAACAGATATTAGGGAATTTAGGGGAAGAGCTAAAACTTCAATTTCCAGAAGAAGAAATTTTATATGTGACGATGCATTTATTAAGTACTGCTGTTACAGCGAGAGATCGCTATGAAAATGTAGAAGAGCTATTAGGGAAAGACGTATATGCATTCATGCAGCATATTCTTTTCAAAGTAGCGGAAGAACGGAATCTTACTTTTTATTACGATGAAGAATTATTATTTGGTTTTGGTGTTCATTTAAAAACGTTATTAAATCGTTTGAGATATAAGTTAAATACGAGAAATCCTCTTTTGGCAGAAGTGAAAAAAAATTATCCATATGCTTTTGAAATTGCAGTTCTCGTTGGAGATATAATTGGTGAATATACGGGTGAATCCATTCCAGAGAGTGAGATTGGTTATATTGCCATTCACTTTGGTGGGGCGATGAGCCGCTTGCAGGAAAATAATCAAAAGAAAAGATGTTTATTAGTTTGTGCAACTGGTCAAGGGAGTGCACAACTACTGAAATATAAAATTCTATCACATTTCCGAGATAAACTAGAGATTGTAGGTATTACAGGGTACTATCAATTGAAAGTGGAAGATCTTTATAAAGATAAAATAGATTGTATTATTAGTACGATTCATATACCGAGTGGTTTGCCTGTTCCGGTTATAAAGGTAAACTCAATATTTGATGATAAAGAGATTAAATCAATTGGTAAGCAGTTATTTACACATGTGAATGATAGTATGCAACAATATATTAAGGAAGATTTGATCTTCTTAAATCGTAGTGCTTCTACGAAAGAAGAGGTTATTCAGTTTTTATGTGAGAAAGCTGCTGAGAAAAACTATGTACCCGCAAACTTTTATGCTTCTGTTATGGAGAGAGAGAACACATCTCTTACAGCGGTTGGAAACTTAGTGGCAATTCCGCATCCGATGCAATTATTAAGCGATACGACATTTTTGATGTTTTGTACACTCGATAAGGCGATTGACTGGGGAGATAAAAAAGTACAAGTTATTATTTTATTTAGTGTGAAGCGCAATAATAATGAAGATTTACAAAAGCTTTATGATTTTTTATATGATATTATGTCTAATCAAACTATAATAGAAAAATTGCATCAGGCTCAAGCTGTTGATGATTTTCAAGAAATCTTACTATCATTATGAAAAAGTATATTAAAACTTCCGTTACATAACGGAAGTTTTTTATGTTTAATTGTATGCGTTTTCATAATAAGATGAAAATATAGAAAAAACATAGCTTGGAGGAATTTAAAATGACTGATATGCAAACTCCATTTGCGTTAATTTTACATGGCGGCAACGCGAGAAGCGCGGCACTTGAAGCAATCGCTTTTGCAAGACAAGGAGATTTTGAGAATGCGAGTGAAAAGATGACACTTGCTAGTGAGGAAATATCATCCGCTCATCGTATTCAAACGGATTTAATTCAAGAAGAAGCAAGAGGCAATCATGCAGAGATAAGTTTATTATTAGTGCATGCACAAGATCATTTAATGAATGCCATTACAGTGAAAGAACTTGCTGAGGAATTTATTACTCTTCATAAACGAGTGGAAGAGAAAGTGACAGTATAATATGTACATTTTATTATGTTGTGCAGCAGGTATGTCAACGAGTATGGTTGTAAGAAAAATGCAAGAAGAGGCAAAGAAACAAGGAAAGGATTATAAAATTAAAGCAGTTGATTCGGAACTTGTGAAACTGGAAATGAAAAATGCTGATGTTGTTTTAATTGGACCACAGGTGAAGTATTTGTTTCCAGCGGTAGAGTTTCTTGCGAAATCATACGATATACCAGTTGCAATTATAGAACAACGAGATTATGGCATGTGTGATGGTGTAAAAGTGCTTAAGCAAGCTGAACAATTAGTTTTAATGTAATTATATTTTTTTAAACATAAACATTATAATGTTATAACTTTTGTTTTCGACAGATTGAACATAGGGAGGGTTATCGATGAATGGTTTTATGAGTTTTATGGAACAGAAGATTATGCCAACAACGCAAAAGATTGCGGGGCAACGACATTTATTAGCAATTCGAAATGGAGTTATTTCTACATTACCGTTAACGATTGTCGGGTCATTTTTCGTTATCTTTTTAAACTTACCAATTGATGCATATATGGAGTGGATTGCACCGTTTCGCCATATTTTAGATATTCCATTCCGATTTACAGTAGGCTTAATGGCGTTATACGCAGCATTCGGGGTAGGGGCTTCACTCGCGAACTTTTATCAGCTCAATCAATTAAGTGCAGGATTATTATCTGTACTCGCCTTTTTACTAGCATCAGTTGAACCAATTCAAATAACAAAAGCTGTACCAGGTGTTATTGATGCAGGTAGATATATTTCAGTAGGAACATTAAGTGCAACTTCTTTATTCGGAGCAATTATGACAGCATTAATTGCAGTAGAAATTTATCACTTTATGATTAAGCATAATATCTCGATTAAATTACCAGATAGTGTACCACCAGCAGTTGCAAACTCGTTTGCAGCATTAATTCCAACTTTAGTAGTTATTCTTTTATTCTGGGGTATTCGTTACGGTTTGAAATTTGATGTAAATACAACGATCACATATTTAATTGCACCATTAAAGTCAGTGTTAGTAGGTAATAATTTATTCGGTGGTTTATTAACAGTATTCCTAATCGTGTTCTTCTGGTCGTTCGGTATACATGGCCCAGCGATTTTAGGACCAATCATCCGTCCGATGTGGGATTCAGCAATTCTTGAAAATATGGAAGTGTTCACGGCTACAGGAAATGCACATCAGTTACCAAACTTATTTACAGAGCAATTTATTCAATGGTTCGTATGGATCGGTGGATCAGGCTCAACGTTAGCTTTAGTAATTATGTTTATGTTCTCTAAATCTAAGTTCTTAAAAGAGTTAGGTAGATTATCATTCGTACCAGGATTATTCAATATTAACGAGCCAATTATTTTCGGGGCACCAATTGTAATGAACCCGATCTTAATTATTCCATTCGTTATTACACCGTTAGTTACAACGACAGTATCATATTTCGCAGTTGTTTCAGGTGTGATTCCGCTCATGATGGCGAAGCTGCCATTTACGATGTTAGCGCCAATTGCAGCGATTATTAGTACGGACTGGACAATTATGGCTGGTGTACTTGTACTTGTTAACTTTGTTATCTCATTCGTTATTTACTATCCATTCTTCAAAATGTATGAGAAGCAACAATTAGCAGGAGAGGAGAAAACAGAATGCTCGGAGCAATTATCATCTTAATTACATTCGTGGCGGGGCAGTGTATTGCACATTATTCAAAGTGGGTACAAAGTAAATCGCTATTAGTTTTACTACTTGTGTCGATATTATTTATTGGATGTTCAATGGGAGCTTATGTGGTATTTAGTTTAGAATCACCGTACTTTATCATCGTACCAACGATTTTATGTGCAACATGTTTATCTGCAAAATATAGATTTACGAGCATGGCATTAATACAACGTGTGAAGGAGATGCAAAAGCATGGAGCGTAAATTAGGAATTTCACTTTATCCAGAGCATTCAACGAAAGAACAAGATATGGCATACATTTCGGCAGCGGCACGCCACGGTTTTTCAAGAATATTTACATGTCTATTATCTGTGAATCGTCCGAAAGAAGAAATTGTAGCTGAATTTAAAGAAATTATTAATCATGCAAAAGATAACAATATGGAAGTTATTTTAGATGTAGCTCCAGCTGTATTCGATCAACTTGGTGTTAGTTATAGTGATCTATCGTTCTTTGCAGAGTTAGGCGCGGATGGAATTCGTTTAGATGTAGGGTTTGACGGGTTAACAGAAGCGAAAATGACGAATAATCCATATGGCTTAAAAATTGAGCTGAATGTAAGTAATGATATTGCCTATTTAGAAAATATCCTTTCGCATCAAGCGAATAAATCAGCTTTAATTGGTTGTCACAATTTTTATCCGCAAAAATTCACTGGTCTTCCGTATGATTATTTCATTCGCTGTAGTGAACGCTTCAAAAAGCATGGTATTCGCAGTGCAGCCTTTATTACATCGCATGCAGCTGACATCGGTCCATGGGATATTAATGACGGATTATGTACGTTAGAACAACATCGTAACTTACCAATTGAAGTACAAGCGAAACATTTATGGGCAACAGGGCTTATTGATGATGTTATTATCGGAAATGCTTATGCGAGTGAAGAAGAGTTAGAGAAACTAGGAAACTTAAATCGTTACATGTTACAGCTAAAGGTACAATTTGTAGACGAAGCGACTGAAGTAGAGAAGAGAGCGACACTGCAAGAATTACACGTAAGACGCGGTGACATAACAGAGTATATGGTACGTTCTACAGAAGTACGTAAAAAGTACAAAGACTATGACTTCCCAGTGCGCGAAAGTGTACGACAGGAAAGAGGGCAAGTTGTAATTGGTAATAACCTATTCGGAAAGTATAAAGGTGAACTACAAATCATTCTGAAAGAAATGCCAATAGATGAACGGAAAAATATTGTCGGTACAATTGCAGAAGAAGAGTTATTCTTACTAGATTATGTAGGAGCTTGGACACAGTTTACTTGTGTGGAATAGGGAAGGTAAGAGAGGATGCTATAGCATCCTCTTTTTTCTGTTGAAATAGTAGTCTATCGTATATAGAATTCAAAGAGATAGATTTAACTTGGACGGGGGAGAAGGAGAAGGAGAAAGAATGTAAGAATCATAAAAAAAGAGTCAGTCTCAACGTTGAGACTGACTCTTTTTTATATAGTAATTAGTTTAAAACTTTCACTGTAACTGTTTTACGTCCCCAGTTACTTGATGTACCTTTATCTGGCATTAAAACATCGATTTTATTTCCTTTAATAGCTCCACCAGTATCACCAGCGATTGCTACTCCGTAACCTTCAACCCATACTTTTGAACCTAATGGAATGACACTTGGATCAACTGCAATTAGTTTCATGTTTGGATTAGCTGTTAAGTTATGACCCATAGCTGATTTTACTTGGTCTCCTGCTTTGTAACCATTTTCAAGTGGATCCGCTGTGTAAGCTGTTGCTTGAACTCTTAATTCACGAGAAGAAGATGGTGCACTTGTTTCAGTTTCTTTTGCAACAGGTTGTTGTGTAGCTGGTTTTTGAGCTTTAGCCGCTTCACGAGCTTTAGCTGCCTCTTGAGCCTTAGCTGCTTCACGAGCTTCAGCTGCTTCTTGAGCCTTAGCTTCAGCTTGAGCTTTAGCCGCTTCACGAGCCTTAGCTGCTTCTTGAGCCTTAGCTTCTGCTTGAGCTTCAGCTTCTGCCTGAGCTTTAGCTTCTGCTTGAGCTGAAGCTGCTTCTTGAGCCTTAGCTTCTGCTTGAGCTTTAGCTGCTTCAGTTGCTTCTTGAGCTTTAGCTGCTTCACGAGCTTTAGCCGCTTCTTGAGCCTTAGCTTCAGCTTGAGTTTCAGCTGCTTCACGAGCTTTAGTTGCTTCTTGAGCCTTAGCTTTTGCTTGAGTTTCAGCTACTTCACGAGCTTTAGTTGCTTCTTGAGCCTTAGCTTTTGCTTGAGTTTCAGCTACTTCCCCGGCTTTAACTGCTTCACGAACTTTAGCTGTATCTTGAACGTTAGTTACTTTTTCAGCTTTAACTACTGGCTGAACTTTAACTGGTGCTTTTCCTGTTAAGTAAGGAATGTGTACATAAGCTGTTTGGCCGTTATATTCAAATTGGATCCAATCATTTTGTACTTGGTGTGTTGTTTCGATTACATCATCTTTTTTCAATTTACCAAGAATCGCTGAATCTGTATTTGCTCCAGCACG
This sequence comes from Bacillus cereus group sp. BfR-BA-01523, assembly GCF_022662615.1. NCBI lineage: Bacteria > Bacillati > Bacillota > Bacilli > Caryophanales > Bacillaceae > Bacillus > Bacillus cereus group sp. BfR-BA-01523. Next base: position 11,834 of record NZ_JAKUDX010000007.1, read on the forward strand.
TACGTTTAATACGTTTGCTGTTACGTAGTAAGTATCTTTTGTGTAGTCAGCGCTTATGAAAGCCTCTTTACCACTATTTAATTTAACTTTTGACCATCCGTTTTCTGTATGTAAAACGTTAACTTTATATCCATCTAATAACTTTCCGACAACTTGTGATTCAGTAGTTGGGTTTTCTCGTACATTTAGTACATCAGTCGTTACGATTGTTTCTGCTTTAGCAGATGTTGTGAAAATCCCAAGACCAAAAACCGCTGCTGTTGCTATACCCATAAATTTTTTCATAATAGCCTCCATTGCATTTGTTTTCGTTGACCTCATTATAGCAACCATTATTTTCTTATTTGCGGAAAACACAAAACTACAAAGCATTCGTAACGAGGCATTAATATTCTGTAATAATTCCATTAATATCCTGATAGCGTTTTCTTTGCGTTTTTGAGGGGATTAGAACATACGATTCATAAAATCAACACTTTTTTAATTACTAATAGATTAATGATGTATCAGTAGTGTTACTCAAATGTTTCTGTAACGTTACAAAAAAGGGATATTTAACTATTTGAATCGTAATGTAGTTATGAAAATATAATCTTCTTGTGTGTGAAGTCGTATATATAGGGGTGATTTTAATGAAATAGAGATATAATTGTTACAAAATAAGTTGTAGTATGGAAAAAATTACGCCTTGAATTTGTTCTTTTACATATTATTTTTGCAATAATAGGATTGCTTGATAGCTTTCGTGAGAAATGAAAGTTTAAATGATAAAAAGATAATCGCAACATGAAACATATATAATAGAAGAAACATGATTTAAAGGGATGATATCGTTATGAATTGGTTCGCGAGTTGCATTAGAATTATCCCGCTATTTGTGGGCAGTAAAACCCTCACCTCAAAATTCGGCTGAAGCAAAGAAGTTAGGTGGGAGATTAACTGCCCGTAAAAGACCGATTGGTGAAGGCTAATAATCAGTGGGGGATGAACAAAACCCCCACTGATTATAGTTTCACTTTATATAATAGAAGTTAGAGGTTCTTATTTTTGTCAAAACGTCGATGAAATTACATTTGCCTTCAACAAAATAAAAAACGTAGGAGTGTAAACTCCTACGTTTTTTATTTACTCATATCGTAAACATTCAATTGGATCAAGTTTAGCAGCTTTGTTTGCTGGTAGTAAACCGAATGCAATACCGATTAGCATTGAGATACCTACTGAAAGAAGTCCAAGTTCTTTTGAGATAACGAGTGGCCATCCGGCAAAGATTGAGACGATCCAAGCGAAGAAAATACCAAGCATGAATCCGATGAAACCACCGAGTCCTGTTAAAATACAAGATTCAATTAAGAATTGTGTTAATACTTTACCGCGCGTTGCACCAAGTGCTTTACGAATACCGATCTCACGTGTACGTTCTGTTACAGATACAAGCATGATGTTCATTACACCGATACCACCAACAAGTAAGGAGATAGCGGCAATGCCACCGAATACCATTTTCATCATACCGATGGATTCGTCTAATTGCTTCGTAAATTCACCTAAGTCCTGTGCTTCGAATTTGTGCTCGAATTTAGGAGCTTTCATGTCGTTTAAAACAGAAACAGCTTGTTTTTCTACACTTTTACGTTCTGTTGGAGAGGTCATTGTTAATTTTACAGAGTCATACTCATTTACTCCTGAAATGACAGGCGCGTTTTCAAGAGATGTATAACCTTCAGGCATAGCCATTCCAAATTCGTTTTTCGTTTCGTATACACCGACTATTTTATACGGCTTTCCTTTTACATCTGTGTATAGATTTGATTCCCAACCACTAAATAATTTGTTGAAAGCTTCTTCATTTAATATAACAGCAGGAATTGCTTGGTTTAATTCGCTGTCGTTTAATTCACGACCGTGAACTAATTTTATTTTCGAATCTGTCATAAAGGCGCCTGTTCCACCTTTTAAATCAAGAGAGACATCTTTTGAACCAGAAGATGCTTTTACTTTCATACTTACATCTGGATAAACATCTTTAACGCCTGGTACAGTTTGAAGACGTTTTAGCATATCAGGTGTGATTTTGGCACTATCAGTTCCATAATCAGGGTTGTTGTAGTAAATCGTTACTTCAGTATCTTTTCCTTGGCCTAACTCTTTTTTAAACTTTGCATTTGTACCATCACCCATTGAAATGATAGTAATAATGGCGCTAATACCGATAATAATACCTAGCATTGTTAATATAGAACGCATTTTATGAGCAAAGATAGAGGAAAGGGCCATGCGTATATTTTCACTCGTGTTCAAAATTAACCTCTCCAATCTTGGACGATATTTCCGTCACGAATTACAATTTGACGTGCTGCCGCTTCCCCAATTTCACGATCGTGGGTAATCATAATGATTGTTGAGCCTTGTTTGTTTAATTCGTAAAAGAGATCCATAATTTGTGTACTTGTTTTCGTATCAAGTGCACCCGTCGGTTCATCTGCTAAGAGAAATTTCGGGTTATTTACGATTGCACGTGCGACTGCGACACGCTGCTTTTGTCCACCTGACAATTCATTTGGTAAGTGAGTAGCACGATCAGCTAAACTGACTTTTGTTAAAGCTGCTAATGAGCGCTCACGTCTTTCTTTTTTATCGACTCCAGCGTAAATAAGAGGTAGTTCTACATTTTGAAGTGCTGTAAGTCTCGGTAATAACATAAAGTTTTGGAATATGAATCCGATCTCTTTATTACGAACATGTGCAAGTTCTGTTTCAGACATGTTTGAAATGTTTTGACCAGCTAGTTCGTACGCACCTGTCGTTGGTTTATCTAAGCAACCGATAATGTTCATTAATGTTGATTTACCAGAACCAGATGGTCCCATAATAGAAGTGAATTCTCCTTGGTTTAGTGTTACATCAATTCCATGTAATATTTGAACGGACTCTGCACCATTTTGGAAAGATTTCGTGATGCCTTTTAAGTTAATCATTGAGTGACAACCTCCATACCGTCTTTTAAGTCTTTTTCAGGTTTAGAGATAATTTCCTCTCCTTTTTTCACTCCAGAAACTTTTGCTTCGCTATCTGTCTCAAATTCAACAGTAACTGCTTGTTCTTTCGCTTTACCGTCTTTTACAACGAAGACAACATTTTTGTCACCTTTTTTCACAATGCTGCTTTTCGGAACAATCGTACCAGTTGCTTCGCCAGATTTACTTGTTACGTAAACATGGAAGCCGTTTTGTAATTCTTCACTATTATCTAATGTGACAGTGAATTGATAATTAGAAACAGTTTTATTTTCGTCCATGCTCTTTAATGGTGTAGAACCGATTTCTGTTACTTTTCCTGTCCAAGTCTTACCAGCGACAGTTTTTGATGAAACAGTTACTTCTTGCCCAACTTTCATACTAGCAAGTTCATATTCAGAAAGTTGACCTTTTACTTTAAATTGACCAGCGTGACGAAGTGTAATGCCACTCATACCTGTTTTTTCATCAGCAGTTTTTACGATATCATCAATTACACCGTCGGTTGGACTCGTTACAGAAAGTGTGTTTACTTTCTCTTTTGCTGCTTTAATCATTTCATCAGCTTTTTCTACTTCAAACTTTTTCATTTCAAGTTGTGATTCTAATTGTTGCACTTCGACTTCCGATGCCTTTAATGCTTCCTGAGGAAGACCTGCATTTTTATCTTTTTGTAATTTTTGTTTCGCTGCATCAATTTGTTTTTGATATAATGTCACTTCTTTTTGTGCAATTTTCTTTTGCATTTCTGCTTCTGTTACACCTTGTTTAGCAGTAGGGTCATTATATTTAAATAGAAGCTGACCTTTTTTCACTTCATCACCTTTTTTAACAGCTAATTCATACGTACCTTTTGTTGGATCGAATGAAATTGTTTCAATACCATTTGGAATAACTTCGCCGCCAAATTTTTGTGCATTTTCAATTTGTTTTTCCGTAATTTTATAACCGCTATATGCCATCGCTACTTCTGAACTACCGCCAGCAAATGCAAAATATGATCCAGCTGCAATTCCGATCGCTACTACACTAGTAATTAACACTTTATTTTTCTTCTTCATCTATTTATCACCTTTTCGTTCGTTTTAGTATCTACATTAAGTATAAAAGAGGTGAAGAATCTGACAAATCGTTTTAGCTTACAATAACCTTACAGTTTTGTAAGGTATCAATATGTAAATGTAAGGTAGAGGTTGTCCTAGTTTAAGCAAATGAATTGACTCGTTGTTTCTTTCTAACAATAATATTGTATGAAGGAGAGGAGGAAGGAAGATGGAAGCTTATTTTAGTGCGCATCCATTAAAACCATTTATTCCGTACTCGAGGCAACATGTCATTATATTATTTATTATGTTGGTGGGGATATTTTTTCTGTATCAATACCAAGATTTATTGCGTCAAAGTGAGTGGAATATAACGGTTCGATATGCGATTGCATTTCTATTTATAGGAAGTGAGATTGGACTTCATATGTGGGAATGGAAAGCCGGTATTTTTGAGCTAGGCACTTCATTACCATTTGAGTTATGTACGATTAGTTTATTGTTAGCATCGATTATGATTGTAACGAAAAGCTATCGAATATATGAGATTGTGTTTTTTACAGGAATTATCGGTGCATCGCAAGCCATTTTAACGCCGAACGTGCAATACGCTTTTCCGCATTTTCGCTTTATAGAATTCTTCATTGCACATGTATTACTCATTTGGGCACCGCTCTTTATGACGTGGGTAGAAGGATATAGACCTACCTTGCAATCGATTAAGCGTACGATGATATTTTTAAACATAGTAATTCCAATCGTTTCATTTGTTAATTATAAAACGGGTGGCAATTATATGTTTTTAGCTCATAAGCCAGAAACTGCTTCATTACTCGATATGTTAGGGCCGCATCCTTACTATATTATTTCATTAGAGCTAGCTGCGCTTATTGGATGTTTTATTTTGTATATGCCATTTGCGAAAAGAGAAGGGCATGCGCATAAAGAATCACTAGGATCATAACCTAGTGATTTTTTTATCATAAATATTTACAATTCAGAAAATTAAGAATAAAATTAAATAGTAAGTTATATAGAGAGAAGGGGGAAAATGGTAAAGAAAGTTTTTTTGAATGGGATGGAAATGACAATTCAATTTATCATTTCAATTTTGGGTATTATTTTTTTAGGGGCACTGCCGAAATTATTTTATGGATTTGAGCTGAATGTATCAGCGTACATAAAGAGTTTAAAAGAAGTATTTGCGAAATTAATGGATATTTCCAATATGCAATATGCAAGTGATAAATTTTTATTTCCACAGTTGTTTGTTCATTATAAAGAAACAATGGTTATTTTCTTGTCTGCATTTTGCATTTCATTATTTGTAGCATTTTGTATCGTTTATATGATTATGAGTAGTTCACCGCGTATACAACATCGAATTAAATCATTTCTCATCTTCCTAGAATCCATTCCAGACATTCTTCTTATTTTGGGATCACAAATTTTAGTTATATGGTTTTTTAAACAGACAGGTTTTTTACCCTTTCAAATTGCGTCAATCGGAGGCGAGTCTATTAGAGGATTGCCAATATTTTGTTTGAGTATACCGACTACGATTCTGTTTGTAAAACTGTTAGTGCTTCGTTTTGAAAATGAGCTAGAAAAAGATTATGTACTATTTGCTAAGGCGAAAGGGCTGAATCGTTTTCACATTTTAAATCGTCATATTTTACGAAATGTGTTGCTTAGTACACTGTTCTTTGCGAAAACGAATATTTTTTTTATGTTATCTAATTTATATATTATAGAATGGATTTTTAATACGAGAGGTATTTTTATGTTTTTGAAATCATATCCGGATATTAGGGTTGAGGTTTTCATCGTTAGTGTGCTGCTTATTTATATTCCGATTTTTATTTTGTTTAAATTGTTTCATTATCTCATTCCAGCTGCGATGAAGGAGAGGCTATAATATGTGGACGTATATAAAACACGATAAAAGATTTTGGATAAGCATTGGGTTTCTTCTCATATTAGTTCTTTTGAGCATCGGAAATACGATATGGAATGATGGACATATTAGACAAGTTACATTGCAATATGATGCGGATGAAAATCCACAAGTACCACCGTTCTCACCTTCATTACAATTTTTACTTGGGACAGACCGGAAAGGATATGACCTTTTACATTTAGTAATTGAGGGAGCAAAGTGGACGATTGGAATATCGTTTTTAATCGCATTACTTAGAATGGTAATGGGTGTGTTTTTCGGTGTTTTGCTCGGAACATACATAAAAAAAGGCTTTTCAAAGATTGAGGCTTTCTTTGATAGTTTTACAGTCATTCCAACAGTTATGATTGCGTATTTCTTGCTTCGCTCTGTGAATACCTTTGGAAATGGAGAGGAAACAACAACTTTTTTTGAAAGAGCTTCGTTTCAAGTGGTATTACTTGTAATGCTTGCGATGCCGGTTATTGCACTGTATGTTGCGAAGGAAGTTCGTAAATTACAAACGGAAGAATTTATTGATGCCGCGCGCATATTAGGTGGATCGAGAAGACATATTGTTATAAAGCATCTTTTTCCGCATCTTTATATGACGTTTATACTCGTATTTCTTCAACAGTTTACGCAAACTCTTACTATTTTACTGCACTTAGGGCTACTGGAAGTATTCTTTGGCGGAACTGTTAAGTTTTTCGGACCGGTAGAAGAAGTAGACTCTTACACGCATGAATGGTCAGGTTTAATTGGAGTATACTTTAGGTCATTAACAGTGCATCCATGGATTCCTCTCGTCCCAATTACATTTTTCGGGCTTACTATTTTTTCAGGAAATATGATTGTGAAAAGTATAGAAGAAGCGATGACAAAAGTTCGATTAGGGGGAGAGATAAAGAAGACGGATGTAGAAGAGGAACAATCTGCTGTGCAGTCAAAAGAAGAGTTATTTACTTTTAAACATACGATGTGAAGAACCTAGGAAACTAGGTTCTTTTATTTTGTTATATTACAATATCGTAAGAGAGATGTAATGAAAATCGATAGGGGAGAAATACAATTTCGTATACACTTCATGTATAGAGAAATGCGAGAGCAGGTGAAGGTATACGATGGATTTTTTAGAAGTATCAAAACGTAGTATAAAACGAAATATGAAAGATTATTTTCTATACTTTATTTCATTAGTAGGCAGCATTATTATTTATTTTACATTCGTATCGATTAAACGAAATGAAAGTGTAGTAGCTCTTTTAAAAGAATCGGATAAGGTGGAAACGACATTTACGTTTGCACAAATATTGTTGATTATCTTTTTAACGATATTTGTTTTTTATTGTAATAGCTTCTTTTTGCGAAAGAAGAAAAAAGAAATTGCGCTATACAGTTTATTAGGTATCCGTAAAGAAGAAATTGCGAAGTTACTCTTTTATGAAACGTTATTAGTTGGTGGTGCGGCAAGTGTGTTAGGTATTCTTGCTGGTTTATTTATAGCGAATATATGCGCAGGGCTTCTTGTGAAGTTAATGGGAAGTGCGTTTACTTTTACATTTACGATTTCATTTTTATCTATAGTAGAAGTTCTTATAACGATAGGCGCAATTTTCTTTATTGCATCATGGAAAAGTAAAAAGTTAATTTATGAGCATCGTTTAGTTGAATTATTATATGGTGAAAATCAGAGAGAAGAGGCACCCACGTATTCAAGTAAGAAGGCAAAACGAGCGATTGTTTTATTAATTACAGGTTATATCATTGCGCTACTTACACAAGTTTTTGGGTTTGGAGCCATTTTTATTACAGGTCTACTTATTTTTGGTTGTATTGTAAAAGGTACGTTTTTACTATTTGAGCAATATACAGTGAAATCACTCCATAAAATAAAGGGAGATAAAACGAAATATTGGAATGGAACGAACATTTTATCCATTTCTTCATTGTTCTTTAGAATAAAAGGAAACGTAAAGATGCTGGCGCTATTATCTTTATTAAGTGCGGTAACGTTATGTACGATTGGAATTAGTTCTAGTATGTATTATGGAGCGCAGAAGACAGCGGCATTAATGAATCCAGTTAGTTATGAATATGTAACAACTGGAAAAGGATTAGATAAGAAAGTTAGAGAAGAAATTCAAAAGCATGAGTTAGCAATCAAACATGAAACGTCTGTAGTTATGCTCTCTATGCAAGGGAAGATAGATGGAGAACAAATATTAACTGGGTACTTAATAGGTAATGGCAATGTACAAATTATAAAAGTGACAGATTATAATAAATCGGCTTCTATGTTAGGTAATAAACAAGTTATTCTCGGTTCGGAAAAGGAAGCAATTTTATTAGATCCGTATAAATCATATAACATTGAAAAGAATTCGCTTGAAGGAAACAACGTGTCCTTTGAAGGGATGAAGAATGGTATAACAATTGTTGAGCATCGTGAGGAAACAATTGTTAGTGCGAAACTTGCGCCAGTTGGACTTGTTGTTCAAGACTCGTTATTTAATAAGTTGCAGCAAGGAAATGCTGTTTCAACAGTTAGCGGATTTATCGTTGAAGGAAACGGTAGTAGAGAGCTAACGAAAGAGTTAGGGACTATCCTATCTAAGGAAGAAAAATTCCAATCATTTGAACAGGCGAGTCAAGCTGAGTTGCAAGATGGTGCAGTGTTGTTATTTGCAAGTGTATTTTTAGGGATTGTTTTTATTCTTGCTACTGGCTGTATTTTATACTTTAAACAAATAACAGAAGCGCTGGCAGAGCGACCAGCATACGGAATGTTAAAGAAAATCGGACTAACGAAAAGAGAAGCAACAGAGTCTGTAAGAAAACAAGTAGGAGCGATTTTCGTAGTACCATTACTGCTTGCGATTTGTCATACATTCTTTGCATTTTTAAGTTTGATGGGCTTTACAGGAATGTTTGAATATAGTCTTCCGTTACTAGGTAGTATAGGAGTGTATATCATGATTTACTTAGGCTACTATATGTTAACTGTTCGCTCATATACAAATACTGTATTCAGCGATAGAAAATAAAAAGAAGCAAGCATGGATTTCATGCTTGCTTCTTTTCTTTATTTTGTAGAAACTTCACCTGCAGCTTCTGTTTGTGGAATACAGTATCCGATTATACCACCGATTATTGCTGGAACGATCCAGCCGATTCCTAAGTTATAAAAAGGAATTGTGTGTACGATATTAGCGATAAAACTTGGTATCATTCCCACATTATCAAGTGCATGAATACAGCTAATAAGGAATGCCGCAATCATTGCTCCGATATAGACAGAAGGTTTACGTTTCGTATATTTATCAATAAAGGATACGAAAATTAAAATGATTGTAATTGGATATAAAATAATTAATACAGGTAATGTAATTTTGATTAATAAACTTAAACCTAAGTTTGAAATAACGAAACTAAAAATACAAACGTATAGTACAAGCTTCTTGTATGAAACATTTGTTAATACTGTTGTGAAATAGTTGGCGAATGCACTTACAACACCGATTGCAGTCGTTAAACAAGCAAAGATAATTGCGATACTTAATAAAACATTACCGCTTGTCCCAAAAAATTGATACATAATAGTTGCTAATAGTTGACCGCCATTTTCAAATTGTCCTAAGTTTCCGTTTGAAGCGCCGATATAACCTAGTAAGAAGTAAACAATTGTTAAGAAAAGAGCCGCAATGCTTCCGCAAATAATTGTATATTTCGCAATGGATTTCTTATCTTGTATCCCGTTTTGACGAATTGCATTTACAACAATCGTTGATAATACGAGTGCTCCGATTGCATCTAATGTTAAAAAGCCTTCAAGAAATCCTTTGAAAAATGGAATTTCTTTATAGTCACCAACAGGTTCTGCAAATGATCCTGGTGAAAGAATCGCTTTTGTTGCCATAATTGCAATAATTCCAAGCAAAATTGGCGTTAATATTTTTCCGATATGATCTACTAATTTGGATGGATTTAACGATAAGAAGTAGACGACTATAAAGAAAATCGCACTAAAAACTAACATAGAGTACCATTGATCTGGGAAAAGTGGTGCAATCCCAATTTCATAAGATACAGTTCCAGTTCGTGGAATAACAAATAGTGGGCCGATGGAAAGATAAATAATGATAGCGAATACTGCTGCGAATTTTGGGTGAACACGGCTCGCTAAAGTATTAAAACTACCACCAGCAAGGGCAACAGCGACGATAGCTAGTAAAGATAAACCGACATCTGTAATAATAAATCCTGTAATGGAAACCCACATATTTTCTCCGGAAGAAAGACCGAGAAGAGGCGGGAAAATCATATTACCAGCACCGAAGAAAACTGCGAATAGTAATAAACTAATCGAAAGTATTTGCGCTGGTTTTAAAGTTGTACGCATATAAAGAAAAGCCTCCTAATGAGCGTTTTTTTGTCGAAAATTCAAATAATTTGTCGATTGACTGTTATTATTTTAAAGGTCTGATGACTAGAAAGCAAGAGGGAATTTTAAAAATATTTTAAAATAATGCGTAAAATTGAATAAATATACTATTTATATGTTAATGCAGGAAGAATTTCACTTTTAACGTAAAAAAACACATATCGCTAGGATATGTGTATTAAAAATAAATTTGCCTATCACGTTCTTCTTTTAAAATTTCTACAGCCTCTCGGAAACGTTGAGAATGGACAATTTCTCGTTCGCGTAAAAAGCGTAAGCTATCATTTATATCGGGATCGTCTGATAAATCAATTAGCCATTGATAAGTCGCTCGTGCTTTTTCTTCAGCTGCAATATCCTCGTATAAATCTGCGATAGGATCTCCTTTCGCTTGAATGTAAGTGGCAGTAAAAGGAACACCACCTGCATTATGGTAAAACAAGGCGCTATCATGATTCGCATAATGCGCGTCTAATCCGGCAGCTTTCATTTGTTCAGGTGTTGCATCTTTTGTTAATTTATAAATCATTGTAGCAATCATTTCTAAATGTGCGAACTCTTCTGTACCAATATCAGTTAGTAAGCCAACGACTTTATCAGGAATTGTATAACGTTGATTTAAGTAGCGAAGAGCAGCAGCCAGTTCGCCGTCCGCACCGCCATATTGTTCAACTAATAATTTGGCGAGTGCTGGATTACAAGTACTCACTTTAACTGGATATTGTAATTTTTTTTCATAAATCCACATAGTTTCTCTCCTTTATCCCGCTATTTGCTGCCCGTAAACTCCACTTGATTAAAGTTTCATTTTATATTTGCCATGGCCACGGTCCTTGGCTCCATTGCCATGGAGCGTTAGAATAACTATTTCCAAACTGCTGAAGTGGCCCGTATTTTTCTTCAATTTTTTGTTGTAATACTCTTCGTTTATAGGAGAAATCATTGAATTGATTTATAGCTGCAGTATCGTCGGGGTGCGTATCTAAATAGAGGGTAAGTTCAACTAATACAAAGTCTAGTTCTTGTAGTTCTTCAATCCATTTGTAATATTCATCAGGCAATGTTTGTGTCACGTTTTTATTCACCGTCCTTTTTTGTGAGGATTTTCATAAAAATCATAAAAAGCAGGCCATAAAGTCCCTTTTCTTAAAGCTTCGTTTGGTGGGAATTGGGGTAAGTTAGGTGGTTGAAAGCCCATAAATAGGTGTGGGGGAGTTGAGTAGTATTTCTTTCCAATTGGAGGGCAAGGATCATTTGGACCGTGATAAGGTATGTAAGATTTCATGAATTTATCCATGTTACACGCCTCCTTTATAAATGAAATATTCATCACTATGTATTGTATTCGTACATAATTGCAAATTATGACTCATATAGAAAACTAAAAGGGGCAGGGGGAGTGCGGATGGAAAGTGTTACAACATGTATTGTCTTAGAATCTAAAAACTTAAAGGAAACATTATATTTTTATGAAGGAATTCTAGGGTTTAGACCGAGCGAGGAGAGGCCACAAATACGTGTAACAGGTGTGTGGTATGATATTGGTTTAACGAGAATTTGTTTTGTTGTAAACAGGGGACTGGGAGAGTATAGAGAAACTGTAACCTCATCAGTGAAGGAACTATTGTTAAAAACTACAAATATCGAGCGGTTAAAGAAAAAGTTAGCGTTTTATCAAATATCATTTGTAGAAAAGCGCCGCGGTGAAGAAGTTAAAATAATATTTCTTGATCCAGATGGTTATACACTCCAATTTATTTCAATAGAGAACGTGAAAGAGAGCTTTTTGCAATGTAATAATCTGAATGGTGAATGAAAAAAATATTGACAAGCTTAGGTAAATATTTTAATGTGATTGTATAAAACTGTGTATATAAAGGGGAGTAACTTATTACAGTAAAGTCGTCATTACAGGGAGAAACCCTCGGCTTTATTGGCAACGATTCGTTGTTAGTGAGACCTTTACCAGCAATGGTAAAGGCCCCTTATTGTCTTTTTAGGACCCTTACCATATTTGGTAGGGTCCTTTTTGTATACAAAGAGAGGAGCTAGAAAATGAAAAAACTTATTAGTAGATTAAGAGTTGTATTTCATGTCCGCCGTTTTGTTCCATTTCTATTTGACTTTTTTACTTCAAAAGAGGTTTCCATAAAGAAGAAAATCTTATCTATTGCTTTTTTAGTTGGTTATGTAGCGATGCCGCTCGATTTAATTCCAGACTTCTTACCGTTTATCGGTATTTTAGATGATATTGGAATTGTGTTATTTATTTTAAATCGAATTGTAAAAATGGCGCCAGTGCAGTTGCAAGAAAAGCATAACGTAAACGTAGGATAGGAGTTGAAAATATGGAGCAAATTATTTTAGATATAATCGAGTTTTTAAAGCAGTTTTCTTATTTTGGAGTTGTGTTAGCTTTAACTTTTGAGTTTATTCCAGCAGAGGTAGTTTTGCCTATGGTTGGATATTGGGTATACGAGGGTGATATGAATTTTTGGCTAGCTGTATTAGCTGGAACACTAGGGGGAACGACAGGACCATTAACGTTATACGCACTAGGTTATTACGGTGGTCGTCCTCTATTAATAAAATACGGGAAATACTTCTTTATTAAAGAAGAACAAATTCAAAAAGCAGATGATTTCTTTGAGAAATATGGGCCGGTTGTAGCATTTTTAGGACGCTTCATCCCGGGAGTTCGAACGCTTATTTCCGTTCCATGTGGTATGGCGAAAATGAACATATGGAAATTTAGCATATATACATTTGTAGCAATGTTCCCGTTAACGACTTTGTATATTTATTTTGGAATGAAATTAGGTCCGCATTGGGAAAAAGCAGCGGGTGTTGTTGGACAATATATGCTACCGATATTAGCGGTCGTTCTTATTATCGTAGGTGGTATTTTAATCTATAAATTTATGAAAAAACGAAACAGATCGGAATCTATCTAGTCATTGGTAATGGAATTTGCATATTTTTTGAAAATAGATGAATAGTACAGGCAAAAGACTCTGAGGGACATACACATATAGGGAATATAAAAGAGAGAGGGGAAACAACTATGTCTTGTGATTGCTCAGGGTCAGCATTAACTTGCTGTCCAGATAAAAATTATGTGCAAGATAAAGTGTGTAGTCCGTGGTCTGCTACTGTAGTTGCAACAGCAATTGATAATGTTCTTTATACAAATAATATTAACCAAAATGTAGTTGGAACTGGTTTTGTTAAATATGATGTTGGTCCAGGTCCAATTACTGTAGAAGCGCTTGATTCTGCTGGGGCTACAATTGATACACAAACATTAAACCCAGGAACGAGTATCGCTTTTACGTATCGCCGCTTTGCTAGTATACAAGTTGTGTTACCTGCAACACCTGGTGGAACGTATCAGGGAGAATTTTGTATTACAACACGTTATCCACTTTCATAGTAGAATAGGAGAGGATCGAAATGGGAATGAGAAGTTCCGGTTTGTCTTGTTGTTCTAATAAAACACTTGTGCAAGATCAAGTATGTACAGACTGGTCTATTACAGGTGCTGGTACTCAAATTGTATATACGAATAATATTACACAAGAAGTATATGGTTCAGGTTATGTGAAATATGATGTAGGCGCGAATCCCATTACAGTTGATTTTTTAGTCGGTGCTACAGTAGTTGATACAATTACTGTACAACCACAAAGTAGTGGTACTTTCACTGTACGATATTTTACTACTGTCCGAATTACTACGACAGGAACAACTGTTAATCAAGGCGAGTTTTGTATTACAGTACGTTATCCAATTTCATAAAAAAAGCATACCGTAAATGGTATGCTTTTTTAAAATTGAGGAAGTAATAAAATTGGTATTCTATAAGCAACATGTAAATTGGCAACAGTACTTGCCTTCTAAATATAGTGAAGGATTATTTTGTATATTAATAATACTAACGGATTTTAAATCTTTACCTGTGTAAGATATTGTATTGCCAGGAAACACAGTGAAAATATTGGTTACTGCTCCAATGATTTGAATTGTAATTGCTTCAGTGCTGCTAGTACTATTGTAAACCGAGACAGTACCTGATATAAGCAGTATCTCATCACTTTGCCACAGTATCATTGATTGTAGTGCATCTTTGGTAGAGGGAATGGTGTTGTTAGTTATGAGGAAATTCCCTGCAAATTCATTTGTTACTCGCTCACAACTTGGATTTGGAGGAGGGGGCGGTGGACAAGGGTCTGGACAAATGATAGATAAAGGAGCGAAACAGCCAATATTTTTTTTGTTCTTCAATACAACCCCTCCTTTTTAAGTTATCTTTTACTACTATTAAATGTAGAAGCATGGCCGATGTGTTAAGAAAAGAAGAAAATTTTTAAAATTAAGATTGTCTAATAGGCTTACAGCTTAACTTATCATTAATGTTATAGAAAAGATTATATGTGAATAGACATGGGAAAAGAATGATCAGACTCTTTTAGACAAAAGGTGGTTGTATACAATAGTACGAGTAATGTTGGACTTAACGCTTAATTAACTGTATATTTACAAAAATCTAATAAAATTCATTTGTTATTTAAACGATATTAATATGTTTAAGATAAAATAGCCCTTGTAATGAATCAATTATTATGAGGAGGATTCACGTGGAAAGAACTGCTTTACGAAAAGTAAAAGGTCTTATTGGATTATTAATGGTGTTTGTATTGGCATTTGTATCATTACCGTGGAGTACGTCGGTTAAAGCGGAAGAGAAAAAGCAAGAAAAGGCACCAAGTGAGAAGAAAATCGTTTTCCCAGTTGTAAGTGATGTGCATATTAAAGATAGTGGAACAGATGATACGTTCCGCTGGAAAAGAGCGATTGAGCAATTTAATACGCTTGCACCAAAGCAAGATGCGTTTGTCATTGTAGGTGATTTTACTGATTCGGGTTCAGTAAAGCAATATGATCGTTTCATGCAAGTGTATAACGAAAATGCAAATAAAGATGCGGTACGAATGAATTCTCTAGGTAATCATGATTATTGGAACGGCTTATCTGTAGAGGGAGCACAGAAGCGTTTCTTAGAAAAGACAGGAATGGAATCGGTTTATTATCATAAGGTGGTAAAAGGGTATCATTTCCTTGTTATGTCTCCAGAGGATGGGACAACACATGGCTATTATTCGGACAAGCAAATTAATTGGTTAAAAGAAGAAATGGCAAAGGCACAAAAAGATGATCCGGAAAAACCGATTTTTGTGTTTTTACATCAGCATATCAAAGATACAGTGTACGGTAGTCAAGAATGGGGAACGAAAGATAGTGCGAAAATTAATGCGGTATTAAAAGAATATCCACAAGTAATTACGTTTTCAGGTCATTCACATTATCCGTTAGATGATCCAAGATCGATTCATCAAAAAGATTTTACGTCTGTTGGAACATCTTCTGTAAGCTATATGGAAGTTGAAGGCGGTAAAGTACAAGGGAATATCCCGCCAGGAGCTAGCACATTAAGCCAAGGGTTATTAGTAGAAGTGGATGATAAAGAAGTAACGATTAATCGCCGTGATTTCCATACAAATTCTTGGACAGGCGAGCCATGGAAAATTCAGTTGCCATCAAAGAAAGAAACATTTACGCATGTAGAAGATCGTGATAAAGAAAAGCCATCTTTTGCGAAAGATGCGAAATTGTCAGTATCAAATGTAACGGAAAATGCGGCAACAGTAACATTCCCGCAAGCATTGGACAACCTTCTTGTTCATTCTTATCGCTTGCAAGCAAAGGATAAACAAACAGGTGAGATTAAAAATAAGCTATTAGCATTCTCAGAGTTTTATCGAGATCCAGTGCCGAAAGAACTGACATTTACACTTGCAGGACTAGATGGCGGGAAAACATATACACTTGACGTTGTTGCGATTGATTCATTCGGCAATGAAAGTGTACAACCATTAACGGCAGAAATTACTACGAAAAAAGATAATATTGACCCGAATGTGAAAGTACCAAAGGCAGATGTTTTTGATGTAAACTTTGCAGATGGTACATTTAAAGACAGTTCATCATTTGGTACAAAAGGTGATGTTAAGGGCAATGTGACTATTGAATATGATAAAGCATTGAAAAAGAATGTTATGAAGTTAAACGGAAAAGCAAATACATTTGGATACCTTCCATTTTCAGCAGCACAAAAAGAAAAAGTAGCAAATTCATTTACGTTAGAAACTGTATTTTCAATGAATGAAATTCGCGGACAAGGTATTTTGCAAAATACAGAGAGCGGTGGAATTGGTTTTGAGTCTACAGGAAGTGGCTATGTAGAATTATGGGCTCATATTGGTGGAAGCTATAAACGTGTGGGTGTTCAATTAGAAGCAAACAAAACGTATCATTTAACAGGAACATATAACGGCAGTGAAGTAGCAATTTATGTAGATGGTAAAAAAGTAAATAGTCAGCCGGCTCAAGGGAAAGTATATCACCCGAACGTACCATTCGCACTTGGTGCAGATCCTGATAGCAACGGAAATGGCGGTATTCCGTTAAATGGACAAATTGCATTAGCAAAATTATATAGTAAAGCATTAAGTTCTTCAGAAGTAGTAGCGGCATATAACGAGTTTTCTACTCGTACAAAATTAGAGCAAGTAAATACGTTATATGAAGAAATCGGAAAAGTGAAAGAAGTATTGGCAGGTACTTATGAATTTGGTGAAAAGCCAGGTCAGTATTCACAAGCAGCTTTTAACGAATTACAAAGAAGCTATGACAATGCAAAGAAAGTGTTTGAGAATATAGCGAGTACAGGAGAACAAATTGTTCAAACGTATAATGAATTAAAAACAGCAAACCAAACATTTGTACAATCAAAGGTAGCAGAAGAACAGCCAAAAACACCGAAAGAAAAATTACAAGTGAATATTGAATCTGCAAAAGCTTTAGTAAAGAAAGCGCAAGATGGAAATGTAACAGACGGTTCTGTTAAATCATTAAGTCAAAAAATCACAGTTGCAGAAGCTGTGTTAAAAGATAAAAATGTAAAAGATGAGTATGTGGAATCAATGAATCGTACGCTAGAGCACGCTATTTCACTGGTTGAAAAAAGCATCAACAAATAAGGTATAAGAAAAAGAAGCTTATCATGATAGGCTTTTTTTTTGTTATACTAAAAGTAGTATAGAAAAAGGGAGCGAATAATTTGGAAGAGAAAAAGCTAAAAAGAATTCTTGAATATGTATGGATCGCCGTTGTGCTCCTTGTAGGATATTATTTATTAAAAGATAAAAGTATATGGATTCTATTTTTAATGACATTTTTATTAGCGGGATTAGGAACGCTATTTATTAACTTTTTCTTTGATAGTGTAAACGCGTGGAGAAAGAAAAAGAAAGAGACGAAGTAAGGGAGAATAAAGTGAAACTTTAATCAGTGGGAGTCTTACTGCCCGGCAAATAGCGGGATAAGTATACAAAAGTTGATCGGTATATTTTTCGTTTTACAATCGTTAATGAAAATAGCTCGCCTTTATTATAGGCGAGCTATTTTTTATACTTCTTTTTTCTCATCATTTGTTTTTTTAGTAGCTAAATGACTATGTTTTCTAGAGTAGAAGAAGTATACGCATAAACCGACTATAAGCCAAAATGAAAAGCTGATCCATGTCGTTTTGGACAAATTAGTCATTAAATATAAACAACAAAGAATAGCGACAACCGGTAGTGCAGGTACGAGTGGTGTGCGGAAGCCTCGTTTTAAATCAGGATGAGTTTTCCGTAAAATAAGTACAGCAAAGCAAACGAATGTGAAGGCTGTTAACGTACCGATGTTTACTAAATTCGCTAGTAAATGTAGGTCTAAAAGTCCTGCTAATAAAGCTGCAAATACTCCAGTAATCCATGTGTTTAATAAAGGGATTTTTACTTTTTTATTTACGCGTGATAAAGCTTTTGGGAGTAAGCCATCTCGGCTCATTGCATAAGAAACACGAACTTGTCCATACATAACGACTAAAAGAACGGTTGTCATTCCTGTCATCGCACCAACTGCAAGTAGCCCCGCAATAGTATCTTCACCAACGAAATGTAGTGCAAATGCAACTGGATCAGAAACGTCTAATTGCGTATAAGGAACCATGCCTGTTAAAACGAAAGATACGATCATGTATAAAACTGTACAAATAAGAAGGGAACCGATAATGCCAATTGGTAAATCACGCTGCGGTTTTTTCGTTTCCTCTGCCGCGGTTGCGATTGCATCAAAACCTAAAAAGGCGAAGAAGACAGTGGCAGCTCCGGTAATAATACCGTCGTACCCGAATGGAATGAACGGTGTCAAATTTTCAGGCTTTACATATTTTGCGCCTGCTACGATAAAGGCGATAATAACTGCTAATTTTATAAGGACCATAATATTATTAATGCGTGCGCTTTCGCGTATACCAAAACTTAAAAGCCCAGTAATGAGAAGTAAAATACAAACAGCTGGTAAATCAATGAGACCACCTTTTCCTGTACCAGGGGCCGAGGCTATTATGGTGGGCAGATGGATGTTAAATCCTTGTAGTAAAGATTGTAAATAACCAGACCAACCGACAGCTACTGCTGCGACGGCAAGTAAATATTCGAGCATTAAACACCAACCAACGATAAAGGCGACAACTTCTCCGACAGTCATGTATGCATAAGTGTAAACACTGCCTGAGACTGGTATAGAAGAAGCGAATTCGGCATAACAAAAGGCTACACAAGCACAAGTAAATGCAGCAATAAGGAATGATAGCATAATACCAGGGCCAGAATGTTTTGCCGCTACGATACCTGTTAATACAAAAATCCCTGTCCCAATTACGGCGCCGATTCCTAAAAACGTTAAATCGAGTGCTGTTAATGTTCTATCTAGCTGTCGTGGTGATTCAGTACTAAGCGCTTTTTTTCGTAATAATGACTTCACTTTGGACTCTCCTCCCGTTTTTCATCTCCATAACTGCGAATAGTGTGAATCCATTGGAAAAGAGTACGTCAGTGAATAAAGGTACAGTTATGGTATGTAGTTTTTTGAAATTTCTGGATTAATTTTATTATAATTCAGAATATTTTGTCAAATAAAAATGTGACAAATAATATTCGAATGAATAGGGGAAACTACTTGCAGGAATGGACGAGGGTTAACAGAGTGACAAAAACACTCATTAAAGTTTCACTTTATCCCGCATTAACTGCCCGTAAATGCCCGATTGGTTTAACTAATAATCAGTGAGGATGGGGAAATTCCCCACTGATTAAAGATTCACTTTATAAAGTAGGAGAAGATGTTATGTTATTTTATTTTGAACTTGTCGTCATTTTACTTTGTACGAAATTAGCTGGTGATATTAGCGTTAGACTTGGCCAGCCTTCTGTACTCGGTAAATTAATCGTTGGTATTATTATCGGTCCGGCTTTGCTAGGTATTATTAATAGTTCAGAACTTATTGATGAGCTTAGCGAAATTGGTGTTTTGCTACTTATGTTTATGGCAGGACTCGAAACTGATTTAGAAGAGTTAAATCGTAATTTAAAATCTGCATTCGCAGTAGCGATGGGAGGAATTATTTTCCCATTCCTTGGTGGGTATTTAGCAGGACTTGCGTTTGGAATGTTACAGTCGCATGCGATCTTTTTAGGGTTATTACTTTGTGCCACTTCGGTTAGTATTTCTGTTCAAACACTAAGAGATTTAGGGAAAATGAATACGAGAGAAAGTACGACGATTTTAGGTGCAGCTGTATTTGATGATGTAATTGTCGTTATTTTATTAGCATTTGTGATGAGTTTTTTAGGTACACAAGATGTAAATGTAACGCTAGTCATTGCAAAGAAAATTATCTTTTTTGTAAGTATTGTTTTCATCTCTTGGAAAGTTGTTCCATGGATTATGAAAATGCTCGTACCACTTCGCGTAACAGAAGCGTTAATTAGTGCAGCTCTTATTATTTGTTTCTCTTTTTCGTATTACAGTGAAATGATGGGGATTGCAGGTATTATTGGGGCATTTGCAGCAGGAATTGCGATTTCGCAAACAGAGTATAAGCATGAAGTGGAACATAAAATTGAACCGATTGCTTACGCGATATTCGTACCGGTTTTCTTCGTAAGTATTGGAATGGAAATTACATTTCAAGGTATCGGAAGCCAACTTTGGTTCATTATCATTATGACGCTCATCGCAATTTTCACAAAGTTAATCGGATCAGGTTTAGGAGCAAGATTAACAGGGTTTAACTTACAATCTTCTATCAGTATTGGTGCGGGAATGGTGTCGCGCGGGGAAGTAGCGCTTATCATTGCAGCAAATGGACTTGCGGCGAATTTGTTAGCGAAAGAAAATTTCACAGCGATTGTTATTGTTGTTATATTGACGACAATTATTACGCCGCCGCTTTTGAAGAAGTATTTTGTATAGAGAGGAAGGGCTTATCTGATGTAGGTAAGCTCTTTTTTTATTGCAAAATGCAGTGGTCATGTAGCATGAATGGATTGTAATTATGATAAAATCTATGTATGTGATATGACAAGGAGAGGGAAGTGTGAAGATTACAAAGGGGAAAGTTATAGGTGTAATCATACTTATTGCACTATGTATACCATTTACTGCATGGAAAGAGTCAAAAGTGAAAAATTTTCCAGTTTCTATTTTTTCTTCCTATGTAGAAGACGAAAACCCGAAAGACTATAAGTACACTGCTTTTGTACCTGACTTTGCAATTTGGATACATGGATGGGAAAAACAGCGATCTGAAGGTGAAATAATGTCATATAAAAAAGGGGATCGAACTGTAATTGTTCACCATCCACCTGGCAATGATGGTTTTTATCTATATGATACAAATGATATTAGAGAATATACGCAACCGTAAGAAGTGGAGGTTAAATAGTGAAAGCTTCAACATTACTATTTAAAATTGAAAGTAATATGGATCGATTTTCACCAGCTGAAAAGAAGGTTGCCATGTACATAATGGAGAATGCTGAGATTGTTCCGAATTTAACGACGAAAGAAGTGTCAACGAATGCAGGTGCAAGTGAGGCGAGTGTTGTTCGCTTTTGTAAATCGATTGGAATCGGAAGCTTTAAAGCATTTAAGATAGCGCTCGTTCGTGAATTAACGATTGCTGATTATAATATTAATGATTTTTCAGTGATGAATACGGAAGATGGACCGTACGATTTGTTTAATAAAGTTACATATGTGAATAAAGCTGCAATTGAGGCGAGCGTTACTGCGATAGATAAAAAGGAACTTGAGAAAGCTGCAGATCGTATTGTAACTGCGGATAAAATTATATTTTACGGAGTAGGCGGATCGGCTACTCCGGCGATGGACGGGGCTTATAAATTTACAAGGCTCGGATTTACAGCGATGATGCTATCTGATTTTCATATGATGTTGCCACTCGTCACGAATTTAAAAGAGGGAGATATATTTGTGGCGATTTCAACTTCTGGGCGGACGAAAGATGTGCTCGAAATGGCGCAATATGCGAAGAAGCGAGGGGCTACAGTTATTGCGATTACGAAGCTAGACCAATCATCTCCGTTATATAAAGCGGCAGACATTCGCCTTTGTATGCCAGATGTAGAGCAAGACCATCGCATTGCGAGTATTGCTTCGAGAATGACGCAACTGAATATGATTGATGCTTTATACGTGATTACTTTCAATCGAATTGGTAATAAAGTATTAGATCAATTTATGGAGACGAGAGAAGAAGCATTACGGTTACGGAAATTGAAGTAGAAGAAAAGATGGGGAGACTCATCTTTTTTATTATCTTTGACACAAATATGTCATGTTGTGAAATTTTATTTCATAAAATAAGAAAGAGTTATTGATTTTTAGTTTCTTAAAGTTATAATAAAAGTGTGAAATATAATTTCGAAGAGGGTGGCAATATGTTAGAGAATTTATCGACAGAACACCGTAATGAGAAAACGATGAATCTAGATGAGATGAGTATAAAAGAAGTGTTACAAAGTATGAATGAAGAAGATCGAACTGTTGCGTTAGCAGTTGAAAATGAAATAGAAGAAATTGAAAAGGTTGTACAAATTGTTACTAAGTCTTTTGAAGAAGAAGGCCGTTTAATTTATATTGGGGCTGGTACGAGTGGCCGTTTAGGCATTTTAGACGCAGTAGAATGTCCCCCGACATTTGGAACAGATGATAAAATGGTTCAAGGATTTATAGCAGGTGGATTGAAAGCGTTTACTAAGGCGGTGGAAGGTGCCGAAGATCGTGAAGAGTTAGCAAAAGAAGATTTAAAAAGTATTGGATTAAACGAGAAAGATACGGTTATTGGAATTGCAGCAAGTGGTAGAACACCCTATGTAATTGGCGGATTGAAATATGCAAGTAGCGTGGGAGCAAGTACAGCTAGTATTTCCTGTAATAAAAATGCTGAAATAAGTAAATATGCAAAACTAAATGTGGAAGTGGAAACAGGCGCAGAAATATTAACAGGCTCAACACGGTTGAAGGCTGGCACAGCGCAAAAGTTAGTACTCAATATGATTTCTACAGCGTCTATGATTGGTGTAGGGAAAGTATATAAAAACTTAATGGTAGATGTTCAATCTACAAATGAAAAATTGGTAGAACGCTCAAAACGAATTATTGTTGAAGCGACAGGCGCTAGTTATGAAGTAGCTACAGAGTGTTATGAGAAAGCAGATCGAAATGTGAAAGCTGCAATCGTTATGATATTACTACAGTGTGAATATGGGGAAGCACTAGAAAAATTAAAAGGTGCGAAAGGATTTGTGAAGAAAGCACTTTAAACTTTGGGGAGGGGGATTCTATTATGAAGAAAGAAGAGAGAATGGCCAAAGAGATTTCAGAGCAACTTGGGGGAGTAAAAAATATTCGTGGCATTGCTCATTGTATGACGAGACTGCGATTAACGCTTCATGATGAAAGTAAAGTGAATATGGACCTTTTGAAAAAGGTTGAAGGGGTTATGGGCGTTATTGAAGATGAGACGCTTCAAGTTGTTGTTGGACCAGGGACAGTAAATAAAGTAGCAGCTGAGATGGAAGGTTTAACGGGACTGCGAATTGGTGAAGTTGCAGATCATCACCTTGAAGATATCGGTCAAGAGATAAAGTCAGAGATGAAGAAGAAAAATAATACACCAGTGAAGAATTTTTTACGAAAAATAGGTAGCATTTTTATTCCGTTAATACCTGGTCTTGTTGCTTCGGGAATTATAAACGGAGTTGCTAACTTTGCAAAAAACGCAGGTGCTGATCCGAATGCAACATGGCTACAAATGTTACTACTCATTGGCGGCGGTATCTTTACATTCTTAGGAATTTTAGTCGGTTGGAATACAGCGAAAGAATTTGGCGGGACACCAGTTCTTGGGGCGATTGCGGGTATTTTAATTTTCAATCCGGCGATGGCAAATGTGAAATTGTTTGGTGAAGCAATGGTACCTGGGCGGGGCGGCTTGTTTGCAGTTATTTTTGCGGCGTGGCTTATGGTAGTAGTTGAGAAAAGAGTACGAAAAGCAGTGCCGAATGCAGTTGATATTATTGTAACACCGCTTATTACTGTATTAGCTGTAAGTATAGTAACGATGTTAGCGATTCAGCCAGCAGCGGGGTTCTTATCTGATGGTATTACGAGCGGTATTAACGCAATTTTAAATGTTGGTGGGGCATTTGCTGGAGCAGTGCTTGCCGGAACATTTTTACCTCTCGTTATGGTCGGATTACACCACGGTCTAACACCGATTCATATGGAGTTTATTAATCAAACGCACGTAACACCTTTATTACCAGTACTCGCGATGGCTGGCGCTGGGCAAGTAGGAGCAGCAATTGCGATTTATGTGAAAACAAAAAATAAACGCCTTCGTAATGTGATTAAAGGTGGATTACCAGTAGGATTTTTAGGAATTGGCGAACCGCTATTATACGGGGTTACATTGCCACTTGGGAAACCGTTTATTACTGCTTGTTTAGGAGCGGCTGTCGGTGGTGCATTCCAAGCTGTTATGAAAACAGCTTCACTCGGAATAGGTGTATCAGGATTATCATTAATTCCGTTAATTGCTGATAATAAATATTTATTATATTTCCTTGGATTAGTCGTTGCATATACGTTCGGATTCATCTTTACGTACTTCTTCGGCTTTAAAGAAGAAATGGCAGAAAACATATAGAGAAAGGGATTCCTTTCTCTTTTTTTTATATTAATAGAAGGAGAGATTCATATGATAGGAGTTTCAATTTATCTTTCAAAAGAGCGAGTAGAGAAACAAGAAGCATGGTTAAAACTAGTGAAAGAAAACGGATTTTCATCTGTTTTTACATCTCTTCACATTCCAGAAGATGATCCGAATACGTATAAGGAGTTAATTCAAATACTTGGGAAACAAGCCCTCGAAAATGAAATGGAATTAATGGTTGATGTCTCTCCAAAATCGTTAAACCATTTAGGGATGACGTATGCAAATGTGGAAGAGTTATTAGAATTTGGCATTACTGGTTTACGAATGGATTACGGTATTACGCCAAAAGAAATCGCACGTGTATCTCATAAGATGAAGGTAGCTTTAAATGCGAGTACGATTACAGAATCATTTTGGAAAGAGTTACTTGCGGAAAATATACGAGTAGATCGAGTAGAAGCGTGGCATAATTTTTATCCACGTCCAGAAACAGGACTAGCCAAATCATTCTTGCAAAAACAAAATAAATATTTACATGAGTGCGGAATAAAAACGATGGCGTTTATTCCGGGAGATGGTGAAAAACGCGGTCCGTTATATGAAGGTTTACCAACTTTAGAAAAGCACCGCTATATGCGGCCACTTGAAGCGTATTTAGAACTTGTGCAAGAGTGCGATGTTGATAAAGTGCTAATTGGAGATATAAGCGGGAGCCTAGAGAGTGTACAAGAAATCTCGAGTGCGAGTGGTGGGATTATTCCAGTGCGATATGAGTCATTTATAAATGCAAGTGAAGTATTAAAAGTGGTAGAGCAAGTGCATACAAATAGGTTAGATCCGGCTCGTGATGTAATTCGTTCTGTAGAATCGCGCGAAGAAAATAAAGTTGCATTACAACCGATGAATACAATTTCAAGAAAACGAGGCAGTATTACAATTGATAATGAATTGTACGGTAGATATGCTGGTGAAATGCAAATAGTTATAAATGATTTACCTGAAGATAGGAAAGTGAATGTTGTTGGAATGGTGATGGAAGAAGATGTGTCTTTATTGTCTTATATAGGTGCTGGGAAAAATTTTCAACTTTTTTCTAAGTAATAGAGCGAAAGCTTGAATTAGCACTATTTTATAAAAAACATTATCTGCAAAAAGGATAATGTTTTTTGGTTTCTTTAAAAAAGCATTTGACGAATGAAAAGAAATACCGTATTGTTTTGTCTTGTGAATAAATGTTCACCATAACAAAACAAAAAGGAGAGTTCAAAATGAATCAACATATTGGTAATTTAATTATTCGTATCGTATTAGGAGTTACTTTTTTTGCACACGGTTTAGCAAAGTTTCAATCAGGTATAGATAACGTAGCAGGATGGTTTACAAGCATCGGTTTACCAGGTGGTCTTGCATACGGCGTAGCAACAGTTGAATTAGTTGGTGGTATATTATTGATTATCGGTTTAGGCGTGAGGTATGTAGGATTGTTATTCGCTCTTATTTTGGCTGGAGCTATCGTAAAGGTAAATGGAGCAGCAGGCTTATTAGGAGATGGAAAGAATCCGGGATATGAATTAGATCTTGCATTATTATCAATGGGTGCGTATTTATTCGTTGTAAAAGCAGAAGGATATGTAGATCGTTTCTTAAAAGAGAAAGTAATGAAAACGAAGTGAATTTCATTTTTTAAGTGTTGACTTGACGACTTGATGTAACTATAATAGTTACATCAAGTCGATTAGTAATAAAATGATTCATATATTTTTTATCCTAGTTGTAACTAAAAAAGTTACAACTAGGATAAACCTTAAAGAATAAAGGAATATAAAAGAGTAAATAAAAAGTGGAGGAAATAACATGTCAAAATTACATTTAGAGGTTTTTACAGGATCTGAGCAAGCATTTCAAGTTACATCCACAATTGTATACGGAGAAAAAGATGCAATTCTTATCGATGCACAATTTTTATTAAGTGATGCGCACCGTTTAGCAGCTCAAATTATTGAAACAGGAAAGAATTTAACTCATATTTATGTGACTCATTTCCATCCAGATCACTATTTTGGATTAAATGTATTACATGAAGCATTTCCAGAAGCGAAGATTGTTGCATTACGGAATACTGTTGAAGATATTCGTAACACATGTGAGAAGAAAGTGGAACAGTGGAAACCATCTATTGGGCATAATGTTCCTCATCAACCAATTGTTCCAGAGGAATTAACAGAAGAGAAATTGACTTTAGAGGGAAATGATTTAATCATTAAAGGTGGTTTGCAAGGTGATACACCGAATAATAGTTATGTATGGATTCCATCATTAAAAGCCGTTGTTACAGGCGATATCGTTTATAACAATACTTTCGTATGGACGTTAGAAACAGATGCTGAAGCTCGTCATAAATGGTTAGAAACATTAAGTGAACTTGAAAATCTTCACCCTGAAATTGTTGTAGCGGGTCATCGTGATTATGACGTACCAAATACAGCAGACGCGATTAAACATACTCGTAAATATTTAGTTGCATTTGATGAAGTTCTTGCAGGAAATCCTTCAAGTGAAGAAATTCAAACGGCAATAAAGGAACGATTCCCGCGCGTTAAAGCGTTAGAAATTGGACTTATTTTAGCGGCAAACGCGTTTGGGGCGAAAAAATAATGAAGCAAAAAACAAATTTAGAAATTATTCAAAGCACGTATGAAGGATCAGCTTCTTCGAATGCAAAACATTTAGCAGAAGCATTTTCTGAAAAAGTGGAATGGACAGAGGCAGCAGGTTTTCCGTACGGCGGAACGTATATAGGTACAGAAGCTATAATGGAAAATGTATTTAGTCGTTTAGGATCAGAATGGGATGATTATAAAGCGAGTGTAAAGACGTACCATGAAGTAAACGGAAAAGATGTAATTATTGCTGAAGGTGTTTATTCAGGAGTTTATAAAGAGACGGGAAAATCATTTGAGGCGGAATTTGTTCATGTATGGCAACTTGAAAATGGAAAAATCGTGAAATTTAAGCAATATGTGGACAGTTACATTGTACGAGAAGCGATGAAGGCTTAAAATAAAATAAGGAAACAAATGGAATCGACTATGTGCAGGCGATTCCATTTGTTTATGTAATTATTAGGGGGAATGGGGAGTACATAATATGAAAAAATGGATAATAGGGACAATTACAATGATTGTAATTGCGGTAGGAGCTGTATTCGGTGTTACTAAACTTCTTAATTATATAGAGGAGGAGGAGAAGAGTCTTAAAACACAAAAAGTGATGAGCCAACGGGACAAGAAAGTTGCGGAAGAGAAGCCACAATTTAGTGAGGATGAAATTATTTCTACAATGCATAGGATGGTACATCAAAAAGTGAAATCATCTGATAAATGGGGATTTATCGAAATGACAAATAAGGAAATTCGTAGTGCGAAGAACGCAGTAGAAAGCAGTACAAATTTTAAATATAAAGCAAAGCTACTTTCTACTTTGGAGCGTTGGGAGAAAGGAGACTTTTCACAAACGGTTGAGGATCATAACTTTTTGTGGGAAATTCAAGGTGGTGATACCGGAAAGGCAACAGAACGTTTATCGCCAGAAGAAGAAAAGCAGTATGTGAAAGAAATGAAAGGTAAATAAAAACATCGCCACTCTGGTGGCGATGCTTTTTCATTAAGAATGCTTTCGTACTAAAGCTCTAGTCGTCTGAGGAGAAACAGTTTTAAAATGAGAGAATAAATAGCACCCTGTAACGACGATAATTGTCCCGAAAATTTGAATCCATGTTAGTTTTTCTCCAAGGAAAATAAATGCTAAAATAGCTGTGAAAATTGGATTGAAATTTAGAAAAATACCCGATGTAGTAGCGCCTAATTTCTGTACACCAATATTCCAAAACACCATACAAAGTACCGTTGAAATGAGTCCTGTATATAAAAGTGATGTTATGAAGGAAGAGTTGATATTGGAAACAGTGAAGCTACCTATGTTAAATGGAAGCAATAAAATGACACCAAAAATGCCAGAATATAATGTAGCCATTAGCGGTGTAACTGTTTTTGTCGCCCATTTACTACAAACAGAATAAATGCCCCAAATACAAACTGCTGCAATCATCCATAAATCCCCGCTATTAAAATGTAGTGAAAATAAAAGAGCAAAATTTCCTTTTAAAAGGACGAGCATAACCCCGAAAAATGAAAGAATCATAGAAAGAATTTGAAGTGTATTTACTTTTTCTTTTAGAAATAGCACAGAAAATAATGCAATTGAAATAGCGTTCAATGTAGAAATAAGACCTACATTCGTTGCGGATGTTTTTTCTAGTGCTAAAAATTGAAAAATGTTGAAAAGAGCGACGCCTGTAATTCCCATAATTACTAACGGGATTATAGCAGCACGCGGTGGAATAATTTTCTTCTCTTTAAACCATACGAGTGGTAATAAACAAACAATCGCAATCATCCATCTTAAACTTGTCAGTGTCATCGGAGACGCATGATCGACAAGTGATTTCCCAACGACAAAATTTCCTCCCCATAATAAGCTTGTTAATAATAGTAAAAAGACGTAAAAATAAGGCATGCTAAAAACCCCTTTGTTGAAATAAGAATGAACTGTAAATAATTTTAGCATTTTTCTTTATTATCTAATATATTCTTTTGTATAATGGTAAAAACTCGATAAAATGTTTCGTTAGAAATCTTATTTACAGAAAAACATTCAGTTTTATATAAGTTATGAGATGTTTCTTCGAATAATCGTCGGTAAGAAAAAAGGGGGAATTTTGATGGAGTCATCTGTTATTAAAGTGCTTGATGATTTGGATGTGAAAATTTTAGATATATTGCAGAAAGAATCACAAGTAAGTAATGCAGAGCTTGCACGCCGTGTTAATTTATCTCCAGCTGCGATGCATGCACGAATAAAAAGGTTAGATGGGGAAGGTTTTATTGATAAGCAAGTAGCAATTTTAAATCAAGAAAAGCTTGGATTTGATTTATTATGTTTCATTTTTATGAGCACGAATATTCATCAGTATGAAAAGCTTGAAGTGTTAGAACGAGAATTAGAATCTATGCCTGAAGTGTTAGAATGTCACTGTTTAACAGGAGAGTATGATTATTTATTAAAAGTTGCAAATCGTGATCGTAAGGAACTGGAGCATTTTATTAGAAAGCTGAATAAGCTTGGTATTACACGTATACAGACGAGTTTAGCACTTCGTGAAATTAAATATTCGACGGTATTGCCGATACGAAATGAGGAATCAAGCATCGATTAAGTTGCTTGGTTTTTTGTTTATGTAAAGTGAAACTTTAATCAGTGGGGGTTTTGTTCATCCACCACTGATTATTAGCCTTCACCAATCGGGCGTTTAGGGGCAGCCCGACTCCCACCTACCTTCTTTGCTTCAGCCGAATTTTGAGGTGGGAGTCTTACTGCCCATTAATGCGGGATAAAATTCAGAAAAGTAATTGACGGAGAGAAAAGAGAGATGTATTATTATATGAAATTATGAATTAAAATTCATATAATGTTATAAATATTAACACTGGGGGCAAGGGGATATAATATGAAAATCTTTAATGCGGTTACAAGTGATGTGAAAGAAATTTATAATCTCATTGAAATGTATGCAAAAGAAGGAGTTGTTTTGCCGCGTTCTCTTTTGTCTCTCTATCAATATTTACAATGTTTATATGTTATGAAAGAAGGGGAGGAAGTCGTTGGAGTTGCTGGTTTGCATGTGTTAGGAGAGGATCTCGCAGAAGTACGATCGTTAGTAGTTTCGCATACATATGCAGGAAAAGGGATAGGGCGTATGCTCGTGAGTCATGTGATGGAGGAAGCGACGAAAATAAATGTAAAAAGAGTGATTTCTTTAACGTATGAAACAGTATTTTTTCAAAAGTGTGGATTTGATTTTGTAAATAAAGAATTGCTGCCAGAGAAAGTATGGGTTGATTGTAGACATTGTCCAAAAGTTGATTATTGTGATGAGGTGGCGATGATACGGTATGTGGGGTGAAATTTTTAGAGAGAAAAAAGGCCCACTATTATTTAAGAAATAGTGGGTATCTATATTTTAATCAGAAATGAGATGTTGTTAAGAATTTGGATTCGTTTGTCTCACTGCAAAATTAAAAATGGGATTTTTAAGCTCATAGTTATAAGTAGAACCATCGACAAGCCCTACAACTTTATCGCTATCATAAAGGTCGAGCATAAATTGTGCCATTTGTTTTGCAGTGTGGAATTTTGGTACAACATTATCGTATTGGAATTCATCAATATCAAATGAACGTTTTGCGAATTCTGTTTCAGTTGCAGCAGGAGCTAAAACTTTTGCTTGTAGTTTTGCACCTTGTTCTTTCAGTTCGTGAGATAGTCCTTCTGTAAATGCACTTACATAAAATTTCGT
Organism: Bacillus cereus group sp. BfR-BA-01523; assembly: GCF_022662615.1. Taxonomy (NCBI): domain Bacteria; kingdom Bacillati; phylum Bacillota; class Bacilli; order Caryophanales; family Bacillaceae; genus Bacillus; species Bacillus cereus group sp. BfR-BA-01523. The sequence goes on from NZ_JAKUDX010000007.1 coordinate 42,886, forward strand.
AGCGCAATACGTAACAGCATCAGCAACAATCGTATATCCACCGCCTGATGAAACGTTAATAAGCTGTGTTCCTGCGGTCATTGAATAATCTCGAACGAAAAGGGAAGATAGTATTGTTAGTGCTTCTATATTTACATGCAACATCGTTTCTATCTTGTTTAAATTTTGTTCAGCAATTGAGGCGAAATTACCAAAACCTGCGTTGTTAATCCACGTTTCAATTTGAAAACTTTGTAGACCTTCATAAAATTTATAAACTTCTTCAGTGACTGATAAATCAGTTCTTCGAATGACAACATCCAATTCCGGATGCATTTCGTTAATTTTCAATTTTAATTCTTCTAATTCTGCTTGTCTTCGAGCTACAAGTATTAAGTTTTTTCCGCGAGATGCAAAGGCTAAAGCGGATTCATAGCCAATTCCTGAACTAGCACCAGTAATAACAGTATATTTCATATAAAAGCCTCCTAAATTCAAATTAATTTATCATGGTTAGATTGTATTTGTTAGAGTATACTCTAAGTCAAATGTTTTTTATAATTTGGATAAGGCAGTAAAATATATGAGAGTAAATGGCGTGCGGAGGGAGAATGGTTATGTACACAATTAGCGAGGTAGCTAAATTATTAGGAGTGAGCACACATACATTACGTTATTATGAAAAGGAGAACATATTAATTGCAAATCGCGATGCAAATGGGAATAGATTGTATGAAGAGTCACATATAAAGTGGTTGCAGTTTGTAATGAAATTAAAACAAACACAAATGCCGATAGCGAAAATAAGAGAATATGCTAGATTATATTTAGAAGGGGAGCATACAACCGAAGCTCGTTTACAGCTCTTAGAAGATCATAGGAAATCTATTCAGATTCAAAGAGAAAATTTAGAAGTTACAGAGAAGATGCTCGAAAATAAAATTATTGCATACAAAGACTCGTTGAAAAGTAAATAGCGTACAAAATATTTCGTTCTTTGTTGCATGTTGAAAAGGGAGTTCAGGTCTTTGTTTTGGAATGTATCTATGAGTATTTAATTATAATGTGCCGATAAATTAAAAAAGAGCAGTTAGCTAAAAGCAACTGCTCGATTCAAAGGGATCTCCAAGGGGGGAATGGAGAAAATATTATGTTACTACCATTATTGACAGATTATTAAGAAATATTCATGTGGATTTAAGAAATTTAAAATATTTTTTGGTTAATAGAATCCGGGTGTTGACACTTTATCAATTGGTCATGTAAAATGTTTATGAATGACATTCAGTCATTTTTTTCTGTGGAAGGGTGTAGATAAGCAACTTTTATATGTAGTTAGCTTAATAACGGAACAAATATAAGGATAAATGAGGATGATATTGGTTTTTTAAATAGTAGTTAGAGTGAGATTATATTTTTTAAATTAAAAATGACTGACGGTCAGTCAGTAAATAATAGAAGGTGAGAGATATGAAAAATAAAGCTTGGTTATATGTCATATTAACATGTATCTTTGAAATTTTTTGGGTGTTTGGTTTTAATACAGCTCATACTTGGTGGCATTGGGTCATTATTGTAGGAGTTATCGCTGTTGATTTTTATTTTCTTTCTAAAGCATGCGAACATCTTGCGACAGGGACTGTATATGCTGTGTTTGCCGGAGCTGGTACGGTAGGTACTTTCCTAATGGATGTATTCCTTTTCGGCGGCAGTTTCAGTATAGGAAAACTATTCTTTATCGTAATGGTCGTAGCGGGCGTTATCGGTTTAAAATTAGCTGATAATAAAGAAGAAACCGCGGAAGAAACTATGGAAGGAGCTGCTTAAAAATGGGTTGGTTTTTCGTATTTTGTGCTGCAATTAGTGAAATAGTCGGTGTGATAGGCCTTAAAATGTATAGTAAAGATAAGACGTTAGCAAATGGAGCGATTTATATAGGTGGATTTGCAACTTCCTTCGCATTCTTATACACATCTTTCTTGTTCTTACAAGTAAGTGTAGCTTATGCGGTTTGGATTGGCATTGGAACAGCAGGAGCTGTTTTATTAAATATGTTTCTGTTTGGTGAATCAAAAAGTAAGGCACGTTTGATTAGTGTAGCTCTTATCGTATGTGGAGTTACGGGATTAAAGGCTCTTTCATAAGAAAAGGATATTAAAGTTAAATCTCCTAACGATTTGTTGGGAGATTTTTATTATGAAAAGTGCACGATGATTGACAGTACAGCTAGTTATTTTATAAAATGAGTGACAGTCATTCAATACGCGTGTGAAAGGGTTTAGATGATGAATAAAAAAGAAAAAATTGTCTATGCAGCTATTGAAGTGTTTCAGGAAAAGGGCGTTGAAAAAACGAAGATTTCTGATATCGTGAAATTGGCTGGCATTGCACAAGGAACTTTCTATTTATATTTTCCTTCTAAGTTATCTGTTATGCCTGCAATAGCAGAAGTGATGGTTGAGAAGATGATACTTGCAGTGAAAGAAAAAGTACAGAACGATTCACCTTTTTCAAGTAAAGTTGAGCAAGTAATAGATGCAGTATTTACCTTTATAGCTGAATATCGTGAAATACAAGCATTAATGTATGCGGGCCTTGCATCAACTGAACATATAAAAGAATGGGAAGCTGTATATGAGCCTCTTTATATATGGCTAAGTGACTTTTTAAGTGAGGCAAAAGAATCAGGTGAAATTCGTGATTCGGTTCACGCAGAGCGAACAGCGAAGTTATTTATCGCTCTTGTTGAATCAGCAGCGGAACAAGTTTATTTATATGATCATAAAGATGATGAGCAAGTCGAGCTACAAAAGGCAGAAGTACTAGATTTTTTAACACATGCACTACATATAAAGAAGTAGTAAGATGAACCTGTCTGAAAAGGTAGGTTCATTTCTGCGGGAAACTGAATGATAGTCATTCACCCTGTGTTTATGTATGTGTGGAAGGATAGAGTGAAATTCTAATGAGTGGGGACATCTTTACTCAGTGTGAGCCCACAAATAGCAGGATAAAGAAAAAGCTTCTTGGGCATTATTTTTGAGAGGAACTACGGGAAGAGGTGTTAAAAATTGAAGAAACCGATAAAAGAACAAAAGATGGTATTGATCATTCTTTTGAGTAATATATTTATCGCTTTTTTAGGGATTGGATTAATCATTCCGGTTATGCCGTCCTTTATGAATGATATGAATTTAACAGGAAAGACGATGGGTTATCTCGTTGCAGTGTTTGCAATGGCGCAGCTTATTACTTCACCTATTACGGGTCGTTGGGTCGACATTTACGGTAGGAAGAAAATGATAATCATTGGATTATTTATTTTTGGTGTTTCAGAGCTTCTTTTTGGATTAGGTATAGATGTGTGGATGCTTTATGCAGCGAGGGTGTTAGGCGGAATTAGTGCCGCGTTTATTATGCCGGGTGTTACGGCATATGTTGCTGATATTACTTCTATTCAAGAACGTCCAAAGGCGATGGGATATCTTTCAGCGGCTATTAGTACCGGATTTATTATAGGGCCTGGAATCGGCGGGTTTATTGCAGAATACGGTATACGTGTGCCGTTCTTTGTGGCAGCAGTGATTGCCTTTGTTGCATGCGTGATTTCTATATTTATTTTGAAAGAGCCGTTAACGAAAGAAGAACTTGCAGAGATTGCAGCTAATACGAAAGAATCCAGCTTTATCGGAGATTTAAAGAAATCATTAAATCCAATGTATGCAATCGCATTTATTATTGTATTTGTACTCGCATTCGGTTTATCAGCATATGAAACTGTTTTTAGTTTGTTTTCTGATCATAAATTTGGTTTTACACCGAAAGATATTGCTGCAATTATTACGATTAGCTCCATCTTTGGGGTAGTTGTGCAAGTATTTATGTTTGGCAAATTGGTTGACATGTTCGGTGAGAAAGTATTAATTCAAATATGTTTAATTGTAGGTGCAGTATTAGCATTCGTCTCAACTGTAGTCTTTAATTATTGGATTGTACTTCTCGTTACTTGCTTTATTTTCTTAGCATTTGATTTACTTCGTCCAGCTTTAACGACGTTTTTATCAAAAGCAGCTGGAAAAGAGCAAGGATTCGTTGCTGGTATGAACTCAACGTATACGAGTTTAGGAAATATCGCAGGACCAGCGATGGGCGGAATATTATTTGATATAAACATTAATTATCCATATGCATTTTCAGGTGTTGTTTTAATCGTTGGTCTCGGCATTACATTTATGTGGAGAGAGAAACAGCTAGCTCAAAGTTTTGCGAAGTAATGTAGTGAATAACGAAAAGCCTCTTACTATTTTTATGGTAAGGGGCTTTTCGTTTATAAACTTAATCCAAACCGCTTTAATTCAATAAATATCCCCTCTAATTGCTTTCCTTTATCCGTTAACGTGTACTCTACGCGAGGCGGAACTTCTGGGTATACTTTTCGCGTTATAATCCCTTGTGTTTCCAATTCTTTTAGGCGAAGCGATAAAGTTTTCGGACTAATCCCGTCCATTGATTTTTGTAAATCACTAAATCGTAAAGTTCCTTCGATAAGAAGGTCACGAATGATTAAAAACGTCCATTTTGTACTAATTACGTCAAGCGTTTTAGCGATAGGACAAGGTATACCAGGTAAACCTTTCGTTAATACAACTGGATCTATATTGCTCATGGAAATAGCCTCCATAAAAATTTTTTGAATGAATTTGCCTTATCGTATCACAAAACTATCTTTTTGGTAACTATATGAAAAAAATATCACTACTTCCATAAAGGAAGTTAGTGCATATACAATAGCAATACGAAATACAAAGGGTTTGTATGAGGAGGAGGTGATTTCCATGGGTATGAAAAAGTTGTTTATGTTTCTTAGTTTTTTTGTCATTTGTATTGTGCTTGTAGCATGTAGTGGTGAGCAAAAAACTGAAATTCAGTTAGTAAAGGAAATGCCGAAGCCAAAAGCAATGACAATTGATTCTTCATTAAGTAAAAAGGAAGCGACAGAAATCGTGCATGCAGCTCAGCGTTTTTATGCATTTTGGGATACAGGTAAAGAGGAGCTTATTCCGCAGACTGTTACTGAAAATTTTTTCGATAATACACTGCCGAAAGGCCGCCCACAAGGCACCGAAGGATTAAAATTTGCGGCACAAAATTTTCGAAAAGTCGTTCCAAATATACATTGCGAGATTGAAGATTTATTAGTGGTTGGTGATAAAGTAACAGCTCGTCTTTCTTTTACAGGAACTCATAATGATAAGAAAATCAATTTTTTTGCAATTGATATTTTGCATGTGAAGGACGGAAAGGTAACGGAAGATTGGCATTTAGAAGATAATCTTACACTGAAACAACAACTTGGGTTAATAGCTGAAGAGTAGATCATATAGGGGAGAGAAAAGTGATGAAAAATATATTGATTATAAATGGACATGAAAAATATGGTACGAAAGAAGGACGATTAAATAGAACGTTAGTTGATTATATGGTAACTGTATTAAGCGAGAATCATCATGTGAAAACAACAACGATTCAAGATGGCTATAGTATTAAGGACGAACAAGAGAGGTTTTTATGGGCTGATGTTGTAATTTATCAAACACCTATTTACTGGTTTAGTGTACCGGGATTATTTAAAACATATATGGATGAAGTGTATGAATACGGTTTGTTCTTTAAAGGTGCAGATGAATATGGAACAGGTGGTTTATTAAAAGAGAAGCAGTATATGTTCTCTACAACTTGGAACGCACCTGAAAAAGCATTTGGAGATAAGACGAAGTTCTTTGAAGGAGAAAGTTTAGAATCAGCACTTAGTCATTTACATCGTGTGCAGAAGTTTCTTGGTATGAGTCCGTTAAAGAGTTTTGCTTGTTATGATGTGGTGAAAAATCCTACTGTTGAGAATTATCTAGAGAACTTGAAGAACCATTTAGAAGAAGTCATTCAATAATTACAGTCATCCCCGTATTTAATGCGGGGATGGCTGTATCCATAACTTCGCAAAATTCGCCCAACCGAATGAATCAATTGTTACGTTTTTTAAAGAAGAAGGGTATGTTTTTCTTTTTAAAACGTGATAGTTAAATAAAATGATGTTTTCAGCTTGTAAAAACTCTTCAATCTCATACATGAGCTTATACCGTTTTTCTTTATTGTCTTCTAATAAAAAGGTATCAAGTAAACAATTAATTTGTTTTGCATAGTGTGGGTCCATGAATCGATTTACGAAGCAACTTTTATTTTTAAATACATTTAAAAATGCAATTTCATGATCGGTAGCAAATACTTCCCCCATGAAAATAATATCCGCATGTTTATCAATAGAACGATCCATATAATCTGAAACGAGAAATGGGTGAAGTTCTACGTGTACTCCTAATTGTTCGCAGCGTTCTTTTAGGAAATGTGCATCATTTGCACTATCTTTAAATGCGAAGAAATAAATATGTATCGTTTCGCCATTATAGGTGCTCTTTTTTAAATACTCTTTCGCTTTTTCTAAAGAGTAGGACCTGTTAGGAACTTGGCGGCTTCTTTCAGGAAAAAAGCTTGATGCAGCAATTGTTCGTCTGCCCTCTATGCTATGAAGTATCGTTTTAACGTCATATAGTTCTCTCCAAGCTTTTCGAAAGTAAATGTCGTGGTGGGGACCAGGTTTTGTAAAGTTGAAGCTAGCATAAATACAACCTATTTCTTCTATTTGTATATCATGCCTTTCATTTTCCTCTTCATTTGGTAGTTCATAATCAGCATCTATTTGCAAATGATCAGGAATACCCCAAAATTCAATACGGTCTAATAACGCACGCTCTTTAAAATAATGGGTGAACGCTTCGAGCACGATATTGTCTTCAGAGTAATGAGTAAGTTTAAAAGGTCCAGTACCTATGTAGTGATGATTTTGAATAACTGCATCATGCGGTAAAATTGCGAGTTGCATGGAACTCACATAACGTAAGAAAAAAACGTTAGGTTTTGCTAAATGAAATCGTATTTGCAGTGGTGATGGTGTTTCAATTTGAACAATTTCTTCTGTTAACCATTCGAAAGGAGATTGAACTTGTTTTAGTCTTTCAAATGAAAATTGTACATCTTTAGAAGTTAAAACTGTTTCGTTATGAAAATGTATATCCTTTCGTAAATAAAAGGTCCACGTAAGCCCGTCTGAACTTAATTCCCACGTATGTGCAATGTGTGGTTCCATTTTTTCAGTAACATCATTATAAACGACTAACGTATCAAAAATTTGACTCGTAAGATGGCTCTCCGTAGTTACAGCCACAAAAGCCGGATCTAATGGGAATATCTTTCTTGATATAGGAATCTTCAATATGTCGTACATATCATTTGAAGGTTTGTATCCAAAATGATGATGTAGTTTATTTTCTATCTTTTTTTGAAGTGCAAGGGGTAGAGGTTCTTTTAAAAGAAGAAAAACATCCTTTAACTTTTCTTGCGCTAACAGTTCATCTGTATAGGATTCAATTGCTTCTAGGAAACTATGTGTAAATAAAATTTCCGTTTTATTTCCGCGACCACGTCCTGGAGTCCAGTGAATTAATTGTTCCTCGCTCATTTTCTTTAATAAAATTTTTACGTTTTTCGTACTGCAATATAAAACATCCGCTAATTCTTGTAAGCTATTTCGTATATGTTGTTGATCTTGTGCATGTAGCCTTAGTCTAATGTAATAGTCCATAATTTTCATATATACACTTCCTTCTATAATAAAGTGAAACTTTAATCAGTGGGGGTCTTACTGCCCGTTAATGTTTGATAAAAGGGGAAACTCTTTAGAATATTCTAACCTTTTTCTTCCTCTTTTTCAAAGTAAAATGAATAAGCATAAGGAGGGGAAAACAATGGGATTTTGGAGTATGCACCGAAATATAAAAATTAGAATTATAACTTCGTTTTTAACACGCACTGTATCCACAATGATTTTTCCATTTATGGCAATTTACTTTTCAATAAAATTAGGTAGTGCGATTGCTGGTGCTTTATTACTGATCAATGTGCTAGCAGCATTAATTATCGGTTTATATGGTGGGTATGTTGGAGATCGGCTCGGTCGTAAAAAAGTAATGATTATCGGCCAAAGTATACAAGTCGTTTCCATAGCTTGTATGGGAGTTGCGAACTCAGATTATGTAGATTCACCGTGGCTAACATTTGTGTTTATGTTAGTGAATAGTTTAGGATCTGGACTTATGAATCCAGCGACGGAAGCGATGTTAATAGATGTGAGTACACCTGAAAATCGAAAAGTGATGTACAGCATTAACTACTGGGCTATTAACTTATCAATTGCGATTGGAGCAATATTTGGTGGGTTATTATTTGAAAATTATAGATTACAATTGTTTATCGTATTAACGGCTGTTGCGGTCATTACTTTATATGTGATGGCTGTATATATGGAAGAAGTGTATGTGGCACGAAAAACGGTGGAGAAGAAAAATGTATTAAAAGATATGGCAGATAGTTATAAAGTCGTGATGAAAGATAGAGCGTTTTTAATTTTTTGTGCAGCAAGTATATGTACACTATCGTTAGAGTTTCAAATTAATAATTATTTAGGGATACGTTTACAGAAGGAATTTGAAACGGTGCACTTTTTCTTTGGGAATGGTTTTACATTCGATTTAACAGGTATTCGAATGCTCAGCTGGATTTCAGCAGAGAATACAATTTTAGTTGTGTTATGTTCGGCGCTTCTTATTAAAATGCTGAAAAGCTTTAACGATTTAAAAATTTTATATGTAGGCTTATTCATTTATACAATTGGATTTACAATACTCGGAACGAGCAATAGTTTATGGATCTTATTAATCGCAGGGCTTTTCCAAACTGTAGGAGAGATGATGTATGTGCCGGTTCGTCAATCTATTATGGCAGATATGGTGCCGAATGAGGCAAGAGGCTCTTATATGGCGATTAACGGAATGGTCTTTCAAGTTGCGAAAATGAATGGTGCATTAGGTGTTATGCTAGGTTCATTTATTGCATCTTGGGGCATGAGCGCTCTATATTTCATCGTTGGTATGAGCAGTATTTTATTATTTATGAAGGCGATAGGGAAAGAGAAGTATCAGAATGAAGGAAATGTTTCTCAGATTGGATGAAACTATATAAAAGCGAACCAGTTATACTGGGACTCGCTTTTTATATAATTTTTAAAATGGATCAACTTCAGCTAAATCAGGATTGGCGTTAGGGTTTGTTAATAAGGTTTTCAGCTCACCTACTTCTGAGAGAGCGACGAGGATATAACCACTAATAAGGACGATGAGTCCGATGACTCGTAATGTTTGCAATTTAATGTCACGGCTATTTTCTTCTGAGTTGTTTTGGGGCGTTGCAGGCGGATTGTTGTTCATAATAGAGCTCCTATCTTTTTTATTTATATGTGCGAAATCATTATTAACGTATGGATAGGAATTGTATAGTCATTTTCACTATATGAGAAATGCCTATGAAAAGTGATTATAAATTTTAGGACGAGAAAAGAGGCTGTTATGTGCAGCCTCTTTTCTCGTTAAAATGAAGAAATTCGTTTCTTCGTTTTTGGTACAATAATAAACTTTATCCAAAGTACGCCGATTAGCATAATAATCAAAGCATGTAGTAATTGTCCTGTAGCAATGAGTATAATACTTGAAAATACAATGAGTTGAATGCTTAGCAATATAAAGATTAAGCGGAGAAATTGACTCAGTCGTTCTTCAGTATCAATTGGATATAATGCTACGATAATATTTCCCGAAAAATATTTCCACAGAGAACGAAGCTGCATAGAAATCATATATAGGACGATATAAGCGAAAGCACCTTTTACATATATATTCGGAATGAAATATAGAGCGAAAGCACCGATCAACCCTAAGCGAATATATATACCGAAATAATCATTACCGCGTAAAAATGCTAGTGTATGTAAATAGAAGAAAGTTGCTCGTTTTTTATGTAATAAAGGTTCAATCCAATTTGTAAGCCATTTTCTTTTATTTACTTGCTTATTCAGTTGCGGAACATCGGTGAAAATGCTAGCAAATTGATAGAAACGAACGTCCATTTTTTCTTCTTGTTCGATTATGTAATCCCACGGTATTCGTTTTGTAGGTTGTTTCTTCGTGTATAGAAGCAGGAAAGCAAGAAGTAATAGTAAGCCGCCTAGCACAATGATATTTGCAGTATAAAACAGCATGTAAATGATCAGGGCGTTACAAGCAATGCGAATGATAAACCATATGCTTTTTTCATAACTATCACGCCACATCCAATGTATGTATATGTTCCAGCCCTTTAGAATCATTAAAATTATAAAGATTGTACATAAGAAAGGTACGGTTAGTTGTAATGATTGCATGGCAAGCGGTACGATAACAAGGAACGTAAATATAAGCGGGAAAAGCTGAATGATGTAATTATATAGAAGAGATTTTTTAAAATAAGATGTTAATTTCTCTTCTAATGCAAGTAAATAGACAGCGTCCGGTTTTTGAATAAATGTGCGAACTTGGCATCTCGTTACAATGAGTGTAAGTACGATCGTGATGAGTAATAAAGATATTCCTTTAGAAGGATCCGTTTTAAGAAACTTAGCGTAATAATATGCACCTACACATGAGACGAAGATGAAGCTATATAGTAAACCGTTAATCATACGTGCAAAGTATGTGATGGCATTTTGAATATGTTGTTGAAAGCGAGAGCTCCATAGTGATTCGATTGACATGTTTTTCACCTCTTTTTTCTATTATATATGTTTTATAAAGTAAAAAACGAGCAAATTGCGTTACGCAACTTGCTCGTTTTTCTTTTCTTTATTTTTTTTCTGATCACGATTCATTAATGGATAGAAGGCAAAGCCAATTCCGAATAAACCAATTCCGAGAAGAAATGTTTTTATATCGGATGCGCCGGTTTTAATAACCCATAGTGCATAGCAAAGTGCGATAACTGCAACTACACCATCCATAATTCTTGAACCCATTTCATTTTTATATGTTTCACCAGTTGCGACTAGTTTTAACTGGAAGATTGGTGAAACGAGATATGGAATGAGGTAGGCCAGTGTTGATACGGTAATAACGAATGTATAAGCTTCCGCAATTGTTCCTGATAATGTTGAGAATAAGAACACTTGCGACATAATGTTTGTTAATCGTAGTGAATGAATTGGACTTCCTTTTTTATTCGTTTTTGCGAAGAAGGAAGGGAAGAAACCTTCTTTTGCTGCTTGATAAGGTACTTCTGAGCTTAATAAAATCCAGCCTAATATTGAACCGAATAGGGAAGTAAGAGCAAGTAATGCCATAAGTTTCCCGCCGCCATGACCCATTGCAGCGTTTAGCGCATCTGCTAATGGACGTTCAGAAGCTTGTAATTTATCAACGTGAAGTACACCCATTGTTAAAATTGTAATTCCTAAGTAAATTGCAACTGTGATAAGTAATCCTGCAACAGTCGCACGTTTTACCGTTTTGGGAGAAGTCGCTCGGTTTGATAAAAGAACCGCTGATTCAATCCCAATAAATGCCCAAAGTGTTGTAAGAGCAGCTAAGTTTACTTGTGAAAGTAGACCGTGTGATACGCCTTCTTTATCGATCATTGGTGTGTACCATTGTCCAAATTTTGAAGCTTCGAACGCAAATAACGTAACAATGATGAATAGAAGGAATCCAGTTACTTTCGTTGTTGTTGCTAGGAAGTTGAGCTTCCCAGCTCCGCTTACACCGTTTGTTAAAATTAAATGTGTGCCCCATAGTAAGACGGAACAAATAGTAAATGTAATGAGCTTTCCAACTTCTATATCGAACGAGCCGATTGAAAATAATAGTCGCGTATCTTTCATAATCGGGAAGAAGAGTGATAAATATCCCGCGAAAGATGTAATGATGGCAACGTTACTTGCCCAGTTTGCAACCCAATATCCCCACACCATGCTGAAACCAGCCATTTTCTTTCTTTTTGGTGTTGAGAATAAAGCATATGCATGACTTTGTGGTCCTGTCGTTAAATCAGGACGACGAATTGCTAAATTACCGAAAACAAGAGCTAGCATTAAAACACCAAACCCTGTTGTTAACCAAGCTAAAGTGACACCGAGTGGGCTTGCTGTTTGTGCCAACGTACTTGGCACCATGAAAATACCAGCGCCAACCATGTTACCGACAACGAAAGCTGTTAGTACCCAAAAGCCCCATTTTTTTTGTTGCATAGAAAATACCTCCAAAGTTAGTATAACCAAGTCAAGCGAGGAGATATGTATGTCTTCCACGGTAGGGAAGAGAAGGTCCAAACAAAACAAAAAAAGCACGTAATTTGCCGCTACATGCTTTCTATCTTATAAGAAACCCACGACATACCTCTCGATAGCTCTCCACAAACGAAACGTTTGTGACAGTTCTGCACTTATTAAATGCAGACCCAGCAAGCGTGCATGGTGGACACGACTTACTTCGGCAATCATTCCTTTCTCATTTCTTCATCAATGCCACTACATCTCCTGAAATGATACTCTTAATGACTGCAACCTCTACCTCACCGAGATACGAATGAGGATTTATGTATTAAATTAACATGTTTAAGAGTAACAAATGTATTTTTATACGTCAATGGATATAGTAATAATCAGATTATAGAGAAGAATTTGTTATTAGGTCCCGGAGGATTTTAACTAAAAAGCAGCTGACCTAAATATTAGATCAGCTGCTACATATAAGATTAAACTAAGTTTAATACAGTTACTTTTTGACGAGTCATAGACTCAAGGCTCTTACGAATACCTTGTGCGCCCATACCTGAACCTTTTACACCGATGAATGGGAAGTGGTCAGGGCCGCGCTCTGTGCGTCCGTTAATTTGAACAGAACCAGTGTCGATTTTGTTAGCAATTGCAAATGCTTTGTTAATGTCTTTTGTGAAGACACTTGCTTGCAGACCGAACTCTGACTTGTTAGCAATTTCAATCGCTTGTTCGTCAGAAGAAACACGGATGATTGGAAGGATTGGGCCAAATGGCTCTTCCCAAGCAACTTTCATTTCTTCTGTTACGTTGTCGATTAACGTTGGATAAATTAGGTTGCGCTCACGTTTGTTACCGATAACGATTGTTGCACCTTTTTCAGCAGCATCGTCAATTAAACCTTGAACGAAGTCAGCAGATTTGTCGTCGATTAATGGAACGATTGTGCTGTTTTGTTCTGGAGATCCAACTGATAGTTCAGCTACTTGCTCTTTTAATAAGCCAGCTAGTTCGTCTGCTACATTTTCATGTACAAGTACACGCTTAATAGCTGTACAACGTTGACCTGAGTAAGAGAATGCACCGCTTACGATATGCTTTGCAGCTTCTTGTAAGTCTGCATCTTCACAAACGATACCAGGATCTTTACCACCAAGTTCTAATACAAGTGGAATCATCGCAGCTTTTTTCGCTAAATGTTTACCTGTATTTGTACCACCTGTGAACGATACCATATTTACGCCAGGATGTTCTACTAAGTAGTCACCAATTACAGAACCGCGTCCTGTAGCTACATTTACAAGACCTTTTGGAAGGCCAGCTTTATGAAGTGCTTCAACCATTTTAACACCGCTAATTGCACCTTGAGTTGCTGGTTTGAAGATAACAGCGTTACCCATAATAAGTGCTGGTGCAAGTTTTGCAGCAGATAAGTTTACTGGGTAGTTAAATGGTGCAATTGCTAATACAACACCAAGTGGTGCGCGCTGAATAATCGCAAGTTTAGATTTAGATCCACCAGGGAAGCTATCACCCATCATGCTTTCACCATGCATGTGAAGTGCTTCGTCAACTGTGTAACGAATTAAGTCAGCTGTACGAACGACTTCTTTTTGCGCATCTTTATAGCCTTTACCGACTTCTTTCATAATGATATCGGCAATTTCATCTTGCATATTTACGAGCTCATCAGCCCATTTATATAAATATTTTGCGCGATCTTGTAGAGAAGCTTCAGCCCATGATTTTTGAGCTTCTTTTGCAGATGCAATTGCTTCATCTACTTCTCCTTGAGTAATTGCTTGTACTTGACCAATTACTTCGTGTAAGTATGGAGATGGAATGTCGATTGTTTGACCTGAAGAGCTTTCTCTCCATTCTCCGTTTAAATAAAATTTGTACGTATTGCTAGTTGTCATGATTAGTCCTCCTAAAATAGCAACTTGTAAGAGTGAGTATAAGGTGATTGTAGGTGGTTTGATAATATTTTTCAAATGAAATGTTTGTGAAAACGATTTCTTACTATTTTTTTATTTTGTATGCCCTTTCTTACAGAAGATTCTCTTATTTCAAACTGAATTATAAGCAGAATGCATCACTTTCATTTTTTGTGATAAAAGATTATTTTATTCTAAAGCGAAAAAAATAATTGACAGAATACTCAATAAAGTTGTAAGATTATAAATGGAAAATAAATGAAGGGGGTGTGCGTAATGATTGTAATCGTAAATGTAATGGGCTTAGCTCTGTTAAATGGCGGAAAACATTCATATCATTACGCAACCCGTGCGGATATATAGGACCTTTTTGTCTTATGAGAAGCGTACGTTGCGTATATCGTAACGTACGCTTTTATGCATTCTATTGCATATCGTCAAGCGGCGGTATGCTTTTTTTTGTTTATTTTCCTTGTTACTATAAAAAATCAGAATTTGGAAGGTGGAAAAATGTGATGAAATTGTATGGCTTACGAAATGTAAATGTGATGGGTTTGGATAGCGGGTAAAGAAATGTGAATCAAACGGGAACGAGAAAGGGGAGGTTATATTGTTTTCAGTATTACTAAAGTTAAGCTGGTTTTTTAGAGAGCATTGGAAAAGGTATAGTATTGCAATTGGGGTACTTTTAATTGTAAACGTGATAGAGGTAATTCCACCGAAAGTGTTAGGAATTACCATTGATAATATTAAAACGGGAGCCTTAACGAATGAGGCGATTATGCAATATATTTTTATTTTACTTGGGGTAACGATTGGTGGGTATGTGCTTACTTTCATTTGGCAGCACCAACTATTTGGCGGTGCGTTCGTACTTGAGAAAACGATGCGTTCAAAATTTATGGGGCATTTACTTAAGATGACACCGACGTTTTATCAAAAAAATCGTACTGGCGATTTAATGGCGAGAGCGACAAATGATTTAAAAGCAATCTCCATGACAGCTGGCTTTGGTATATTAACGCTCGTTGATTCTAGTCTATATATGCTTACAATCGTTTGTATGATGGGCTTTTCAATTAGTTGGCAGTTAACATTTGCTGCGCTTATACCACTTCCGATTATGGCGTATGCGATGAATAGATACGGAAAGAAATTGCATGAAAGATTTACAGTCGCGCAAGATGCGTTCGGGGATATGAACGATAAAGTACTTGAATCAATTGCGGGTGTACGCGTTATTCGTGCGTATGTACAGGAGAGTGCTGATCAAGGAAGGTTTCATCATTTAGGAGATGACGTATACGAGAAAAATATGAGAGTAGCAAGAATCGATGCATTATTCCAGCCAACTGTAAAAATGCTCGTCGGTCTTAGTTATTTAATTGGTTTAGTGTACGGTGCATATCTCGTATTCCAATCAAAGGTGACACTTGGTGAGCTCGTTTCTTTTAACGTCTATTTAGGGATGATGATTTGGCCGATGTTTGCAATTGGTGAATTGATTAATGTTATGCAAAGAGGAAATGCGTCGCTCGACCGTGTAAATGAAACGTTAGCTTATGAACCAGATGTAAAGAGTCCGAAAGATCCAAAGGTTGTACAAGAGCCAGATTACATTCAATTTGATAACGTTACTTTTTCATATCCTTCATCAATTGAAACAAATTTAAAAAATGTTTCGTTCTCATTAAAACAAGGAGAGACACTTGGAGTTGTTGGGAAAACAGGAAGCGGGAAAACGACGCTCGTTCGTCAGTTTCTTCGTCAATATCCACTTGGAGAAGGGGATATTGCGGTTTCTGATGTGAAGCTAGATAAAATTACGAATGATAACGTACTTAGCTGGATTGGGTATGTACCTCAGGAACACATTTTGTTCTCAAAAACAGCGAAGGAAAATATTTTATTCGGAAATAGAGAAGCGACTGAAGAAGAACTTGAAAAAGCGATTGAAATAGCTGCGTTTAAAAAGGATTTAGAGTTTTTACCGGAAGGTTTAGAAACGCTCGTTGGAGAGAAAGGTGTTTCTTTATCAGGTGGGCAAAAGCAAAGGATTTCGATTGCGAGGGCTGTTATTCAAAATCCGGAAATTTTAATTTTGGACGATTCTTTATCAGCTGTTGATGCTCGTACTGAAGCGGCAATTATTGAAAACATACGAACAGAAAGAAGCGGGAAGACGACGATTATAACAACGCATCGTTTGTCAGCAGTGCAGCATGCTGATTGGATTCTCGTTATGGATAACGGTGAGGTTATTGAAGAAGGTTCGCATGAAGCGCTCGTTCGAAATGGGGGCTGGTATGCAGAGCAGTTCGAAAGACAACAAGGTGAAAGTGAAAGTACGGATAGTGGGGTGAAAATATGAGTGTTTCAAAACGATTGTTTCAATACGCGATGAAAGTAAAAGGGCCGATTTTTGCAGCGATGGCGATGCTATTTGTTTTCGTTATTGCAGAACTCGCTGGTCCTTTCGTCGCAAAAACGATGATCGATGAGCATATCGTTGGAATAGAGAGACCCTGGTATGAAACAGAAAAGAGTGAGGATGCTGTTTCATATAATGGCGCCTTTTATAAGCGAAGTGATCGCTTTGAACAAGGTGAGCAAAAAGGGAAAGAAGTCCGAGTGATTCAAGTTGGCTTTCAGTACTATTTTGTACCGAATAAAATAACGCTTGAAGGAACTCGTTCTGTTAAGGGTGATGTGCTTACAGTACAAAGTGGTAAGGCAGTGCAAGTGTATAAATCGAAAGCCTTAACGAAAGAAGAAGTATTTGCGTTTTATAAACCAGAAATAAATAGGTTATTACTACTTGGCGGTGGATATTTCGCTTTATTAGTAGTCGTATCATTATTTGCATACGGAAAGCAGTTCTTCTTACAGAAGGCGGCAAACAAAATTATTCAAATTATGAGGGAAGACGTCTTTTCCCATATTCAAACGTTGCCAATTCGTTATTTTGACCATTTACCAGCAGGGAAAATTGTATCGCGTGTAACGAATGATACAGAAGCGATTCGTGATTTATATGTAACAGTGCTTGCGACATTCGTCTCTAGTATCATCTATATTATCGGGATTTTCGCTGCGCTATTTTTACTTGATGTAAAACTGGCGGCACTATGCTTACTCATCATCCCAATTTTAATTGTTTGGGCGATTATGTATAGAAAGTATGCGTCTGTATACAATCATAAAATGCGTTCGCGTTTATCGGATATTAACGGAACAGTGAATGAATCAATTCAAGGGATGCCAATTATTCAAGCATTTCGTCAAGAACATGAAACGAAGAAGGAATTTGAAGAGTTAAATGGTGATTATTTTAAATATCAAAATAAAATTTTAAATTTAAATGCAGCAACTTCGCATAATTTAGTGTCTGTATTAAGAAATATCGCTTTTACAGGTGTAATTTGGTATTTCGGTGGTGCTTCATTAAGTGCTTCTGGCCTCCTTTCTCTAGGGATACTGTATGCTTTCGTCGATTATTTAACGAGGTTATTCTCGCCAATTACGAACATGGTGAACCAACTTGCTAACTTAGAGCAATCGCGTGTTGCATCAGAGCGTGTGTTTGAATTGCTAGAGGAAAAGGGAGAGGCAGTAGAAGAAGAACGTATGCCTCGCTTAACCGGAAATGTGAAATTTGATAATGTTTCGTTTTCTTACAATGGAAAAGATGAAGTGTTAAAAAATATTTCTTTTGAAGCGAAACAAGGGGAGACAGTGGCACTTGTCGGTCATACTGGATCAGGAAAAAGTTCCATTATGAATGTGCTCTTTCAGTTTTATGAATTTCAAAAAGGGAAGCTTACGATTGATGGTCATGATGTAACAGAGATGCCGAAACAAGCAACACGTGAACATATGGGAATTGTATTGCAAGATCCGTTTTTATTTAGCGGGACAGTGGCATCCAATGTAAGCTTAGAAAATGAAAAAATTACAAAAGATCGCATCGTAAAGGCGTTACGAGATGTTGGTGCGGAAAGGTTTGCTAACAATATAGATGAAAAAATTACGGAGAAAGGAAGTACACTTTCAACCGGAGAACGTCAGCTTATATCGTTTGCTAGGGCACTTGCTTTTGATCCTGCTATTTTAATTTTAGATGAAGCGACTTCCAGTATTGATACAGAAACAGAAGCGATGATTCAACAAGCGCTAGAAGTTGTGAAGAAAGGACGAACGACGTTTATTATCGCTCATCGTCTTTCAACAATTAAGAGCGCTGATCAAATTATTGTGCTTGATAGAGGAACGATTTTGGAAAAAGGTTCCCATGATGAATTAATGAAAAAGCGCGGGCGTTATTACGATATGTATAAAACGCAAATGGAAGGAAACCAGAGTGCTTAATTTTTAGAAGAACTTGTGATTTTCGCAAGTTCTTTTTTGATCGGATTGTCCGCTTAGAAGTTAATATATTTCACCGGCTGAAAAACTTATAAATAAGTAGGTATTGTTTTACCTTTTTCTTTATAAATGCTATATTAAAAAATGTTACTTATTTTTTGTA
The DNA here is from genome assembly GCF_022662615.1 of Bacillus cereus group sp. BfR-BA-01523. Taxonomy (NCBI): domain Bacteria; kingdom Bacillati; phylum Bacillota; class Bacilli; order Caryophanales; family Bacillaceae; genus Bacillus; species Bacillus cereus group sp. BfR-BA-01523. The sequence goes on from NZ_JAKUDX010000007.1 coordinate 61,577, forward strand.
TGTAGCGCTATTTTTCCATTTTGTTTGATTATGAAGAAAAAGGTTAAACTAAATAAGAACATTTTCATTGAAAAATTGTTCGAAATTGCATACAATCAATATAGTTTTTAAATTCCTATCAGAATACTTGGAGGACTACTATCATGAAAAAATTATTTTCAGTGCTTGCAGTAACTACATTAGCGATTGGGATTGTAGCGGGCTGCGGTAAAGAAGAGAAAAAAGATACAGCTAATCAAGATGCATTACAGAAGATAAAACAAAGCGGTGAGCTTGTAATTGGTACAGAAGGTACATATCCACCATTTACGTTCCACGATACAAACGATAAATTAACTGGGTTTGACGTTGAATTAGCAGAAGAAGTTGCAAAACGTTTAGGTGTAAAGCCTGTATTTAAAGAAACACAATGGGATAGCTTACTTGCAGGAATAGATGCAAAACGTTTCGACATGGTTGCGAACGAAGTTGGTATTCGTGAAGATCGCCAAAAGAAATATGACTTCTCTAGTCCATATATTTCTTCTTCAGCAGCATTAGTTATTGCGAAAGATAAAGATAAACCTGCTACATTTGCTGACGTAAAAGGATTAAAAGCAGCACAATCTTTAACGAGTAACTACGCAGATATTGCTAAGAAAAATGGTGCGGAAATCACAGGTGTAGAAGGATTTAGCCAAGCAGCAGAATTATTAAGTTCTGGCCGCGTTGATTTCACAATCAATGATAAATTATCAGTGTTAAACTATTTAGAAACGAAAAAAGATGCAAAAATTAAAATTGTAGATACAGAAAAAGAAGCGTCACAAAGTGGATTCTTATTCCGTAAAGGTAGCGACAAACTTGTACAAGAAGTAAATAAAGCGTTAGAAGATATGAAAAAAGATGGTACGTACGATAAAATAACGAAAAAATGGTTCGGTGAAAATGTATCTAAGTAGCGCATTGATGTCAGATCGATTGTCTACTTGGATAGATATTATGCAGACTTCCTTCGCGCCTATGCTGAAGGAAGCTGTCTTTACGACAATTCCGTTAACGCTTATTACATTTATTATCGGTATTATACTTGCGACGTTAACCGCGCTCGCACGTATTTCAGGTAGTCGTATTTTACAATGGATTGCTCGTATCTATGTATCTATCATTCGCGGAACGCCACTTCTTGTACAGTTATTTATTATTTTCTATGGTCTTCCAACTCTTAATATTGAAGTTGAGCCATATACAGCAGCAGTTATTGGATTTTCATTAAATGTAGGTGCATATGCATCTGAAATTATTCGTGCTTCTATCCTTTCAATCCCGAAAGGACAGTGGGAAGCAGCTTACACAATTGGGATGACATACCCGCAAGCATTAAAACGTGTTATTTTACCACAAGCAACACGCGTATCAATTCCGCCGCTTTCGAATACATTTATTAGTTTAGTGAAGGATACGTCATTAGCGTCGTTAATTTTAGTAACAGAAATGTTCCGAAAAGCGCAGGAAATTGCGGCAATGAACTATGAGTTTTTAATTGTTTATTTTGAAGCAGGTCTAATTTATTGGGTAATTTGCTTCTTATTATCTATCGTGCAACAAATATTAGAAAAACGTTCAGAACGTTATACTCTAAAATAACCCTTTCATAAAAGGAGTTTTTGTTTTTATGATTTCAATTCAACATTTACAAAAAAGTTTCGGAGATAATACCGTATTAAAACATATAGACCTATCAGTTGAGAAGGGCGAAGTGGTTGTTATTATCGGGCCATCTGGATCTGGTAAAACGACATTCTTGCGTTGTCTCAACGTGTTAGAAACGCCGAACGCTGGTAACATTCGCATCGGCAATAAAGAGCTCGATTTCTCTCAAAAAGTATCGAAGAAAGATATTGTAAATCTTCGTACGCAAACAGGTATGGTATTCCAACACCATAATCTATTTCCTCATTTAACAGCAATTCACAATGTAATGGAAGGGCTCGTTACAGTGAAAAAGATGGGGAAAGAAGAAGCGAAGAAAAAAGCAAACTATTTCCTTGAAAAAGTTGGTCTTGCGGATAAAGTAGACTTATATCCGTTCCAATTATCAGGTGGACAACAACAGCGCGTTGGAATCGCTCGTGCGCTTGCGATGGAGCCGGAAGTTTTACTATTTGATGAGCCAACGTCAGCACTTGATCCTGAGCTAGTTCAAGAAGTTTTAAAGGTTATGAAAGAACTTGCTAAAGAAGGAATGACGATGGTCATTGTAACGCATGAAATGCGCTTTGCTCATCAAATTGCGAACCGTGTTATTTTCATGGATGGCGGTGTCGTTGTCGAACAAGGTACACCGGAAGATGTATTTACAAATCCAAAAGAAGAACGAACGAAGAAGTTTTTACAAATGTTGCAATAAATTAAGGAAGGTCTCAAGGCATATGCCTTGAGACCTTTTTGCCATATATATTTATTTTTGGAATCCGCCAAGGCTTTGCTCAGCCATTGCAACTAGACGTTTTGTAATTTCTCCACCAACAGAACCGTTAGCGCGAGCCGTAGAATCTGCTCCTAATTGTACACCAAATTCTTGAGCGATTTCGTACTTCATTTGATCGATTGCTGCTGTTGCACCTGGTACTACTAATTGATTGTAAGAACTTTGGTTTGCCATAGGAATATATCCTCCTTAGAGTTATAAAAATTTTTTTGGTTGGACTAGCTGGATTTGAACCAGATTATCGCCCCGTTTGGCGCTAATCCATCGGTAATTAAGTTTGTACTCATAGTATGGATGTTACCTAGAAAGATATACAAAAAAAAAATTTGTAAATTTTGTAAAAAATATTTCATCATTTCGTAAATTATGAAATAAGAGTAATCGTTGTATTTTTAAGAAAGAAGGCTAAACTAAGAGCGAAATCATATGCGTTTTTTTCTTTGTATAACCAGCTTGGCTTACTTAACTTATGATTTGTTAAAGTGAGACAAATTCCAGTTTAGTAAAATGAAAATTAAATCGGGAGCAACTACATAGTTCTGTTTTAACCCAGGATGGGGCAGAAAAAGGAACTGACCGCGTCTATGCACGGCTAGATGCTCTCTTCAATCTAAAAAAAGGGCTTTTTAATTGTTTTTAAACGATAACGTATGGAGGAATCATGATGGGAATTTGCCCGCTTTGCAACGCGCTAGAATCACAAACATATTCTTGTCAAAATTGCCAAGGTATACTCCAAGATTATGGGAAAACTGTAGATTACATAGACGATTACAGTGCATATATGGATCAAGAATTATTAAGTGCAGTAGACGGTTTAACACATAATAATTCACAGGAGTATTGCAATCATGTTTTTTATTGCGGAGTATGTAATGTGGAAACAGAAGTTGTAGTGAAGCTCGTTTAAATAAAAAACTTCCACCTTATGAAGGAGGTGGAAGTTTTTGTTTTTGTATTTGTGAGTTAATCATAGGGGAAGGGATGTTTTCGGTATGTGACGAAGGATCTGATTTTATTTGTGACATTTTTTCTTTCTTGTCGCGCAAAGAGTGTTCAGTTAAATAGATGGCATATTCATAAAATAATTGGCGCGTAAGTTCACTTTGTTCTTTTAACTTTTCATCTTGGAATACAGTTCGCCCCGGTTTAGAATTTGCTTCAAATAGCCACGGGTTTTCCGTGGTGTCTAAACCAATGTCAAAACCAATTTCTCCAATGTTCCCGGTTACTTGCCCATCAAGTGCATAACTGATTTGTAAGGCTGTTTGTTTTAGTTTATTTTCAATTTGAACTTGCTTTGTTGAATCAGGAAATAGTTCCTGAAGTAATTTCGTATCACCGCCGCTATTTACATGAGTTGTTAAGCTACCTTTGCCGGCGATTTTTGCGACGATTGCACTGACTACCCAATTACCAAAATGGTTTTTATTTGTATGAATGCGAAAATCGACGGGTTGCCCTTCGAAGCGGAGCAGTGAGATACCTTGTTGTACGATAAACTTTTTTAAATCATGTCCTTTTAACACATGGTTAAGAAGGGCTTCTAATGATTGATACTTTCTTAGTTTGTTTTGTTCATTTTCACGATAACGACAATAGTAGCAATTATCAGTTTGAGAATAGAGTATTTGATGAATATTTCTTCCGAAGCTACCGTGTATTGGTTTCATATAAATGTACTTATACGTACCGAGAAGTCGTTCTACTTGTTCAAAATGTTGAAATACTTCTGTATTTGGTAAGAATGGTTTAATTGAATCTTCTTTCATTAAAAGTTGATGCACTTCCCATTTATTGAAAAATCCCGGATTAAACCACGGAATCGCATAGTCGCTTTCTAAACGTTTTTTTGCTCTTACGATAGGTTTGTAATTTTCTGCTTGCCGATTTGGTAATCGGTCGTAAATGACATTTGGTAAAGGGACTTTGTTTTTTACCCATTTTCCTTCTTGAAAGAAGTACCCTTCAATTGTTTCCTCTTCCCAGTTTATATGTTGAATGCCGAAGACAAATAAAAATGGCTGCAATGTGAATGGTGGTGTTAATAACTCACTGAGAGAGATGGAACGACTTCCTAAAGGAGAATTAGAATCATCGTTAAAGCCAGTTGTGAAAATCCCGATTAATGGGCCGAAAACAATGGTTTGATTGTGTAAGAAGGCATGGATTGTTGCTGAATGCGGTAGTAAAAGATCGGCTGCAATCTGTTCGCCAATAATAATTTCTCGCGTGAATGAATAATGAATTTTAATATTCTCACATGTAATATAACGTAAGCCAAAGAAAAAGGATGTAATTGGTGGTGTAATAGAAAAAACGTAAGGTAAAGTAATACTATTTGGATGCTCATCTGAAATACTTAATGTATATATGTGCTCTTTCAACGGGGATTTCCTCCTTTCGTTATGGTGTAAATCGGCTAAACTTTAATGGACCATGAAAAATTTGTTCAGCCAGTTCGTCGTTGTACCTAGTATAAACATCGTAAGAAGGCATCGTATTGACGTACATAAGCCAAATGGCACCTTTTTGATCCATAATGGTAGAAAGCTCTAGTTCAAATAATGAAGAATAGGACTGATCGAGTGTTTTAAACACTTCATTTACAACATCATGTAAAGCATCTTTTAATAATTGAACGCCAGTTGGAGAAAGTAAATATTTAATTTTAGAAAATGGATGTAACATAGAACGTTCTGTTGCTGAAAGTAAAAATTGTGCTGGGAATGAAGATTTTTGTATAAATTGACCGAGCACTTGCCAATTCTGTTCTTTATTTTTTTGCATAATGGTTCGAATATGAATCGGATATGATAGTTGATTTGGAGGTTGTAACATTGGATGAATCATATAACGGAATGAGTGTATGTTCGATTTGCACCATGATATAAATTTATCTGTTCGTTTGAATTGAGTAGAAGTATGATGTTGTTCATTTATTGTATCGATATGAAATGTTTTATTTTTGTAAGTGGCCCGATATAAATTTTCATTGGAGTGTATATTGATTGGTCTTATAATAATATCTCTTGTTTCTAGTAGTAATTTAAAAATTCCTTGTACTGTTCCTTTTATTATTTTTGGTACGTAAGGGGAAAGACGTTTATTAGTAAGAAAAAGATTGTGTAAATCGCTTGGGTTAATAAGTGTGTTGTTTAAAAAAGTAGTGGAAGAACGTTTGTGTAATGAATGAATAATCGCATTTGCTTGTTGGAATTCCTCATCCTCTTTGAAATGACAACGATCATATATATATGAAGGAATGGGAAAGGTTTGATCTATCCAATTTCCTGTATCTGTATCGTAAATAAGACCAGAAACAAGATCTGTCTTTGAATCAATGCTAAACGGTGTGAATTGGGCAACGACGTTATGATAAAGACGAGCTCGCTTAGCGATTTCGGTGTAATACGTTTGCTCGTGATGGAGCCCGGAAGTTAAAAGACCAAGAACCAACGAAATCACTCCTTTAGTAATAAGATGTTTGCATTATAGGCGAAGCTATATATTGCAAATACGTTTTTATACCATTATACTTTTGTCCGTATGATGATATGCTATAGTTTTGGAGAAGTGAAAGGTTGATTGTGATGAATATATGGTTAAATATGTTAATAACGACAGGGCTCGGGGCAATTATTGGAGGATACACAAATCATTTAGCGATAAAAATGTTATTTCGTCCTCATCGTCCTATTTATATTGGGAAGTTTCAAGTTCCATTTACGCCAGGGTTAATTCCGAAGCGCCGCGATGAGCTTGCTGTTCAATTAGGTAAAATGGTTGTAGACCATTTGTTAACACCAGAAGGAATCGGAAAAAAACTAACAAATAAAGAGTTTCAAACCAGCTTAATTCGCTGGACACAAGTGGAAGTTGATAAAGTAATTACAAATGAACAGTCGTTACGGGATATGTTAGAAAAATGGAATTTAGAACATGTAGAAGAAGAGGCGATCGGGAAAATCGAACATGTTATTACAGAAAAAATTCATGCATTTTTAGCAGAGTACTATACATATACATGGGAACAGGCGTTACCTCATTCTGTTCATGAAAAAGTAGAGAATGCGATTCCGAATGTAGCATCTTTTATTTTAAAAAGAGGAATTAGCTTTTTGGAAAGTGAAGAAGGAAAGGAACGCCTTTCAAAAATGATTGATGACTTTTTCGCTTCCAGGGGAACGCTGCTTAACTTAGTTGGTATGTTTTTAGGGAATGTAAGTTTAGTTGATAGCGTGCAGCCGGAAGTCATTAAGTTTTTAGGACAAGATGGAACAGAGCGTCTGTTAACTGATGTACTGCAAAAAGAGTGGGAAAAGTTAAAAGGAAGAGACGTAAAAGAATTAGAAACGTTCGTAGAGAAAGAAATGATTGTGAACTCCATATTGTCAGCAGTTAAAGTAGAGGAAACAGTGAGTAGATTTTTAAATCAGTCTGTTCAGCAAGTATGTGAGCCAGTTCGAGAAACAATCGTTGAAAAAGTGGTCCCTAGCGCAGTAGAGAAAGGCTTGAAGTGGGGGACAGAAAATGTGGGAAGTATATTGGGAAATCTCCAGCTTGCGGAAATTGTCCAGCAAGAAGTATCTACATTTTCAACAGAGAGACTAGAGGATCTCGTATTGTCCATTACAAAAAATGAGTTAAAAATGATTACATATTTAGGGGCGTTATTAGGAGGAACAATTGGATTTATTCAAGGGTTGTTACTCTTGTTCCTTAAGTAATAAAGATGGGTGCATAGAAATAAAAGTGAAATTTCTTCCCATCTCTTGCATAGTTTGATATGGTAGGAAGAGGTGCGTATGTAAATGCACTTAAAAGGCAGTGCGAGCGAAAAGCGCTAGCCTTCTAAAGGAGGAAAAATAAAATGACAAAAAACATTCATGATGTTGCATATGAATTACAAAAAACAATCGCTGAAAACGAAGATTTCCAAACACTAAAAGCAAGCTACGCAGCAGTACAAGGAGATGCAGAGTCAAAGAACTTATTCGAAGAGTTCCGCACGATGCAACTTGGCTTACAACAAAAAATGATGCAAGGCCAAGAAATCACTGAAGAAGACAATCAAAAAGCACAAGAAGTTGTAGCCCGCATTCAACAAGATGCAAAAATCACAAAGTTAATGGAAACTGAGCAACGTTTAAACATCGTTATCACTGACGTTAACAAAATTATCATGAAGCCACTTGAAGAATTATATAGCGCGCAACAAGCGTAATGATAGAAGACGCTCCTAGTATGGGGGCGTTTTTTTTGTGTAGGAAATTTGATAGTCCTTCCACAAAAAAATCCCCTTCAAAATAGCCATGTGTTAGTGCCTGTTTTGAAGGGGATATATGATGTATCTTTCAATTTCTCTTTTACATATATAATTACTTGTTGAAATACTCAGTTCTAATATTTTTTTCTTTCAAAAACTTTTCAATTTCTTTTTGCTTCCTACCATTAACTTTCTCAAAGCGTTTTGTAAAAGAAAAATCAGTTTTGAATAAGTTACCATCTTGCGCGAGTTTGTCTAATTCGTCCTCTAGTTCTACTGAAAGTGCCGTAGATGCTGAAATAAAATCATGAATTTCCTTCGAAGGCTGTTTGTAATCATTGGGGATCGTATTGTTACTAATAAAAGTATGGAAATTCGCATCATTTTGTTTTGCTAAATCTACTAGTTGCTTTAATTTCTCTCGGTCGGATTCCGTGACATTCTCGTCAGACATAGATGATGAAAGTGGAACGATGTTTTCGTCTAACTCTCCGCTATAATCTAAATAAATTTTTATATTTTGTTTCATTTCGTCTTCGTTAATCGTTTCATTCTTTTTTGAGGAAGTGAATATAGTTTCTGGAATTTTTATCGTTACATCTTTAATAGATTGCACATCGTTTTCTTCCTTAGGTTGTGCACTGTTTGAACAAGCTGATAGAAATAAAATTGTAAGTAACATGAGTAGATATAAAGTATACTTCTTCATTTTAATATCCTTTTATATTCATTATTATCTTTGTAAAATAGCTATATTCCATTTCAAATACTTTACTAAAGTTGCGTATAGATGTTTTACCATTTGGTAAGATATGACGGATATGAGTAAACCGCTGCAAAAAGCGATGAACACATTGTAAACATCGGAATAACTAATTTGATGAAACCCTTTAAAAAATCCTAACCCTATTAATAAAATAGGTGAGATGATTAATAGTGGAGTAGCAATGATAAGTGCTAGAAGAATCGGTAATAAAAAGAGTAGTACGAAAAAGGCGATAATGATAAAGGTAAAGTTTAAAACACTTAAACTCATAACAGAAAATAGTGCGGTTATCATATTTTTAAAGCTTCGTTTATTATCAGCGTTATGTATTGCATAGGAGACATTAAGCTCTTTCGCGATCGTTTTAGGGTTTCCTAGTTTTCTAACAATTTCTTCTTCACATTTCCCATCTTGTTTACCACTGATAAAATGAGTTTCATACTCTGAAATAATATCTTTCTTTTCTAAACTAGGCATATTCCGCAAGGAAGAACTAAGTTGTTCCAAAAATTCATTTTTCTTCATAACAATCACTTTCCTTTATAAAATGATGAATTAAAGCTGAGAATCCTATCTTTTGAAAAGGGGATACGAATTATAAAGTGTGTTCCAATTATTGGTTATTCCAATATTTACAAATATATCATTTAGTAATGTTCTTTGCAAGGTACTATAATCTTATTAATACTGTGATTAGATGTAATTTTTTCGTGCATTTTTAGAGGAGATATAAAAATATTATTTTAGGATAAACAAAGGGTTGTAAGCGTATTCCTTAGAGGTTGTCAAAAAACTGTCAAATTCATATCGTTGGAAAAATAATGCATTTGTAATATAATGATAAACAATACTTCACCACATTAATTAACTAGGTGAAATTAAAAATCTTTATTACACACATTATGAAATAAAGGGATGATTAGTTTGAGTACAGGTGTAAAAGCAAACGACGTGAAAACAAAAACAAAAGGAGCAGATCTTGTTGTTGATTGTTTAATTAAACAAGGTGTTACACATGTTTTCGGTATTCCAGGAGCGAAGATTGACTCTGTATTTGATGTACTGCAAGAAAGAGGACCAGAGTTAATTGTTTGTCGTCATGAACAAAATGCAGCATTTATGGCAGCTGCTATTGGTAGATTAACAGGGAAACCGGGCGTATGTCTTGTAACTTCAGGACCAGGGACATCAAATTTAGCGACAGGTCTTGTTACTGCGAATGCGGAGAGTGATCCCGTTGTTGCTTTAGCTGGTGCAGTTCCGCGTACAGATCGATTAAAACGTACGCATCAATCTATGGATAATGCTGCATTATTCGAACCAATCACTAAATATAGCGTAGAAGTCGAGCATCCTGATAATGTACCAGAAGCACTTACTAATGCATTTCGAAGTGCTACTTCTACAAATCCAGGAGCAACACTTGTAAGTCTTCCGCAAGACGTTATGACTGCGGAAACGACAGTAGAATCTATCGGTGCGCTTTCTAAGCCACAGCTTGGAATCGCTCCCACAAATCATATTGAATACGTAGTAGAAAAAATAAAATCAGCAAAATTACCAGTTATTTTACTCGGTATGAGAGCAAGCACCAATGAAGTAACGAAAGCAGTTCGTGAGTTAATTGCTGGTACAGAACTTCCTGTTGTTGAAACATATCAAGCAGCTGGTGCAATTTCACGTGAGTTAGAAGATCATTTCTTCGGCCGTGTTGGATTATTCCGTAACCAACCAGGTGATATTTTACTAGAAGAAGCAGACCTTGTTATTTCGATCGGTTATGACCCAATTGAGTATGATCCGAAATTCTGGAATAAACTTGGCGATAGAACAATTATTCACCTTGATGATCACCAAGCAGATATCGACCATGATTACCAACCAGAGCGTGAATTAATTGGCGATATCGCTTTAACTGTAAATAGCATTGCGGAGAAATTACCGAAGCTTGTATTAAATACGAAATCAGAAGCAGTTTTAGAACGATTACGCTCGAAATTATCAGAGCAAGCAGAAGTTCCAAATCGTGCTTCAGAAGGTGTTACGCATCCACTTCAAGTCATTCGTACACTTCGTTCTTTAATTAGTGACGATACAACCGTTACATGTGACATCGGTTCCCATTCTATTTGGATGGCGAGATGTTTCCGTTCTTATGAACCACGTAGACTATTATTTAGTAACGGTATGCAAACGTTAGGTGTTGCACTTCCTTGGGCAATTGCTGCTACTTTAGTTGAGCCGGGTAAAAAAGTTGTTTCAGTGTCAGGTGACGGTGGTTTCTTATTCTCTTCGATGGAGTTAGAAACAGCGGTACGTTTAAATGCACCGGTTGTACATCTCGTTTGGAGAGACGGTACATATGATATGGTTGCGTTCCAACAAATGATGAAATACGGTAGAACATCAGCTACAGAGTTTGGCGATGTTGATCTTGTGAAATATGCAGAAAGTTTCGGAGCAATAGGTCTTCGTGTCAATACACCAGACGAATTAGAAGGTGTATTGAGAGAAGCGTTAGAAGCAGAAGGTCCTGTCATTATTGATATTCCAATTGACTACCGTGACAACATTAAATTAAGCGAAAAATTATTACCAAACCAATTAAACTGATGGAGGCATGAGTGAGATGACTGTTGCGCAATTAATTGATATTGATGCAAAAAGAACGAAAATGAGTAATGAAGTATATCAAACATCTACAATGCTTGCGCTATTAGATGGTATATACGATGGTGTTATTAACTTTGAGGAATTGAAAGAACGTGGTGATTTTGGCATCGGTACATTTGATCAATTAGATGGTGAAATGATTGCGTTTGATAATGAGTTTTACCATTTACGTTCAGACGGTTCAGCGGAAAAAGTAGAACCGGAAGAAACAACACCGTTTGCGACTGTAACGTTTTTTGAAAAAGAAATGAGTTATACGGTAGAGCGTCCGATGAATCGTGAAGAAGTGGAAGCATTATTACATGAGTTAATGCCAAGTAAAAACTTATTTTACGGTATTCGAATGGATGGAACGTTCCGTGAAGTAAGAACGAGAACTGTTCCAAGACAAGAAAAACCGTATACGCCGCTCGTTGAAGTGACGAAATCACAACCGATCTTTTCATTTAAAGATACAGAAGGTACGCTAGCTGGATTTTGGACACCAGATTACGCGCAAGGTATTGGTGTAGCTGGTTTCCACTTACATTACATTGATGATGAAAGAAGCGGTGGCGGACATGTTTTCGACTATGTTGTAGAAAACTGTACGATCCAAATTTGTCAAAAAGCTCATATGCATTTAGCACTTCCTGAAACAGCTGATTTTATGGCAGCTGAATTATCAAGAGAAAACTTAGAGAATGATATTGCGACCGCGGAAGGTGCGGAGTAAAAAGGAATCGAAATTATGTATTCTCTATATAAAGAACCGAAGTCTTGTTCAGGCTTCGGTTCTTTTCATTGATTTGCAATCTTCGAGTGAAATTCCCCTATCCAATTTCACTGCACCGCCTCATTATGTTTCTTTTGTAAAATGAAAACTCAATTTTGAAGCAAAAGAAATATAAATTTCTCTCCAAACATATACATCAAAAGGATAGGGGGGATATGATGGAAAACTCCATTACTATTAGTTTATGCATGATTGTAAAAGATGAAGAACAAACTATATCAAAATGCTTAGAATCGGTTAAAAGTGTTGTGGATGAAATTATTATTGTAGATACAGGTTCAACAGATGGTACAAAAGAAATTGTGAAGAAGTACGACGCGAAAGTTTATGATTTTCAATGGATTGAAGATTTTTCAGCGGCACGAAATTTTGCGTTTTCTAAAGCTACAAAAGAATATATTCTTTGGCTAGATGCAGATGACATAATAGATACGGAAGATATAAAGAAATTGTTGCAGTTAAAACATACGTTAGATCGTAGTACGGATGCAGTATCTATGAAATATTATTTAACTTTTGATATAGAAGGAAATCCAACACATTCTTTAAGGAGATATCGATTAGTCAACAGAAGTAAAAATTTTCAATGGTATGGATTTGTTCATGAATATTTAGAGGTGTATGGAAATCTTATAAATAGTGACGTAGGGGTAAGTCATAAAAAAGAAAAAGCATATACTAATCGTAATTTAAAAATATACGAAAAACATCTTGAGGGTGGAAAAGAGTTTAGCCCCCGCGATGTGTACTATTATGCAAATGAATGTAAGGATCACAGATTATTTGATAAGGCTGTTAAGGGGTATTCTAGGTTTTTAGATGAAGAAAAGGGTTGGGTTGAAGATAACATTCAAGCTTGTTTAAAAAGAGCCGAATGTTATTTAGAATTGGGGGACTTAAAAAAATCTATACAGTCTTGTTTGCAATCATTTACGTATGACACGCCTAGAGGAGAACTTTGTTGCCACTTAGGACGTGTATTTTTGCAACAAGGGGAATATTCTAAAGCGATATATTGGTACCATGCAGCAATTGACGGGCCCAGGCCAAAGGATTCGCCGTTTGTCCGAGAAGAGTGTCATACATGGTTGCCGCATATTCAACTATGTATTTGTTATGATCGAATAAAAGAATATGAAAAGGCAATTTATCATAACGAACAAGCTGCACTGTTCATACCTAATAATCCGAGCATTGAATATAATAGAAAATATTTTGATAGTTTATCGGAAAAATAATATTTAATAATACTAGATATCATTTTGGCTGCTGAGAGGAGTTTGATTCATGCTCACAAGTATAATTATATTGACTCATAATCAATTACAGTATACAAAAGAATGCATCCAAAGTATTAGAACTTATACAGTGGAACAAGAGTATGAGTTAATAGTTGTGGACAACGCGTCAACAGATGGTACTGTAGAATGGTTACAAAAACAATCGGATATTATGCTAGTGGAAAATGCGGAGAATATGGGTTTTCCAAAGGGATGCAATCAGGGAATTAAAGAGGCAAAAGGTGACAATATTCTATTATTGAATAATGATGTGGTCGTAACTGAAAATTGGCTAAGTAACTTAATTCGGTGTTTATATGAAAGTAAGGATACTGGAGCGGTAGGGCCCATAACTAATAATGCCGCTTACTATACTGCTATACCAACCTTTTATAAAGATATTGAAGGAATGCAGAAGTTTGCAACTTTATATAATCAAAGTGATAAAAATAAATGGGAAGAACGTATGAAATTAATCGGATTCTGTATGCTTATAAAAAAATCAGTGTTAGATGAAGTTGGATTATTAGATGAACGATTTACACCGGGGAATTATGAAGATGATGATTTGTCACTAAGAATGTTTGAAAAAGGATATAAACTGTATTTATGTAAAGATACATTTATTCATCACTACGGAAGTGTCTCATGGAAAGAAGATAGTATGAAATTTTCTGTAGTTTTACATGCAAATAATATAAAATTGTATGAAAAATGGGGATTTTATGGTGAAAGTTTATACATTCATTATGATTTACTAGCAATTGTAGATCGATTTGCGCCTGATCAAGTGAATATTCTTCATATAGGAGCTGGATGTGGTGCAACTTTATTAGAAATGAAAAGGCGTTACCCGGCAGTTCCCATATTTGGAGCAGAAATTAATGAAAAAGCAGCAGCTCTTGCAAATAGGGTAGCTCCTACAACTTCTGCTGAGTATGACAAGTTACATGAGGTATTTACAGATGAAAAATTCCAGTACATTTTGTTATCACATCCTATTGAGCCAGCGAAATTACCGCAGGTCATACAATCTATGTCACAACTTTTAACGCCAACAGGAACTTTCATTATGTCGAAATTCAATTTGGATAATTATTATGCATTAAAAAAATAATGCTTTTAAGATTTTCTCTTTGGAGATGAGCTGTATTTGGCAATGTTGGAGGAACAACGGTTTCTTTTATAGAAACAAAACCGAAATCCGAGCCCGGATTTCGGATTTTCGGCGTGTGATGAATTACGAAAAAAGAGCTATCCTATAAGTTGGTTTCACTTACTTATAGGATAGCTTCTTTATTTTGAAACAAACGGATGCTTTTCATAATAAAACCGCCATGGATAGTGAACGGCTTCTTCTGCATAATCAATATTAATACGAGGGCCAGCTATTATGTTATGTGTGGATGATAAATGGTCTTCTTCAGGAACTAATTCAATATGTAACGTATCACTTTGAAGTGATACGCCGCGCTCTTCTAAAGTGATTCCGAGCGCGCCGCATAGTTTTCCGGGGCCATTTGTTAAGTTTTTATACTGAGCTTTCGTAATGTCAGTTTTATTGTAGCGCGCTAGTTTCATGTCTTCGATTCCATCTACAGGTTCAAGAGCACGAATGAGAACTCCTTGCGGGGTGCCGATTGGTGCTGTAATTACGTTAAAGCAATGATACATGCCGTAAATTAAATATACGTAAGCATGTCCTGGTGCGCCGAACATTACTTCTGTTCGATTAGTCCGTCTGCCTCCGTAACTATGAGCGGCCTTATCATCTGGACCTTTGTATGCTTCTACTTCTACAATAATTCCGCTCCGCTTTATGCCGTCTACAATATGAACGAGTTTATGTCCGAGTAACTTCTTTGCGACCACTAACGTATCGCCTTCATAAAAAGAAGGTGGTGCCTGCATTGTACTATCTCCTTTGCCAGTTGTATATGTATATAGTAAACCAAATTTTCAGTAGTAATTCTAACTCGTTCTATTTACTACATTTATTTCATAAATTATGGATAGAGTACAACAGCGAAGAGGGGGAGTGCGACATGATTTATCGCTTACTAGCTCTTAATATAGATGGGACACTACTATACAACAACGGAAAAATCGCAAAAGGGTTACGGGAGACAATTGACTTTGTGAAAAGAAAAGATGTATACGTTACATTGTTTACGAATCGTAATTTTCAATCTGCTCATAAAATAGCGAAGGCGTTAAAATTAGATTCTATATTAGTTACACATGGTGGTGCTTTCGTTTCAGCAACGTTAGATAAGCCGTTCGCTCAAAGGAGATTATCTGAAGAGAAAACCTTTAATATCGTGCAAGTGTTAGAGCATTTTGATTGTAATGTTCGCATTTCTCATGAACGATATTCAATTGGGAATCGTGAGAGAAATACACCAAACTTAATTGCGCGTACTGTATTATCAAGCGCAGATCCATTATTTTATCCGGTTCAATTTGTAGATTCGCTAGGGGATGCACTGCGCGATCATCCAGTAGCTGCACCAAAAATTGATATTGTTTTCCATACGAAAGGTGAAAAAGAAAGAGGGATGAATACGTTAAGAAAGGCATTTCAAGATGTGGAGTACGTTGAGTGTGATGAGAGACGTATAGAAATTCTCCCTCAAAATGTATCAAAACTACGTGGTTTACAATTACTTGGGGAGCATTTAAATATTAACCTTAGTGAAATGGTTGCGATTGGAGATAGCGTAGAAGACTTAGAGGTAATTGAAAATGCTGGGCTTGGGGTAGCGATGGGGAACGCTCCTGTAGAATTAAAGAAAGCCGCAGACTGGATTACACGTTCTAATACTGAGAACGGCGTAGAGTATATGATTAAAGAGCATTTTCGTAAGCAATTCCCGCTTCCTTTTTTAAAGAATCATAAGCATACACCGAAACGATGAAAAAAGAAACGTAGCATTTTCGCTACGTTTTTTTGTCGACTTTATTTGAAAAGTTTAAATCAATATTCCAATAGGGAATGAAAGCTTTTCAGGGGATGAATTGTGTCTGGAATCTATACAATTCACTTGAATACTCTAGGAAACTGTTGTAGAGTGGATGATGTTGCCGAAATATTTACACCACATGAAATATTCTTCAGATTAATTTTATTGAGCTCCCGTACGTAAAAACATTTCCGCGTGATAGTTTAGTTCACGTATTATCTCAAAAATGAATTGTAGTAATTTTATTAATTAGTTGTAGAGTTTCTTTGTTTTATTTAAATGGATTATTTTAAATTAATGTGAGTAAGACTTGGTACATATGAAATGTACTTCTTTTGTGGGTTTAGGAAGTTTAAAAGGGGGAATGAATTTCTTGAGGAAATCATTTAATCAAAAAGTAAAAAAAATAAGTAGTAGTTTTATAGTTGTATTACTAATATGTATGAATTTTTTAATCCATTTACCATTTAAAGCAGAGGCAGCTACAACAGAATTAAAAGGTTTAGGTGATGTATCTTATTACAACGCCATCATTTTTGGAGATCATAGTGCAACGAGTGCGGATATTGAGGGTGCGATGGCTGTTCAAAAAAATATGAACGCATCAAGTTATACAGTCCTAGCGGCTGCAACTGGAGCAAACAACTTAGCTGGAGCAACATGGAAAGATGAAGGATATCCATCATTATTACTAGGTGGTCAATTTACGAAAGCGGGAGCAGGACAAGTAATCATCCAAGATGGAACAGTGGCGATGACAAAAGATGGTGACCCAGAAGGTGCAATGAAATCATCTTATGACCGTATCTCTTATAAAGAGCAAGCAGAGATTGATGCCAAGTTCAAAGAATTTAGAAAAGACGTTGATGGTGTAATTGGGGATGCGGGTCAATTGCAAACTGATAAGCCAAAACTTAATATGAGCTTTGGAATCGGTGAAGATGTAAACAACCCTAATATTTACGTTTCTTCAGGCTTAACAGGAAAGAAAATATTTGATGTAAGAGATGTTTATCTTCCGAATGTAAATAACAAAGACTTTATTGTTATTTATTCAGACGCAGAAGAAGTGAATTTTGGTAGCGGTGCAATTTTGTACGATACGAGAAATACTGGGATGGCAACAGACTTAATTAATACATCTCAAGCATATGACCCTAATTCAGCTTTTACTGAGTTAGCTAATAAAGTCATTTGGGTGTTCCCTAATGCTACAAAGATAACAACTAAAGGTTATGGTGTAGTAGGTAGTTTGTTTGCGCCTAATGCTGTTGTAGAGACAAAAGGTGGTTCTATTAACGGACAAGCCTATGTTGGAGGATTACACCAAAGAGATGGATTTGAGGTTCATAACTTTAAATTTAATTGGCCAAAGTGGAATAAGCCAGTAGTTGAAAAAGGAAACTTACAAATTAAAAAAGTTGATGCAAATGATGAAAATATTGTTTTAAAAGACGCAAAGTTTGATGTTATAGACAAAGATAATACTGTTGTGGCTACTGTTACAACGAATGAAAAGGGTATTGCTGAAGTCAAGGATTTACCACTTGGTGATTATTTTGTAAAAGAAATAAGTGCACCAGAAGGATATATAAAAGTTGATACACCAGTAAAAGTAACAATTGATAGTACAAACGTAATTGAAATTGTTATGAAGAATACGAAAAAAGTAGAGAATGGCCAATTTAAATTATTGAAAAAAGATAGTGAATCTGGTCAACTTCTACCAGGTGCAAAATTTGATGTTATAGATAAAGATGGAAATGTTGTTGAAACAATTATTACAGATGGTAAAGGTGCAGCTTTATCAAAACAACTTCCAGTTGGAACATATACATTAAAAGAAGTTGAAGCACCAAAAGGTTATGAGATATCATCTAGCTCAGTTCGTGTTGATGTAGAGGCTAATAAAGTAGTTACTGTAGATGTGTTGAATAAAAAGATCGTTGAAAAAGTAACAGGTCAATTTGAAATCGTAAAAGTAGATGCGAATGATAAAACTAAGCTACTATCGGACGCAGAGTTTGAAGTGTATAAAGATGGTAAAAAAATAGATACATTACGAACAGATAAAACAGGTAAAGTAATCTCTAAGAAATTAGAACCAGGAAAATATACATTAAAAGAAACGAAAGCACCACAAGGATATAAGTTGTTAAAAGAAGAAATTGAAGTCGTTGTGGAAGCAAACAAAGTAGTACAAGTACAAGTAGAAAATGCGAAAGAACTAGGAAGCTTACAAGTAATCAAAAAGGATGCAGAGAGTGGAAAAGTTTTAGAAGGCGCGGAATTCAGACTAAAAAACGAAACTGGTCAAGTAGTTGGAGAAGCGAAAACAACGAATAAAGATGGTGTTGTGACATTCGAAAACTTAGTGCCAGGAAAGTACACGTTAGAAGAAACGAAAGCGCCGGAAGGCTACAAAGCGGTAGAATTAAAAGTGGAAGTAAATGTTGTAGCGAATGAAGTAGTAAAACAAGAAGTTGCGAACGAAAAAGTAACAGGTCAATTTGAAATTGTGAAAGTAGATGCGAAAGATAAAACAAAGCTATTATCAGATGCAGAATTTACTGTGTATAAGGATGGTAAAAAGGTAGCAGAGTTGAAAACTGATGAGAGTGGAAAAGCGATGTCACCGAAATTACCATTAGGTGAATACACAGTGAAAGAAACGAAAGCACCAGCAGGTTACAAGATTTCAAATAAAGAATGGAAAGTAACAATTCAAAATGAGAAAGAAGTAGTAAAAGTAGAGGCAGAAAATGAAAAGCTCTTGGGCTCTCTACAAATTATTAAAACAGATGATAAAGATCAAGCGGAACGTTTAGCAGGCGCAGTATTTACATTGAAAGATGCTAAAGGAAATGTTGTAAAAGAAAAAATTACAACAGATAAGTCTGGAACGGTTAAAGTAGAAGGACTAGTACCGGGTGAGTATACGTTAGAAGAAACAAAAGCACCAGAAGGTTATGAGTTAACAAAACAAGTAATTCATGTAACAGTCGACGGTGAAAAAGTTGTTGATGTAAAAGTAACGAATAGTAAGAGCCTTGGTCAATTTGAAATCGTAAAAGTAGATGCAAACGATAAAACGAAGCTTTTATCAGACGCAGAATTTGAAGTGTATAAAGATGGTAAGAAAGTAGAGATGTTACGAACAGATAAAACAGGTAAAGTAATCTCTAAGAAATTAGAACCAGGAAAATACACGTTAAAAGAAACGAAAGCACCAAAAGGATATAAATTACTAAAAGAAGAAATTGAAGTCGTTGTGGAAGCAAACAAAGTAGTACAAGTACAAGTAGAAAATGCGAAAGAACTAGGAAGCTTACAAGTAATCAAAAAGGATGCAGAGAGTGGAAAAGTTCTAGAAGGCGCAGAATTCAGACTGAAAAACGAAACTGGTCAAGTAGTTGGAGCAGCGAAAACAACGAATAAAGATGGTGTTGTGACATTCGAAAACTTAGTGCCAGGTAAGTACACGTTAGAAGAAACGAAAGCACCAGAAGGCTACAAAGCGGTAGAAGTTACAGTAAAAGTAAGTGTTGTAGCAAATGAAGTAGCAAAACAAGAAGTATTGAATGAAAAAGTGAAAGAAAAAATCACAGGTCAAGTAGAAATTACAAAGATAGATGCTAATGATACAGATAAAAAATTAGAAGGTGCAGTGTTTGAAATTCTGAAAGATGGAATAAAAATAGACACATTAACATCAGATAAAAATGGTAAAGCAACTTCGAAGAAACTGGAACCAGGAGATTACGTTTTAAAAGAAGTCCAGGCTCCAGAAGGATATAATTTATCTGATAAGGGAATTGAATTTACGATTTCTAATGAGAAAGTAGAAGTTATAAAGCTTCAAATTACCAATGAAAAAGAAACAGGAAAAGGTCCAGAGAAACCAGGTGGAGAGACAGAAACACCAGGTGGAGAGACAGAAAAGCCAGGTGAAGAAGTAGAAAAGCCTAACTTACCAGAAAAAGAACAAGGCGGTTCTAATAATCAAAAACTTCCAGCTACAGGGCATAATACGGATTACCTTCCATTTATAGGTGTAATTCTGGTGTTATTAGGAATACGTTTAAGATTTATGACTAAAAATAGTTAATAGATGTATAAAAGGCAAAAGAGATAATATTATCTCTTTTGCCTTTTAGGTTAATACAGAAGGATTAAAGTAAAAACATCTATATTTAGTTATAAATGTTTTTAAGCTTCAATCACGTTAAGCATTCTGTTTATAAATGCAGCTGCGTGAGCACGTTGTGATGGTCCTTTTGGTACGAATTGATTAAATTCGTTACCTTTTACAATTCCATATCCATACACTCTTTGTACTTCTTCTTTAGCGTAAATTAAGTTTTGGTCTACGAATGGTAGTTCAACTGGTTTTGCGAAAATACCAGCGTGTTTTAGAGAACGATCAATCATAATAACAGCTTCTTCGCGTGTAATTGTAGTATTTGGATCAAAGGTATTATCACCACGTCCGCGGATTATGCCTGCGCTTGCTGCACGATTAATACCGTCTCTTAAAGATGGATGTACTTGTTCTAAGTCTGTGAAATTAGCATTTCCACTTGGTAATTGTAAAGCACGAGTAATTAATGTAGCAAATTCAGCACGCGTTACAAGACGTTCTGGGAAGTACTTGCCGTTCCCTTCTCCTTGCATAATGCCTCTAGCTGCTAATTGACGAATGTCTTGTTCATACCATCCACCTGTAATGTCATCAGTTACTGGATCTTTTCGGTTTTCCTTATAGTATGTTTCAGTTCCTTTTAAGAAAGCATCCCATTGTCCGCGTTGAATCATATACGCAGGGCAATTTTTTCCTGACCAAAATTGGTGTTTTTGGACCTTATCTAGAGAAATATTTAATTCGTTCATTAAATAAGCTGCTAATTTACGGGCATTCTCTACCGCTTTTTCATAGTTTCCATCTTGATTAACGGCAATTTCAATTCCGATAGATTCATAGTTTCCAGTTTTATTTCCAGCATGCCATCCAACTTCATTTACTGGAAGATGTTGATAAATTTCTTTATCATCTACTGTGAAATGCCAAGATGCGGCGCGATCAGCTGTTCCGCGTGCTTGACTATCTAAGAATTTTGCGTGATTTAGAGCATTGGCACCTTTCGCTGGATTAGCCGTTTCGTGAATCGTAATATATTTAGGGACCATCGCGTAGCCAGGGCGAATATCGTCATTTCCTTTTGGGACAATCATTTCTTTAAATGTAACGCCATAAATATTGTTTGTTTGTAGAGTAGCTGGAGCTCTCAATAAACTACTTTTAGCAGAACGACCGTTTTTTAATAATGAAGCTTTTGTACCTTCAAATGTAGCAGAAGGTGCATAAATCCATTTTGATGTTTCATTTATTTGGACTTTAAACCAATTTCCTGCTTGTTCAGTAGGAATAATTACTTGAGGCTGTAGTTTACCCTCTTCTTTAAACGTTTGGAATGGTAATGAATGTATGGAAGCTTCTTCTTTCACAATTAATTTTTGATTAGATAGTTTATGAATCTCTTGAACTTCTAAGCTATTATCATTGTTATTTATCCACCCAGCGCCAGCTGGAGTTGTTATGTAGTATGCATTCCCTTTTTTCTTTGTCGCCGTTACGACTTGTTCTGTAATCTCGATATTCGATTTGTTTTTTAAATCATTCGCGGTATATAATGAATGTTTTTTTGATGTGTATAGTAGGAATTGGCCAGTAACCTCGATATCTTCTTCATGAGTACTATGCTCTTTCACATGCTCTTTGATACTTTTAAAAACTTGATCCTCCGTATATACTTCGGCGGATTTTTCAGCACTCTCTGCAAATGAATAAGTAGGTGCAAGAACAGTTTGTAATGCAAGAGAGAGAGTTAAAACACTATAAAATTTCTTTTTCATATTTTTTTTAACACATTAGATTATGGAATCTAGTGTTAACATTCCTCCTTTATGTATTGTATTTTCGATATGTATGGATTTTTGTACTAATAAATTTTAACAAGAGAAAATCATGATGTCTATATACATGAGCGATATTCATAAAAAGAATTATTTGAAAAAATGTAAGAGAAACAGGTAAAACCTTCTGTATTGACCTTCAAACGCCCTTCAAGTAAACTAAAGAGAGTTTGCAAATGAAAAGGTGATAATGTTGTTAATTTCAATTAAAACGTTACAAGATGATCGTTTTTTACGTCCGCTACAAAATATTGGCGGTTTATTTTTTGAAGAGAGCACGATAGGGTTTGAGAAAGAAGAAGCAAATCTTATCGTTGATATACAGATGGAAGGTAATGTGACAGCATCGGCTCGTTTAACAGATGTTGCAACCGGAAATGTATATGAAGAAACATTCGCAAAAGATTTATCTGCTTTCACAGAAGAAAAAGAACGTATGAAGCAAGTGAAACATGTTGTTTCTTACGTATATCTTTCTGTACTTCAACAGCTAACTGGACTTGAACAGAGCTGGGGAATATTAACTGGGGTACGCCCAACGAAACTTCTTCACAAACTGCTTCAAAATGGTATGTCAAAAGAAGAAGCGCATAAAGAACTTCGTGAAAGTTATTTAATTCATGAAGAGAAAATTGAACTTCTTCAGCGTATTGTTGATTGCCAATTAGCGGTTGTTCCGGATTTATACCGTTTGAAAGAAGAAGTAAGTATTTATATCGGTATTCCGTTTTGTCCTACAAAATGTGCGTACTGTACGTTCCCGGCTTATGCAATTAACGGACGCCAAGGATCAGTTGATTCGTTCTTAGGCGGATTACATTATGAAGTTCGTGAAATTGGTAAGTTTTTAAAAGAAAAAGGTGTTACAGTTACGACGATTTATTACGGCGGCGGTACACCGACGAGTATTACAGCAGAAGAAATGGATATGTTGTATGAAGAAATGTACCAAGCTTTCCCTGATGTGAAAGATGTACGTGAAGTAACAGTTGAGGCAGGTCGCCCAGATACGATCACACCAGCAAAGCTAGAAGTGTTAAATAAATGGAATATTGACCGTATTAGTATTAATCCGCAGTCATACCACCAAGAAACACTAAAAGCAATTGGACGTCATCACACTGTAGAAGAAACGATTGAGAAGTATCATTTAGCACGTGAAATGGGAATGAACAATATTAATATGGATTTAATTATTGGTCTTCCTGGTGAAGGATTAGACATCTTTAAGCATACGTTAGATGAAACAGAAAAGTTAATGCCAGAATCGTTAACAGTTCATACGTTATCATTTAAACGTGCTTCTGAAATGACGCAAAACAAACGTAAATATAAAGTAGCAGGTCGCGAAGAAATTACTGCGATGATGCATGAGGCGGAAGAGTGGACGAAGAACCATAATTACGTACCATACTATTTATATCGTCAAAAAAATATTTTAGGTAACTTAGAAAACGTTGGGTATGCAATACCGACGCAAGAAAGTATCTACAATATTGTTATTATGGAAGAAGTACAATCGATTATCGGACTTGGTTGCGGGGCATCAAGTAAATTTGTTCACCCACAAACAGGAGCAATTACACACTTTGCGAATCCGAAAGATCCGAAATCATATAACGATGGCTTCGTGAAATATACAGAAGATAAACTGAAAATTTTAGAAGAGCTATTCGTGTAAGAAGAAGGGGGTTGTTCCGGTTTGGAACAGCCTCTTTTTATATTGTCAGTTTTTGTCGGTAAGTCGATATATTCGAAAAATAGCTGATATAAAATGAGTTGCGTTCGATATATTCAAAAAATCGCCGATATAATTTCATTTACCATCAAACGGTCCATTTGTAAAACTATGTCGATAATAATCAGAAAAATTAGTCAGATTATTAGAGGACAATGTCTACTTATAGACGAAATGATAGATTTATGAAAGAGAAAAGGGGGAAATTGTTGGCATGTACATGACGATAGGGAGAATTTTTGATTTGACAGTTGGCAAATATCCGAATAAAGAGGCGTTAGTAGAACCAGAAAAAAATATTCGTTGGACATATAAACAGTGGGATGAGCAAATAAATAAAACGGCGCAAGCTCTATTGAAAGAAGGAGTAAGAAAGGGAGATTGTGTATCTGTTTACCTATATAACTGCCGTGAATTTGTAAACGTTTACTTAGCCTGTGCGAAAATTGGCGCGATCTTCAATCCAATTAATTTCCGCTTAAAAGCAAAAGAACTATCGTATATCCTCCAAGATGCAGCCTCGAAAGTAGTTGTCTTTGAAAAAGCAGTCGAATCAACAGTTGCTATGATTGAACGAGATTTTCTAAATTCGTCTTTTTGGTACGTGGAAGACGATGCACCTTCCTATGCTAGTTCTTACCATGAAAAAGTAAATGAAGCATCAGCTGAAAAAGTAGATATTGTAGTCGATGAAATGGATTTTTGTTCTATGCTTTATACGAGCGGAACGACGGGTCATCCGAAAGGCGTACTACATCGCCATCGTGATATGGCTGAGCATAGTATGATTTGTACGTATTTCATAAAATATAATAGGGATAGCGCCGGGCTTGTGGTAGCACCTTTATATCATTGCGGCGAGTTAAATGCTGGAATCATACCGCGCATTCAAGTTGGCGGAAAGAATGTTATTTTACATCATTTTGATACGGATAGAGTATTACATACCATTCAAGAAGAGAAGATTACGACGTTTTTTGCAGCACCGACGATGTGGAATATGTTACTGCAAAAAGATCTAACTAAGTATGATTTAACTTCAATGAAAATCGGTGTATACGGCGGAGCTGCAATGGCACCGGCGCTAGTGAAGGAATGTAAAGAGCGCCTTTATATTGATCTTGTTCAAATTTACGGAATGACAGAAATGGGACCAGTTGTTGCGTTTCTCGTAGAAGAGGATCAAATTACGAAAGCTGGTTCAGCAGGAACACCGTGCTTTAGCCATGAAATTCGAATTGTGAAACCGAACGAAGATGGACCAGCAGAGCCAGATGATACGTTGCCTCCTTATGAAGTAGGGGAAATTATTTTGCGCGGTCCAACTATGATGGCTGGTTATCATAATAGAGAAGAAGCAAATGCAAAATCGATGTATAAAGGCTGGTATCATTCTGGTGATTTAGGATACTTCGATAAAGACGGTTATTTATTCGTTGCAGACCGCGTTGATGATATGGTAATTAGCGGTGGCGTAAATATTTATCCTCGCGAAATTGAAGATTTCCTTCATAGTCACCCTGGTGTATTAGATGTTGCGGTACTTGGTGAGCCCGATGAACTATGGGGAGAGCGTGTCGTTGCGGTTGTTGTAAAGAAAGATGAAGCGATTACAGAAGAAGAATTGGAAATATATTGTAAAGAAAGTGATGAATTAGCAGACTATAAACGTCCACGTCACTATTTATTTGTGGATGAACTGCCTCGTAATGCGAGTGGGAAGTTGCAAAAATTTGTGCTGAGAGAGTCGTTAAAAGGTATGAAAAAATAATGAAAAAATGCCTTTCCAAATTCGGAAAGGCATTTTTATTACTTGCGTGAGAAACCTTCTTCATCAAGGTATTCCGCAGCTTCTGGATAAGAGTTGAATGTACCGTCTAAGTTTACGCCAGCGTAAACATTCCACATGTCATCCTCTTGAATAAGAGTTAGGATATGACCGTCTTCGTTCTTCCATTCTTCTTCTGCAGCAGGTTCCATTGGTGCTATAATTTCCTCTGGCTCCTGTGATAGACGTTCAATTACTTTTTCAATTAATGAACGCAGTTCTTCTTCTGAAAACTCACGGATGTTAATCATACCTTTAGCATCTGTTTTATAACCTTTAATGAAGTATGCATATACAAATCCGTTTCCGTTTGGGTGTAAATGATATACAACGTTCTTTTTATCTAAACGACTTTCTTCAAAGTGAAAGTTTACGCGTTTTAATGATACGTTCTTTCTTTCTAATTCCGGGAAAGATTCAATAATTGATAATTTTTCTTCAAAAGTTAGCATAGTGCCTCCAAGTATATAGTAAAAGATTTAATTTGTTCATTATAGCATAGTCAAGTTTGTTTCCAAAGGTAGATTCGTCATATTGCTGTTTTTTAGTTTGACTTGGGAAGGCTATTTATCAATGTAGACGTTTACTTCACGAGACTGTAAAGAGTTTTTTATAAATACGCTAACGAATGATTTGTTTTAGATGTACAATGGAACATGGACTTTATAAGAAGGTGGTTATTTATATGTTTCAAAAAATAGCAAAGGAATGTTTAGCAGGGTTTACTGTTGCGATTGTTGCTTTGCCGCTAGCAATTGCATTTGGTATTGCTGCAACGGGAACGTCTGAGGGAGCACTTGTCGGATTGTATGGTGCAATTTTTGCAGGTTTGTTTGCGGCGTTATTTGGCGGTACACCGGGGCAAGTAACGGGTCCTACTGGGCCGATTACAGTAATTGCAACGGGCGTTATTGCAACTCACGGCTTAGAGGCAAGTTTTATTGCCTTTATGATGGCAGGGTTATTTCAAATTTTATTCGGTGTATGTAAGCTCGGTTCTTACGTTCGATATATTCCGTATCCTGTCGTTTCAGGATTTATGAATGGTATTGCATTAATCATTATTTTAGGTGAAATAAAGCACGTACAAAATAGTTTTCTACTTGTTGTGTTAACGATTATTGTAATGATTGTTTCTGGCAAATGGATTAAGGCGATTCCGTCTAGTTTAGTAGCACTAGTCGGTGTGACAGCTTTGCTTCCTTTATTTTCTTCTCTACTCGAAGGACTTACAGTAAAGTTACCGATTATCGGAAATCTTTCATTAAACAAAGTAATTGAAAAGATTGGAACCATTCCAGAAGCGATGCCTACGCTTCATATTCCATCTTTAAGTGGAACAGGAATAGCAACACTTATTTTACCAGCGCTTAGTATTGCTTTATTAGGATCGATTGACTCGTTGTTAACATCGGTCGTAATGGATAATGTGACAGGTACACGTCATAAAAGTAATAAAGAGCTCATTGGACAAGGTATCGGTAATATGATGAGCGGATTGTTTGGCGGATTAGCAGGTGCAGGTGCGACTGTAAGGTCTATCGTGAATATAAGAAGTGGTGGTAAAACAGCACTTTCGGCATGTATGCATAGTGTTATATTATTTATTTTTATTATGGGTCTTGGTTCGGTCGTACAATACATTCCGCTTGCTGTATTATCAGGTATTTTAATTTTAACTGGTATTGGAATGTTCGATTGGGAAAGCATGAAAAAGATGCATGTCGCTCCTAAAGGTGATGTCGTTGTTATGCTCGTAACGATGATTGTAACGGTGAAGTTCGATTTAATGATTGCTGTTGCATTCGGTATTATTCTTTCGTTCATCATATATATGGTGAAGTGTAAAGAACGTAAAACTTCTATCGTAAAAGAAAGAGAAGAAACGTACACGATTCAAGGGCCGCTCTCTTTCCTATCAGTAGATCGTATTTTCTCTACTTTACAAGATGTGAAGTCACCGGTTGTTTTACGTATGAAAGATGTGCGTTATATGGATGTATCAGGAGCTATGGCATTATTAAATTTTGTTGAGCAATCAAATAAAGTAGGAGCAAGTGTAAAGCTTGAGCAAGTACATCCGAGTATTGAAAAAACAATCGTAGTAATGGCGAACGATGAACAGAAAGAGCAATTGAAAATCTTAAGTGTTTAGATGGTAATTAGAATATCTCACAATCTTACATACATTATAATGTAGAGTTGTGGGATATTCTTATAATGTTTTTAGTAATATGTATCGCATTGATAGAGAAGAAGAGCTTTTTTGAGTAACAGAAACAGTGATAATATGTACATATATAATGGAAAGAATTAGAAAATTAATTGTGAAGAAATAGGCGTGAACTGGTTCTCTTTTCTATTTTGAAAAAAAAACCAAGTATTCAACCTATAATAAATTTGTTATGATAATCAATGGGATAAAGTGAATCCCTATCGTTTAAAACAATATGTTTGAGAGTATATGTATAAAAGAAAAGAGAAAAAATATGAATAAAACATTTGTAAAAGGAGCAGCAATTTTAACCATTACAACTTTTTTGTCGAAATTGCTTGGTAGTTTTTTTCAAATTCCATTACAAAATATTGCAGGAGATGAAGTGCTCGGTATTTTCCGCCTTGTTTTTCCTGTATATATGATTGCTCTTACATTATCGGTAGCCGGAGTTCCGCTTGCAATTTCGAAATTAATTGCAGAGTTGAACGAAAAAAATAAGCAAAAGGAAATTGCGAAATTATTTAAATCAGCGTCAATTATAGGGATAGC
Source organism: Bacillus cereus group sp. BfR-BA-01523 (assembly GCF_022662615.1). NCBI lineage: Bacteria > Bacillati > Bacillota > Bacilli > Caryophanales > Bacillaceae > Bacillus > Bacillus cereus group sp. BfR-BA-01523. The sequence continues at coordinate 90,079 of NZ_JAKUDX010000007.1, forward strand.
ATTTGGCGTTTTCGGCTGTTTAGTCATTGTATTATTTTCTATTGAAATTGCAAATATGCTTGGTGGACAAGAAACTAGAATGCCGTTGCTTATTACTTCATTAGCATTACTCATTGCGCCATACATGGCGGTTTATAGAGGGTATTTTCAAGGTTTCGGTGATATGAAACCAACAGGGGTATCACAAGTCATTGAGCAATTTGTACGTGTGTTTTTTATGCTAATAATTGCTTACATACTAGTATCATGGGATAAGAGTAATACTGTTATTACTAGTGGTGCGATGGTTGGCTCTTTTCTTGGAGTCATTAGTTCGCTTATATATTTGCGTATAAAATATAATAGAAGTCCATACTACAATAAAAGCAATTCCTATTCGCTCCGAGATTTAAGAGAACACGGCAAAAAGATATTGCGGATATCGATCCCAATCGCTATCGGAGCTTTATCAATGCCACTTTTAAATTTAGTAGACTCGCTTACAATACCGCATGTATTACAAGGATCATCAACAGAAATTCAAGAACAATTTGGAATATACAGTCGCGGTTTTGCATTCACGCAAATAATTGTTATTTTTGCAAGTGCAATTGTATTTCCGTTAATACCACTCTTAACTTCCGCATTGGCCAAAAGAGATATAAATTTGGCGAAAATAACAATTCAAAATACAAATCGACTAGCGCATGTTTTGACAGCACCGTTAACAATATGGTTGATGGCATTAACAGTACCGTTAAATATCGGATTGTTCACAGACGTAAAAGGCAGTAGTATGTTAACAGTTATGATTGGCAGTTCGTATTTTACTGCGGTTATGGTATTATCAATAGGTGTTTTACAGGGGATTAATCGTTCTGCACAAGCTGCATGGATTGTTATTGGCGCGAGTTTTGTGAAAGTCGTGTTAAACATGATGTTAGTGCAGGAGTTTGGCATAGATGGAGCGGCGTATAGTACATTAATTACTTACGTATTGATTTGTATTGTAAATTATTTGTATATTCGAAGCTACATTGCCTATTCTATTCATTTAAAAAGCTTTTTTGGTGTGCTAGGAATAGCATGTATTTTGGGACTAGGATTGTATGAACTGTGTAATGTGATAGATGTTACATCTTCAAGAATTATGACGTTATTATTCAGTGGTATAGCATTAAGTATTACAACCATTTTGTATGGTGTATGTGCTTTGAAATTAAAATGGATATCAATAAAAAAAATACCATTTTTGAAAAGATAAATATAGAAATTTAATTTTTTATTAAAATTCATATGAGCTGATAAAGAGGAAACTATGTAGGGTATCAAGTGTTTAGGTAAGGAATGGGTACCAGTTTATGTTAAATGAGATAAACTGGTACCCAGTTTTGGAGGAGATTTAGGGTGCGTTTAGTCTTATCAGGATATTATGGTTTTTATAATGTTGGAGACGAGGCGATTCTACAATCAATTATTGAATCGTTAAGTAAAGAGAACCCGGATATAGAACTAGTAGTACTATCAAATGATTCTAAATATACAAAGGAAATGTATGGTGTAGAATCGGTAGATCGCTGGAATATAAAAGCTGTTTATCATGCGATTAAAAACAGTGATGGAGTTATTAGCGGTGGCGGGAGCCTTCTTCAAGATCAGACAAGTACGAAGAGTATTCTATATTATACGGGTATTATGGGACTCGCTCGATTATTAAAAAAGCCGTATTATATTTATTCACAAGGAATAGGGCCAATTACAAAAGGATATAATCGTCTATTAGTAAAATGGAACTTGTCAAAAGCTTCCTATGTATCAGTTCGAGATGAGGATTCGTTTTTATATTTAAAAGGACTTGGTATAAAAAACGATATTGAAATTGTTCCAGACCCTGTTTTAACATGGAAACGAACAAAACAATCGGATTGGTTGCAAAAGCATTCGATACATGGAAAAGTAATCGCGGTTAGTGTACGTTATTGGCATGCAAAAGAAGATTATATAAAAAAATTAGCTATGGCATTAAAAAAATTAAAGCAAGAAGGATACCAAATTTTATTTGTTCCAATGCATGAGCCATTTGATCAAAAAGCTTCGCGTGAAGTAATAGAATTAATGGGAGAAGAGACGTATATGCTTCCATATAAAATGGATATCGACGAGAAAATATTCATTTTATCACAATGTTCATTACTAATTGGTATGCGTCTTCATGCACTTGTTTTTTCTGCAGTAGCCAAAACTCCAATGGTCGGGATTTCGTACGATCCGAAAATTGATTCGTTTTTAAGTCAAGTGAATCAGCCAGTTATAGGAAGTGTGGATGGCGAATGGAGTGCTGAGTATTTATATGAACTTGCAAAAAAGCAATTAATGCAACAAGGAACTGTGCAGCAAGAGTTACAATTAACAATAGATGAACTTCGGTTGCAAGGCAAACAGGCAACAAAGAAACTCATTGATCATATGGAAAAAGACACTTTATTAAAAAAGTAAAGTGTCTTTTATTTTGTTTTTTAATTTAATGAAAATTCTAATTATAAAAACGTTTTATGTTAATTTCTATTTATTATGCTAAAATGATTGCAATTATTATATAATCAAATTTGTGATAATAAATTCGTAGATTACGAGGAGGATAACCTTGAAGACTTTTTCAAAAGGTATAACAGCAGTGGCATTAACGGGATCATTACTTTTAACTCCTATTTCAAGTTATGCGGCAAATGATGATATTACAGGACATATGTTTGAGACGCATATGCGTTCACTTATTACTAAAGGAGTTTTAATGGGGTATGGTGAGAATGTATATGCGCCTGATAAGCTAGTAACAAGAGCAGAGTTTGCTACATTCATAGCAAGGGCTTTAAATTTACCGAAAGCTGATTCGAATTTCGAGGATGTGCCGAAGACTTACGGTTTATATGATGGTGTAAGTAGAGCATATGGAGCGAAAATTATTAATGGTCGTACTAACGAGACATTCTCACCAAATGATGTGATTACACGTGAAGAAATGTCGATAATGGTAAAGAGAGCGTTAGACTATAAAAATATTAAAATAGCTGTAAGTCCGCTTACCTTTACTGATAAAGATAGTATTAACTATAAAGAGCATGTACAAGTTATGGTGGCTACTCAAATTATTAAAGGGTATCCAGAAGATAATACATTTAGACCACATGTATCAGCTACAAGAGGTATGGCTTCAGCTATGTTGGATCGCATGCTTCAGACAATTGAAAAAAACGGAAATAGCAATCCTGTAGAAACTAAGAAATATGTCGTGATAAATGTAAGAGAAAACGGAACAGAGCAAGAAGTAGAGCGCTATAATACGTATAAAGAAGCGGTTACGGCTGCGCAAAATAAAGGTATTAATGCAGTGAAGTATGAAAATGAATTCTTATGGATTAAAGATGGGTTTGCAAGTGCGAAGCGAGTAGAAGGACAAAATATAATTAATGTTTATGGTAACGATTTACAAACAGTTTATACTTATGTTCAGTATGGAACGGAATTTAAAGTGCTAGAAGTTGGCGAAGATCGTGTGAAAGTTCAACTTTCTGATTTAACAGGTTATGTGAAGAAAAATGAAATCACTTTAATTCCTACAAATGAAATGAAGAACTCAACTTATTATGTGAAATCAGATGGATATTTATACCATAAATATTATACATATAATACAAGTTCACCTGGATATACAGAATTTAGATATGGAGCGGCACCTTCTTTCATGAAGCAAGGACAGCAAATGTATAGTGTAGATGGAAAGACGTTTGGAAATGAGACTTTCTATCAATATTTCAATTATTTATCATTGCGTTCTAAAACAGACTATACAGCTGAACAATTAGATAGTTACATAAAATCGGTTAAACCAGATTCTCCACTAATCGGTTTAGGAAAGAAATTTAAAGAAGTAGAAAGTAAGTATAATGTAAATGCATTATTCCTATATTCATTAGCAATTCATGAAAGTTATTATGGAACAAGCGCTCTTGCAAAAGACAAAAATAATTTATTTGGTTTAAAAGCAACAGACGATAGTCCATATGGTAACGGGGAAGCATTTAATTCAAAAGAAGATTGTATTGAACATGCAGCAAAAGTATACATGAATGAAGGATATTTAAATCCAGGACATTGGCGTTATACAGCAACATATACAGGTGATAAAGCTGCTGGTTTAAATGCGAAATATGCATCTGATGCGAATTGGGGTAAAAAAGTAGCGGGGCATATGAGTCGTTTTGATTCGTATTTAGGTAAAAAAGAATACAACAAGTATAAACTTGCTCGTGTGAAGAATGATGTGGAAGTGAAAAAGGATCCGCATAGATCAAATGAACGACTTTATCGCTTAACTACAAATAAAGTTGTAACAGTTACAGGCGAAGAAACGATAAATGGACAAGTGTGGGTTAAAATTATTTCTGATAATCCTGCTGTAAATGAAGCGTATATCGCAAAAGAAAACTTAGAATACGTAAAACACTAATTAAATATAAAAGAGAAAAACTGATTATTTAGATGCATTTTAAAAAAAGGTGCTCAAAAAGCCAGAATAACTGACTTTTTTGAGCACCTTCTTTTTTATTATTCAATTTCAAAATCAACAATTAAGTAAGCGAGTATAACGACGAAGAAAATACTAACGGACGGCGCTGTTAATACGTGGCCGGACATAAAGCCGATTCCGATTGATAGTACAACGGTGCTAGCTAATAGCATATATTTCACAGTTAATATTTTCTTGAAGTTTGTAACGACGTACATGAATAGTTTGATGCCGAAGTAAAGGAATGGTAGTAAATAAAAGAGAAAACCGACGATTCCGAATGCAAAGAATAGATCGTGGAAATCCATTTCGATTAACTTAATTTTATCAGTATAGTTACCAGCATAGCCCATTCCGAATAGTTTTTGTGATAGTGGTGCGTCTTTATAGTATTGTTTGTATACTTTTAAAAATTTATCGCGATCACTGTAAATTAAACTTTTCATTTCAGAGTCTGTTAGTTCACCCTGCTCATGTTTTTCTTCTTTAATTACTTTTCCTTCTTTTCTATCCTTTTCTTCTTGTACTGATTTTTTGTATTCGTATATTTGCATGTGGATGCCCATATTTTTTGCAATAGGAGTATGTGGTGTAAGTACAATTAAACCTCCTAGTACAATAGCGGCAACAACTGTATTTACGAGATATGTGAATCCTTTACCTTCTTTTTTGCGATGCACCATATATTCAATGAATGAGAATAAAAGTGCCACGCCAAGCGTTAGAACAATTGCACCATATCCTACTTTCGTTCCGACCATAATACTTGCATACATCGCAAGTATTGTTGGAATCCAGTAATAGATTTTCGAAAAAGAAGTTGTTTTATGAATCGAATAGAGCACTACGATTGGGAACATAATTGCAAAAATAGAACTTAAATCATTTCCAGCAAAGAACCAACCTCTTGAGCCAATCTTTGAGTGAGGGTAGCTTGGGAAATCTGTACCAGTTTGCATTGCAACAATCAGTGTGATGCTTAAAATTAAAGTTGCATATAAGAAATATGTAATGATTTTATGCAACGTATATTCTTTATTTTTCAACTCTTTAAAGACGATGATATATCCAAACAGTAGCACAATTGGATATATGCTCTTTAAAATAAATTTTACTTCTTCGCCAAATGAAACTGGAGATTTAATCATCATATTATTTGCAAGACCAATTGCTAGTACGATCCCGAGTAGGCATAAATAGAGAATGTACTTTTTCGCTCCAGGTTGTTCTCTATGAAGAAGTAGATAACCTAATGCAAGAAGCATAAAGGCGAAACGGACTACGATTCCAACTGTTGCGCTCATGTGTAATACATAGATTGAAAAAGACGTTAATAAATCTAAAATTGGTTGAAACACAATGAATAGCAATAGGAAATGCGGGAAGTAGTTATCCGTTTGTTTCAACTTATTAACCATATATTCCTCCATTTCTTCATTCCTTTAGTTCAATACCCAAGAGATGGGGATAAAAGCCTTGTTTACATAATAAGGTGAATGAATTTCAATATTTATTTTTTTGCATCAAAATTAAGAATACACCATTTCATTGTAATGGTAAATAGATGAAAAATATTGATAAACCGACTTTAATTTCTATATTTTTTAACGAAATTGGATGTTTTATACGGAGATATATACAAATTACGAGAAAATTAGACAGAAAATTAAGAAAAAAGAAGGATTTTTAACATGCTTTCTATAATTATATAAGTATAATCTTTATGTTGAAAAGAGGGGTATATATAATGGAAGTAACAAGTAAAACAGAATCTGTTGTTGTGAAATATGAAGGGCGCGTAGCAACGGTTATGGTCAATCGCCCAGAGGTTTTAAATGCATTAGATGAACCAACGTTAAAAGAGTTATTACAAAAGTTGAAAGAAGTAGCGGAAAGCTCTGTTCACGTTGTTGTGTTATGCGGAAGTGGCCGTGGTTTTTCTGCGGGTGGAGATATTAAATCAATGCTTTCAAGTAATGATGAAAGTAAGTTTGAAGGCATCATGAATACAATTTCTGAAATCGTTGTGACGTTATATACGATGCCAAAGCTTGTTATTAGTGCAATTCACGGGCCAACTGCTGGACTTGGATTAAGTATTGCATTAACAGCTGATTATGTAATGGCAGATATATCATCAGTTATTGCGATGAATTTTATTGGAATCGCTTTAATTCCAGATGGTGGTGGCCATTTCTTCCTTCAAAAGCGCGTCGGTGAAAATATGACGAAGAAAATCATTTGGGAAGGGAAGAAATTATCAGCGACAGAAGCGCTAGATATCGGTTTAATTGACGAAGTAATCGGTGAGGATTTCCAAACGGCTGTGAAGCAAAAAATTAATGAATGGTTACAACAACCAATCAAGGCGATGATTCAAACGAAACAAATTTTATGTGAAGTAAATCGTTCTAATTTAGAACAAACGCTTCAGCTTGAAAAGCGTGGTCAATATGCGATGAGACAAACAGCGGACCATAAAGAAGGTATTGCTGCTTTTCTAGAAAAACGTTTACCAGCATTTAAAGGGGAATAAAGTGAAACTTTAATCCGTGGGGGGGTGTTTATCCCCCGCGGATTATTAGTCTGACTGCCCGTTAATTCGAGATAAAGGGAAGAAAGTGCTAACACATTTTAGTATAATTGTGTTAGCACTTTTTTTAGGAGTAATAAATGAAGAAAATTATCGGTGTTATCGTTATGATTTTACTTACATATTATGCTTTGCATAGTACACCATCTCTTGCGGTACGGACTGCATTATTCTTTGAGGGACATCCAACTGTTGCTTTCTCTGGTGAAGTGAAGAAAGAACGGGATGTGAAAAAAGAGGCGATTCCTGATGAGTACCAAACCTTATACGGCGATAAGAAAGAAGAACCAGAGCACTATTTCTTTCCGCATGTAAGAGCACATGGATCAGGAATTGATATGATTAGTGCATGTGTGAAGAAGGAATGGTTTTTCTATAAAGCAGAGCTCGGGTGTTATTAAACATAGGAGGATGAATGATGTCAGCATATAACAAGTTAGTAAGAGATCGTGTTCCAGAGAAGATTTTAATGTCTGGAAAAACATATACAGCACAAAAATTAATAGGGCAAGCATACATACAAGCTTTAGCGAAAATTGGAACGGAAGAAATTCGTGAATTTGCTTCGATGAAAGAGCGTGAACATGCGCTAGATTCACTTGCAGATGCACTTGAAATTATTATTTCATTAGCGCGTGCAGAAGGTGCAACAATGGAAGATGTAGAGCTTATTCGTAAACAGAAAGAAGAAGAGCGCGGCGGATTTACAAGAGGGATTTATTTGATGGACGTTTCGGAAGAGTAGTTTTATAGAAAAAGCACAGCTTACTCAGTAGCGCTGTGCTTTTTTCCTACAATTAGGCTAATGATTAAGAAGATAATAGTTAATGCCCAGCCAATTGTAATTGAGGTAGTAGTGTGAACGACATAAGAAACTTGTAAACATAGTAATGATGATAAAAACCAAATAAGTGCAATATGTACATGTTTTTTCGTTACATTCATTTTTGTTATCTCCTTTTCACTTACTAAACTAAATTTTACTATAATTTAGAAAATTGAACTATATGAGTAGAGGTTTTATCGTAATTTCGCTATACTAAATAGTAGAGAGAATGAGGAGGAAACGACAATGGCACATCATGCAAAAGAAACGATGGAATTAATTAAAGAGCTTGTCTCTATTCCAAGTCCATCTGGAAACACTGCGAAAATTATTAATTTTATTGAAAACTATGTAAGTGAGTGGAATGTAGAGACGAAGCGTAATAATAAAGGCGCTCTTATTTTAACGGTTAAAGGGAAGAATGATGAGCAGCACCGTTTATTAACTGCACATGTTGATACGTTAGGCGCAATGGTGAAAGAAATTAAGCCAGACGGTCGTCTTCGACTATCTATGATTGGTGGATTTCGCTGGAACTCTGTAGAAGGGGAATATTGCGAAATTGAAACGTCAAGCGGTAAGACGTATACAGGTACAATTTTAATGCATCAAACCTCTGTCCATGTGTACAAAGATGCAGGGGAAGCGAAGCGCGATGAGAAAAATATTGAAGTGCGTATTGATGAGCGTGTCTTTTCAGCAGATGAAGTACGTGAGTTAGGAATTGAAGTAGGAGACTTCGTTTCATTTGATCCACGCGTTCAAATTACGAAGAGTGGATACATAAAATCACGCCATTTAGACGATAAAGTAAGTGTAGCAATTCTATTAAAATTGATTAAAAGATTGCAAGATGAAAAGGTAAAATTGCCATATACAACACATTTCTTAATTTCTAATAATGAAGAAATTGGATACGGTGGAAACTCAAATATTCCAGAAGAAACGGTAGAATATTTAGCAGTTGATATGGGAGCGTTAGGTGATGGACAAACATCTGATGAATATACAGTATCCATTTGTGCGAAAGACTCTAGCGGTCCATACCATTACGCTTTACGTAAACATTTAGTTGAACTGGCGAAAGCGAACGCTATTGAATATAAAGTGGATATTTATCCATACTACGGATCAGACGCATCAGCTGCGATTCGCGCCGGATTTGATGTGAAACATGCATTAATTGGAGCTGGTATTGATTCTTCTCACGCATTTGAGCGTACGCATGAGAGTTCCATTATGTATACAGAAGCATTAGTGTATGCATATGTAATGTCTAATTTAATTGAGGAATAATTTCATAGCAAATAGAGAGGGCTGATTGAAAATATTATTTTTAATCAGCTTTTCATTAGCGCAAGTTTTTTATATTCATAAAGGAAAAGTACTCGAAGTGAAAATTGGCGAAGGTGACCTAGGTATTGCAGGAACTCGTTTTAAAGCTTTAGATAAAGGGAAGTTCCTTATAAGGAATTATGATAATGGAGAAGGAATATGGTATTTCTCGACTTTCCAAACAAATCTTGAGACGGGAAAAGCAGAAAGGATCGATCAGGTAAAGCTTTCTTTGGAGGAAGGGAATATATATTAAAGAAAATTTTAAATAATACATTAGGAAAAGCGATTAGAGTACTATGTACTAATCGCTTTTTTATATACATTCATTATCAGTTATATATATACGATTTTTGTTATGTGAAGGGAAAACGTATTTACTATAGATATATAATGTTATAAACTATGAAAGGATTAATTATTAGTTAATACTTTATAGTTAGTTTAATGGGAGAAATTGTATAAATATGAAGTTTCGAGAGGAGATTTATTTTTCATGAAGTACAAAGCAATAGCCGCAGGTATATTAGCAGCAAATTTACTAGCACATCCAATTAGTAGTTTAGCAGAAACGAAGAAATTTCCTGATGTTTCAGACGATGCGTGGTCGAAAGACGCGATTTATTATTTAGTAGAGAGAAATGTGATTAATGGTATGCCAGATGGTAACTTTATGCCACAAGGAAATTTAACACGTGCTCAAGCGGCAAAGATTATCGCAACAGCAATTGGCGTTAAAGTGGATCCAAACGCGAAGCCATCTTTTAATGATTCAAAAAATCATTGGGCAGCTCAATATATTGCAGCGATTGAAAAAAAGGATATTATTAAAGGCCGAGGACCGGGAGTATTTGATCCTGAAGGACAAGTAACTCGTGCTGAAATGGCGGCTATGCTTGTAAGGGCATATGAATTGAAAAGCCAAGTAACCGGAACAGCGCCTACAAAATTTGCTGATTTAGAAAATCATTGGGGTAAAGAAGAAGTAAATATTTTAGTAGAATTAAAACTTTCTTTAGGTACAGGTGACGGCTGGAAACCAGATAATTCTATTACGCGTGAACAGGCAGCTCAGCTTACTGCTCAAACAGATAAATTTGGAAAGAATAGTAATCGTCCAGTAGAAACAAAGAAAATATATATCGATAGAAAATTCATTACATATCACGGACCATCATTAACATCTGGGGTTAGTGAAAATCAGCATGATCCACAAATGGTTGAAGTAAAAGAAGAGCGAGATGGATGGATCAAAATTGCAACAAGTAACGGTGATAAATGGACACCTTTAGTAGAGAAAACAGAAGCTATTAAGGAAGGATTCACTACATATGCAGGGGCTTCCCATACTGCTAAAGTACTAGGTACATATGGAGCACAACAAGTAACTGTTATTGAAGAAAGCGGTAGCTGGATTCGCATTCGTACAACTAGTGGTTTCCAATGGGTTGATAAAAATCAATTGAACCCAGTGAAACAAGGGAACTTCTTAGAAGGAAAAGCGATTATTATTGATCCGGGGCATGGCGGGGTTGATCCAGGGCATTCTGGTGTGAAAATGGATGAAAGTGCTATCGTATTAGATACATCTTTACGCGTACAAAAACTATTTGAACAAAAGACACCATTTACTGTTTTATTAACACGTAATGATGATACACGTCCAGGAAATACCTCTGGTGAATCTTTGAAAAAACGTATAGAATTTGCGCAAGAAAATAAAGGTGATATTTTTGTGAGTGTTCATGCAAACGGGTTTAATGAACAAGTAGAAGGAACAGAAACGTTCTACTACAGATCAGCATCAAATCCAAATTCAGAAGAGAGCCGTGTACTAGCAGAAAAAGTACAAAAACGTTTAGTACAAGCACTTCAATCAAATGATAGAGGTGTAAAAACAGAAGACTTCTATGTAGTGAAATACAATACAATGCCTGCTATTTTAGCTGAACTAGGTTTCATCGATGCTAAAGGCGAAGGTGAAAAACTAGCTACTGAACAATGGAGACAACGTGCAGCAGAAGCTATTTATCAAGGTATTTTAGATTACTACGAAGCAATGGGTAACAACGTATCTTCTTTCCGTTAATGAATAAAAGAGATTGCCATAGGCAGTCTCTTTTTATTTATAAAACAAATTATAAAGGTTTCTCTTTATTTCGGGCATATGATATCATTTAATTTTATATGAAAAAGTATTTGAGTAATTTTGATCATAACAATTTTAAACGATAAAGGATGATAATAGATTGAGTAATCATAGTAAAACACCTGCATGTATATATACGTATGCATTTCGTGAGGAGGAGCGTGCTTTATGTTACTTGGAAATGCGCTCGTTCTTTGGAATGGAGTCTCACGTTAATATTTTGAAAAGTGATGTCAAAATTGATCCGAGTAGAAGTGCGTTTATGAAAGAGCGCGTTGAGGTTATGTATGAAGGAGACGACTTAGAAAGTATTTTAAAACAAGTAGAACAAATTGATTTGGCGGGGGCGTCATTTAAAGTTATCTTCGTTAAAATCAATGATCTTGGGAAAGAAAATAAAATTGAATATGGGGAAAGACGTCTCATTGAACGCGACCTCGGTATGCATATTGAAGGAGAAGCGGATGTTCGTAATCCAGAGCGTGTATTCGGGATTGTTCCTCTTGGAGGACGCTGGTACTTCGGACACTATGTAGAAAGTGAGCCAGTTTGGTATCATCACATAAAAAAACCGCATAGTTATTCGACATCTCTTAGCACGCGTGTTGCGAGATCAGTTGCAAATATCGCTGTACCAAATCCAGAGGGAGTACGAGCTATTGATCCTTGCTGCGGCATTGGAACAGTAGTAGTAGAAGCACTTTCTATGGGAATTAACATTGTTGGTAGAGATATAAATCCACTTGTGGTTCTTGGAACGAGGAAAAACATCGCACATTTTGGGTTTGAAGGAACAGTAACAAAAGGTCCAATCGAGGAAATTACTGAGAACTACGACGTTGCAATTATCGATATGCCGTACGACTTATTTACGCATGCAACACCAGAAGACCAGTTCTCAATTCTTTCAAGTGCGCGCCGCATTGCAAAAAAAGTAGTCGTTGTCACGATGGAAACAATGGACGACATGATTCATGAAGCGGGATTTGAAATTACAGACCGCTGTATCACAAGAAAAGGATCATTTTCTAGACAAATTCTTGTTTGTGAATAGGAAAAGTCACCCGTTTATTAAATTAATAAATTACAGGATAGTTAGTCCATTATGAGGCTGATTATCCTTTTTTATTTAACAACAAATACAAAAACTCCATTTTGAATAAAGATTGATCAAAATGGAGTTACCCTTTTTAGCTAAGTATGAGATTTTTATAAAAAAGTTTGATTATTTTACTGAGCCTTAATGAATAACATTTCAAGAATACCAATAAAAAGCATAATCAGTCATAACTGAAGAATCACCCAACTGATGTAACATAGCTGAAATATTCCCTCTATGATAGGTTCCATGATTCACAACGTGTAAGACCATTTCAGATATACTTGTTTCTCTTAATCCTGCCCATGGATTATCCAACATTATTCTCTTTTCCATATCTTCCTGTCTGTTCAAAAAGGTTTTAAACCGGGATGTTAAAGTGTGAAATTCCGTTTCTAAGTCTTCAATGGGCAGTTTCTCAATCTTTTCTTGAATTTGAAATGAAGATTGCATTGCTTCATTCATACTCTGACCCTCAAGGGTATGAAGCCATCCATATTCCACCAAATAGAGATGAGATAAAACCTTTGAAACAGAAGAAAAGACACTTTTCATTTCCTTTTGATATTTCTCAGGAGAAAGTGTCTTAAGATGATCAATAATCCGTTGATTTGCCCATACATGATAGTTATATAGATTTTCTACATGATTTGCCATACAATCGCCTCCTTATCATCACGTTTTTTAATGTTCTTTATCAGAATGAATTATTCCTTTAAATATCATTACTTATTTGATGAGATCTTCAACTAAATGGCCCAATTGTTGAACAAAGGTCAAAGCAATCTTCAATTAACCTGCCCCGTTAGTTGAAGTACATTTCTTCACAATGTTTATCGTTAGATTAACATAAATATCCAACAAGAAAACATCAAACCTCTAAGAAATCTATAGAGGTTTGATGTTTTTAATCAATCTTTTTTACAAAGCTACACTTGTGACAAAAAAGCTTATTTTTTCATTTTGTGGTGATTCTGAATTCTTAAGTTGATGGGCATGCCTGTGTAGGTGATCTTTTTTTGGTTTGTATCAATGTGTGATTAGTTGGTAGTTTAGATGGGAGATTTGACGGGATTTGTTGAATAGACGATATATCTCGAGAGTTGTTTTGTTAGTGAATTACTCTTCTTTCGTTGTCTCTTGTTGTGCGATTAATAAATTGCGTAATACGTGTGCGCGGTAACTTTCTAGTTTTCGTCCTTCATGATAGCGAACACCTAATTTTTTTAGCTCAGCTACGTACCAGCCTTTTGTTCCGTAATACATGAGACCACTTCCTTTTTTCTTTTGAACAGTATATGTGCCTGGGTGAGAGAATTTTCTTTTTTTATTCATGAAATTCGCGGAGTTTAATATTGAATATTCAGTTTATTTTTATTATGATTAACTTATTATCGGATGACAGTGATTAGCCTCGCTGTAAGCCCAGATTTATGTTTGAAAATGAAGAGAGTAACTTCTTTCCACTTGAGCTTCTTTAGCAGAAGTACGAGCTATAAGGATAAGGGTAGTAAAATTCAATGCAAATGTGTACATTGTTTTTCTGGCTCTTAACATAGTAACGGAGGATGAAATATGCGTAAAGGGACTTTTTTTATGGCAGGACATTCGAGACTTCCGAAAGGTATGGCTGTTCGCAGTATGTATGAAACATTAACAATTACAATTGAGGCAGATCATAAATATCATGTCATTATTGAAGCGTCATGTACGCTTGCGACAGAGCATGGTAGAGACTTCGTCGCTCAAATGTTGAGAGGACATAGTTTGCAAGATGGTATTGAGGAAATCGTTCAAGATATTACGGACCATTATCAAGGAAAAGCGCAAAATGCTATCGTCAGTGCGGTGAAAGATTTACATCGCCAATATGTAAGTTATTTAAATGATGAACAGCCCAGGGGAGAGTACGAGGAAACAACACCATAAAAACTATCTAGTTTACAACCATAAACGAGAGCCAGTTGTATTTCTTTTAAAGAGATACGACTGGCTTATTTTATTGAGGAGGCAAGGAATATGAAAAAGTTAAATGAAGTGTAAGTTGTAAAACAAGAGATGAAAAAAAGAGGGTGCGTAGAAAGTAAGGGATTTTTAAAACGTATAAAGTATGTAGAGAAAATAATAAAAAACGAATTGACAGTTAGAAAATTTTGAATTATTATTTAATTAATAAGATCCATACGAGAAATTAGCCTTCTCTATATTCGATCTTGCTTTCCTGTTTTACAAATATTTTCATACAAACTGTCTATTATTATTGTACTTTAAGAGATTAAAGAACACTCGTAATTATGAGCCAGTTGTACGTTTCTACGATTTTATGTCGTGGATGCGTATGACTGGCTTTTTCGATGTTAGGGCAGTAAGACCGAATCTCAGTATAAGAAGATAAGGATAACTGTCTGTAAAAAACGTCAATAAGTTCTTCATATTTAAATTAGGGAGGAATTGAAATGTCGATTATTACAGAACAAAATGCAAAGATGAAATTTGCAAAGAAATATGAGGGGTATGAAATTGCTCCTCATCCAGAGCATAAACGTTTATATCATATTACGCTAAACCAGCAATTGCTTAAGCAGTTTTTTGAAGAGGTAAAAGAGCATTCAGAGCAGTCATTACAATACATTCCTTATTCTCGATTTAATCTTGCGGATGGAATGAGAAAGATTTTTGGGCAATCATTTATGGATAACATTCGCGGCATTGTTCATGACCGTGAAACGGGCGGATTTACAATTGGGGTACAAGGTGAAACGTCAGATCCAGCAGACTACGTGAAATTTGCAACAGCATTAACACATTTAATCGGGGAGCCAAACTTTGATGCAATGACAGGAACGTACTATGCTAGATTTAATGTGAAAGATACGGATAGTAGTGATTCTTACCTTCGTCAAGCGTACCGATTGTTTACACTGCATACAGACGGTACATTCGTTGATGAGCCGACAGATTGGCTTCTTATGATGAAAATTGAAGAGCAAAATGCAGTAGGCGGAGAATCTCGTTTACTACATTTAGATGATTGGGAAGACCTTCATAAATTTAGAAATCATTCGCTCGCATCTGTTAAGGTTACGTATAAAGCGCCACCAAGTAAAAATGCGCAAGAAATCGTCTATCGTGAAACGTTTTTTGATGTGAATAACGCACCATGTATTTGCTTTATTGATCAGTTCGCTTATCCAGATAATATTGAACAAGCAAACTATCTGAAAGACTTATCATATTCTGTTGAAAACTCACCAGCAACACATGCATTGAAATTACCAATTGGTGACTTAGTTCTTTTAAACAACTTATTTTGGATGCACGGAAGAGCTGCATTTGAAAAAAATAAAGATTTATATAGAGAACTAATGCGTCAACGTGGTTGTTTTTCTAAATAAGTTTGTACGGCGGGTCTTAAAAAGGGCCTGCCTTTCATCATATTAAGGGGGAAGTAGGATGTATGACTTTATAATTATTGGCGGAGGAATTGTTGGGCTTTCAACGGGAATGGCTTTAACGAAAAAATTCCCTCGTGCGAAAATCGCGATCATTGAAAAAGAAAAGGAACTTGCACAACATCAAACTGGACATAATAGTGGAGTAATTCACTCTGGAATTTATTATAAACCAGGGAGTTATAAAGCGAAGTTTGCTAAAGAAGGAAACGCAGCTATGGTTCAATTTTGTAAAGAAAATGACATCGCTTATGACATGTGCGGAAAAGTAATTGTCGCTACAGAAAAGGACGAACTTCCTCTTTTACATAACTTATATGAAAGAGGCTTACAAAACGATTTACATATTGAAAAAATAGGTGAGGAAGAATTAGCTGAAATTGAACCTCATGTAAAGGGACTTGGGGCAATCCGTGTTCCTTCTTGCGGAATTGCTGATTATAAAGGAGTAAGTTATGCATTTGCTCGCTTAATTCAAGAAAGCGGGGGAGAAGTACATTTAGGAACAGCGGCGGAGCGTATTACTGAGAAGAAAGACGCTGTAACAATTGAGACAAACAAAGGCACATTTAAAACGAAATTTCTCATTAACTGCGCTGGCTTACATAGTGATCGTATTGCAAAGAAGACAGGCATATTAACGGATATGAAAATTGTTCCGTTTCGTGGTGAATATTACGAACTTGTCCCAGAAAAACGCCATCTCGTAAAACATTTAATCTATCCAGTTCCAAATCCAGAATTCCCATTTCTAGGTGTTCATTTCACAAGAATGATAAACGGAGACGTACATGCAGGACCGAATGCAGTATTAAGCTTCAAACGCGAAGGCTATACGAAAACAGACTTTGATATAAAAGACTTCATGGAAACAATGACATACACAGGCTTTTGGAAAATGGCGATGCCAAATATGAAAGAAGGCATAAAAGAAATGGTGCGCTCATTTAGTAAACAATCATTCCTAAAAAGCTTGCAGCGCCTAATACCAGAACTTACAGAGAAAGATATCGTACCAACCCATGCAGGTGTAAGGGCACAAGCCATTTTATCGAACGGAAATATGGTTGATGACTTCTGCATTATCCCTGGTATCAATTCCCTGCATATTTGCAACGCACCATCCCCGGCCGCAACGGCTAGTATAAAGATTGGTGAGGAGATTGTAAGGCAAGTGCCGGATGTGGTGGCGGTTAGGGTTTGATGGGTCAGGGTGATTTGAGTCATAAATCCGCCTCGTTTTGAAGCGTAATATTACCGTGAATCATGAATTTGAAGAATCCCTTCTCACAAAGTGAAGCTTTAATCAGTGGTAGTTTTTCCTCAGCATTAGGGCTACGAAATTGAAAACTATTTAAAGAAAATACGACATCACTTCTATTTCTAGTTTATTAAAATAGGATTTATAGTAAGAATTTCTAAAAGTATAAAGGAGGGATATGCTTTGTTTCCAGGTACTTTATATGAAACACATGTTAAAACAAAAAATTTAGAAGTGGCAAAAGAGTTTTATACTAAACTTGGATTATTTCATGCTCGCACTATTGAAGAACGCCGTGTAGCTTTCTTTTGGTTTGATAAAGAAAATAAGAAGGAACAAATGCTGGGCATTTGGGAAGTATCGGAAGAAGCATTCCATACAAGTCACTTCGCATTCAAGGTTAACTATGAAGAAATCATTCATGCAAGAGAATGGCTTCTTAATAAAGGAATAAACCCAAGGGCTGCTTTCGGTCTTGAACCTTCCGAGCCTATGGTTCAAACTTGGACACCGACTGCAAATCTTTATTTTTACGATCCTGACGGCAATTCTTTAGAATTTCTATGTTTACTTCCTGAAAAGAAAAAAGTAAAACAAGACGTCATGTATTTGAGTGAGTGGGAAAGCTTGGGGAGTGAAGAATAAATTTGATTTTTAACTCGAATTTCGCAAAGCTATTTTAAAGGGAACCATAACCTTATCTAAGTGGCAAAGTTATGGTTTAAATCACCCCCTGAGTTTTCGGGGGATCTTTTTGTTTTGGGGCTAATAATCACCTACTGTATAAAAAAATAGACAGTAGTATGTATTTTTCAAAAAATGTATACAGATTTATCCCGCAT
Source organism: Bacillus cereus group sp. BfR-BA-01523 (assembly GCF_022662615.1). Classification (NCBI taxonomy): domain Bacteria; kingdom Bacillati; phylum Bacillota; class Bacilli; order Caryophanales; family Bacillaceae; genus Bacillus; species Bacillus cereus group sp. BfR-BA-01523. Next base: position 108,182 of record NZ_JAKUDX010000007.1, read on the forward strand.
TAACTGCCCGTAAAAGCCCGATTGGTGTGGGCTAATAATCAGTGGGGGATGAAGCCCCTCCCACTGATTAAAGTTTCACTTTATACTCTATGCGTTGGCATGATACTTGCAATGAAAATAGTATCAACATATAGGGGAGAGATAGAAATGAAGGTTAGTAAAATATACACAACAATTGATGCTCACGTAGCTGGGGAACCGCTTCGAATTATTACGGGCGGAGTACCAGAGGTGAAGGGAGAAACGCAATTAGAAAGACGCGCATACTGCATGGAACATTTGGATCATCTTCGCGAGGTTCTTATGTATGAACCGAGAGGACATCACGGCATGTACGGTTGTATCATTACTCCGCCCGCAAGTCCTCATGCTGATTTTGGCGTATTATTTATGCACAATGAAGGCTGGAGTACGATGTGTGGTCACGGAATTATCGCTGTTATTACAGTTGGAATTGAAACAGGTATGTTTGAAGTGACAGGGGAAAAACAAAAATTCATTATTGATAGCCCTGCCGGGGAAGTTATTGCGTACGCAACATTTAACGGGAGCGAAGTAGAGTCAGTATCATTTGAAAACGTTCCTTCGTTCGTATACAAGAAAGACGTTCCTATCAAAATAGATGACTATGACTTTCAAGTAGATATCGCGTTTGGCGGAGCATTCTACGCTGTAGTGGATAGTAAAGAGTTTGGTTTGAAAGTCGATTTTAAAGATTTAGCTGCAATTCAAACGTGGGGCGGTAAAATTAAACACTACATTGAAAGTCAAGTGGAAGTAAAACATCCACTTGAAGAAGATTTAAAAGGAATATACGGAGTTATTTTCTCAGATGAACCGAAAGGAAAAGACGCTACTTTACGAAATGTAACGATCTTTGCTGATGGGCAAGTAGACCGTTCCCCTTGCGGTACAGGAACTTCCGCAAGAATCGCAACTCTTTTTGAAAAAGCTGCGTTACAAAAGGGAGAAATTTTCGTCCACGAATGCATTACTAACGGGAAATTCGAGGGGGAAGTATTGTCGGTAACCGCAGTAGATACATATGAAGCTGTCGTTCCGAAAGTAACGGGGAATGCATTTATTACAGGATTTCATCAGTTTGTTGTAGACCCGAGAGATGATTTGAATAGGGGATTTTTGTTAGAGTAGAAGGAGGAGGTGGAAAGATATGCTAGTCATAAGCGCGAACGAACAACGAAACTTAGTAAATATGAACGAAGTCATTGAATACGCGGCGCTTGCTTTAAAAGAATTTTCAGCAGAAAGAACGATCACACCAATTCGCGGCTCATTACCATTTGCGAACGGGCAAAATACCGCATTAATTATGCCTTCAGTAGCGGAAGGACTCGAAGCGCTCGGTTTAAAAGTAGTAACGGTAGCTCCGCATAATAAAAAGATAGGAAAGAAAACGATAAACGGGATTGTGATGCTATCAGACTTTCAAACGGGAGAACCGCTTGCGCTTTTAGAAGGATCGTACTTAACGATGATTCGAACAGGCGCCTTATCAGGAGTAGCGACAAAACATTTAGCTCGTCATAATGCAAAAACCTTATGCATTATCGGTACTGGTGAACAAGCGAAAGGAATTGCAGAAGCTGTACTTGCAGTTAGAGACATCGAAAAAGTCATCCTATATAACCGAACGGAAGAAAAAGCGTATGCATTCGCGCAATATATCCAGGAGACATTTAACAAACCGGCTTACGTCTACAGGGATCCAAATGAAGCAATAAGCGAAGCGGACATCATCGTCACAACAACGAATGCATCCACACCAGTCTTCTCAGAAAAACTACAAAAAGGTGTCCACATAAACGCCGTCGGTTCATTCAGACCGAGCATGCAAGAACTACCATCTCACGCCATCGCGGGCGCTGACAAAGTAGTAGTCGAATCAAAAGAAGCAGCACTCGAAGAAACGGGTGACCTTCAAGTTCCTATAAAAGAAGGATTATTTGAAGCGAGCGACATCCACGCCGAACTTGGTCAGATTATAAGCGGGGAAAAAGCTGGTAGAGAGAATGATGAAGAGATTACTATTTTCAAATCGGTTGGTTTAGCAGTAGTAGATATAATTGTTGCGAAGTATTTGTATGAAAAAGCGGTGGAGAATGGAATGGGTACTATGATTCAGTTGTGAGGCTGCCTTTTGGTGGTCTTTTTAATTTGGTTTGAAAGTTACTCTATTTGGTGCTTCATATATTTTTGTATATGAAAGTGTATTGAGATTGTGGTGTTCTTTTTGTTTATAATGCGTGTGCACATATCAAATGCAATGCAAAAGCTAGGGTTAAAGGACGTTCACAAGCAGTTGTTGAGCTTCTTCGCATGGGAGAGATCGAATTATAAGAAAGCAGCCGACTTTTTATACAAAGAGTTGGCTGTTTTTTGTTTCATGCTCTATATGAATGATAATAATGTCTCGTACATAAATAGGTAGTGAGGAAGGGATATGTTTAAAGTGTTTCAAAGTTCAATTGAAGAAATTATTGTTCATCCTGAGGGGACGATTGATATAACATACACCGAAGTAATGGCTGAATGTCTTTGTATGGTTTATATAAAAAGTCATCAAGTTTGACTATTGTTTGTTATAGTTAATATAAAAAGGGGTTAAGGATATGAAGTGGATAATTTCAGCAAATCCGAAAAAATATGACGTAGTAAGTGCTTTTAATCAATATGATTATATTGATTGGAGCCAAAGTGCAAATCACGAAATTGGGGATGTTATTTACATTTATTGTTCGGCTTTTATAGGGAAAATAAAATTTAAGTGTATTGTGGAAGATGTAAATATACCATGGGGAAAAGTTAACGGTGATGATGGGTTTTGGATAGATAAAGAAGATTATCAAAAGGCAAAAACAAAAAAATTTATGCGCTTGTGTTTACAACAACAGATTGAGTCTGATGACTTAGCTTTTGAAAAGTTAAGGGAAAACGGATTGTTAGGTAATATTCAAGGTCCAATGAAATTAGAGTCAAAAGTCGATTTACTAAGCTATATTGAACGGTGCTTTAATGAAGATTGTTCAAAATCAGTTTATCCAGATGAAGTGCCAGAACAATTAGCTATTATGGAAGGACATCGAAAAACAGTAGTCGTTAATCAGTACGAACGTAGTGCTGTAGCAAGAAAGAAATGTATTGAACACCATGGTTGTTATTGTCATGTTTGTCATATAGATTTTGAAAAACAATACGGTTCTTTAGGCAAGGGATTCATTCATGTTCATCATAAAATACCACTTAGTGAAATAGGGAATGAGTATGAGGTGGATTATGTGAATGATTTGATACCAGTTTGTCCTAATTGCCATGCTATGCTTCATAGAAAAAGTATGAATGGTTCCTTTTTAACGCCTGAAGAATTGAAAGTGTTAATTAATAAGTAATTTAAGCTGGGGGAATTGTAGATGTTATTTGAAGGGGAAGTAATTGAGTTTGTATGTAATTATTTAGCTGAGCATGATTTTGAAATCATCCAAAAATTAAGTACGAAAGAACAAGGTGATGATATCGTTGCGTTGAAATCAGGGATGAAGTTAATAATTGAAGCGAAGGGTGAATCAAGTTCTAACAAGAATTCGAATCGTTATGGGCAACCATTTAATTATAATCAAGTAAAGACGCATGTTGGGGCAGCCGTGTATAAAATATTGGAGATTTTAACAAGGGAGATGAATGATGGTAATGCCGTGGTTGTTGGGATAGCATTACCAAATAATGAAAATCATAGAAAATGCGTTGCTAAAATCTCGTTAGCCATTAAGCCGTTAAATATAGTTTTGTTTTGGGTTAATGAAGATGGAAGTGTTGATATTGAAGGGGATTTAATTTGATATTAGAGAACGACTAGATTAGATACTGAATAATTTGATATATAAGAAAGTAGCCGACTTTTATACAAAGAGTCGGCTATTTTTCTGTTTATTTAATACTCTAAAGATATAAATATTAAAGAATATAAGATATTTATGTTCAAAACACCTTGGTAATTGATTAGAGAAAGGAGTTTTGAAAATAGATTAATTTTAGTTAGAGAAGAAGAACTTAGAAAAATATTGGTATTTGATTCTATTGGAGTTGTCTTTGTTTGTCCCTTATTTTCCAATTGGAGAATAAGGGACAAAGTTTTATGAAGGAGTAAATTTAGACATCAAGTATGCAGCTTTTTTACCACTCCCGCCATTCTTCTGTAATATCTTCTTCGGATTCTAAGCCAGCTATTTGTGCTCCTGCATCGATAAATTCATAGAGATCTTCTCTTTCCATTGTTTCGATAAAATGGTCATGTTCGATATTTAATTCATTTATTTTAATAACTACCTCTTTAACGACTTTCATTATTTCGACTTCGGTTGGATTCTCCCCTAATTGCTGTAAATTGTTAATGTAAGTGTCGAGAACTTTATTTGTTGCACTTATATTTTCTTCAGTGAAAAATTCCCCATCTTCATCATGCTCAGCCCATGGGGTTGTTGGTTTGTTTTTTTTCAATTCATCAAACGTCATGATAACCTCCTAAAAATGTTTTTTTATCTTTAATCTCATTCTACATTTTCAATTATATATAACAACCATTTCAGAGAAACTTTCTGTAGGCTGCTAGTTTTTCAACGCATTTTACGAGGCAACCTATTCGTGGTCTTTTTATTTTACCCCCCGCATAAATATATTTTATCCCGCATTAACGGGCAGTAAGACTCCCACCTCAAAATTCGGCGAATGCGGAGGAGTTAGGTGGGAGATCAACTGCCCGTAAAAGCCCGATTGGTGAAGGCTAATAATCAGCGGGGGATGGACAAAACCCCCACTGATTAAAGTTTCACTTTATCGCAAGAATTCATTAATAGATTTCAAACTGTCTATCTTTGCGAAAAAGTTTGACAATACATAAGGGTAGTGGTAATTTAAAACCTATAAGAAAACTCGGTATTAATTCCGAGTTTTCTTATAGGTGTAAATAGTCGAGAGGGGTCGAAATATGAAGAAGAAGTTGTTTGCATTACCATTTGTCCTACTATTACTTATTGCATTAGCGGCTTGCTCAGGGGAGAAAGATTCTTCGAAGCAAGCGAACACTAGTAAATCAGGGACTCCGAAAGATGGAGGAACGTTAACGGTTGGTGTTAGTGATAATCCAGATACGATGAACCCGCTTTATGCAAATGATCGAGTGTCATTAACGATACAGCAAGCTTTATATGCACCGCTGTATCATATGGAAGACGGTAAGAAAAAATTTGTTCTTGCTGAGAGCTTTACGCCTTCAGAGGATCAATTAACATGGACTTTAAAATTAAAGGATAATTTGAAATGGCATGATGGTAAGAAAATTACATCAGATGATATTGTATTTACATTCAAATCTATTCTAGATGAGAAGCAAAATAGTTCAAGCCGTGAAAACTTTATTTTTAAAGGAAAGCCGCTTGAGGTGAAAAAAGTGGATGAGCTAACGACTCAATTTGTATTACCACAAGTAAGTGCATCTTTCGAAGGGGTTATGAACGATTTCTTCCCAATTCCGAAACATGTATTTGAAGGTGAAGCAGATTTAGTGAAGAGTAAGAAAAACCTACAACCTGTAGGATCAGGTCCATTTAAGTTAAAAGAGTTTAAATCAGATGAATATGTTGCGTTAGAGCGATTCGATGATTATTTTGCTGGTAAATCGAAATTAGATTCTGTCGTGTACCGCGTTGTAAAAGACCGTAATACAGCAAACGTTTCATTGCAAAATGGTCAAATTAATATGAAGATGATCGAACCGCAAGACTTTAAGAAATTAGATAGCACTGGGAACTTCTCAATGGTCACATTCCCTGAAGGTAGATTATTCTACTTAGCTTATAACTTTAATACAGATCTTATGAAGAAAAAAGAAGTGCGCCAAGCAATTGCGCATGCATTAGATAAGAAAGAAATGATTAACTCAGCGTTCGTTTCTAGTCAATTTGCAGAACCGGCAAATTCAATCTTAACGCCAGACACTATGTATTATGCGAAAGATATTAAAGAGTATAAGTATGATCAAAAAGAAGCGAAAGATTTATTAGCAAAAGCTGGTGTGAAAGATAAAGAAAAAATCCGCGTTATGTATGTAACGAATAATAAAATCATGGAAAGTCTAGCACTTTATACACAGCAAAAATTACAAGAAGTTGGCTTACAAGTTGAACTGAATGCATTAGATGCTAGTGCAGCAAGTGAAAAAGGCTTAGATAAAGAGAATAAAGAATATGACATTACATTCGGTGGTTACATAATGGGACCAGAGCCTGATTCATATAAGAGCTTATTCTTAAGTAATGCAGAATACAATTATGCACGTTATAAAAATGCTGACTTCGATAAGTTATGGGAAGAAGCTGCAGTTGAAACAGATAAAACAAAACGCGCAGAGCTATACCATAAAATCCAAGATACAGCGAGAGAAGACTTACCTTATCTTCCAATCGCATATCCGAAAGCAGTTATTGCAGTAGATAAAAAGTTTGATGGGTTAAAAGAAGCAAAAGCGATTCCAGTTACAATGTTTGAAGATCTATCGAAAATTTATGAAGTGAAATAAGAAACTGTAAAGAAGCTGGTGAAAATCAGCTTCTTTATCCCGCTTTAATGGGCAGTAAGACTCCCACCTCAAAATCCGGCGAATGCGAGGAAGTTAGGCGGGAGTAGGGCTGATTAAAGTTTCACTTTATCCCGCATTAACGGGCAGTAAGACTCCCACCTCGAAAGTCAACTGAGGCAAAGAAGTGAGGTGGGAGATCAACTGCCCGTAAATGCCCGATTGGTTCGGGCTAATAATCAGTGGGGATGAACACCCCCACTGATCAAAGTTTCACTTTATCTTGAGGGGGGAAGTTTGTGTATAAAGTAATTGCAAAGAGGCTTTTAAATGCAATTCCGCTTTTATTTGTTATTTCTATTATTTCTTTTCTATTAATAAAACTAGCGCCGGGCGATCCCGTTCGAAACTTTGTAACGCCGAATATGAGTCCAATTGATGTCGAGCGTATTCGCAAAAGTTTAGGGCTAGATCAACCAATTTACGTGCAATATTTTTTATGGTTAAAAAATATTTTAACAGGGAATTTTGGATACTCACTTCAAAACCATCGTCCTGTTTTAGAACTTATTACAGAAAGATTACCCGCAACAATCGGGTTAATGGGATCATCTTTACTCGTCTCATTTGTAATCGCAATACCGCTTGGATTATTTACAGGTGTGAAAAAGAACTCGTTCTTTGATCGCATTGTGAACTTCATCTCCTATGTGGGAATCTCAATGCCAGTCTTTTGGTTCGCGTTACTATTAATCTACTTATTCTCTTTAAAGTTGAACATGCTTCCGAGTATGGGTATGCGCACAGTCGGTCAAGATTCCTTCTGGGATATTGTCCAGCACGGCATTTTACCTTGCATGGTGCTAGCGTTCCAAAACATCTCTGTCTATATGAGATATATTCGCTCAAGTACAATTCAGCAATTAGAAGAAGATTACGTACAAATTCAATATGCGTACGGTGCTTCACAGAAAACAGTTTTATTTAATCACGTACTTCGAAACGTATTAATACCGATCATTACAATTTTCGGATTATCCATTCCAAGTTTAGTAGGCGGAGCGTTCATTACGGAAACAGTATTCTCATGGCCGGGACTTGGTTCACTCGGGGTGAATGCTATTTTTAGATTTGATTATCCAATTATTATGGCAATCACATTATTATCATCGTTCATGTTAATTCTCGGTAATTTAATTGCTGATATTTTATATGGCGTAGTAGATCCACGCATTCGAATGAGGGGGTGATTTGGAATGAACAATAGGAGATTTCAAACGATAAAAAATAGTTTTACAAAAAATAAGTTTGTAGTAATGGGAGTTATTATACTGGGTGTTTTAACAATCGCGTCTCTTTTCGCATTCATATCACCGTACGATCCTAGTAAAATGTCGATTCCAGATCGTTTACAAGAACCAAGTATGAGTCATCCGTTCGGCACAGATGATTACGGAAGGGATTACTTAACGAGAGCGTTATATGGCGGACGAGTTTCCCTTGCGGTTGGTTTTCTAGCGATGGTCGTTTCCATTACAATCGGAACCGCAGTCGGAACAATAAGTGGATACTTTGGCGGAAAGTTAGACAACTTCTTAATGCGAATTGTTGAAGTTCTTATGTCAATTCCATCATTCTTTTTAATGCTGTTATTAAATGCTTATTTAAAACCAGGAATTACAACGCTTGTTCTTATTATCGGACTATTAACGTGGATGGATACCGCGCGTATCGTAAGGGCAGAAACGTTATCTGTAAAAGAGCGTGAGTACGTTTTATATGCAAAAGTATCTGGACAAAAATCATTGATGATTATTGTAAGGCACATCATTCCTAACATTTTATCAACTATTATAATCGCAGCGACATTAACAATTGCGACATCGATTTTAATGGAATCATCACTTAGCTTCTTAGGATTAGGTATTAGAGAACCAGATTCTTCTTGGGGCAGCATGCTAAATAATGCGCAAGGATACATAGGTGAAGCTTGGTATTTAACACTCTTCCCAGGGTTCCTTATTTTATTAACAGTACTAAGTTTTAACGTAATCGGTGAAGCGTTGAAAAAAGCTTTCGCGCCAAAAGGGGCTCATCATGAGAACTAATGCTTTAAGTGAGGGGGAGTGAAAAGCGTGTCTGAAAAACTATTAGAAGTGAAAAACTTAAAGACTTCTTTTTTCATAGAAGACGGCGAAGTAGAAGCGGTTCGCGGCGTTTCATTTAGCTTGAAAAAGGGTGAAGTCGTTGGGATTGTTGGCGAATCGGGAAGCGGAAAGAGCGTTATGGCGAAATCCGTTATGGCCCTCGTTACGCCTCCGGGGAAAGTGAAAGAAGGAGAGATTCTTTTTCAAAATGAAAACGTGCTTTCTAAATCGGAGAAAGAATTACGCTCTATTAGAGGAAATCAAATTTCACTTATCTCCCAAGATCCAATGTCGGCATTAAACCCAGTTGTGAAAATTGGTAAGCAAATGACAGAAGTAATTATAAGGCATCAAAAAGTGAAAAAGAAAGAAGCACAAAATATCGCGGTCAACTTACTAAAACAAGTCGGTCTTTCTTCACCGGAAGAAAGAGTAAAACAATATCCGCATGAACTAAGCGGCGGAATGAAACAACGGGTTATGATTGCGATGGCGATGTCTTGTAACCCAGACCTTCTCATTGCGGACGAACCGACGACAGCACTTGATGTAACGATACAAGCGCAAATACTAGACTTAATGAAAAACTTAAAAACGAAACGAATATGTCGTTACTTCTTATTACGCATGATCTTGGAATTGTTGCGCAAAACTGTACACGCGTCATCGTTATGTACGGTGGGCTTATTATGGAAGAAGGACATGTACTTGATATTTTCCAATCACCGAATCATCCATATACGAAAGGGCTATTAAACTCTCTGCCAAAAATATCGAACGGCGTAAAAGAAAGACTAGCGCCAATTCAAGGTGTAACGCCAAACTTACTACACCCGCCGAAAGGTTGCCCATTCGCAGAGCGTTGCCCACATAAAATGGACATTTGTGAAAAAGAACGTCCACCATATTTTGAAGTCGGAAACGGAAGACGCTCCATGTGCTGGCTAAACGATAGGGCGGTAGGTGATTCACATGCATGAAGAAAACTTAATTGAAGTTCGGAAATTAAAAAAGTATTTTCCTATTAAAAAAGGACTATTCGGCAGAAAAACAGAGCAATTAAAAGCAGTTGACGACCTAAGCTTCACAATTAAAAAGGGTGAAACATTCGGACTAGTAGGAGAATCAGGCTGCGGGAAATCAACGACAGGAAGAAGTATCATTCGCTTACACGATGTAACTTCAGGTAACATTCTATTCGACGGAAAAGATATCGCAGATCTAAAAGAAAATGAACTAAAAGAATATAGAAAAAGAATGCAAATCATTTTCCAAGACCCATACGCATCATTAAACCCGACAATGAACGTATTCCAAATTATTAGCGAACCGATGAACATTCATGGCTCTTACACAGCCGAAGAAAGAAAAGAAATCATTCTAGACCTTCTCAAAAAAGTAGGACTAAAAGAAGAACACCTATATCGCTACCCGCACGAATTTAGCGGAGGCCAAAGACAGCGCATTAGCATCGCACGCGCACTATCTGTAAAACCGGACTTCATCCTATGTGACGAACCAATCTCAGCACTAGATGTCTCAGTCCAAGCACAAGTCGTAAACATGCTGCAGGATATTCAAGAAGAAACAGGCGTCACATACTTATTCATCGCACATGACCTATCCATGGTAAGACACATATCAGATAGAATCGGAGTCATGTACTTAGGAAACATAGTAGAAATTGCCGACAGCGAAGACCTATACACAAAACCGGCACATCCATACACACAAGCACTACTCTCATCCATGCCAGAACCAGATCCAACAAAGACAGGCAAAGAACGGATTATTCTGCAAGGGGAAGTACCAAGCCCACTCAACTCACCATCCGGCTGCAAATTCAGAACGCGCTGCAAATTCGCCACTGAAAAATGCGCGCAGGAAGTACCGAAGATGGTGGAGATTGCGAAGGGGCATGAGGTGGCTTGTCATTTGTTTTAGATTTGAAGAAAAGCATTGGGGGAACCTGGTGGTATTTCAGTTGGTAATATGATAGCTGGTATAGCTTGTAGCGTTAAATAATTTATATAATAAACAATATCCTTTCAAAAAAATATTTAAGTCTATATTTATCCCGCTATTTGCCGGGCAGTAAAACTCCCACCCCAAAATTCAGGTGGAGCAAAGAAGTTAGGTGGGAGATCGACTGCCCGTAAACGCCCGATTGGTGAAGGCTAATAATCAGTGGGGGATGAACAAAACCCCCACTGATTAAAGTTTCACTTTATAATTTTTTCTATCTTAATGCATAAAGACAAGGAAGGATTATATTTAATTCCCTTCCATACTTCTGATGGGGTGGACATCAATGAGATGTGGTTTTTTGTTCACGGATTTTTAACATCTTTATTTACAGTGTTTTGAATGTAATAATAAAAAGTTTGCTTTCATATTAGAAAAGGTTAGTCCCTCACTTCACTCCAGTTAAAAACCTCACACCCAAAAACAAAGGGGAACTCAATTGTTCAAACTCATATAAAGTTTCAATCTTGTCTAAGCATCCATTAGGATATACAATTGATCATCTATTTTTCTTTACATAATCTCCAGATACAGTCCATATCAACTATAGATTCTTGTCTTATGCTAAATGTAATCAAAAAGCAAGTAGATAAAGATAATGACTAAAACATTAACTCTAGATACTTTTTTGATGAATATTACAAATAAACAGGAGGTAATGAAAAATGATTAAAACATTATTAGCGGGAGCACTTTTAAGTACAGGATTGGTAGCGGGAGGTGCAGTAGGTGCAGATGATGCGAAAATGGACAATTTAAAGTCAAATGAAAATAGTTCCAATCAAGTAATTACACAGAGTGCAGATGGAACAACGTCTTTCTCACAAAACTTTGATTTACCTAAAGATGCAGTGCCAGCAACTCCTAAAGGAGACGCAAAAACTGTTGAAAGAACAGAAGGTACAGGTTCTCAAGAAGGAAAAATGGTACCAGCAAAAGAAGGTGCAGATTCTCAATCTGGATTTGAAATGGGAGCCCCTGAAAAACCAGAGCATGCAAAAACTGTTGAAAGAACAGAGGGCACAGACTCTCAAGAAGGAAAAATGGTACCAACAAAAGAAGGTACAGATTCTCAGCCTGGATTTGAAATGGGAGCCCCTGAAAAACCAGAACATGCAAAAACTGTTGAAAGAACAGAGGGCACAGACTCTCAAGAAGGAAAAATGGTACCAACAAAAGAAGGAAATTAAATAATATATAGTTATAACGAAGAGCATCCAAAAAGTGGTGCTCTTTTTATATTATAGGGATCAACTGGTTTTACTGAATATAGAACTATAGGAGGAATTCAAGCTAGAATAGGGGTGACTGTCTCTTCAAATCATGGTGTTGGAAGCACTAGTTTTGGTGGTAACGTTACAACATAAACATTTTATTAGAGATTTTCTAAATTTACATACACTCTAGATAAACTACATATCAACTTCAGATACTTGTTTTATGATACAAGTAATCAAACAAAAGGAGGGCAATACAAAATGATTACAACAGTATTAACAGGGCACTCTTTTAAGTACAGGAGATTATTAACAGGTGGAGAAAATGTTGAAGATGTACAGACAGATAAACATATTCCATATGAACAAAATGAATTGCAGCAAACTCTAGAAAAGTACGATTCGAAGAAATTTGAGTTATAAAAAGAAAATAGATAAATATAGTGAAAATAGATAAATTGACAAGAGAAAAGCACTTTGTGTATATCACAGGTGCTTTTTATTTTCATTTTGATATAGGGCTTGAATTAAATTTTTACACTAAAATATATACGGCAAAAAGGGGGGAGTTCATTGCACAAAGTTATTTATGGAATATTAATTTTAATTTATACTTTGTATTCATTTTTTGTAAGTGATGGAAGTGAAGTAAGGTTTATTATGGTGTTAACTATAGTACTTATCTTTTCTGTAGTTTTAGAAAAAGGAAATGCAAACAAAACGACTGATTAAAGGTCTTTTTGTTTGCATTTTTTAGTTGGCTATTAAAGTCCAGATGTTTTAGGGACACTATCAAATTTTTATTTGATGAAAACACCCGCCTAAAATAGAAAACTTTTAACCTATTATCATTTATTCCGTAGCTTTTAAGGTATTTAACACGACTTTGGTTGCATCTGCAATAAGTTTATCATCGTATTTAGCATCTTCTTTATCATGATTAGAAAGTATAGCAAGAACAATCGGCTTTTTATTTGGTGGCCAAATAATTGCGATATCATTTCTTGTTCCGTAAGATCCCGCGCCTGTTTTATCAGCTACTTCCCAGCCTGTTGGTACGCCCGCACGAATCAATTTATCTCCAGTTGTATTTCTCTTCATCCAATCTACTAATAGTTCACGTTTTTCTATTGGAAGTGCAGTTCCTAATGTAAATGATTGAAGTGTCTTAGCTATCGCTTCTGGTGTACTGGTATCGTGTGTTTCTCCTGGATGCACTTCATTTAATTCAGGTTCAAATCGTTCTGAAGTAGTAACAGTATCTCCCATTTCTCTCAAGATTTTTTCAAATTCAGAGGGGCCCCCTAACTGTTTAAGAATCAAATTATGTGCTGTGCTGTCACTATATCGAACAGAAGCATCTGCAAGTTCTTTTAAAGTCATTCCTGTATCAACATGCTTTTCAGTAATTGGATTATAATTAGAAAGATCTTCATGAGTATACGTAATCCTTTGATCAAGAGCTTCTAATGAGTTCTTGCGTAAAAGAGCGCCCACAGCTAATGATTTGGATGTAGATGCAAATGCAAAACGATCATCTGAATGATAAGCAACAGTTTGATTCGTACCTGTGTCCAGTGCATAAATACCAAGCTTAGCATCATATTCTTTTTCAAGTTTAGCGAAAGATTGATTACCTGTATTTTCTTGTTTAATTTGATTAGCTTGATTCGTTTGTTTAGGTGGTTCAGATTGAGTGTTACTATTGGAACAACCTATAAGTGATACACATGAAAGTAATACTACAGGCACAATCTTTTTGTAATGTAAAATGTTAAAGAACTTGTTTAAAACGAACATAAATTTTCAACCTCTTTCAAGAATATATGGATTTTGTCTAGGTATTCTAAATACCAATGCAATTAAAGATGGCATAGGGTAACAATACTACTGTAGCTAAAATTTCACAGGTTAAAGGACATCCAAAACGTTTATCCCGCATCAACGGGCAGTAAGACCCCCACCTCAAAATTCAGCGGAAGCAAAGAAGTTAGGTAGGGATCGGGCTGCCCGTAAAAGCCCGATTGGAGAAGGCTAATAATCAGTGGGGGATGAACAAAACCCCCACTGATTAAAGTTTCACTTTATATGATTGATAAGTCACGGTTTGGGTTGTTTCTTTTTTGTTTTCACTTGTAATGGTTCACCTGTGAAAGTATTAAACTTGTAATACTTAACCGTAGTATTACAATACATATTTTTACTTTTGGGAATAATAAGTCCTTTCTTTTTTTTTGTAATACATAAAAATAGATGTCAAACGGGATATGTTGTATCCAATCTGGACAACTAATGTTAGAAATACACTTATTAGACACTCTAAGTAATAAATTTGTTCCACTTTAAGATGAGGAAGAATTTGGGGTTTGTAAAATAACGATGGAACTACGTGTTTTTTCGTCATACAAAAACCTCTACATATAAGTAGAGGTTTTTAAATTGCGTATTAGTGAATTATGCTTTTTCAGATAAACGAAGATCATAGAATACATAATTTTAACTAGATTTATTATTAGCTAGTTTATCCTCGCCACCAAGCTCCGCCTCAATTTGCGAAGTCTTCGATGACTCATCCATACGCCAATACGTAATAAAGCTTATCGCGATACATCCAGCTACGTAGAAATAGAATAGTGATTCCATTCCGATACTTTTTAGCCATAATGCGATGAACTCGGCTGTTCCGCCAAATATCGCAACAGTTAGTGCATATGGTAAACCTACGCCAAGTGCGCGAATTTCAGTTGGAAAGAGTTCGGCTTTTACAATCGCATTAATGGAAGTGTAACCAGTAACGATAATGAGGCCGACCATCATGAGTAAAAATGCTACCATTGGTTCTGTCGTTTTTTCCATAAAGAAGAAGATTGGTGCTGTTAGTAACGTTCCGAGAATACCGAAAGCCATTAATAGTGGGCGGCGTCCAATTTTATCGGATAATAGCCCTGCAATTGGTTGAAGTACAACGAATATAAGTAGTGCGGCAAAGTTAATCCAGCTTACAACTTCTTTCGGGAGACCAACTGTGTTTACCATGAACTTTTGTAAATATGTTGTGTACGTATAGAATGCAACAGTGCCTCCTAGTGTTAGGCCGACTACTGTTAATACTGCTTTCGGGTGTTTCATAAGAGCGCGAACGGTACCTGCGTTTTCGCGGTTTTTAGATTCCATTTTTGAGAACTGCTCCGATTCATCCATTGTGCGGCGAAGCCATAATACAGCTACTGCTCCCATTGCTCCAATAATGAATGGAATACGCCATCCCCAAGCTTTCATATCTGGTTCGCTTAGTAATTGCTGAAGAACAATTTGAACACCTAACGCAACCATCTGTCCAGCAACGAGCGTTACATATTGAAAACTTGAATAAAAACCACGGCGTCCACTACTAGCCATCTCAGATAAATATGTTGCGGAAGTTCCATACTCTCCGCCAAGTGATAACCCTTGAAGTAAACGAGCAAGAACTAAAATAATTGGCGCCATAATACCGATGCTTTCGTAACTAGGTGTACAGGCGATAATTAAAGAACCACCGGCCATAACTGTAATGGAAAGCGTTAATGCTGCCCGGCGACCGTGCCGATCTGCATAGCGTCCCATTAATAAACTTCCGATAGGGCGCATTAAAAATCCGACTGCGAAAATAGCTGCTGTGTTCAGTAACTGACTCGTTGGATCTCCTTTAGGAAAGAACTCTGCTGAGAAGTAAACAGCGAAAGCAGAGTAAACGTACCAGTCGTACCATTCAATTAGATTACCGACAGAACCTTTGAAGATATTGCCGGCGACTCGGTTAGATTTTGCTTGAGCCATAATAATTCCTCCTCTTGCTTATAAATAAAAGGTATATATGAAAGCGTGTTCAATGTAGTTGAATTGTACTGTTCTTTGATTAAAATCTCAATATTACGACAATTTTATTCTTTTTGTACTTTATGTACATGGAGAGTTTTAATAGTTGCTTCATTATTAGTTTTGTCATAATAATAGAAAAAGGAGATTGATAGTTTCGAATATTTTATCAAAGGATATGGAGTATGAAGAAATCACGTAAAGTGTCATTACAAACGAAAATAGTAAGCTTAATAATTACGTTAATTTTATTTGTTGTTCTTCTATTAGCGGGAATATTTGTTTACATTCAGTCCGTTGATACGAAGCGCCAAGTAGAACAGTTAGCTCTGCAAACGGCTAAATCTCTTTCTTTTATGCCAGCTATAAAAGATGCTTTTCAATACAACGAGCATAAAAGTACGATTCAATCCATTGCGGAACAAGTTCGTGAGCAAGCTGGTGCAGATTATGTAATTGTGGAAGATCGTTATGGGGTTATGTATTCGCATTCTAATTCGGATTTGATTGGTACAAAGAGTAACAATCCATATAACTATGAAGCACTTACTTTTGGAGGATATTATACGCTTGAAGGAAATGGTGAAAGTGGTCCAGCTTTAATGGCGAAAGCACCCATTATTGTTCATAACGGAGACTACGATCAAGTCGTAGGTGTTGTGACAGTAGAGTTTTTAATAAAAGGTATTGAATCTAACATACTGAGTAGAACGAAAGAAATCATACTCTTTTCTTTAGCGGTGTTACTAGTTGGAATTGTTGGCGGCATTCTTTTAGCGCGTAGTATTCGTAAAGATACACTCGGTTTAGAACCGAATGAAATTGCAGCGTTATACCGGGAACGAAGTGCGATACTACTATCCATAAAAGAAGGGATTATCGCTATTGATCAAAACGGTTTTATTACGATGATGAATACGTCGGCAGAAGAAATGCTGTATGTAAGTGATGACTATATGCAGCAGCACATTTCAAAAGTTTTACCGGGTTTTGATATGGAAAGAGTGTTAGAAAACGATCAAGAAATCGGGTTTCAAGATAAAGTGTTTATTTTAAACATGACACCGATACTTGAAAATAACAGTACGGTAGGCGTTGTATGTAGTTTTAGAGATAAAACAGAACTGCAAAACCTTGTTAATACAATATCTGAGGTAAGAAAGTATTCAGAGGACTTACGCGCTCAAACACATGAATTTACAAATAAGCTGTTCGTCTTATCAGGATTACTTCAGTTAGGGCATTACAAAGAAGCGATTGAATTTATTCAACAAGAATCTAATATTCATCAAAGCCAAAACCATATTTTATTCCATCAAATTCATGATGCGAAAGTACAAGCTATTTTATTAGGGAAAATTGGAACAGCATCTGAGAAGAAAATTGATTTTCATATTGAAGGAGATAGTGCGCTTCATCCATTACCAGACCATATAAAAGTTTCGCACCTTATTACGATCCTTGGAAACATAATCGACAATGCATTTGATGCGGTGAGTGAACGAGAGGGAAAGAGTGTTTCCTTCTTTGTTACGGATATTGGACACGATATTGTGTTTGAAGTGATAGATAGTGGAGCGGGAGTACCGGCAGAAAAAATCACGACCATTTTTCAAAAAGGGTTTTCAACGAAAGGAAATGATCGTGGTTACGGACTAGCAAACGTGAAAGAAATGGTAGATCTACTAGAAGGAACAATTGAAATTCAAAACGAGAAAAATGGAGGAGCTATTTTTACAATTTACCTTCCGAAAACATTGAAATAAAGTACATGACAAACAGGGGGATGGGCATATGTTGAAGGTTGCAATTGCAGAAGATGATTTCCGCGTAGCGCAAATTCAAGAGGAGTTTTTATCAAAAATAAAGGACGTAAAAGTGATCGGAAAAGCATTGAACGCAAAAGAAACGATGGAACTACTACAAAAGGAAGAAATCGATTTACTTCTATTAGATAATTATTTACCAGATGGAATTGGTACAGACTTATTGCCGAAAATCCATGCTGACTTTCCAAACGTCGACGTCATTATGGTTACAGCGGCGAATGAAAACCATATGTTAGAAAAAGCAATTCGAAACGGCGTAAGCAACTATCTTATAAAACCGGTCACGTTAGATAAATTTGTTCGCACAATTGAAGACTATAAAAGAAAGAAGCAACTGTTACATAGTAACAATGAAGTAAATCAAGCACTAATCGATAATTTTTTCGGCACTTCGCAAATACAAGACATGAAAAACTTACCGACAGGTGTTGATCCACTAACACTTCAAAAGGTGAAAGGGATTATAAAAGGATTCGAGGAGGGAATTACAATAGAAGAAATGGGAGAACAAATGGGAGCCTCCAGAACAACCGCAAGAAGATATTTAGAATACTTAGTAGCGACAAACGAATGTACAGTAGAGTACACATACGGCATTATCGGACGACCAGAACGAAAATATCGCATAGGACGAGGACTATGAAAAAAAGATTATTACTAAGTATATGGATCATGACAGGAGTAATAGCTGGTTGTTCCGTAGAAAAAACGCACACAAATAAAGTGAACATAGAAGAAGTAGAAATCGTTGCACCAAACGTTCAAGGAGCAGGGTGGGACTTAACAGCACGGGCGATGCAAAAAACACTAACAGAAGAAAAAATCTTCACAAAACCAATCACTGTCACAAACAAAGTAGGTGGCAGCGGTGATGTCGGATGGAAATATACGAAACAAAAAGGCGGTCACGTACTTGCGATTAACTCAAGCTTACTCATAACGAACAACCTACTAGGCCACAGTAAACTAACATATAAAGACTTCACACCGCTCGCAACACTCGCATCGGACTGGGAAGTCGTTGTCGTATCAAAAGAATCAAACATAGAAAACGCAAACGAACTCATGGAACAACTAAAACAAGACAAGAAAAACTTCAAAATCGGCGTTGCCCCCGGCCTAGGAAACGACGATCACCTTTCCTTCGTACAAGTAAGCAAAGCATTTGGCATAAACCCTGCCGAACTACAATTCTTCGTCTACGAAAACAAAGAAAAAATCATAAACGCCCTAACGAACAAACAAATCAAAGCCGCAACAATGACCCTATCCGAAGCCGAAAAACAATACAAAGCCGGCAAAATAAAAATACTAGCCGTATCCGCACCAAAACGGCTAGACCGACTACCGGAAATCCCGACTTGGAAAGAACAAGGAATTGATGTTGTATTTCAGCACTGGAAAGGGATTATGGGCCCGAAAGATATGACGGAGGAAGAGGTAGCTTACTGGGATGATGTGGTTAAGAGGATGGTGGAGAGTGAGAGTTGGAAGGGGATTTTGAGGGAGCGGGGTTGGAATTCTTTTTATAAGAATAGTGGAGAGAGTAGGGTGTTTCTTGAGGAAAGTAGTCAGGAATATGGGGAGCTAGTGGGGAATAATAGAAATTATTAAATCATGCGGTATGGCGTATGATTTTTCTTTTATACATAGTTTGGTAAAATAGTAGTAATTGTAATTTATTGTAACGGTGGGGATGAAAATGTTAGAGCAACTCATAATTGAATTGGCTAAATCAACGAAGCAAGTTGAAAATATCCAGGGTGATAAAAATTATTTAATTATAAACAAGGATGATGAAGGATTAGACGTTGAGATTAAACTTTCAAGCGAGCAATATGAAAAAGAAGAGGAAGTGTCGTCTTATTTTAAAGTGAGCTTTGAACTTCTTAAGAATGCTTGGGGAAAATTTATCAATATGCGTACTGTAAAGAGTGAGGATTTCGGACAAGCAAGTGAAAGTAATACTTTCTTGGTAGCTTTCTTCTCGCAGATTTCATTTGTGAATGTAACGGAATCGGGAGCTCTTACATTTAAAGAGTTCCAAACTGATAACCTACCAAGTGAAAAATATGATAAAGTCATGCTCTTTTTAGAAGAGATAATGAATGGTACATATAATCCAAGTACGTTACGTGAACAAACGGATGAGAATTTATATAGAGTAAAATCGAACGCACGCCAAGATTTGAGATTATTAGGATTTTTGAATGAATCTCATGAAATGAATGAGCTTTTATTAAATGAATATGTTCAATCGGAAGATAAGAATGTCTATATTGCACAGCTAGTTTTAAAACAGGAATATTTCCGTCATGCTTTATTTGTTCTGGGAGTGTTAGAGAACTATTTAAAGGATGAAAAGAAAGAAGCTTTAGTAGATTTAGGAATGGCGATTGTCCGAAATTCATTAGGGGATAATTTGATGGTTGAATCAGTAGCGAAGCGGCGTACGAATAATTTACTAGATTGGCTTGAACAAGTAGGACTAGTTAATGATGAATGGATTCCTGATGAACGATATGTAAAAGATGATGGAGAAAAGGGCGGTAGTATGAACAGTAATTTACGTGAAAAGTTTTTAATGGTGATGAATGAGTATTTACAGGCAAGAACAGAAAGGTTTGCGGGCCATAAAATGGGATCGGTTGTTAGGCATGAAATGACGACGGAAATAACGAGGTTACCATTTATTGATCATAATCAGTATGGTGTCACAGGATCAGTTGGACAAGGGAATTGGGCTGCTGTTCCGTGGCTTGCGATTATGAATAAAGATATTACAACATCCACACAGAGAGGGTATTATATCGTTTATTTATTTAGTGAAGATATGGAGCGATTATATTTAACGCTGGCCCAAGGTGTAACAGAAACAACTAAAGAAGAGATGCAAGAAATTAAAGAAGAGATTCGTGAACAAATACATATGTCCCAAAAGGTGAAAAAAGATGATGAGATTTTCCTAGGTACAAGTCCAAAAGCAAAGGGATATTCGAATTCAACTGCGGCTTATATTGCATACGATGCTAATAAAATGCCAAGTGAAAAAGAGTTAGTAGAAGATCTAGAAGAAATGCTTCGTTATTATGAGGGATTTATTGCTTACAAAGAGGAAGGGACGAAATATGAAATGATTTATGAGAGGAAAGAAGTGTATTTAGATCAACAATCCATTATCGATCATGTGTCTTCTTATATTCAAAGTAAAGGTTTCTTTTATGAGAAAAAGGATCTTATTAATTTCTTCCTTTCATTAAAGACGAAGCCGTTTGTGATTTTATCAGGTATTTCAGGTACAGGGAAAACGAAAATTGTTCAGTGGTTTGCGGAGAGCTTAGGAGCAACGGAAGAGAATGGACAATTTACGCTTATTCCGGTTCGACCTGATTGGAGTGATAGTTCTGATTTGCTTGGGTATGTGAACCTTCAAGGGGAGTTTCAAGAAAGACCGTTAATTAAAGTTCTTGAAAATGCAGATGCAAATCCAAACAGACCTTATTTTGTAGTGTTGGATGAAATGAATTTAGCTCGAGTGGAATACTACTTTAGTGATTTTTTAAGTGTAATTGAAAGTCGTAAATGGAAAGATGGAAAAATTGTTACGTCACCAGTACTTCCAGAATCAATAACGAATAAGCATCTTACGATTCCATCAAATGTATATATTATTGGAACTGTAAATATGGATGAAACGACACATCCGTTAAGTAAAAAAGTATTAGATCGTGCGAATACAATTGAATTTAATACCGTTAACTTAGATTATTTTAATTTCTTAATGGATATAGAAGAGAAAGAGGCTGAAATTGTTTCTAATCGTTCTTTAGCAACCGAGTATCTTCATTTAAAAGAATGTTTTAAAGAAAACGAAGATCTTGTGAGAAACATATCAAATATTCTAATAGAAATAAATAAAACCCTTGAATCAGTTGGAGCCCAAGTTGGATATCGTATACGAGATGAAATTTGCTTCTATATGGCATACAACGAAAAAGGAAAGTTATTGTCATTCGATGAAGCACTTGATTATCAAATATATCAAAAGATTTTACCGCGTCTTGCAGGGAGCGATGGACGAACAGAAGAGGTATTAAAGCAGTTGTATGTATTATGTGCAAATGAAGAATATGATAGTGGCAATAATGACGCTTCATATGCTAAGTATCCTCGTTCAGCTAACAAGCTGTCTTATATGTTAAGGAGGTTCGAGTATGATGGTTTCACCTCTTTCTGGATCTAATAATGAGATAGAGCTAGTTAAGATTGAAACAGAGGAGCTATCATTGACGATTAAAGGAAATCCTTATCATGAAAAATACGAGAGTTTAAAAGAATATCACGCTATGAACGCGGATGAAATGATGTATTTTCATGTAGATGGGAAGACGGAATCCGTTTCTGTATTTGATGCGAGATTGCAGAGGCTAGATGAATGGAATGAACATCCGCCAATCTTTTTTGAAAATAGAAGTTATCAGCTTGTTGTTGTTCCGAAAAATAACAGGCAGCTTTCCTTTTATCATGAACATCCGGGATTTCGAAAGCAAGTTAGTTCTATTCAAATGGGGTCACTTCATGTGTTAATGGGGAATCTTTCATTTCCAAATGAAGTAGGTAATACAAGGTTTGAAATTAAAGATGATAAAGATACTTTATTAACTGTTACATTTGAAGTTTTCCCGGCAAAGCTTGATTATAAGGATGATTACAGGGCCTTATTAGATGAAGTAAATGATGAAATTTATAATTTAGCATTTCATTTACTAAAGAGAACTTATTTAGGAGCATCTGCGATTTACGCTACAAATCCATCGAAGAGTGAGTTTTATCGTATTTTAAATGATTCCTTTGAGCGTTTTATGAAGTCGATCTCTCATATTAAAAGACAACCGCATCATACGCTTATGACTAGGCATCAACTAGTACGAGGAGAAAAAATTCGTAAATTGGATTCTGTCGGAATGAACTATTTGCGAAAGCGACCACACTTGTTGCAAGGAGAAAACAGTATACCAACCAAAGGTATTACAGCTTATAAGGAAGTGTCTTATGATACGCTGGAAAATCGATTTGTTAAATGGATGATTCAAAGAGTCGTACATAAAATAGATGATTTACTTAAGGCATTAGAGCAAAGATCTAGATTTGGGCGTGATGTAATTGATGAGGATTTGCTAGAACGTGTAAAGAATATGAAGTATCGAATGAAAAATGAATTGAACGATCCATTTTGGAGAGGAATCGGAAAATTAGATCGCTCAGTCTTTTCACTCGTTATCCAGATGGCGGCAGGCTATAGAGATGCGTATCAAATCTTCTTAATGCTATCGCGAGGTTTAACATTACGAGGACAAATTTTCAAAATGTCGGTAAAAGATGTCGCTAGATTATACGAATACTGGACGTATTTAAAGCTTGGACAAATTCTATCAAAGAAATATATACCGCTTCACCAAGACGTTATTCAAGTTAAACAAGACGGTTTATACGTAACGCTTGATGAAAGTAAAACTGCAAAAAGAACGTTCAAACATCCGGAGACAGATGAGGTAATAGAACTTTACTTCCAGAAAAGAAACGGCTTACTGCCAACAGTTACACAAAAGCCAGATACGATGCTCGCTATTGAGAAAAAGGGAAAGAGCTATCAATATCAATACATTTTTGATGCGAAATATCGAATTGATTTTGCTGAAAAAACTCATTACAAAAGGAAGTATGGTACGCCTGGTCCGATGGAAGAAGACATTAACACAATGCACCGTTACAGAGATGCACTAGTAGTAGAACAAGAAGGACCATTTGAACGAACAGCTTACGGAGCGTACGTACTATTCCCGTGGAACCAAGAGGAAGCATATGAGAATCATCCATTTTATAAAAGTATTGAAAAAGTAAATATCGGCGGCTTCCCGTTCTTACCAAACGCAACAAGACTAGTCGAACAATTTTTAGATCACCTTATTGAAAAGAGCCCAGAAGAAATTATAAGAGAAGGTATTCTTCCAAGAGGAACAAAAGAAGAATGGCACTCCTCATTAGAAGAACAAGTATTAGTGGGCAGCGTGAAAACTGAAAGTGACTATGAAACATATAGAAAAAATGGCTTATATCAGCTACCGGTCACACAACTAAAACCAGGATGGCAAGAGGCGAAGTACATAGCATTATATGCACCGAAAAAATGGCACGGAGAAAAAGGTGGCATTCAATACGTAGCGAAAATCAAACACATTCAAATGCAACCAAACGATGACTATGTACATTTCGAACTAGAGCCATGGAAAAAACTAGACCACCTCATCTGCCCAGTAGGATACGGCATTCAAACATACACAATAACAACTATGTCGTTATTAAAAGAAGTACAAGAACTCCCGGAACTCTTCATGAAATCAAAGGAAGAACGAATTCTTTGGAAAACACTACGCCGTTTTACGAAGCAGGTTAAAGTTGAGTTGGATCATCGCAATTTAGATGAGGCTTCTGCTATTAAGAGTTATTATGTGCAGGATGTTCAGATTTGGGTTGATTATGAGAATGGGGTTGTTATGGTGGGGAGAGATGGGCGAGTTAAGGAAGTTCCTTTGGAGTTGGTTGTTGGTAGGAGTTCGGTGTTGTTTAGGGAGGTTTTAGAAGTGCTAAATGTTAAGGAATAGCACTTAGATACAAAGGTGATTAAGTCATGGATAAAGGCCAAATTTATTTTTGCATGGAACTAATGATTTTAGGTGAAGTGGAGAAACATTTAAATATTATAGATAAATATTAGTTGAATAAAGTGTATTGTTAGCTATGGGAAGAAGAGCATATGAGGTATATGCTCTTCTTTTTATTTGTAAATAAAGTGGATGTAAAATTAAAATGATGACCTCCACCCTGTCAAGGTAAAGGTCATATTTTATTTATATTGGTGTTACTAAATTTAATCTATATAATCCTCTTGCACCTCCCCCAACGTCACCCCCTAACCTAAAGAAGACAAATCAAAAAGGGGGGACCAAACCAATCATGAAAACCACCACAAAAGAAAAAAGAAATACCATCATCATGTTACTACTATCAGCCGCAATAGGAATTTTTTCACCACTATTCATGTACATCACACTGGCACGTAAAAATGAAGTGTACAAATACCATTGCCGAAAGGCGTTCAACTTTCATTTTTTAATCTTTCTTCTATTTAATATTAGTTCGCGTATTAGTGAAGTTTTATTTTGGATTGTATTTGCCTTAGAGGTCGTTCAAGTGATCATTGTTGCGTGGAAAGTAATACGCGACGAGCCATATCGTTATTTCATTCGAGTTCCTTTATTTAAAGAAGATAAGTATATAGTGGAAGGAGAATAGGTGATGAAACAAGAAGTGGAGATAAGGGGAAAGCGAATTTTTATTATGGCCGCAGTGTTGTTTATTGCGATTTATATTATTTTACGAAAAAGAAAGTATGAGTACTTTTATGACGGTATTAGTGAGTATGAACATCGTTATAGAAGGAATGTTCCTTTTGTATTGCTTGTTGTAGGTTTGTTTCAATATTGTAGGCGGAATGAGATGAGCTTTTCTTATATGCTTCAGTATGTGAAAGAGAAGTTCGCGGAGTAGGTGATGATATGGCGTGGATGATTAGTGAGTTTGCAAGTGTTGGGGATGTTACGGTGCGGACGCTTCGTTATTATGACAAGATTAATTTATTAAAACCGAGCGATTATACTGAGGGTGGGCATCGGTTATATACGAAAGATGATTTGTATGTGCTGCAGCAAATTCAATCGTTTAAGCATCTCGGTTTTTCGCTTGGGGAAATTCAAAATATTATATTGCAGCGTGATATTGAGGCGGAAGATTTTTTAAGACAAATGCATTTTCAAAGAGGATTGCTCTTGGCAGAGCAAGAAAGAATTGCGAAGGTGCTTTCGCATATGGATGAGATGACGAAGAAATTTCAAAAGGAAGAGCGAGTGGACGTTGCTTTGTTTTCTTCTTTTCTGCAAACTTTTATATGGGAGAAAGAAAATAAAGAATGGTTAGAGGAACACTTTTCAAAGGATAGTGTTCAAGCGTTTTATAATGATAAGAAATTAAAAGAAAATTTTGATCGACGTTTTATGGATGTGATAGGGAAGTTGAAAAAGTATAAGGAAGAGGAGAAGAATCCGAGTCATCATGACGTTCAAGTTGCCTTGAAGGAATTTTTCAATGTAATAGAAGAGGTAACGAACTATCTTGATACACCTCAAAGTGATATAGAGGATATAATCCAAAAATCAAACCTTCCACTATCCGAATTCCCAACCCTCTTCACAATCGAAGAAGAAAACTATATAAAAGAAGCAACAAAGCAGTTTAACACCTAGTTAAACTGCTTTTCCATTATAATAGAAGAAAAACCTAACGGAGGAAAATCCCATGCCAACCTACAACAGACTAATCCGAAACAAAATCCCACAAATAATAAAATCCAACGGAAAAACACCCACAACAAGAATCCTACCTGAAGATGAATACATAAAAGAAATCTGCAAAAAAACAGAAGAAGAACTAACCGAATACTTAGAAGCAACAACAAAATCCCATAAACTCGAAGAACTATCCGACCTACTAGAACTAATAAACGCCCTAGCCGAACACGAAGGCACAACACTAGAAGAAATCAACAACATCCGAAAAAAGAAGGCAAAAGAACGAGGCGGCTTCTCAGATCGAGTGTTTCTAATCGAAGTAACCGATAACTAACCCCTCATAAGCCCCTTGCAAGCCCCTACCAAGTAATAAATCACTAAGAAAAAACACAACAAAACAAAAACACCAACAAACACCGTAGTAGGAGTCGAAAAAAATTTGAAATAACACGCCAAAAACCCGGCCCTCCTCCCATATATATTATGAAGAGGTTTTCACTTTTGAACGGAGACGGGAGGAATTAGGATGGCGGTGTATCGTAATGTGCAGGTGAATTTTTGGCAGGATGATTTTGTTTTGGATTTGACGCCGGAGGAGCGGTATTTTTATGTGTATTTGTTAACTTGTTCGAAGACTACGCAGTGCGGGATTTTTCCGTTTCCGAAGCGGTTAGCTGAGATGGAGACGGGTTATAACAGGGGGACTGTTGATAAGCTTGTGCAGCGCTTCATTGATTATGGAAAGATTCTGTATGATGCGGAGACGCGGGAGTTATTTATTTTAAATTGGCTTCGTTATAATCCCGTGACGAATACGAATGTGGAGAAGTGTGTACTTCGTGAGCTGAAGGGTGTGAAGAATAAGGAGTTTGTACATATGTTTCTTCAGAAGTGTGTAGAGGAGGAGCTGAATGTTCCGATGCTTTTAGCACATTTCGGTATGCCGAGTGATTTGGCTATGGATGATGTAGAGCCAGTTTGTGAAGATGCGGAAGAAGAGGTTATAGAGGAAGAGACGGGAAGCCGTGTGTTTTCTTTTTATGAGCAACATTTCGGTAGTTTGTCTCCTCATACTGTGGAGGAACTGAGTGCGTGGATGGAAGATTTGTCAGAGGAGCTTGTGCTGAAGGCTCTTCAAATTGCATTTGAGAATAATAAGCGGACGGTTGCTTATGTGAAGGGGATTTTGAGGGGCTGGCACGGGAAAGGGTTTACGAAAGTGTCTGAGGTTGAGGCGGATACGACTCAGTTTAGGAAGAAGGAGTCGTCTGTTAGTACTGGGGAGACGGAGGAGTTTTTGACGAGGTGCGAGGAGTGGGAGAAGAATGCACTGTCAGAGGAAGAGTTGCAGCGGTTTTTAGCGGAACGTGGGTGGCGTCCATGAGTATTCAAAATGTGGAGGCGGAAAAGACGGTGTTAGGTTCTCTTTTAATTGATGGAGAGCTTATTAAGGAGTGCCGTTTGACGGAGCATTATTTTTCTATGCCGGTGCATAAGTCTATATTTCGGTTAATGCGAAAAATTGAAGATGAGGGGCAACCAATTGATCTTGTGACGCTCGTTTCTCGGATGAATCCAAATTTTTTGGAGAATATCGGGGGGATGGAGTATTTTATAGCATTAATAGAGGGTGTGCCTACAACTAGCAACTTTTCTTATTATGAGGGGCTTGTTCGCGGTGCATGGAAAATGTATCAGGCCGGTGTTCTCGGGCACAAGATGGGAGAGCGTCTTATTGCCGAGAAGAATGAGAAAATTATTGGTGAGACGATTACGGCGCTTTGTGAGCTAGAGGAAAAGGACTGTGTATGTGAGTTTGATTTGAAGGATGCGTTAGTTGGTTTGTATGAGGAGCTTCATCAAGATACGAAAGAGAATACTGGTATTGAGACTGGTTATACATCGTTAAATAAGATGACGTGCGGATTGCAGGAAGGTGATTTTGTTGTTCTTGGTGCGCGTCCTTCTATGGGGAAGACTGCGTTTGCGCTAAATGTAGGGCTACATGCGGCGAAGTCTGGAGCGGCAGTTGGGCTGTTTTCATTAGAGATGAGTAGTAAGCAACTGCTAAAAAGGATGGCGTCTTGCGCGGGCGAAGTGTCAGGAGGTAGGCTGAAAAATCCGAAGCATCGTTTTACGATAGAGGACTGGGAAAAGGTGAGTAAGGCGTTTGCGGAGATTGGTGAGTTACCGCTTGAGATTTATGATAAGGCCGGTGTTACAATGCAGGATATTTGGATGCAGACTCGTAAGTTAAAGCGGAAGCATGGCGATAAAAAGTTGTTAGTTATTGTAGATTATTTACAGCTTATTACGGGCGATCCAAAGCATAAGGGTAATCGATTTCAAGAGATTAGTGAAATTTCTCGTAAGCTTAAGTTGTTAGCGCGTGATTTAAATGTTTGTATAGTAGCATTGTCGCAATTGTCTCGTTCCGTAGAGTCACGTCAAGATAAGCGACCACTTTTATCTGATTTAAGAGAGACAGGACAAATTGAGCAAGACGCGGATGTCATTATGCTTATGTATCGAGAGGATTATTACGATAAGGAAACGATGCAGAAAGAGATGACGGAGATCCATGTGGCGAAGCATCGGAATGGGCCTGTGGGTATTTTTAAGCTGAGATTTTTGAAGGAGTTTGGAAGGTTTGTGGAGATTGGATGATAAAATAGAAGAAGGCATATAAAAAGGTAAAGGAGTGGTTACGGTTGACAAAAGTAGGTCGTTTATCCCGCATTAACGGGCAGTAAAACTCCCACCTCAAAATTCGGCTGGAGCAAAGGAGTTAGGTGGGAGATCAACTGCCCGTAAACGCCCGATTGGTTCAACTAATAATCAGTGGGGGATGAACAAACCCCCCACTGATTAAACTTTCACTTTATATGAGCAAGAGAAGCAAGAAGAAATAGATAAAGCACTTTCGGCAGCTGGAATGCTCTTTAAGGGAATGAGTATAGAGGAAGTGGCTAAGAAATTAGATGTAACAATTGAGACGGTGAAAGAGTGGGAGAAGCGTTTATCTCATTAATCGCTGGGTTAATGGGAATATTCCGCAAAGGGAAAATGGCAGCGTCTGTATAAATTTATATAAAAATAGCCGACTATTTACTATATAATAGTCAGCTATTTTTGTACGGAGAAGTTGTTAGGTTTAATACGCAAATTTTTTGATTTGCTCTTGAATATGTTTCTTATTTTTCCATAAAGAAGGATTTTCTCTCTGTAGTAATCCATTGCTCCAAATCATCTTGGCTACGTTGTACAAGTCGATTCACTAAAACATCATGCCATACATAATCCTCTAATAGGTATATATGAACGGGATCATCTGTATAAAAAGCAATATTACGCTCCTCAAGTGATGGTCCATAAATCATCTCTTTAGAATCTATCGATAAAATAAACCAATGTTCTGTAGACAGAGTTTCTGTATAAGGTGTTATACGATGGGCTTCTAGATTTTTAATGGGATTTTCAACATGCAGGGTAATACCTTGTACTGTAACTTTATCAGCTACCTCAGATAGTTCCTCTTTTAACGCTTTATACATCTCATCCCACATTGAAATGACAATACGTTTTTGGGCTTTTTTTATTAATGCCTGACAGTAGCTAATTATTGTTTTATTGTCTTTTAAAGTAATCACTCGATTATCCGTTTTTTCTTCGAAAGTTTCTAGTTTTTTTAATGAATCACTGATTACTTCATAAGTAGACTGCCATTCTGATTGCGCCTTTTGTAAAAAGATTTCAACAGGTAGAGGTGAATAGCGAGTGGTGTCATTTATTTCTTCCTTCATGACAATTCCTTTTTCTACAAGGTTACCCAAAATTTCATAAATTCGCGCTCTTGGGATACCCGAATCCTTACTCACTTGGTAGGCAGTGACAGGTCCCTGTTTAACAAGAGATACATAAGATTTAGCTTCATATTCATTAAAACCAATTTTTTTAAGCTGTTGCACTATGTAGTCCACTTTTTTCGTCCTCCGATGTTTGCTTTTATATTTCAACGTTACAATAACTGTTTACATTTAGCAAATTATTAGTTACTATTCGAATAGTGACTAAAGGGGAGGTTAATAGTATGGATTTTTATTTAGACCCATCAGTATTAATTATTTTGATTGCTTTTGGATTTTTAGCTGCATTTATTGATTCAGTTGTAGGTGGTGGAGGACTCATTGCCTTACCCGCTTTATTATTTACAGGACTGAATCCAGCAAGTGCAGTAGCTACGAATAAACTAGCGTCGACAATGGGGTGTGCAACTAGTAATATTGTGTTTTATCGTTCTGGTAATCTTGATTTGAAATCGGCGTTTAAATTAGTTCCACTCACTTTCGTAGGTTCCATAATAGGGGCATGGACCGTTCATTTAATGAACCGAGAAGTACTGAAGCCATTGATGCTGATTATGCTTGGTGCGGTTGCTATTTATACGATATTCAAAAAGGATTGGGGTAGTATTTCCACTCATAAGAAATTGTCTGGTCGACACGTCATTATTTTTACTTTTTTTGTTTTTACTATTGGTTTTTATGATGGATTTTTAGGTCCTGGCACAGGTTCATTTTTAATGTTTTCTCTTTTATTTATTGGGTATGATTTTTTAAAAGCAGCAGGTAATGCGAAGCTTCTTAATTTAGGAAGTAATGTTGGTGCATTGTTGATGTTTATGTATGTAGGGCAAGTAAACTATGTGTATGGTTTTATAATGGGGATTGCTCAAATTGCTGGAGGGATTGTTGGCTCCAAATTTGCTATAAAAAAAGGAAGCGGGTATGTTCGTGCTCTTTTCATTACAGTAACTTGTTTATTGTTAGCGAAAAATCTGTATGACTATATTCAGTAAGTAATTTTGAACATCTTCACTTCAAAGAACGTAGAAAAGGTCAAATATGAAGGCTACATAAAATATAAGAAGATACTAGGGGCAAATTTCTTTTAACATTTTTTAGATGCTACCTTATTCGAAGATAGCATCTAAAAAAGTCTCATTTAAAAGAAAATCTAAGTGAAGAGAATGATATAAACTCATATTTTTCTGGGGTATGTTTATTGATCATAGTGAAATGTTTACTCTATATTCTTCTTATAATTAGGCCGCAACAAACCCTTAAAATCCACCTCAGCAATCAACACACTTAACAATATAAGCGTCGCCCCTAAATATCCTTTCCCTGTGAGCGTTTCGCCTGTGAAAACAAAGGCAAAGCCTGCTGAAAAGACAGGTTCTAATGAAAAAATAAGTCCTGTATGTGTAGGCGTAGTGTATTGCTGGGCGATAACTTGAACGATGAATGCGACTGCGGTGCAAAATATACTTAAGGCTAAGATGATTAGCCATGAGTCGATAGTGCCAGGAAGTTTTGGGGTTTCCATCACTAATGAAAAAATAAGACTAAATAGGCCGACAAAACCAAGTTGTACTACCCCAAGTGCAATTGAATTCACATGTTTCGTTACGCTTCCAGTAATGATGACGTGAATCGCATAAAATAAGGCAGACAGTATGCAAAATATATCGCCGTTACCGATCTTGAATTCACTAGTTAATGTTAGTAATCCGATTCCTATTATCGTTAACACAATTCCTAATATAACTTTCTTTTCAGGAATGTGTTTTAAAAATATAGCTGATAATATCGGAATGAAAATGACAGTGAGACATAGTAAGAAACCGGCATTAGACACACTCGTGTACTTTGTACCGAAAGTCGCGAAAATATAGACGATAAATAAAACGGAAGCTAGTATAAAAGCATATTTTATAGTTTTAAAATCGACTTTGAATAAATGTTTGTAAAATATTAAACCTGATAAAAGAAAGGCAATAATAAATCGTAATGCGATTAAATTATATTCTTCTATGCCATCAAGTCCAAGCTTTGTAAGTAGGATGGATGCACCCCAAAAAAATGTAACTAGTAGTAGCATTAAATCAGCTTTTAATTGAATTTTCATTTCTATTCCCTCGTTATGTATAATTTATGATTCCATACCCCTATCCCTATCGTTTATTTTAATATCAATTCTGAATATTTGGAACAAAAATTTATCGACGCTTTTTTCTCCATTCAATTATTGAAAGTTCGGATTTGAAGAAAATCGATATGTGAGTTTCTAAAGTGAATAGAAATAATGAAAAAGAACCCAATTTCTCTATTTGATCCCGCATTAACGGGCAGTAAGACTCCCACCTCAAAATTCGGT
The DNA here is from genome assembly GCF_022662615.1 of Bacillus cereus group sp. BfR-BA-01523. NCBI lineage: Bacteria > Bacillati > Bacillota > Bacilli > Caryophanales > Bacillaceae > Bacillus > Bacillus cereus group sp. BfR-BA-01523. Next base: position 140,468 of record NZ_JAKUDX010000007.1, read on the forward strand.
GAATGCGAGGAAGTTAGGTGGGAGATAACTGCCCGTAAAAGCCCGATTGGTGAAGGCTAATAATCAGTGGGGGATGGACAAAACCCCCACTGATTAAAGTTTCACTTTATATGGAGAAGTTGGGTTCTTTCGTTTTGGAATAATTATGAGAAAAATTTTAGATGTTTCTCATATATTCATCATGTTTCTTTCATCCTCTTCTCACGTCTAAGTTTTACACTCATATGTATCAAAGGTAAAGGGAGGTAATACATTTTTTACTTATCTCAAAACGAATGATAGATGGTGGTGAACAGATGAAAAAGAATAAACGTAAAAAATGGCGTTGGTTAAAATGGGTTTTGATCCTTCCATTACTTCTGGCATTACTATTGTTTGGATTACATAGTATGAAGTTTGAAAGGTGGGACCATGAGAAGCATAAGCAAGCGGCATATACTGTTTCTCACGATAAAGAAAGAGAAGCTTTCGTTACACAAAAAGAAAAGTTTAATAACTTTGAGCGAAATCAGCATCATGAAAAACACCATGAAAAAGAGTTTGAAGGTTTATTCTTTATACCATTCCTGTTAGCGTTTGGATTTGTTCTTTTCGGCTGGTTTATGATTCGTAAGTCTGAAGGGAATGCGATTAAAAAATGGACAGGCATATTGCTCCTAGTTATTGGTTTATTACCAGCCCTTCCGATGATTGCATTAGTTGCAATGATTGTTTGGGCATATAAAAAATTAAAAGAAAAAAGAATGGCAACTGATATAGATGTATACAGCGACTTTCAAGTACAAAAACAAGTAGATATTTTAGATCAATGGGAACGCAATATTCGTAAGGAGGAGAAGTAATAATGGGTATTTTAAAACGTATTAAAAATATTGTAGTGGCGGATGTGCACCAAACGTTAGATAAGATAGAAAAACCTGTTAGCATGTTGAAGCAATATCTTCGCGAAACAGAACAGCAAATTACGAAGGCTGAAAAAGCACTTTCTCATCAATATTATTTAGAAAAGAAATATGAAGCATTAATTTCAGAAACGGATAGTCTTATTGCGAAGAGAACTCGTCAAGCTGAGCTTGCCGTATCACGCGAAGAAGATCAAATGGCGCAGTTAGCCCTGCAAGAAAAGATTGTAAATGAGAAAAAAGCGGAACTATATCGTAAGCAGTACGAAATAACAAAAGAGCAAACAGCGACGCTTTATGAACAAATTGACAAATTGCAAAAGAAATATGGAGAGTTGCAATATAAAGAACTAGTTCTTGTTTCACGGTTAAATGCAGCGCAAGCGATCAAAGAAAGCAACAGAGCAATTGATTCGTTCCATACAGAAAGTACAGCGAAAGGCTTTGCGCGCATTGAATCGTATGTGCAAAAACTAGAAGCAGAAACAGCTGCTAGTAACTATTTTTATAATTTGAAGTCTCCGAATCAACAAGAAGTGCTAGATCAAAATTTACAAGAAGAAGTGAAGCGGGAGTTAGAGAAGTTAAAAGAGAATAAATAGTATGCAAAAAGCCCATTTTCATAGGGCTTTTTTATATGTAAAATTTCATTTATTTTGTTTACATAATATCTTTACAATCATTTGATAGAATAAAGTTAACTGCATATTGTGAGGGTGGATGGTTATCCCTTCTTTCTATTCGGAAGGAAAGGAGGTGATAATATGGAGTTTTTGTTTGAGCTTGTAAAAGAATTTGTCAAAGCGACTGTACGTGAAGTTTTAGCGTATTTTTTGCGGAAGCAACTTCTGGATAAGGACAACAAAAAACCCACTCAGCGCCGTCACAAGCAAAAGGGTGGGTTCCGCAAAAAGAAATAACTTATAATAACCACCACCCTAGGCGGTAGCAGTTAGGGAAGAGATGTTAGCGCATCTCTTCTTTTATTATACGCAATTTCATTCGATGTCACACTTATATAGTATTCTACCGAAAATATATCATATTCTTATTTTATGGTCAATTTGATTACATGATTGAAAAGGTGTAATACTATTCCTTTTCAAACTGAAAAATATCCCGGTTAATAAGTTGGTGAAGATATTGGTCCATTTCAGCAGCAGAAACGCTTCTTTCATTTTTAAACCACCACGCACTTAATGAGGTGATTGCCCCTGAATAAAATTCAATGGTTAAATCATTTGGCATCGTATGATTTTTACACAGTTGATTTAACGCTTCTATTTCTTGTTTTCTTGTTTCGTGACTTAAATACTGTGTCCGGCTAATAAATTGTTCATCAGACATTTGTGTCTCTAATATTTTACCGATTTCTTCATGGTGTAGAAATTGTTCCATTACTTGAAATGGTTTACTTAATCGATCTGAAACCGGTATTTCAGCAATCATCTTGCCATAGCGTTTAAATCCAAATGCTAATAAAGCATCTTTATCTTCAAAATGTTTATAAAAGGTTGTTCGGTGTACCATTGCGCGATCACAAATTTGGTTAATCGTGATAGTACTATATTTCTGTTTTGATTGCGTCATTAATTCAAATAAGGAATCCCACAATAATTTATGTGTACGTCTAATACGTAAATCAAGCTGTTTTTCATTATCATTCATCTACAATTCTCCTTTTTTGTAGATTAAATATACAATGGCTGAAAATTGATTCTCCCTTTTTAATCTACATATGTATATTATATTACATGTGTTCCGGTGTATTTAAAGCTTTTTAAGTAAGAAACAGGAGGAGAATTTGTAAATGAATATAACAACTAAGAGCCCTGCAAGTGGCAAAGTTGATACTTCTAATATGAAACATACCCCGATTTTAATTGCATTACTTTTAGGGGCAATGGTTGCATTATTAAACGAAACATTACTTGGTAATGCGTTAACTGTATTAATGAAAGAATTTGACGTAACAGCTTCAACTATTCAATGGCTTTCTACAGCTTACATGTTGGTGGTTGGGGTTTTAGTCCCGATTACAGCGTTACTTCAGCAATGGCTCACAACGAGACAAATGTTTTTGATCGCTATGGTAACGTTTTTAGTCGGTACATTAATTGCGGGATTTGCACCGACATTTTCCGTTTTATTAGTCGGTCGTATCGTCCAAGCAGTAGCGACGGGGTTAATTTCACCGTTATTAATGAATACGATTTTAATTATTTGCCCGCCTGAAAAACGTGGTGCCACGATGGGGTTAATCGCACTTGTGATGATGGCAGCTCCAGCAATTGGTCCTACATTATCAGGAGTAATTGTTGATTCATTAAATTGGCGCTGGTTATTCTACATTGTTATTCCTATCGTGATCATTTCAATTGTAATTGGAATGAAGTACATCCAAAATGTTACAGAGTTAACAAGGCCAAAAGTAGATTATCCATCAATTCTTTTATCAACATTAGGATTTGGTGGGCTTGTGTATAGCTTTAGCGCATCAGGTGATTTAGGATGGTCCGATGCGAAAGTGTATGGTGCCTTAATTGTTGGGCTTATATCATTATGTATTTTTGTCGTTCGACAATTGAAAATTGAGAATCCAATTTTAGAATTACGAGCATTTAAAGTTCCGATGTTTACAATATCAGTTGGATTAATCGTCATTGTGATGATGTCGTTATTTTCAACGATGACTTTATTACCGATGTTCCTGCAAACAGTTTTACTCGTTACAGCATTTAAATCAGGACTAATAATGCTTCCGGGAAGTATTATTAGCGCCATAATGGGACCAATCGCAGGTAAACTATTTGATAAATTTAGCCCGAAAGTTGTTATCGTTCCCGGTATTGTGTTAGTAGGTATTGCAATGTTCTTATTTAAAGGCATTACTCCTGACACATCAATGGTACAAATTATTGTCATGCATAGCGTATTAATGGTTGGACTCATGTTCGTAATGACAGCACAAACATATGGATTAAATCAATTAACACCAGATTTATATCCGCACGGAACAGCACTGTTTAATACGTTACAGCAAGTAGCTGGCGCAATTGGTACAGCTATCTTTATTTCGAAAATGTCTTCAGGAACAACTAAGTATATGGAAAGCTCAGCAAATCCAATGGACCCAGTAGAGAAGTTAAACGGTTTAACATCTGGATTCCAAGGCGCATTTACACTTGGATTAATCTTTATCGTTATTGCTTTTATCGTATCGTTGTTCTTAAAAGAAGAGAAAAAGGGAGTAAAGGCAGCGAGGGTTTTACAGAACGAGAATTAAGGTTCATAGTAAAAAGACATCTTTATGATTAAAGATGTCTTTTTACATTTCTTTCGTAATATCATACTGCAGCAATTGCTTTTGATCGTAAAATTTCTCGAAAATAATGCCCATTACGTAGAAGAACAATAGTCCGAAGCAAATGTGAATGAGCGTGAAGGTAGCTCCGAATGAAGAAAATTCATATACCATAATCGGTAATTTCGCAGTTGTCCAAACGCCTAAGAAAAATACGATGTACCTAATGCTGGCGCCTTTTTTTAATAGTAGTGCTGCAATCGGAAAGGCAACATAGAGGGGACCAGCTGCAATACCGCCTAATAATAGAGAGAATAATATTCCATATATGCCGGACTTTTCTCCCATGTATTTCATTAGCGTTTCTTTCTTCACCCACTGATCAAGTAACCCTACAAATACTAGGACAGGGGGGAGTAGAAACAACATATCTAAAATGCTATTCCCCGTTAATTGTAATGCGCTCCATCCTAAAGATTGGTTTATAAAAGTTAGTATGATAAGTCCAATCAGCAAAATGAAAAAGAAGCGATATCTTTTTAGTTCATTCATACCATCACCACCCAAATGATATATGAGAATAAGAGTGACATGAGTAATGCAGATGCATTACGAGCGTAAGCAAAGCTTCGTCCGAATATCTTTTGTTCCATAGGCAAGGTTGTAATTCCTACTGACATTAGTGTAGACATGAGTGCCGCAACTTGAGGAAGACCTGCGCCGTGCTGTACTAACGTATTACCAAGTGGGAACACGATAAAGCTTGGGATAAGTGCCACAGATCCGAGTAGTGCTGAATAAATAATACCTAAAAATCCAGACTGTTCTCCAATGATGGAAGAGATGAAGGACGGCGTTAAGATAGAAAGTGATAGTCCAACGAAAAGCATAATGGAGAGCATGGCAGGGAGGAGGTTTTGAAATATTTTCCATGATTTTAATAGGGCAGCTTTCGTTTTATTCCGATCCTTCATAAAAGAAATCCCCGTAAGAATAATGGCCAAAGTGTAAAGGATAGCACCATTAATCATGATTAGATTCCTTTAAGTCTTTATATTTGTCTAAGAAAAATGATAAGTTTTTCATTTTTTCCTCAATATCCATTTGAAAATCCGCTAATTGTTCTTTTCCGGCTATAGTAATTTTGTACATCTTTCTCGGCTTATCTGGAACGGATGTACTTACATAAGATTCAATCGCACCTTCGTTTTCTAATTTCTTCAGCGTGCGGTAAAGGATGGCACTATCGATTGGATTGACCGGAAGTTCTTCGTCACATTTCTGAAGTAGCTGCCCGCCATAGTTATCGCCTTCTGCTAAAAATAACAAAAGAAATGCACCTGTATGTCTTCCTGTATGCTTCATAAGTATACCTCCTAGAATATATACTGTTAATGACAGTATACTGTTGTTAACAGTATATGGTGCATGAAGTGCTATGTCAATTTTAATGTTACATGTACTGAAAAGGTTTAAGAAAACGTGTTACGAGGAAAGCATAAATGAGAATGAAATAAAGGAAGGGGAGGATATTTAAAATGAAGCTTACGACAGAATTTGGTATGGGGTTTATTGAATGTACATCTATGGAGGCATCTTATGCGATAGGGGGAATAGCGCTTATAGGTAAATAAGAAATAGAAATACTTCATTATCTGGTGAAATTCTATTTAATTGTTTATTCTCAAAGACTAGGAGTTCCAAGTACATAGGAAGGTTATGGATTAATTCAATTCAAATAAATAAAAAAGGCACCTTTGTATGCCTTTTTTATTACCGCACTATGATATGTACTTAATAATAAACTAATAAATTTCTTCATTTCTCTCTTTGTTGGCAAACATAGTTTTTCTAATATTGAATGTTATGAATGCAAGTATAGAAATAATAACAATATTAGTAAGCTCACTGAAAAACTTATTATTTAATAACTGCGGTAAATTTCCTATCAAGATAATACAGATTGTTGTATATACTAAAAATGTTCCAATCCAAGAAATAATGTAATTAATTAATGCGGCTAGTCTAGGAAAGTTAATAACTAGATAATTTAAAACAATGTAATATAGGACACAGGAAACGATAAAAAATAGAATATCCCAAAAATAAATGGCGTACCCACTGGCTATTTTTACCGATACAGTTTTATGCAATGAATAAGCAGTGAATCCTCCTAAAAATAAAAAATCAACTAAAACAGCTACGGTTCTACTAACCATTTTAGAAATTTTAACAAGGATTATTAATAAGAATAATAACAGTATAGGTAATAATAGTATCATTATTTTTTCACCTCCAATTTATTTATATAAAATAATTATAGCAAATATAGAAAAATTAACCAGATAAATAGAATGAATTTTTATAATTATCAATTATATTCAATGCCGTATTTAGGTGGGAAAATACGAAAGGTTCTTATCCGTCTGTTCCACATTCTACAGAAGATAGGAGCTATACATCAAAAAACACAAAAAAAAGACACTCTCAAGAGTGCCTCTTATTAGCAGCCGAATCCGCCGCCCCAACAGCTAGCTCCAACGATGATTAATAAGATAAAGAGCACAACAAGTAAGGCGAATCCACCGCCAAAACCACAGCCTCCACCACAACTACCACCATAGCCTCCACAACTACCACCATAGCCCATATTAACTCCTCCTTCCATAAAGTCCATATATTAATGGATTTATATCACTTTATGTTTTTACGGATAAACTTGAGCAGGTCCTTTTGAAAAAATAAAAGTACTCGGTATTTTAAAAGAGTTGCCGAACTTATTTTTGTCACGAGTATTCCGCTTATTACATATGGTATTTTATTCTGTGCATTGGGGGAAAGGAGATCGTTATGGCTAATTCTGAGATGATATTACGTTTACTTACGGATTTAAAGATTGAGCAGCAAGCTTTAAAAGAACAGCTGGAGAAAATGCAAACAGCTTTGAGTATTCTTGAAGAAAAACCAACTATTCTTGAAGAGAAATCAACTACTCTTCAAGAGAAACCAGTTGTTACAAAGCAACGTGGACATTCTGGGTTTCCAACATCTTTTCGTGATTGGAGAGCATCTTCTCAAAAGAACTAAGGAATCCTATTATAGTGAGTTATACAAAATCATAAATGAAAAAGTACAGTCTACTGTAGTTAATACAGAGGCTGTACTTTTTGTTATGTTAGTATAAGTTGTGATAGGTGGTTTGTATTTTCTTTGACTATTCCACCTTTAACTCGATCCCTTCACCCAGCATATCTCCATTAATTTTTAACGTTAATCCTTGCGTATTTTTCGGAACATCTAATGAATCGGCAGAGCGTATTGATATGTATACATCAGAAGAATCTCCCTGGGTGGGAAGTTCTTTTTGAGGATCTTTGTTGCTAAGTCCATCATTTTTTGTTTCTTTAGAAGTCTCCTGTTCGTTTTTCGTGTTACTGCTAGATGTATCATGTGAACTGCAAGCTGATAATCCAAATAAGAATGTGCTACATAATAATGATGTTACTAACTTTTTGTTCATAGTTTGTTCCTCCGAAATAAAAGTACTTTCATGGGTGCCATAATGATTTAATAAATCTATACTTTTCTTTATATGTATTAAATGTTACATTTTATTATATTTATTTTGGAATAAAAAGGAAAATCAATACAAATAAACAAGACACTTTGCAGTGTCTTGTTTATTTAAGTTATGCGCATTACTTAATAAGACGTTAGTTACTCATCCTGAACATGAGTAACTATGTAAGATGGTTTGATTATAACATTTTAACCAGTAATGGGTCTATATGGAATTTAAATAATGGGTACGTTTTGTTATTTGGAATGCGAGATGTTGTATATTATGTTGGGATTTGATCCATTAAAAGCAGTAGACAAGGTAAATGAGCATACCTTATTTCATAATTTACACAAATTGTGTAGAAAAGTATGGAGCTATATTTCCCTTTACACGAACATAAAGGTATAATATAGTTTAGTTAAGTTAACTAAACTATATTACGAAACGAAATAACAGCATGACTGGAGGAAGAATGCTATGACTAGATCGTATAAAGAAGTAATTAATGAAATGAATCGAGCCTACAATGACTTCTACATTTTACTATTTCAGGAGTTAAAGGATGAGTTCGGTCTTACAGGGCAGCAAGAGAGCATGCTATTTTATATCAATTTAAATGAAAACACGACAGCAAATAACATTGCGAGTACTTTTAATATATCGAAAAGTGCTGTGAGCCAAGTTTTATCGAAATTGGAAAAACAGAAGATGATTTCAAAACAAGTAAACCCTAATAATAAACGGGAGTATTTCCTTACACTTGGTTCAAACGGTAGTAAGTATATAGAGCGGTTGTCTGAGTTAGATGACGTATTAATTGAGAAATACTTTTCTAAAATCGATATAAATGCTTTAGAGCAAATGACTGATACGTTAACGAAAATAAATAAAGTTATATTGGAAGAAAAACAGAAGGCTATTGATTCTAATGAGTAAGAAAGTCTACATGAAGGGATTATTAGAAAGGAGGAAAATCCTGTTATGAGTTACATACCAAATATGATCACGATAGCAAATTTTGTATGTGGGCTTTTGGCTATTTATGCTGTTTTCGTTCACGATATGTATTTGGGAGCAGTTTTTATTATTACAGGAATGTTATTTGATTTTTTTGATGGCATGGTCGCTCGGAAACTTGATGCTGTTTCGGAAATAGGTGGAGAGTTAGACTCATTTGCGGATTTAGTTACTTTTGGTGTAGCACCGTCTATTCTTGCATATAGTGTCGCTTTAAAAGATTTGCAGTCCATCGGGATGTTATGTGCGCTTGCTTACAGTGTTTGTGGCATGCTTCGACTTGCGAGATTTAACACGCAACAAAGCAAACTTCCGACATTTATCGGAATGCCCATTCCATTTGCGGCAATGTGTCTTCTCATTTTATGCTTTTTGAATAATCCAGTTTCCGTGGCGTTTGGCACATGCATACTCGCTTATTTAATGGTGAGTAAAATAAAATTCCCTCATTTTAAAAAAGATATATCGGAAAGCTTGAAGTCCGAAAGATGGGATTGATGATACGGAAATATAATGAGAAAGATAAGGAGCGTAACATGATTCGTATGGCACTAAGATCATTTAACATACAAATATATTGTTTGCTAGGCGTGATGTTACTGGGATGGTTGATGATACCTTTTCGAGCCCAGTTTGTAGGGATAAGCATCGGCCTTTTAGTTAGTATGTACTGCGTATGGATTTTAGGGAGGCGTATTGAAAAGTTCGGAGATAGCATTGTAAAAAAAGAAAAAGCACCGATGCTTGGAATGATGAATCGGTTTGCAGCAGCGATACTCGGTGCGATTATTATGTATGAAATTGAACACCATGATTTCATGTGGACATTTGCTGCTGGAATTATGGGTGGGTATTTCTTAATTATTATTAATTTAGGGTATTACAGTATGAGAGATGTGGAGGAATAAAGAGCTGTGTAAATAACTAATTTGAATGATTTGAATGTAAAAACCTAAAAACCTAAAAACCTAAAAACCTAAAAACCTTCCTTTATAGAGAGCTTTTTATTACAAAGAAAAGACACCCATATAAGAGTGTCTTTTCCGATAGTTTTTTAGCAGAAGCAAGAAGCTCCAACAATGATCAATAAAATAAACAATACAACTAGTAAAGCAAAGCCGCCGCCACAACTACTACAACTACCACCAAATCCCATAATAGTTCCTCCTTTAATAAGAGGGGAAACAAGGGGTCACTCATGTATTTTAACGGATTCAATTTACTTTATGTTTTTTACGCAATAATTGAGCAGGTCCTTTTGAAAATAAAGAAAAGACACCCTAAGGTGCCTTTCTCCGACTTGAACCATCTTAATTTTAATAATATTGGACTCCCGTCCAAATATTATTTTACCATGTTAATTTGTTTTTGGAAATATTCCATATCGATAATTACAATACACGTTTTAGTTTTTGAATTATTTATCTTTCTAAAAGTTGAAATTAATAAGAACCCCATAAATGATAAACCATTCCACTAACGAAAAACACTAATCCTAAAAACAAAACAATTAAAGCAAGTACTCCATTTTGATTATGTTCCATAAAACTAGCTCCTTTTAGATTTATAGTTGTTTATTCTTTCATACAAAAAAGCCTTTAGTCGTAATTATGGCTAAAGGCTTTGATCATTATACTTTTTAGTTTATAAAATTTGAAACTGAAAATGTACTAGCTTGATAATGAAGCTTGGCTATTAGAATTGAAAAATTTTAGTTTTATTATAATTAATAGAAATGAGAGTAGTGTGAATATGAATCCGCTCCAAATAAGCTGGTGAATACCTAAGTTTGAAATGAACCAGCCTCCAATAGTTGTTCCTAAAGTAATTCCGAGATTTGAGAATGAAACGAATAGGCTATTACCGAATTCAGGCGCTTCTTTTGCTTCGCTTATTAACCATGTTTGACCAACAATTAATCCACCAGCATGTACGATTCCCCAAATGAATACGATAAAAATCATTGGAACAAGGTAGGAACCTAAATAATAAACCAATATGTAAACAATAGAGTATAGGATAGGGAATAATATTACTGTATTTACTATACTTTTTTGCAGGAGACTACCAAATAAATGATTACCTAAAATCATAACTATACCAAATATGAATAGCATGATACTGATGAGAGATCCATTCATGGAAGTTATTTTTGCAAGGTATTCAGCGAAGTAGCTGTATACGGAAAACATGGCTGCAAAAAGGAATGTGACGGTTAAAATATTTAACCATAATCCTGGTTTGCCGAGTATACGAATTTGTTTGCCGAAAGACATTTTTTCTTTAACAGGCATAGAAGGAAGTAGGATTAGTATTCCAATGAATGCAAGAGTGTTAACAAGCGCTCCGAATAAGAAAGCAATTTCGAGTGAAAATTGGTCTGCAAGGTAAGAGGTTAGTGGTACACCTAGAGCAAAGCCAACAGTAATTCCCATGAAAACTTTTGTAACTGCTTGACCGCTCTTTTCTGGAGGGACAAGTTTAGCAGCTGTTACAAGAGCGATTGAAAAGAAGAGTGGATGAAGCGCTGCCGGTAAAATACGAAAAATAAGCATGATTTCAAATTGTGTTGTATAAGCGTAGATTATATTTGAAATAACAAATGCAAAAATTGCTGATAATAAAATTATTTTGCGATTAATACTAGAGACGAGCAGAATTAAAAACGGACCAGAAATAGCAACAACTAGTGCAAATATACTTACTAAAAATCCAGCTTGTGTAGTTGAAATTCCAAATTTTTGAGTGATTTGTGGTAATACGCCGACAATCCCCATCTCGGTAGTAATAATTCCGAACACACCTATTGCGAGTGTCAGAATAAGTAAAGGATTTACTTTTTTCATTTATAAAACTCTCCATTCGTATCAGTATTTTGAAAGTAAATTCATTAAAAAAGAAGCATTATTACAAACATGATTGGATGCCAATTTTATCGGTACTATGTAATTTTAAATACAATAACAGATATCTAAATAACTAGATACGATATATTTAAAAAATTTCTCCTTTCTATGTTTCTTGCTTTTATAGGTAGTGCAATCTTATAAAAAGTAATTGGATACCTGTAAAAAAGCAGAATGTGTGAAAGCTAATAATCAATTGATATGCAGATTGATTATTAGCTTTCATTTTATAATTCGTTTTGAACGTATTCAGAAAACTCTCGTATTGTTTTTTCATTTCGGCGATAGTATGTCCATTTTCCAATTCGGTCAGATTGTAGCAAGCCTGCTTTTTTCATAGTTAATAAATAACTAGAAATAACCGATTGGGCTAAGCCAGTTTTAAGCTGGATATCTCCTACGCACACTCCAACTTGAAAGCTAAGGCCTTGCTCTAGATAAGGTTTTTCATCGAAATGGTTTTCTGGATTTTTCAACCATGATAAAATTTGACATCTTGTTTCATTTGACAATGCTTTATAAATTAATAAAGGTTCCATAAGGATATTATATCTACTTTTATAGATTTGTAAATGGGTTTTGGTGATTTTAAGGGGAGAAGGTATATGTGATCCCCTTAAATAGGAATGAGGTGCTCTTAATCTGTACCCTTTGTAAAGGACATTCTAAAAAAAGTTAGGCAACCTAAAAAAGATGATTTCTGTATGCAAACAGGAGTCATCTTCTTTAAATTCTATTGATAGCAAGAGTGATTATAGTACGTCATATATTTCTTAATTTCATGTTTTAACTGAACAAACGATTCACATGATTTTATATATGCTTCATCGGTTAAAGTACTACGAGGATTACGTGCAAAAATGATAATATTGTTAGGTTTAAGCATGTTGTTGCCTAGCTATCAATGGCGGATTCCTAAGAAGAGTAATAATAAAACCTAACTGAAGATTTAAGAAAATTTTTATGTTTACCCCACTTTTTATTTTAAAAGTTTTTCCTACCCTATAAATGAGTTACATCAAGAAGGATACTAAAAACGACAAAGTCATAGATGAAAATGTAAAGTTAGGGGATTCTACATGCATACAGGAGTTTTGATGAGTTATTTGTATACTTATTTTTTTACTATTATTTTTTGTGTAGTGTTTCAAATTGGATTGTATTCTAAAGCGAAAGGAAATGTATCTATTCGGCATTTTCTATGGGTATATATTTTTCTGTTCTATCTTTCGCTAGTGTATAAGGTGACTCAGATCGCGACTGTATGGGATATAAGTCGATATGAAACGTGGATTCGTGTAAATCAAATTAATTTGACTCTATTTGATACGGCAGGTAGTACGACGTATCTTTTGAATATTGTACTGTTTATGCCGTTCGGTTTTTTATTACCTACTATTTGGCCGCAGTTTAGAAAAATGAAAAACACCGTATGTGCGGGATTCTTTTTTTCATTGGCAATTGAGTTAAATCAATTACTAAATAATAGAATTACAGATATTGATGATTTATTTACGAATACCCTCGGGGCGATTGTTGGGTATGTATTATATACAGCATTATTTAAAATGATATTAAAAAGAGAGGAAAAAAAGCTTGATACGAACTCTCCTTTAGTCATAAAATACGAGGCTGTTTTTTGTTTAATGTGTTCATTTGTAGGTGCGATGTTCATTTATTATCCTGGAGACCTGTAAGCTACGATATCATTTATAAAATGATTCTAGTTCTCTTCGCTTAAACACGGTAAAATGTGAATGGTTCATCCTTTTTTCTAACTTAATAGATACAGTTTATGTATTACAGGATAGGTAGGTGTAAATGTGTTACATGTTCAATTATCTCAATACTTACTAAAAGAATCTAAACCAGTTCTTCATACAGCTGGAAAAAGAGTGTATATGTTAAAAGATGAAGGGGTATCACCTTATCCTATCTATTCCAATTCTCCTATTATGATAGGAGTGGGAACGAATTGGGATCAGCATACAGGATTTGAAGAAATTATTAAAGGATTTATAGGTGCAAATAACAAATTTCCTATGTATATGTTATTTGAAACTTATTTGCGCGGTGACTTTATTGAAGGATTTTTAGAAGAGAATAAATTCACGTTTGAGCTAGTTTTTACTAATAAGAAAAGAGATACGAACTTTTTTAATGTGTTCATTACTAGTAGTGATGATATAACCACACTTATGAAGTGTTTCTTCCAATCAGCACAAGATTCTCTCTATACGTTATTAAGTTATTCAGCAGACTGTAAAATTATCAGCAATAATACTGGTGAGATTGGATTAAAGGCTGACAGTTTCTATCCAAGCTTTTCATTTATGTATGATGCGCAAGAATTATTTATTATTGGTGGGGAAGAAAAGTGGTCAGATATCCATTATATAAAAAGATTTTTCCATCTTGAGCAGATTACAGATGAGCTAACTATTGATGTAAGAAAATGAATTTAATGATGATGTGTTAAAGTTTTTACCAAGGTGATAAGTTGATAAACTTATATTAATATTTTCTGATTTAAGAATAGGTGTATTAATTAGTGATGGGTGTTTTAATTATATAAGTTTTGGATCTAAGGAATTAAAGTTAGTTGAGCAACTTTGTGTAGGGGAAGGATTATTTGTATGTCACACTAAAGACCGAAAGTGATAAGGTGCTGTATAAATAACTAATTTGGATGACTTGAATGTATAAACTTAAAAACTTTCCTTTATGGAGAGTTTTTTATTACAAAGAAAAGACACCCATATAAGAGTGTCTTTTCCGATAGTTTGTTTAGCAGAAGCAAGAAGCTCCAACTATGATTAATAAAATAAACAATACTACTAATAAAGCAAAGCCGCCAGAAAATCCACAGCCGCCACAACTACCACCAAATCCCATAATAGTTCCTCCTTTAATAAGAGGGGAAAACAAGGGGTCACTCATGTATTTTAACGGATTCAATTTACTTTATGTTTTTTACGCAATAATTGAGCAGGTCCTTTTGAAAATAAAAAAAAGACACATTAAAGTGCCTTTCTCCGACTGGATAACCGCATTTCGAAACTGGTGGATAACTTGCAAATAGTATGTATGCTTCGATTTATTTACAGATACCTAAGATTTATACATTCTTCCATATAAGTCAGTACTTTTGATTACTAAACGTTCAATCATCATAATGTTTAGTTTATTGTTACCAACCACTCGCTCCAACATCCGTCTTCAACCACTTCACCCAATCCGAATCTTCTATTTTAAGCAAACTGAGCGAAACACCTTTCATATCTAAAGAAGTGAGAAGGGTACCAACCTTTACGAACTTCACATGTAAGCTTTCCAGCTCACATAAACGGCGAATATCGTTTGCGAAAATGTATTGTTCCATTAATGGTGTCGCACCGAGTCCGTTAATGAGGATGGCGAAGTTGTCACCTTTTCTCCAGCGATAAATGCTTTTTAGTTTGTTCATAAGTTCGATCGCTAATATTTCAGAAGAGGATAGCGCTTCTTTGCGGTAACCTTTTTCGCTATGAATGCCGACGCCGTAAAAGACTTCATCGTCGTTTAATGTGAAGGAAGCTTTTCCTTGTACTGGGTCATTCGCAGGTGAAAGGGCGACTCCTAATGTATGTAAGTTTTTGATGACAGATTGGCCAAGTGCTGTTAGTTCTTCTAAAGAATGACCGCTCTCAGCGGCCGCGCCTACTATTTTTTGAATGAAAACAGTGCCAGCTACGCCGCGTCTTCTTTTGTTAAAAGAAGCATCATCTTCAATTGAAACGTCGTCATTTACGATGATGTGGTCAACCTGTCTTCCTTCTTCTTTGGCGATTTGTTCTGCCGCTAGAAAGTTTGCTACGTCATCTTTAAAGTTTTTAATGATGAATAAAATACTCTTATCTTTTGGTATTAAGCGAGTTGCCGCCACAATTTGTTCGACTGTAGGGGGAGTGAAGATACTGCCGTTTACTGCCGCTGTAAGCATACCTTTTCCTACATAGCCAATATCGGCTGGTTCGTGTCCGCTACCACCGCCGCTTATAATGACAGCGTTTTGCTTCATTTCTGCGATATCTTTTACATAAATGATGTTATTTGTTTCGTCGTAATTTACTTTGTCGTTATGTTCAAAATAAAAGCCATGCAGCATATCTTGAACAATATTTTCTACATCATTCATAATCTTTTTCATTGCTTTTGCCACCCTTTAATTACTTTGCTGATTGCTCAAGTAAAAGTAGTAATTGATTGTTTATCATGTTTTTCATGAGTGAAGACATAATGGATGGATCTACTTCACACTTACTTTCAATCCAATCTTTGATCGTTCCAACGAAGCCGTGACTATAAAAGGAGGCAATCGTATTTTTTGTCTCATTCGAAAGGCTGAATCTACAGCTCATCGATAGTTCATCAATAATCTTCATATATAAGTTTTTCGTATGCTCAAATAAATAGTGATTAAACGAGTTTTGCTCAATGACTTTAAAAGCATTTCGGTAAAATTTTTGATTTTCATAAAAGTAATCAAATAATAAATCGAAAATGTTTTCCCATGTTTCATAGTCGAGAAAGTCTATAATATTTTCCTTCGTTTCTTCTCTATAAATCCAGCTTAATAGTTCAAATTTATCTTTAAAATGATAATAAAAAGTTTGTCTGCGCATTTGACAGTGTAACATGATATCGCTCACTGATATTTTATGAAACGATTCCGTTTCCATTAAATGTTTCAATGAGTTCGCGATTATCTTTTTAGAAATTATAGAAGAGGTCATCTTAATCATCCCTAGAATGTAGTAATATGAAAATCCTATCTATAAATGAGAGCGGTGTCTTTAGACAGATTGTCCATTTTGTCCGTTTACTATAAAACGCTTTCATTTTAACATGAGTAGTAAGAAGAAGATTTCAAATATATCACAATATATTAAAGGAATTGAGGGAGAATCACAATGAAAAAGATTATAAACAAACCAGAAACATTAGTAATGGAAATGTGCAACGGAATGGTTATGGCTCACCCAGAGCTTGAGCTTTTGAAAAAATATAAAGTTATTAAGAAGAAAGAAATGAACGAAAATAAAGTAACGTTAATTAGTGGCGGCGGTAGTGGTCATGAGCCAGCGCATGCAGGTCTAGTCGGAAAAGGAATGTTAGATGCGGCAGTGTGCGGAGATGTGTTTGCTTCTCCTTCGCAAATTCAGGTCTATCAAGCAATTAAAGAAACAGCTAGTAAAAAAGGTACGTTATTAATTATTAAAAATTATAGCGGCGATATTATGAATTTCAAAAACGGTGCACATTTAGCGACTGAAGATGGAATTGAAGTCGACTACGTAAAAGTAGACGATGATATTGCGGTAGAAGATAGCCTGTATACAGTAGGACGCCGCGGTGTTGCGGGAGTTATTTTAGTGCATAAAATTGCCGGCGCAGCAGCGGAAGAAGGAATGGATTTAGGAGCGGTGAAAGCTGTAGCGGAAAAAGCAGCGGCTAACGTGCGTACAATCGGTTTAGCGTTAACTTCTTGTACAGTACCAGCGAGCGGATCACCTACTTTCACACTTGCGGAAGATGAAATGGAATACGGCGTAGGTATTCACGGTGAACCAGGTATTAAACGTGAAAAAACGATGTCAGCAGATGAATTAGCTAACCGTATGACAAATGATTTAATAAAAGATTTAGGAGTAAAAGATGGTGAGGAAATCGCACTTCTAGTAAATGGTTTTGGCGGCACACCACTGCAAGAACTTTACCTATTTAATAACGCAGTTACGAGAGAATTAGCTGCTAGAAACATTAAAATTAATAGAGTATTCGTCGGTAATTATATGACGAGTATCGATATGGCTGGTATGTCTTTAACAGTGATGAAGTTAGATGACGAGCTAAAAACGTTGTTATCGAAAGAGTGTAATACACCAGCGTTTAAAGTAGATGGACCAGTTGAAAGTGTAGAGTACGTGAATGTGCTTGAAGATGTAGAAGAGAAGGAAGTTTCCTTCGAAATAGAAACAGCGGAAGAGCACGCTGTTATTAAAGATAATGTCATTACATTAAATAACATGATTTATCTCGTTGATAAAATGAGTGACATTATTATTAAAAATGAAGTACCGTTCTGTGAGTTAGATACACATGCAGGTGACGGAGACTTCGGAATGAGTGTTGCAAAAGGATTTAAGCAATTAAAGCGTGAGTGGCATTCTATTGTAGATCAAGAGAATGTAACGATCGGATCATTCCTTGACGGTTGTTCAATGATTATTATGGAACATTGCGGCGGCGCTTCTGGTCCAATTTGGGGCGGTGCATTCCGCGCAGCTAGTAAAGCAGCAGGCGAAAAACGTGAGTTAACAGCTAAAGAGTTCGCTGAAATATTGCAAGCGGCACTTCAAGGCATACAATCTATCGGTGAAAGATCGTTCGGTAGAGGAGCGGTAGTTGGTGATAAAACACTTGTTGATGCACTTGCTCCATGTGTAGACTCTTGGTTAAATAGCGCTTCAAACGAAGAAGATATGAAAAATGCCTTTGAAAAAGGAGCAGAAGCAGCGGTTAAAGGAGCAGAGTATACGAAAGAAATCGTAGCTCGTATGGGCCGCGCTGGTACAGTTGGTGAAAGAAGCTTAGGCTATCCAGATGCAGGTGCACATGCGCTTGGGGTTATCTTTACGGAGATTGCGGGTAGTTTGAAATAAGGGTGATACAATTTTCGCTCCACAGTAATTTTCTTACTGTGGAGCGAATTTTAAATTATGATTTAATTGTTTTTTTATAAAATAAAAAGCTATCTTCACTCGTGTATTTTGATTGGAGCAGTATGTAATCATGTTAATTGTGTACAAACCTTATTAAAAGCTAAATATCATAATTGTATTTAAATCGATGATAGCATATCTTTTAAAAAGGTGAACCGTTGGCGTGGCTTTTCTTTAAGTCCTTTTAGAAAAATATTTAACTCCCCAATAATTGTAACTTCCTTTTTAGCACGAGTAATCGCTGTGTATAATAAGTTGCGATTCATCATAAGTGTATACGAGCTTGAAATTGGAAGCAGAACATGGGGGAATTCAGATCCTTGAGATTTGTGAACTGAGAAGCAATAAGCTAATGCAAGTTCATCTAGTTCTTCTTTATCATAAAAAACTTCTTTTTCACCGAAATCAATGATTAATTTTTCTGGTTCTTCAATTGTTTCTTCATTATTTTGTACTAGTGTGCTTGCTGGCAGAATACCACTCACTATTCCTATGTCCCCGTTTAATACATCTTTATTACTATCGTTTTTTAATTGTATCACTCGGTCACCTAAATAAAATTCATACTGCTTATTGGCATATCCTGTTTCCGTAAAGGAATTAGAGGATGGGATTGTTTGTGTAACTAATAAATTTTGCATATGTTTATTAATATTAGTAATCCCTTGTTCTCCTCGATGAATAGGGGCTATAATCTGAATATCTTCAAATGGAATACCACGTTCAAGGATAGAAAATACTTCGGATTCAATTGTTTTTACAATGTCATCTTTAGTTGTTGGAAGCCATTTTACATCGTCGCTAGTTTTAATGAATTTTTTTGAAATATCACCTTTCCGAATAGTTGCAGCTAAATCAATTATCATTGAGTGCTGTTGCTGACGAAATGTAGTGTCCAATTCAATTGTTGGAAAAGCATTAGACTTAATAATATCTTCAAATACATTTCCAGCTTTTATAGGAGGAAGTTGTTCTTTATCACCCACTAATATAATTTGATCTCCTTTGTGCAATTGTTCAAGGAAACGGCTCATAGTAGAAATGTCCATCATTGACATTTCATCGATAATAAAGAGCCGGTTCTCAGTATTTTTATCATCTGATTGTTGGTTTAATAAGAAGTGATGAATTGTTTGAGCTGGAATTTCTGTGATTTCTGTCATTCTTTTTGCAGCTCGACCAGTTGGAGCTAGTAAAACAACCTTATTTAAAAGTTGATGAAAGTCATAGATTTCGAAAAAACGATTATATAGCATTAAAATAGCTTTTATAATTGTACTTTTACCTGTCCCTGGTCCTCCTGTAATAACAAGTACATTGTTGCGCATGGATTCAATAATTGCTATTTGTTGTTCATCAGATAAATTGAAAGGTAACCTTCCGTGTATATTAATAAAGTGATCTAATAATATAGTAGTATCCTCTTCCGTTAGTTGTGTTTTGAAAGAGCATAGAAGGGATAATTTTTCTGCAATAGTTTGCTCGTAGCTATGATATCTTGCTAAATAAATACGTTTTTCAATTTGACGAATTTGACCAATTTCAGTTGTGAAATCTTCTAATTCATTTACATCGGTAGAAATAAGCTCAGTCAAATTTTCATCTATTACTTCTGGGGGATATTGTACACCATCTTGATTGAATAAAATTTGCCTTGTCTTCTGTATAACATATGCTTTCATTGCAAAAGTACTTCCATCATGTTCGTAAATTTCATGTAGGGCGTACTCAATAGCGCCTTTAATACGGCGATTATCTGTTCCTCGTATGTTAATTTTCTCTGCAATTTCATCTGCCCTTTTAAAACTAATACCGCGTATTGTATTTGCAAGACAATATGGATTTTCCATAATCCTTTGTACGGATGCATCTCCATATAACTGGAAAATTTTCTTTGCTAGATTCAAAGAAATTCTCCATTCATGAAGTTTAGTAATAATCTTTTGCATACCTAAATTTTCGATAATAGTTTCTTGAATTGTTGCAATTGTTCTTTGGGGGATACCTTTAATTTGGCTCAACAATTCAGGTGAATTAACAATTTTAATTAAACAATCCTCTCCTAACATTTCTACAATCTGCTCTGCTCGTTTTCTTTTAATCCCTTTGAAAAGACCAGAGCTTAAAAACTCTATGACATGAGCTGAGTTTATAGGAATATCACGAATATATGTATCGCATTTGAAAGACATACCGTATTTTTTACTAATTTCAACAATGCCAAAAAATTTATATGTTTGGTCTTTCTCTGGGGGTGTGGAATGAAAAATAACTCGTATTTTATCTTGACTTACATCTATATTTGTTTCTTGGATAAATACATCACAGATACAGTAGGGTGATAGCGGGTTTTTATAATTAGCGTAGACTGTATCTGTAAATGTGCCAATAATGTATTTAATTTTTTCAGCGTAAATTTCTTGCATTAAAAAATTCTCCTTTACAGTAAAATACTTGTTGTTTAAAAACTATTTAATAAAAAATTAATAGTAAAGAATTTTTTTAATATACGAAGTAAAACTTCTTTGATCTATTAATTCTTTTAAATTATATCAGTATAACATTGATATAAATATAAATTTTTGAAATTTATTATATCATTCTAAAAATTTGAATTGTATAATGTTTTCTCCTATATTCATAGATTTTTAGGAGGAGAAACTAGAAATAAAAAATGAAATGGGATTTCTTTATAATTTAGCTAAATGCTCTCTGCGCAAAGGCATGTATGTATATGAATACTGAGAGAAGAATTTTAAAAGAAGCAACGTGAGTTCCTATAAATATGGGATTCAGGCTGTTTAATTGTGTTTTGGAAAACTTCCCAATCGATAAAAATGACTTCAAAAGGTGGTATGTATTGTTTTGTGTTTCAAAATTATGGTTGGATACCTTATGGAGTACTTTGGGTAGGATAAATAGATTTTTCTATAAGGTGTACCTTTTGGAAGGCGTTCACTTTTTTAGTAATTAAGCCTAACTTCCATTTTGGGGGAATTGAGCGAAAACACACGATTAAATGTATGGTTGAAAAGATGTAATGAATAATGGGGAAATCCTACTTTTATTAAACTCTCGTTTAACAAACTTTTAATTATAAGTTTGTTAAATGGGACTTATAATTAAAAGTTGACTTATAATAATTTTGATGTTATATTGAATTCAATAAAAGAAAACTTGGAAGTAGGAGGAAGATGACATGGCAGACACAGTAACAGTAACTTTCGAGCACGCATTGCGAGCAATAAAAGAAAACTTGGAGGTAGGAAGAGATTACAAGCAAAAGGATATTCGAGAAGTGTTAGAGAAGGATTTTCCGAATATTAACCCTAATCAGATCTCTGGACTTATGACTCGCTTTATCAATAAATCGTTTTTCGATGTAAAGAGAGAAATAGGACATCGTAATACTTACGTCTTTACAGGTGGGAAAGAGATGGATGGCTTAGGGAGTAATGGACTCACAGTGAAAGACTATGTGAAACATACGCTTCAAACGAGTATCGCAAGCCTGAAAACGATATCATTTGGGGATATCAAAAGTGCAGAAGACTTTAAATTACTGAAAAATACGGAAGAGAAGTTGCAGGAGATGTTAAAGGAACTTTAAGGCAGAGGTGCATTCTCAACTTTTTCTTGCTACCTCCCAGTGGTAGTAGTTGAAGGAAATTAGAAGCAAATCATTCGAGGCATTTACATTATTATTTGGAAAACGAAAAGATGCGGCTTAAAACAAAAACTAGGAGGGAAATAGAATGGGGCATGAAATAAACAATTGGATTTCAGAAATGAATAAACAAGGGATTTCAAATCAACATATTGAATCGATGAAAAATAGGGTTCTACAGGGGGAGTCCGAGTATCGTTTGTATTATGATGAAGTAAGTAAGGATACCAAATCCACTCTTGTTAAAGTTGGTAGGATTAAAGGGATTAATACAGGATGGTGTACAGAAAACAGATCAGTTTATGAATTGTTTTTTTCTGCTACGGGTGAAATTACAACGAGTGTGCAAAATTTACATACTTCTCGTATTGAAGAAAACCTTAATTGGCTTATAAAGGTAGGCCGGGAAGAACAAAATAAATTTTATGCAAATGCTAAAGAAACCCATTTGAGGGACGGTCTTCCTAATTTTAACTATTATCAAAATGATGAAATTTACTTTTCAGATGCGACGCATAGGACAGTCAGTGCTATAATGTTTGATGCTCCGAAGATGATGGGATATGTTACTACCTATAGGAAGAATAGTGATAAATACAATAATTATTTAATACATAAAAATTCTATGCAGAAATGGGAACAACTAAATGCGGAGTTTAAGTGCATTAATATAATTCGTATGGACAAAGATACGTATGGTATATTGAATGGTAAAAAAGACGAGTATAAAATTCAATTGAAAGAGTTTCCTAATAAACAGTTGTATTTCCGTTTTGATACACCTATTGTTGAAGTTAATAATCAAAATATGATAGATACAAAGAGAATTGAAGAAGAAAGAGACAGTGTAGATGCTTTAATTCAAAAGTTACAACAAATAGATGATTATTTATTTGCAAATTCAAAAAAACTAGGGAAATTACCGTTATCATTACGTTTAATGAAGAAAGTGAATTTCAACTTGGGATATTTCCTTTTCTATGAGTTATATAAAAAAGAAGTGTATTTTGATATAGATGATTCATCTGATGTTATAGGGTGGAAAATACAAAAGATGATTCTTAACGATGTGATGGCTGACAATCAGCCGAAGAAACGGTGGACTTAATGTTGTTATTATCTTAAAAAAAATCCTATTCTATTTTACGTCTATTATATTCAAAAAATGTAGTGTCATCTTATTATAAAAAGCATCTGTGCATATAACAGCGCTATTTGATGGATCAATACCAACAACAGTTATATGGCTAGAGAGCAAATAACCATTCTCATAATACGTAATTAGTATTTCTTCTTCAGATAATAAGGGACATAACAACATGCTTTCAATTAGTTCTTTTTCTCCTTGATGATTTCACGAATGCCAGCAAACTGTTTATGATTTCTGCCCCTATTAGTGTGTTTCCGTATCTAGCTGTAGCACATCTGGTCCAATTTGGGGCGGAGCATTCCGCGCAGCTAGTAAAGCAGCAGGCGAAAAACGTGAGTTAACAGCTAAAGAGTTCGCTGAAATATTGCAAGCGGCACTTCAAGGCATACAATCTATCGGTGAAAGATCGTTCGGTAGAGGAGCGGTAGTTGGTGATAAAACACTTGTTGATGCACTTGCTCCATGTGTAGACTCTTGGTTAGCTAGCGCTTCAAACGAAGTAGACGTGAAAACTGCCTTTGAAAAAGGAGCAGAAGCAGCGGTTAAAGGCGCAGAGTATACGAAAGAAATCGTAGCTCGCATGGGCCGCGCTGGTACAGTTGGTGAAAGAAGCTTAGGCTATCCAGATGCAGGTGCACATGCGCTTGGGGTTATCTTTACGGAGATTGCGGGTAGTCTGAAATAGGAATTAGAAAGTCCCTCTGCCTTAGGGCGGAGGGACTTTTATATATTCTTCATTTGTATCTATATCAAATTTTTCATTGCTTTTTGCTTATTTGAGACTTAGTTTTTTTGTGATTGCAGCTTATCGATTTTCCAGTGTGCTCCTAGAGATTCTAAAGAGCTTTCAATATAAAACATATATTCATCTGCGGTACTTGTTACTTCAAAAGCTATTTTTAATTCTACCGTTTCATTTGGTTTAACTTGTATATCAGAAGGGTTTTGGTCAAGCACCTTGCCTTCATAGGCCTTTCCGTCTTTTTCATCTTTTAAGTTATATTTTAATTCTGATAGTCCAATCATTTGACCTCGTACATTTTTTACAGAGACATTAACAACGACGGAATCGTTGTTAGCATTTAAATATGCACTTTGAACGGTGGCCAAGTAATAGCCTCCTTTAACACTCTCACCAACTAATAAAATACCTTGTTCTAAGCGGCTCATATCTTCTTTTTCTTCAAAATTTATTAATTCTTCATTTTCATTTTTTGCGGTTGGTTCTTCTATTGGACCATTTTCAACGGCACTATCTTTTTTATCTTGTGTACAAGCAGCCGTAACACTGGCTAATACTAGAATTAAAGTAAGTAATATGAATAATTTCCTCATAAAATTTATCTGTCTCCTTAAGTTTCTCAATTTTGTGCAACTATACATATTATAAAGAGATTCTATTAAGATTAACATAATGTCTCATTATTGGCTCAAAATAGGGGGTCTTTTAGACACCTTATTCTTGTTTTTTATTAATATGATTGGTGTATTTACTCTAGTTGTAGCGAAATCGTCCGTTGTTATCATTCCTACTGTAAATATGTAATTAGTATTATTTTATTCTTTAAATATCTCTGGTCTTTCAACTCTAAATGATTGCACCTCACCGCACTCTAAACAAAATGTGGTTAATAGTTTGGAACGTTTCCCTCCTGAAAAGAATCTACTAGATTCATCCTCACAAACATATGCATGATAAGCAGATCCAACTCTTCCTTCTTTAAATGTAGTAGAACCACAATTCTCGCATCGTTTATTTTTCATGTTACTAACACCTCATTTGATTGATATTTATTTTGCTGTGTTTTTAAGATAGAAGTAAAGCAACTTGGTTATAAATGATGTTTTCGACATGATACAACATAGCCCTTTATATATCCGCAAGTAAAACAACATAATACCCTATAAATCTCTATAACAATATGATTTTTCATATATCATTTAATGTTTATCGGAAAAATAAGTATTAAAGTATTGAGTTTTATTATTCTGATGATTATAATAAATGAAAAACAAACAATTCTTATGTTGAGAAGTGGAGGGACGGGCCCTATGAAACTTCGGCAACCTCGTTTTAGACGAAAGGTGCCAAATCCTGCAGGTGAAAAAACACCTGAAAGATAAGAGCGGTTCACTTAGTCAAGAAGGCTACTCTTATTTCAATAAGAGTAGCTTTTTTTATGACTAAAAGATAAAGGGGGAATATGTAGTGGAGTATGGTTTTTGGTTACCGATTTTTGGGGGATGGCTTCGAAATGTAGATGATGAATCTATGCCGCCTACGTTTGAATATGCAAAACAAACAGCGCAAGCGGCAGAACAATTAGGTTTTTCAACAACACTTATTGCAGAATTAAATTTAAATGATATAAAAGGTGTTTCAGCACCAAGTTTAGAGGCGTGGACAACTGCGGCAGCACTTGCTGCAGTAACGGATAGATTAGAGATTATGACAGCTGTAAGACCTGGATTCCATAATCCAGCAGTTACAGCGAAAATGGCAGCAAATATTGATCAATTAAGTAATGGTCGTTTTACATTGAATGTAGTTTCAGCATGGTGGGAAGAAGAAGCGAGACAGTATGGCGGAGTATTTACCGCACATGATGAAAGGTATGATCGCACAGAGGAATTTGTAACAGTTCTGAAAGGGCTTTGGAAAGAAGAAGAGTTTTCTTATAAAGGGAACTTTTATGAGCTTCATAATACACATTTAAGTCCAAAACCTGTGCAGAAACAAGGCATTAAGATCTATGCAGGTGGTGAGAGTGAGCGAGGAAAAGAAGTAATTGTAAATCACGCGGATGCATATGTAATGCATGGCGGAACAGTGGAAGAAGTATCTGTGAAAATAGAAGATATGAAGAATCGTAGAAAGAAAGTCACAGAGGAGCCATTGCAGTCATTCGGGCTCGCGGCTTACGTCATTTGTCGTGATACAGAAGAAGAGGCGTTAGAGGAATGGAGACGCATAACGGATGTGAAAGACGATGCTTTAGGTTACGCGGGTTACCAAGATTTTATTAGTAAATCGCATTTGGAACAGCAAGTGAAGCTAAATGATTATTCCGTATCTAATCGCGGGTTACGTCCTAATTTAATCGGAACACCAGAACAAATTGCAGAAAGGATACTCGCTTTTGAAAAAGTGGGTGTTACGTTATTACTTTTACAATTTTCGCCACAGCTTGAAGAGATGAAACGATTTTCTGAAAAAGTGATGCCATTAGTTGAAGCAAAAAGAAAGGAATTGATTACAAATGAGTAAAATTTACATATTACATGAGAATAAGGAATGGACGGATCATTTGGTGAAAAGATTGGAAGAACTGGAGTTACCTTATGAGGAATGGTTTTTAAATGAAGGAACACTTTCGTTAGAAAAAGAACCTCCCCAAGGTGTTTTTTATAGCCGTATGAGTGCTTCTTCACATACGAGAGGGCATCGATATGCACCTGAATTGACTGAAGGAGTTCTTGCTTGGTTAGAGGGATACGGACGAACAGTATTTAATGGGTCTCGTGCATTACGCCTTGAAGTAAGTAAATTGAATCAATATGCAGCATTAAGAAATTTTGGGATACAAGTGCCGAAAACAATTGGTGCTGTTGGCCGTGATAATATAGTAAAAGCAGCAAAGGAGTTAGGGGAAGTACCGTTCATTACAAAGCATAACCGTGCAGGTAAAGGCCTTGGTGTTCAACTGTTTCATTCCATTGATGCTTTAGAACAATATTTGGATGGTCCGACGTTTGAAGAGCCCATTGATGGAATTACTTTAATCCAGCAATCTATTGAAGCGCCAGAACCATATATTACACGTTGTGAGTTTGTAGGCGGTCAGTTTGTATATGCAGTTAAAGTAGATACATCAGAAGGATTTGAGCTTTGCCCGGCAGATGCCTGCTCTATTCAGGATGCTTTTTGCCCAGTAGGAGAAGAGAGTAAGAAAGAGTCGTCAACAAAATTTGAAATTATATCGGACTTCCAAGAGCCAATTATTGAACAATACAAAGAATTTTTGAAAGAAAATGAAATTACCGTTGCTGGTATTGAATTTATTCGTAGTGCGGATGGAACAATTTATACGTATGATATTAATACAAACACAAACTATAATTCTGACGCAGAGTCTGTAGCGAATCAATTTGGTATGCTTGAGCTTGCTAAATTCCTTGGAAGAGAATTAGAGAAACAAGTAGAGTCAGTTAAATAATGTTGATTAAAAAATAAGGTTTTGGTGCAAACCTTTGCTAAATTAATAGTATCAGTATGTCCAAATTTAAGAGCGTACTTACAAGGTTTTTAGAGTTTTTGCACCAGCAAGAAAAGTATCAGTTTTTATGTTGTATTTTTTTTCCTTTCCTAGCACTACTCCATCGCATCAAGATAAAAGAACGAGTGATTCCATTGTATGGTTATGTGCAAAACATAAACTAGTAGAAGTTTTGTATTTTTTATCCTACGTATCCCACCCTGCACAAAAAAATATTTCTCAACATTTTATTTGTTGAAAAAGATTGAATATTCTCTATAAAGAGAATATTATGTTTCTATCGGCAAAAAAAACGATAATTCGCAGACACTGGGGAGGAAATGCATTGAAAAAGAATAAGAAGTTAAAACCATTATCAGTTTTAGCAACAGCAGCAGTACTAAGTAGTAGTTTTGCTTTTGGAAGTCATGCAGCGTATGCTGATTCGCCATCATCTCTACCAATAGATGAGCATTTAATACCGGAGGAGCGTTTGGCAGAAGCGCTAAAACAACGGGGCGTAATTGATCAATCTGCATCACAAGCTGAGACGTCAAAGGCTGTCGAGAAATATGTTGAGAAAAAGAAAGGGGAAAACCCTGGTAAAGAAATCTTGACAGGAGATAGTCTTACGCAAGAAGCTTCTGATTTTATGAAAAAAGTAAAAGATGCAAAAATGAAGGAAAATGAACAGGCGCAGCAGCCAACAGTAGGGCCAGTAGCTGGACAAGGTGCAGGATTGAATTCTAGTAAATTAAATGGAAAAGTACCTACTGCACCAGCGAAGCAAGAAGAGTACAACGGTGCTGTTCGAAAAGATAAAGTACTTGTTTTACTTGTAGAATTTAGCGATTTTAAGCATAACAATATTGATCAAGAGCCAGGATATATGTATTCTAAGGACTTCAATCGTGAACATTATCAAAAAATGTTATTTGGTAATGAACCATTTACGTTATTTGATGGATCGAAGATTAACACATTTAAACAATATTATGAAGAACAATCTGGCGGGAGCTACACAGTTGATGGAACTGTAACGGAATGGCTTACTGTTCCAGGAAAAGCTTCAGATTATGGTGCGGATGCAGGTACTGGTCATGATAACAAAGGTCCTTTAGGGCCACGCGATCTTGTGAAAGAAGCATTAAAAGCAGCGGTAGCAAAAGGAATTAATTTAGCAGACTATGATCAATTTGATCAATACGATCAAAATGGTGATGGAAATAAAAACGAGCCAGATGGCATTATTGATCATTTAATGGTTGTACATGCGGGCGTTGGTCAAGAAGCTGGCGGCGGTAAATTGAAAGATGATGCGATTTGGTCTCATCGTTCAAAACTTGGATCAAAACCATATGCGATTGATGGCACAAAATCTTCTGTTTCAAATTGGGGCGGAAAGATGGCTGCATACGATTATACAATCGAGCCTGAGGACGGAGCAGTTGGTGTGTTTGCGCATGAGTATGGTCATGATTTAGGCTTACCAGATGAGTACGATACAAAGTACTCAGGACAAGGTGAACCTGTTGAGTCATGGTCTATTATGAGCGGCGGCAGCTGGGCTGGAAAAATTGCAGGAACAGAGCCAACAAGTTTCTCACCACAAAATAAAGAGTTTTTCCAAAAGAATATGAATGGTAACTGGGCGAATATCGTTGAGGTAGATTATGATAAACTTCGCACAGGAGTCGGTGTTGCAACATATTTAGATCAAAGTGTTACAAAATCAAAACGACCAGGAATCGTTCGTGTTAACTTGCCGGACAAAGATATTAAAAATATCGAGTCAGCATTTGGTAAGAAGTTTTATTACAGCACAAAAGGAAATGACATTCATACAACACTTGAAACACCAGTATTTGACTTAACAAATGCAAAGGATGCTAAGTTCGATTATAAGGCATTCTACGAACTTGAAGCGAAGTATGATTTCCTTGACGTATATGCGATTGCAGAAGACGGAACGAAGACACGTATTGATAGAATGGGCGAAAAAGATGTAAAAGGCGGCGTGGATACAACTGATGGTAAGTGGGTTGATAAATCATATGATTTAAGCCAATTCAAAGGGAAAAAAGTAAAACTGCAATTTGAGTATTTAACAGATATTGCAGTAGCTTATAAAGGATTTGCGTTAGATAATGCAGCATTAACTGTCGATGGCAAATTTGTTTTCTCGGATGATGCAGAAGGACAGCCAGCAATGACATTAAAAGGATTTACTGTATCTAACGGATTGGAACAGAAAAAAAATAACTACTACGTAGAGTGGAGAAATTACGCTGGTTCTGACACGGCGTTACAACATGCGCGTGGTCCAGTGTTTAATACAGGAATGGTTGTATGGTATGCGGATCAAAGCTTTACAGATAACTGGGTAGGCGTTCATCCAGGTGAAGGATTCTTAGGAGTAGTAGATTCTCATCCAGAGGCAATCGTAGGAACATTAAACGGACAACCGACTGTGAAGAGCAGTACGCGTTATCAAATTGCCGATGCGGCATTCTCATTTGATCAAGCGCCAGCATGGAGAGTAGACTCGCCAACTCGCGGTATCTTTGACTATAAAGGATTACCAGGAGTTGCAAAATTTGATGATTCTAAGCAGTACATCAACAGCGCTATTCCAGATGCAGGACGTAAGTTGCCGAAACTAGGATTGAAGTTTGAAGTAGTAGGTCAAGCTGAAGACAAATCTGCAGGTGCAGTTTGGATTCATCGATAGAATAAGGTGAAACTATGAGAGCTGTCCATAAGTTGGTGAAACTGACTTATGGACAGCTCTTTTCTTATTCTAGAAACGTTGCAGTTTAGTTTAGGAACCAGTTCATTGGAAAGGAAGATATAAAATTTATTTTCAATAAAAACGAGAAATGATATCTCTAGAAAATTTCCTTTTCCTTCCACATACGAGGTATAAAACAAAGGGAGAAAGTCAGTAGCGGTCCTGTTATATTCTGCATAGCAGCGATTTATATGTCGAGAAATCAAAATAGATTTATGTAGCATGCCGCTTTAGTTTTAAAAGTAGAAATAAATCAATAAATTACAATGTAGCATGATTCAAATTAATTGAAATGCATGAGCAAAAATACATTCTCATACGAAATTTTTATTAAATTACAAAATACTTATCAGATTTGATTGTAAGAAATGATAAGTATAATTGATTTTTTATGATGTACAGAAAAAATTAATTATCACATCCCTTTATTTTCACACTAGAACCTAAAAAGAGGTTCTGTTACAAAGTTTTTTAACAAGAAAAAGTTATGTTGCAAAAAGGGTTGTGCCTATTAATTATATGAAGAGAGGCATGTAGTGTGTTACTAGACAAAAATACTTGATACACCAATGTTACCTTCACTCACCCTCCTCATTATTATAAGCTAATAGTGGTTCGTACATCATTATAGCGTGATTCTCCGTTACATATTGGTCTTCTATAAACTGTTTCTGTTGAGTATATACTTTACGTTGAATAACATTATGTCGTATATAACCACCCCAGTATGCAGATTGGATTGAGTGTTCTTTTTCATATACTTCATATTGATAAAGCTGCGGATGGGCAATTCTCCACTCACCGACTAAATGCTTATCTGTAATATAAAGGTGAAGTTGATACGATTGGTCCGTTTCATTTTTGATTTGTAAATCCAAATAATTATAAGAACAAGTCGCTCCACTTCCAAATGGTTGGGTCCGCTTGGAATCAGGAAAGACATCAAAACTATGACGATATCGCTCTGTTACTGTCAATGGTGTATGTAAGGTCATCCAATATATTAAATTTGAAAGCTGACAAAGCCCTCCTCCAATGCCTGCTTGAAAAGATCCATAGTGTAGTATCATGCCCTCTACATACCCTTTTCTCCTCGTAGGCTTACCTATTAAACGCCAGTAAGAGAATGTTTCTCCCGGTCTAATGACGATACCATTTAGTTGTTTAATAGCAATCTTCAAATTAACAACTTTATTCTGTTGATACCACATATCTACATCTTTGAGCTTACGAAGTAGTATCGTTCGATGCTGAATCGCTGTATAGGGTAACTTTTCTTGTTGAAACGTTTTTGCATATGTTTTTCCATCTGCTAACCACTGAATGTACCTCTTTGTAGAGTAATACCATGTCCCTAGTAGAATGCGATACTTAGACCGCTGTTTAGGGCGTAAGTTCACTAAATTCATTTTATTTCCTCTCTCCATCGTTTTCATATGTTACCATTTCCGTAATTACGATCCCAATCAATTGTCTTATTAATGCCTTTGAATTTACCCAAGTTTTCCCGCACAGAACTGTAATATTAATTGTCGCATTCTCTCGTTTTTTAACTACATTCTTATATGTATATCCATCAATAAATTGTACTTTTCTTAGCTGCATAGTAATTAACATAAATAGATAAAAGACGCAAAAAAACAGTATAATTAATCTAATGGGGACCTTGTTTTTTCCATTTTTCGAATTGCTTATAGTCATGTGAAACTCTGCCTCAATATGATAAATTCAAATAAACACATTATAAATATAAAGGATAACCTTAAATAAAGAATAATGAAAATTAAAGAAATTCTAAAGAATCAATATATTTTTACTAAATATTGATTGATAATAAGTTGTTTTTTGAGACTTTACTAGGTTCTGTTGCAAAGTTTCTTAGCAAATAAAAAGTTAAGTTAATTACAATGAATCATGTTAAAAGGTATGTTCTCAGGATTATATTGTGATTTTAATGGAGATAGCATTGTTTTTTAGGCTACATTTTAGCGAAATAAAAGCTCAAAAAGCGATATGTATATTTACAATGTTACATTAGTATTTTTCTTTTTATTTATCCCGCTATTTGTGGGCAGTAAAACTCCCACCTTAAAATGCGGCTGGAGCAAAGAAGTTAGGTGGGAGATCAACTGCCCGTAAACCCCCACTGATTATTAGCCTTCACTTTATATATTCGCAAGTAAAATAGCATAATATCAGTATGAATCCCTATAGTGATATGAATTTTTGCATATTTTGAAATTCAGTATATCCTCCGAAAAGTTTTGATTGTATAATGTGTTTTGTTATATTATTTTAGATTTTTCGACAAAAAACAACAAAAAATAGAAGACGTATTGGGAGAATGCATTATGTACATAAAACTATTAAAATCAATTACATCATTATCACTTATTGGTAGCGCTTTATTATATACAAATGTTGGTGAGATGAAAGCTGCTGAAGCGGGTACTTTTTCCGATGTACCAACATCGCACTGGTCATATACTGCGATTAAAGACTTAGCGAGCAAAAATATTATTTCAGGTTATGGAAATGGGATGTTTGGTTTTGGTGATGTTGCGACGAGGGAGCAAGTTGCAGCTTTAATTTATCGTGTGTTAGTACCGAATAAGCAAGGCGGTACGTTTAGTAATGATGCTGCTCGTTATGTATTACAAGATGGGTCTACTTTAAATAATCCGTATGGAGATATTCGCTCAGGTTCTACAATGTTTCCGGAAGAGGTTTTAACGTTAACGAAATTGGGGATTTTTAAAGGTGATGGAAATGGCGGTTTTAGACCGAAAGATTCTGTTAGCCGCGCAGAAATGGCGCAAATTATTAAAAATGCGTTCCAAGTTTCAGCTAAACAAAAACATACATTTAATGATGTTCCAAATGGATTTTGGGCAGAAAATGCGATTAGTGCGGTGCAGTCAAACGGGATTGCATCTGGTACAGGAGACGGGAAATTTGAACCAGCTAAAACGGTAACGCGTGAACAGTATGCACAGTTTTTATATAATGCATTGAAATATAAAAAGCCTGAGGTTGCGGTGCAAGATACAGGAGATGCGGCATTATTAGCAGCATTCAAAAATGAAGTACAAACGCGTATTAATACGTATGAAACGAATATTACACTTCCATATAAAACGAAAAACAGTAATACAAAAGAATTGATGAATACACTTTTCACCGCATATAAAGAAGTCGCAAGTAAAAATGAGTATACAAATTATAATAGATCGAATGTTTCGTACTCACTATCTGGATCGCCAGGGAATTATACGTTTACGCTAAATATTACATATCGTGAAACGAAAGAACAAACAGAATATGTGATGAAACAAGCGAAAGCGATCGTTTCTTCTATTATTCAAGTCGGGATGGATGATCATGAAAAAGTGAAGGCGATTCATGATTATGTTGTAAAACATGTTTCTTACGATACGTCTTATAAAGCGTATACAGCATATGAGGCACTCGCGAATCGTTCTGCCGTTTGCCAAGGTTACACACTATTAACCTATCAATTATTAAAAGAAGCTGGAATTGAGAATCATTTTGTAGTAGGAACTGGAGACGGTCAGCCTCATGCTTGGAATTTAGTGAAAATCGATAACAAGTGGTACCATCTTGATACGACATTTGATGATCCAGTGCCAGATGAACAAGGCCGCGTAACATATTCTTATTTCAACTTATCTGACGAGCAAATTGCAAGAAATCATGAGTGGAACCGCGTGGACTATCCGCAAGCTACAACAAACTATTATAGTACATTAACAAATAAAATTGCGACAGGTGGTACGAAAGCACCTGCATATCAGCAAATATTGAAAGATACAAAGTTAAATTATTTAGGAAATGAATATATCGCAAATAACTATAATGAATTCAAAAATAAAATGCAGCAACGTTATGGCACAAAGTCAGCAAAGATTGAAATTCTTTATAAACAATCAATGAATGGCGCATTGCAAGATGTGAAAAAAGTAATTGGAGAAATCGGTTATCCGCAAGGAGCGAACCGTGTTTCTTATAAAGCGGAGCCGTTTAATGCAAAAGAAGGGTATTCTTTGGTGACGATTACGTTTATGTATTAAAAACAACCTAGATCCATGAAGGATCTAGGTTGTTTTTTTATACCTTAATTTGACATATACAGTCGGACTGTATAAAATGAAACTATACAGTTAAACTATATAGTTTGGCTATATATTCATCGTTACATTGGAGGTCTTTATGAATAGAGATAAAAATTTACCATTAACGGAAACAACGTATTACGTTCTTTTAGCTTTATTAGAGCCAGCACACGGATATTTAATTATGCAAAAGGTTGAGGAACTTAGTAATCATCAAGTGAAAATCGCAGCGGGTACATTGTATGGTGCGGTTGAAAATTTATTAAAACAAGGGTTAATAGAATCGGTAAAAAGTGAAGATAAACGAAGAAAAGTGTATGTCATTACGGAACGCGGGAAGGAAGTATTGCACTTAGACTTTATGAGAATGCAGCACATTATTGGGGTTACAAAAAGCTTATTAAATGTATAGTTAGGGGGAAGCGAAGATGTGGAGATTGAAATTCTTTTTGGACTTTGAGAAAGAGGAAAAATGGTTAGAAGAGATGGCTTGGAAAGGCTATCAACTAAAAAGTAATACATTCGGTTATAAATTTAGAATCGCAGAACCGGAAGATGCGACAATTAAAATAGATTATAGAATATTTAATAGAAGAAAAGATTTTATTAATTACTGTACGTTATTTGAAGATAGTGGCTGGAAGCATATAGCCGGTAAATGGTGGGCAGGCACGCAATATTTTAAAAAGATAGATGAGGAAAGTGAAGATGACATTTTTTCAGATCAAATGTCACGAGCAGGGAAGTATAAACGTTTATCTAAGACATTTTTAGAATTAGCAATATGTTATTTTCCTCTATTAATGCTATTTATGTTTAATAATACAATTGATTTAGGAGTGATGTTAAATCCGAAAGGTCTATACTATACACCAGGATTATGGGATATGCACGGCGCAGCATTTTTAGGATCATTTTTATTTGAAACACCATTTGCATTAATGAGGGGCATTTCATGGTTGTTTATCCCAGCTGCGATTGGTATGTTTTTCTTTTTCTCATATAAAGCAAATCGATTGTATGAAGAGAGAAAATACTAGGAGGACCCCCTTAAAGCTGATGCTTTGAGGGGGATTCTTTTGAATTTGTAAATGGTGTACTTGGTTAGCTTGATGGGCATGGGGTAGAGTCAGGAAAATGCGGATTTACAACACTAAGAAAGTTTCAATGGTCTTAGAGAATCTAATGAGACCACTTTCTCTGAATTAAAATGGTATTCTCCTAGTAAATTGATATGTTCCCCACCTAAAGGTGACATATGATGCAATAAGTTCTCATTAAAACTACCTATCCGTTTTTGACATTTAACTGCTTTTGTTAGATGTAAAGTATTCCAGATACTGATGGCATTGATAATTAGGTTTAAGGCACTGACCCTTTGCAATTGATGCTGTATGGTTTGTTCCCTAAGCTCACCTTGTTTTCCGAAGAAAATAGCTCTTGCAAGTCCATTCATGGCTTCTCCTTTAATTCGAATGGTGGCAGCACCTTTTATTAGCATTGTCCCCTTGGTGTAACAAATGTTTTTTTGTAAATAATATGTTTGTTAAACAATTAATTAAGGGGGACTTGTATGCCACAGGATCGAAAAGCAGAAGTTCAAAACGATGCATACGAAGGAAAAGAGATCATGCCAGATAATCCACAATATCTACCGCGTCACGTGCAAATGGAGCTGCCTCACGAATTTTCTGTAAATCCTCTGTTTGCCCGCGAAGGAGAATCAGTCGTTCCGCGCTTTCACATGCCTGATGAAGGCATGTTACCAGAAACAGCGTATCAAATCGTCCATGATGAAATTGCTCTTGATGGCAATGCACGCTTGAATCTTGCAACATTCGTTAGCACATGGATGGAGCCTGCCGCAGAGCACTTATATGCCAAATCATTCGACAAGAACATGATTGACAAGGATGAATATCCACAGACAGCCGAAATTGAGGAGCGGTGTGTCCGCATTTTAGCAAACCTCTGGCATTCGCCCACCCCCCTTACGACTATGGGCGTTTCAACAACTGGATCGTCGGAAGCATGTATGCTCGGGGGGCTTGCGTTAAAAAGACGCTGGCAAAATGCACGCAAAAGCGAAGGGAAGCCGGTGGATCGGCCCAATATTGTGTTTAGTTCTGCTGTTCAAGTCGTGTGGGAAAAATTCGCGAACTATTGGGAGGTTGAACCACGCTATGTGAAGGTTAGCCCAGAGCATCCCCGATTGGATCCTCAGGGGGTCCTCGCTGCCGTGGATGAAAATACGATTGGTGTGGTACCGATTCTCGGTGAGACTTATACCGGGATTTACGAACCGGTTGCCGCCATTGCGAAAGCGTTGGACGATTTGCAGGAGAGGACGGGCCTCGACATTCCCATGCATGTGGATGCGGCTTCGGGGGGATTTATAGCACCGTTTCTTCAGCCAGATTTAGTCTGGGATTTTCAATTACCGAGGGTGAAGTCCATTAATGTATCCGGACATAAATATGGATTAGTCTACCCTGGATTGGGTTGGATAATTTGGCGGGAAGCTGAAGATCTCCCTGAGGATCTAATCTTCCGTGTCTCCTATTTGGGCGGGAACATGCCGACTTTTGCCCTGAATTTCTCTCGTCCTGGCGCACAAGTGCTCCTGCAATATTACAATTACCTACGTTTGGGGAAAAGTGGGTACTATGATGTCCAAAGGGCTTCTCAGAAAGTCGCTCTTTTTCTTAGCAAGGCGATTCAGAAGATGGAACCGTTCGAACTTTTGTCCGATGGTTCGGATATTCC
This sequence comes from Bacillus cereus group sp. BfR-BA-01523, assembly GCF_022662615.1. Taxonomy (NCBI): domain Bacteria; kingdom Bacillati; phylum Bacillota; class Bacilli; order Caryophanales; family Bacillaceae; genus Bacillus; species Bacillus cereus group sp. BfR-BA-01523. The sequence goes on from NZ_JAKUDX010000007.1 coordinate 177,686, forward strand.
GGTTTTCGCTTGGCGACTGAAAGATGGTTACACATTAAACTGGAATCTTTATGATTTATCTCGACAATTGCGTGTGTTTGGCTGGCAAGTACCCGCCTATCCATTGCCTCCAGATATGGAAGCGGTGACGATTATGCGCGTTGTGGTTCGAAATGGATTTTCCATGGATCTCGCGCATTTATTTTTGAGGAACCTCAAACAGACCGTTGCCTTTCTGGATTCCCTGGACGGGCCTATGCCACATGATACGAAATGTGATAATGGGTTTCATCACTAAATGAAAAAAAGCCTAATTTCTTCATATTTAATTGAGAAATTAGGCTTTTTAATATTGAAATTTCCTTAACGTTGTAAATCGGCATTTTTCTGACGCTACCCCATAAAGAAAAGACACCCATATATGAGTGTCTTTTCTAATAGTTTGTTTAGCAGAAGCAGCTAGCTCCAACTATGATTAATAAAATAAATAATACAACTAATAAAGCAAAGCCACCGCCACAACTACTACAACTACCACCAAAGCCCATAATAGTTCTTCCTCCTTTAGATAAGAGGAGAAAACAAGGTGTCACTCATGTATTTTAACGGATTCAATTTACTGTATGTTTTTACGCATGAATTGAGCAGGTCCTTTTGAAAATAAAAAAAGACACCCTAAGGTGATTTTCTTATGTAGGGTGGGAAGACATTGGGTTGCCATCAAGGGATTCAGCCGAGTTACGTATAAATTACATCAAAAATGTAAATCAGCATTTATCTGTTGTTGTCCTTTATTAAGACTTTGTCTTATAAATAATTCTGCAATGATTAAATTTGGCACCCACGCTAACCAAGCAATAACAGCATAACTAAGTTCGAAATGCTTCAGTCCAAATAGCAATACAAATAAAGGTAGCCAAATTCTTAATGTAACTGCCGCAAAGGTTAAGGAATAATTTCTGATCATCCAATTCCGATGGTCTTGAATTTTTTTATTCTTAGCTCTGTTTAATGCTTGATATGCCGATGTTAGCCAAAATACGGATAACAAACCGAAACCAAGCTTTCCTACTAATCCTCCCGTAGCGTAAAAGGATAAATAAAGTCCTGAAACGCCGCCAAGTAATACACCAATCATATAGATTTTTCCAATCATTCGATGGCGACTGATATTCTTTTCTCTAAATTTTGTGGATAATGTAAAAGGACCAATTACTAATGCTACTACACTAGTTGCAATATGTAGAAATAACATAGTGTACCAAAACGCACTCATTTTAGATAGAAACATAAGCTTCATTTGAACAAACCCTGCTTGAAATCCATCCATAATAAAATATTGGAAAACAGCATAACCAGCTACTAAAATAGCTAAAAAAGTAAATATAAACCGAGTTTTTTTATTCATAATTTCACCACCTCCTTGCAATATTTAAGGGAGCTAGAACATATATTTCTGTGTATCTAGGGTTAAAAGAGAACTTAATTAACTTCTTTTACTTCTTTCGGCAGGGCATCATGCTCAATCCAGTTTTCGGCTAAGCTATTAAACAGTTCAGGATTTGCTAAAGAAATTCCGTGATTAATTTTAGAAATAATACCACCTAATTAATCATACAACAAAAAAGGAAGTTATGGTTAATTTATCCATATGCGCCATATTTGTTATTAGCAATTATTTTCTCAATAATCAATTTAGGAGTAGGTGTCACGGTTCCAGTAATGACCGCAATAGTTATGCAAGCAGCAGGCCCATCTTATGCAAATATGGCTGGGGCAACCTTAAATGTAAATTGACACCAGATAATTGCTCGTTTAGTAGGGGTACTACCCAAAATAACAATAAAATCCTTCGAAAATTAATATAGTTTTTTAAAAATAGAGATGATATTATGGATAATCATACCATTTTTTCGCTTCATATATGATTTTACAGTAGAATACCTCTATATTAAGATAAAGTAAATAAGGGGATATATTAGTAACAGGGGGAGAATAATGAAAAAGTTATTACAAGAAATTATAAATTGGATCAGTATGACCGATGAACAGATTGTTATTGGCATTTCAGGACACGGTGCTGCCGGAAAAACAACGTTCGCCAATAAGCTCATAAACCAATTAAATCAAAATAAAGTGAGTTATATTAATACAGATCCATACATTGTTAGTTCAAATGTACGAAAGTATACAAATATCCACTATACATATCAGAATGAAAATCATTATGATAAAATGACAGCTTGTCATCCATCAGCCCATCATTTGTCTGCATTAGAAAGAGATGTTCAAATGGTAAGAGCGGGTTTAGATTTTTATACAATGGATACACATTATATAAAAAGTGAGTTAATTTCTTCGAAAAATAAGGTGACGATTGTAGAAGGAATGAGTGTCGCATTTATTAATCCAAATTTATTTGATTTGAAAATTTACTTCTATACAGATGGAGAAACAGAATTAATGAGAAGGTCTAGCCGTGATATTATTGAAAGAGGAGCCGATATTAATTACTTAAGGAAGTCTCATGAAGAACGTCGGATTCAGTATGAAGTGTTTATGCATCCGTATAGTCAACGTTTTGATATTATTATTAAAAATTCCAATGAAACAATATGTTTAGAAAAAAATACATTTGAGTTTTATAAAGTTTAAATGCAAATACTTTATTTACTAAAATAGCAAGTTAGTGAATAAATTGTTCATATTTTTTCGGAAGGAGGTTAAGCAATGAGAGCACCGTATCAAGTATTGATATTTCCTTATATAAAAACTGACGATTCCATTCAATATGCCATTTTTAATCGAAGTGATTATGGTTATTGGCAAGGAATAGCTGGTGGTGGAGAAGATGGTGAGACTCCTATTGAATCAGCAAAACGAGAAGCGTTTGAAGAGGCTGGTATTACAAGAGAAAGTCCATATATAAAACTAGATTCTGTGTCTTCACTACCAGTAGAGGATGTAGTTGGTGAATTTCTTTGGGGCGAAGATGTTTATGTAATAAAAGAATTTTCTTTTGGAGTTAAAGTTCCTACAAAAAATATTAAATTATCTAAAGAACACTTCAATTATAAATGGTTGTGCTTTGAGGAAGCCGTAACGCTTTTAAAATGGGATAGTAACAAAACGGCTTTGTGGGAATTAAACAAAAGGCTGTTAAAATAATTAAAGTGTTAGTTAACAAAGCCGATCGTGGAGCGAGAATTAAACAACTTAAAAAAGCTTTGCTACATTACCTATGTAGCAAAGCTTTTTTCTTAGCGTACGAAATTGCGTTTTGTTGGCGGCACCCCATGCCCATCAAGCTAAGATTATATAAGTTTATTCTCACGTGAGATTATTTCTTTTTTCTAAAGGTCCAGTGTAAGTTCTTTAAATATTTGCATACTAAATAAACCCTATCGGGTTATAATTTTTTTAGATTACGCTACTTGATTGTGGGACATAGAAAAGTTGTATACGACGCCTAAGATATCAAAGACTGTTTTCTTCTCATACCTATGGGGTTTTCGCCCATTTTTCTGTAGAAGATTGAACAAACGAAGTAGTATCTTTGATATCTCTTGAGTGTCTTTTTGTAAAGCTTGATAAAGAAGTGGAAAATAATCTTTGATGATATAAATCGCTTTATATTCACTCAACTCTCGTTTCTTCTTGGTGAGGAGTAATTGGCGCATTTGAAACATAGTGGAGGAACAAAGGAGGATACTAATTAACTGTCCGTATAAATGACACTCTAATCGTTCTAATTTTACAGAATTACAGTGATGAATACGAAAAAATGATTTCCATGTTTTAAAGATAAGTTCAATTTGCCACCGTAAAGAGTAAAAATCGTATACTTGTTCTTTTGGTAGGTATTCCGAAGGGATATTTGTAATGTAAAAGTTAATCGCACTAAGCAGTTTACTGCGTTCTTTATAGGTAATTTGCTTTTTGTGTTCTTTAGATGCTAAATCCTTTTGTCTACGTTTCATTTGCGTTTCAGTTAATTTATACAAAATTAGTCTTGCAGGAAGCTTTTGATACATTCCAATATAAATCTCAGGAATTTCATATGTTTCACCTGACTGTAATTGGTCAATGAATTGCTCCATATCTAATTGGATGTACTCAGAGTGCTTTTTTATTGTTCCATTTTGAAAGTATTCAGGCTCTTTATTCTTCTGATATATACGTGTATTGAACTTTAATCTTGAAATAAAATAAGCATTACACTCTTTTATCGTATGTAAGTCTTTTAAATCGAAGTATCCTAAATCACGTATACATACATCGTTCGGTTGAAGGGACGTTAAACAAGTAGAACCATACGTTTTATCATTGTGCTTTCCTGATCCTACATGAACATGTAGAAACTGACCACTTAGTAAATCATACTCTAGTTGAATTTTCACGCCAGCATTTTGACCACTACCACCTGAACCTTGATATGTAGAAGTGAATTTATCTGGAATCTGAAAATGTGTAGAATCCAATACACGAATACGTCGAAAATAGTTTGTATACAAAGTTGGAATCTTGCTAGAAGAACCAACTTGTTGGTGAAGTAAATATGCTAAGAGCTGTTGTAAAAACAGAACAGCCTGGGAATTAAAACGTTGATTGAGTCCTTCTGGACTCATAGAAATGCCTGTGTTAGCTTCTAACTGACTACATAATTGTGTCAATGAAGTATGGGCTATGTTTCGACTTAACCAAATACATAGGGCCACTAAATCTTGTGCGCGGTATTTACTTTTTCGTTTCACAAATCCTACATTTTTAGCTAATTGCTCTAAAGCATCAGGTGACATATATCGCTGCAACTCTTTAGAAAACAATTCTAGTTCATTAGAAATAGATAAGTTCATATCAAAAACGCCATCCTTTCCTATGATTCTACAGAAAGAATAACGTTTTTTCGTTTTATGGATACAATTTCTCTTTAGCTTGATGGTGATGTGGCGAGACCCCATATCAAGCAATATTTAGCGAATTTTCACCACAAATTATCTTTGTCTTCCTATTGGGGAGACGGTACCACTTCTTTGAAAGAGAAAAAACAGAAAATCTTGAGGTCTTATGTAGGCTGATGAGGCTCTAGAACATGAAAAAGTTCATTCGATTGTGTTTGATGAGTTACCTCCTCATTCGATTGTGATGCAGTTGACTGCAATAGTGTTATCAAATGCAGCGCTGTTGATTGTTGGAGGCGAAGGTGGTCTCGAAGGTTACGTAAAAGGAGTAGGGGTTGGTTAGCGCCTTCACCTATCCCACCCGAATAAGGCGGGAAATGGTTTAGTCCTTTGTTACAGAAGGCGGCTTTTTTATGACATCCGCATCATCACCTGTAACGTAAACTTGTACTGTTTCTTTTTTTAGCTTTTCCTTTATTTGTTTTATTTCTTCTATTTGACGTTTTGTAACCAATACTTTATTTACTTGCACGGGGTGTTTGTTTATTTCAATTTCTTCTTCTTTCAGAGGAATTCGAAGTTCCTCCTCATTTCCTGCTTCTATTACTAATACTTCACGCTTAATAGGAACAGTGAACGTTTTCTGTTCTTCGACGACTTCTTTATGAACCTTTACCTCCCCTATTTGTACTCGTTTTTTTTTTATTTCCAGTTGCTCTTCTCGTAATTGAAGCGTTTTTTCTTTAATTTCATTTGTTTTTTTAGTCGGTTTGTCGATGTTCCTTCTCGAATTCATTGTATAACTAATGCCGCCTACGATTGCTCCTATAACGAGTCCTGTTACGATTGTAAAACCTGTTACCCAACCGATTATGCTACCGATTATCACACCAATAGTAATATACTTTCCCATAGGACCTCCTGAAGTTCTTTTTTATATATGAGGATGGAAAGAAACCTACTTAACTAGAAGTTAAGTAGGTAGGCACAATTAGTCCTCTTTGATAATATCTGTATTACCATGCGATTCAACATCTGCAACTTCTTTACGAAGTACGTCGCGTACTTGTTCTATTTCTTGAACCGAACGTTTATGAGCAGAGACTTCACCAGTGACGACCGTATGCTTTTCTACATCAATTTTTTCAGCAGTTACTGGAATGTGAATCGTTTCTTCTTCTGTAATTGGTTCATCTGTTGGTTCGTGATCAACGGCTCTTTGTTCAATAACGACTTGATCATGTAAAACAGGGACATTTACTGATTGTTCTTCCTCAACAATGTCCTTATGAAGCGTCACATCACCAGTCTCCACACGGTGTTTGTCGATCTCCAATTCTTCAGCACGAAGATCAAGATGTACGTCTTCTGCTGCAAATTCTGTATCGGCAGAGCGATCTACTTCACGTACCTTTTTTCGAGTTTCCTTTTGAGTTCCTTCTTCGTTAAATAAATCAAAAAAGCCCATGATGAAAACCTCCTAAGGGATGTGTTTGGATCTTACAAGTACTAATGTTACCTGTGTGAGTGAAAATATGCGCTTGATTTGGTGCTTGTTTCTAAAAAGGCTTTACTTAGCCATTTGGTATTTACATCCAATTTTTTTGTTAGGGATATTTAAAAAAAATCAGAGTCGTTAGCCTTCATGCCTTCATCCTCGATTAACGTGCCCTATCGTACTATAAGGGGTCACCATACATGCCCATCAACTTAAGAAAAATAAACGCCCTAAAACGAAAAAAATGAGCTGACTTCTCAAAGTAACTACCTATAGGGGTACCGTCACATCGCTATCAAGCTAAGGTTTTATTACACCATCAGAACGAAATTTTTAGGCTTTCCTGTAATGAAAAAGCTTATTTATCGTTTTGGGGGTGACTTGTTTTCTTAGGTTGATGGCAATGTTGGTGCTACCCCATGCCCATCAAGTCAAGAATTTGAGATTGCCCTAAAACGAAGATTTTGAGTAAACTGTGCAAACTCCTTATTTTAGCCTGTCTATACATTCTTTGTCTTAACTGGAACATAGTAGTATATTAAGAAAAGGAGTTTACATTTTTTTTGTCGAATTTATGTCAAGATAACTACAAGAAAGGTGATTTAATTGAATATTCTATGGGATTTTGACGGAACCTTATTTGATACATATCCTGCTTATACGAAAATGCTCTCTTTAGTGCTAGGAGAAGCGGTAGACAAACAGGAAATTTATGAAAAGTTGAAAATTTCATATTCCCACGCCGTGGACTACTATAATATCTCTAGCGATCAGAAAGAAAAGATTAAAAGATTAAAGAAAAAATTGTCTCCAAAAGATATGAAACCATTTCATGGTGTGGAAGAGATCTTAAAGTTCGCGGATAAGAATGTAATCATGACACATAAACATAAAGATGGCGTTTTAGAAATTTTAAAATACTATGGCTGGGACAAATACTTTGTAGATATGGTTACAATTGATGATGGTTTTCCTCGCAAACCTAATCCAGCATCTTATATTCACTTGCATCAGAAGCACAGAATTGACTTAGCTATTGGGGACAGGGAACTAGATTTGTTACCTGCAAAAGAATTAGGAATTGTAACCTGCATGTATCAAGGACAAAGTGATGTAGCAGATTACCATTTACACGACTACTTGGATTTCTTTAATACGGATATTCCATCATCAAGACAAGTGCATAATCAACAATAAATGATATAAAGGGGGCACTGACGCATCACTATCAACCTAAGATAAATTTATATCCATAATTCACAGAAAGCGTTATTCTTTTTGTAGAAATATACAGGAAGGATGGCGTTTTTTATGAATCTTTCGATTCAAGATGAATTTCATTTGTTTGCTGAAGAACTACAGCGACACTTATCTCCCGATACCCTTCAACAACTTGCACAGGAAACAGGTTTTGTAAAACGTAAAAGTAAATATGTGGCACAAGATTTGGCTGCTTTATGTAAATACAGCTACACTTATGAGTCCAGGAGGGCTTAATCAACGTTTTAACCGATGCGCTGTTTTATTTCTACAGTGTGTATTTTCTCTTTTAATCAAAAGTAAATTAAACGATTCGTCTCAAATCTCAAACCAATACACCTCTTATTTTCAACGTATACGTATTTTAGATGCTACTATTTTTCAAGTACCCAACCATTTAGCTTCTATTTATCCCGGTTCTGGAGGATGTGCACAGACAGCTGGTATTAAGATTCAACTAGAGTATGATTTATATAGTGGAAAATTCCTCAATTTTCAAATGGAACCAGGTAAAAATAATGATAAAACCTTTGGTACAGAGTGTTTGGATACCTTATGCCCAGGAGATTTATGTATTCGAGATTTAGGATACTTTTCTCTAAAAGATTTAGATCAGATGGATCAACGGGGAGTATTCTATGTTTCACGGTTAAAATTAAATAATAGAGTATATGTAAAAAATGAATCTCCAGAATTCTTTCGGAATGGGACAGTAAAAAAGCAATCTTTATATGTTTTGCTTGATCTTGAAGATATTATGCATCAGATAAAACCAGGAGATACTTATGAAATTCAAAATGCCTATATTGGACAACAAAAATTACCCTCACGAGTTGTAATATATAGACTCACATCAACTCAAATTCACAAACGTAGGAAACAACAAACTTATGTTGAAAAGAAAAAAGGAGTTACATACTCTGAAAAAAGTAAACGTTTAACAGAAATCAATGTTTATATTACCAACATCCCATGGGAAATTGTTCCGATGGAACATGTTCACGAGATTTACTCTCTACGTTGGCAAATAGAGATTGTATTTAAAACATGGAAATCTCTTTTTGGTATCAATCATTGTCACAATATTAAGCGAGAGCGTCTAGAATGTCATCTTTATGGACAGTTAATCGCTATTTTTCTTTGTTCTTCCACTATGTTCAAAATGCGACAGCTGTTACTACAAGAAAAACAAAAAGAATTAAGTGAATATAAAGCAATTTATATGATTCAAGATCATCTGTACTTAGTATATGAAGCTATACAACAAGACACCCAAGAAGTATCAAAAATTTTCCTTCGTCTGTTTGACCTCTTACAGAAAAACGGACGGAAATCCCATCGATAGGAGAAAAAGACAGTCTTTGATATTTTAGGCGTTGTTTATCACACTGTATCCAATCTAAAGCAGAAAACTGCATAACCTTTAAAAATACACCTTATCAAGGTTTATTTCGAATGCGTATTTTTAAAAACAAATAAACAAAATATCAAGCATGTAGGCAACAAGAACGGAAGTTCATGGAATACCCAACCTTAGCTTGAGGGGCATGTGGCGATACCCCCTCTAGAAAATTATCATAAATTTCCGTAAATAAGCCTAGATTCACTGATAAAAAGGATCAAAGGGGGAGGGAATTATTTTTATGGAACGATAGAGCATTTCAGATACTGTTACACATTCATAATCGTTTCTGTATAAATATCTCATGATACGTTCTAATGCTTCAACTGTCTGAGATGTCTGAGAAAATTCGCTCCCATTCCAATCATGGAGTAGAATGATATTTCCGGGTTTAACCCCTTTTGTTATATATCTAGAAATTTTGCTAGCTGCTGGATTTCTCCAATCCTGAGGATCCTGATGCCATGACCATAGAATAACAAGTTTCCCATTCTGTATAGCTGTATTAATAATTAAATCATTGTGAAGGCCTCCAACTGGACGATAGAGAGTTGGTTTATAGCCAGTGATTTGCTTGATAATTTTATCCGTTTGATCTAATTCGGCAGTTAATTTAGCGGCGGTAATATTTTTATCATAAATATGATTATAAGTATGATTAGCAATTTCGTGTCCTTCTTTTACTTGCCTTTTTAAAATAGCAGGAAACCTTTTAACTTTATTACCTGCTACGAAAAAGGTTGCTTTCGCATTGTATTTAGCTAAAATATCAAGTATTTGAGGGGTGAAAATAGGATGAGGCCCATCATCAAATGTTATTGCAACTATTTTTTCCTTTGTGTTTACTTCCCAAATTACCTTCCCTGTTTTTTCATATGCCTTACGACTATCTGTAAAAGCATATATGGGTGTTTGTGTGGAACAAAAGGAAATGATTAAAAGAATGAGGACTATCCAATTTTTTTTCACGAATAATACACTCCTATGAGATACAAGTACGTTTAGTTTATGGAGTTATTATCAAATTATTTAATAAGAAATTAAAAAAGTGGAGAGAGGAAAGTGACATGGGTTGAAGGTTAGAAATATCATGCTCTCCTCAGTTGAGGGTTCAATTTTATATTGACGCTATTCATCGTATACACTCTCCTTTAATGGCACACTTCTCATATTGTAAATCCTCTACATTTTTGATTAAACATTTTATCATATCTCGGTTGCCACAACTTAACGTATAGGGGATTATCTAAAATTGTGTCTAAACGTACAATTTTCTTTTTTTGATATGGTGACCCCATGCCCATCAACTTAAGAATTTGCTTTACCCCCAAGTGTAAAAAAAACGCCATCCTTTCCTATAAGTCTATAGAAAGAAAGCGTATTTTTTCATTTTAAGGGGTATTTTATTTTGTTAGCTTGATAGCGATGTGGCGGTACCCCATTGCCATCAAGCTAAGATTTTAAAGTACTCCCTAAATTGAATTTTTTTATAGCACCGAAGTTCATTTTTATGATTTTTGGGGAAGAATGTGCTTCTTAACTTGATACCGCAAAAAAACAAACAGGAATGACTATTAAGTCATTCCTGTTCCTTAAAGAAACCTTCTATGGTACTAGTAACTTCCTTGAATGCTTCACCTTGGACACTAGAAATTGATAATCTTCCAATTATATTTTTCCACTGTGAATTTAAACTATCCCAGTTATCATCCCAATTTTCAGTAATATGCTTATAAGCTTTAAAAGGTTTATCACGACTTGGTGAAACATATTTTAAAGCATCTATCAACTCTACAAACTCCAAAACACTTCAGGCCCTTCTTTTAGAATTGGAGTTACCTCTTCGTTTCGAGATAAAACTTCCATTTAGGTGGTGCTATTAAATTTAAAAAGCTAAAACAAGCATAACCCCGTTCTAAATTTAGGACGGGGTTAAAATATAGTTGTTTAATTTCCGATATAAGATACTTCACTGTACTCAAAAATATAACAATAAAGTCGATTGATAATCTAAGGTTTATTCAGCAATAGCGCCGGATTGCGGAAGACCAAGAAAATGATTATGATTGCTGCTTATAGCTTGTTGAACTAACGCACACGTTACTTTAAGTGAATTGATTCACAATCTTACTGGGAATTTACCTAAAAAAGCTGAATTAACTTAATAAAAAAAGGACTCCCTTTTTGGGAATCCAATTCATTCAGTGTCACTTTGGTTAAAGTCTAATCTTCTCGGTTCGCAACACTGTCATTAGCCTCATCGGCACCTTCGCCGACTTTGTTACCCATCGCTCCTCCTGCAACAGCTCCTGCAACGGTACCAAGTGGACCAAGAACAGAACCCAAGGCAGCTCCAGCGACAGCACCGACGCCAGTTCCTACCGCTTCGCCAGCATCATTATCAACACGGTTACGTTCGTTTTTATCAGCCACTCATCTCACTCCTTATTTAGAATAGGCAAGTGCATTCCAGCACAATACCTTACATATTTTGACCTATAAGGACAGATTTATGCGAAGTGTTAGAATCCTGAGGATTTAGCAAACGGGCGCTTTACATAGCGATGATCTTGTTCTATGTAATTATTGAAATGTTTGATTGTAGAATGAGTAGTACTTTTATAAAAGTCATTCACCTTTAATTTTTTGAGTGAACAAAGTAAAGAAAGGGCCTTATCTGTTGTCAGAACCGTTGGTTCTCCAAAAGTTTGAACGAGTCGTTTCATAAAAGCATACGCAGATTGTGTATTCCGTTTCTTAAGTTGATGGGCATATGGCGATACCCTTTAATCGTAATCAGCATTATGATAATCGTTATTTAAGCTGGGCACTCTTCCATGGGGACGATATTCTATGTGAAAGGTATTATGTTATTACTTGTACTGAGGCTCTTCATGTTCAATTTGTTGAAGACGAGGATTTAAAGATTCAATAATTTCTTGAGTTTGTTGTGCTGCACCTTTATATAATTGTTTTGCTTGCTTGTTATCAGTATCAAGAACAAATCCTTCTAGGCATGCTTGAGCACCCTTTAATCCAGCGATAGTTTGTTTAAGTTTAGTACTTACTGTCATGTAGTATTCCTCCTTGTAAATGTACTTCAAAATATAGAATGCCTATTTTGTTATCATAATACGATTTCCAATTTTAGGGGTGTGCGAATGAGAAATTTTATAGTTAATCATTCAAAGGAGAATTTTTAGCTAATAGATGTATGGAATAGTTTTGTCCCAATAACAAAAACTAACAGAAATCAAACGATAATATATAAAGGAGATTAAATATGCTGAAAAAGATAGGAAGAATTTTCCGAGTATTCCTCTTTATATTTATCGGTGGATGTTTAGTTCTGTTTGTTTGGGGGGAAATTGACAGAACAATAGCCGAAAAAAATGGGGTATTTAGCCAGAATTCTAGTCAATACCCTATGCGTCAAAGTGATATTACTATGTATACAGATGGGAAACAGTTAAACAATCAATTATTCTCAGATATAGAGAAAGCAAAGCATTACGTGCATATTAACTTTTTTTCTATTGCTGATGATAAAGTAAGTCATCAGTTTCTAGAGCTATTGCGGAAAAAAAGTCAGGAAGGTGTAGAAGTATACTATGCAGTGGACAGGTTAGGTGGAATTTTACTAAAGAAAAAGGAAAGAGAATTATTAGTTAAAAAAGGAGTTCATTTTACATATTACAATAAACCTGTTTTCCCTTATCTTTTTTCTTCTTTGGATCATCGGAATCATCGTCGTATTTCAATTATTGATGGAAAGGTTGGTTACATTGGCGGATTCAACATCGGAAAGAAGTATTTGGGGGAAAAAGAAAAACTTGGTTATTGGAGAGATTATCATCTTCAAATACGAGGAGAAGGAGTTCAAGATTTAGAACACCAATTTGTATTAGACTGGAATAAAAACTCAGAGAAACCGATTCCGATACACAATGCGGTAAAGGAAAAGGGAGCAACCTCGCAACGATTTACTGCATATTATAGTGGAGAAAAACTTGGGCAAGATTATGCAATGCTGTTTCAACAAGCAAAAGAATCCATCATTATATTAACACCTTATTTTATACCAAAAGACAGAACTATTTGGAACGCATTAGTAGATGCAAGAAAGAGGGGAGTCCGTGTCAAAATTCTATTCTCACCTCATTCGGATGCACTATTAGTTAAAGAAGCAGCATATCCATATATCCGAAAAGCATTAAAACAGGGGATGGAAGTATATGGTTATAAAAATGGGGTGTTACACGGTAAAGTATTTTTGATTGATGAAAAAGTATTGATGGTTGGGACCGTGAATTTTGATTCACGCTCGTTTCATTTAAATGAAGAAATGAACTGTTATATTCATGACCCTATCTATATTTCGAGAATAAAACCAGTGATTAATGCAGACTTACAAAATTCAAAGCAAGTAACATCCTCTGACGTCAATCAATTATCTATAAAAGAAAAAATGAAAGAAAAGGTTGCAAAAATGTTTGAGTATTATTTGTAAAGACAAAGTATTTTTATATTAGGGATAGTTTCACATTGCCATCAAGATAAGAAATGCAAATACCCCATATCCATCAAGCTAACAAGGACGAGTTACTCCAAAACGATAAAAACGATCAACATGCATCAAAAAAACCACGCTAAGCAAAAATACAATAAGCTGTCCATATGGACAGCTCATTTACATAATTACCGTTATTGGAAGCTAATTTTTAATATTACAGCAATCCCCTCTCTTATTCAGAGATAAGTGTAATCCACACTACTAATCATTCTCACCTGAATACACTTTTAAATCTTCCATTGCTATGGCTATAGCATGTTTTTCTGTATCAATTAACGATATTCCCTGTTTAATAGGAGCCCAATACTCATATCCGTAATCCTCAAACCAAGCAAAAACTTCTGTAGTGAAAAAGCCATTATTTCGTTTGATAACTTGAACCTTGTATCTTTTGTTTGGGGAAACAATCTCTTTAATGATTTCTTTCATTGTCTTTCTCCTTCTACCCTTTATCCAGATTGTACCACATCAAGAATATAGATAATGAAAGGTATTTTGATTGCATAACGTCTCATTATCAGTAGCAAGAATAAGGAGGAACCCTAATCTCATAAGTAAATCTCCTTTTTTTGTTCTATAGATCTATGCATTTTTTTATACATTCCTATCCTGGCATGGTTTTTAGGTTACTGGATTAGCAGAAAAACTGTATAAAATCTTGTATACTCTTAGCCTGGTTTTTTTCCGAAATGCTGGCGGTACCCCTAATACTAATAACTGAGTTTCTTCAATAAGCAAAAGAAAAACAACACAATATAAGCCGTAAGGGCAACAAAACCACCAAGTAAAATAAACTTGGTGGTTTTAATATTTTATGTAGTGTTTCCTTTACTTTTTGTAAAGTTTCATATACTTTTTGTAAATGTATATTTACATTTTTACTTAAATTGGATAAAATAAATGTAACAAATTTACAAAAAGGAGAATTAGTGAATTTGGTTATAAACAAAGTAAAACAATACCGTGTTATTAGAGACATCACCCAAGAGCAATTAGCTTCCTCTGTTAATATCACCAGGCAATCCCTCATCGCCATCGAGAAGAATAAATACAACCCCAGCTTAGAATTAGCCCTAAAATTATGTGAGTTTTTTGATTGTAAAGTGGAGGACTTATTTCAATTAGATAAAACTGGGGAGGAATAACAATGAGAAATAAAAATATGGAAAGAATGACGTCTTATACTGTTCTTTGTTTAATAGGAGCTGTACTTCTCTATTTTGAAGGCGGGATTGAATTGAGTCTTCAGTATGTAATAGGATTTATTATCTTCTCAGCAATTTTCGGGCTTATAGGAAGATTGTTTTTTAAGAAGAAAAATGAATCTGGTGCTTATCCACTACCAGAAACGGACGAACGAATTGAAAGTTTAACTTTTAGAATTGTTTCTCAAATTTTCGCCCTTAGTCTTTTTATCGCCTTTGTCGTACTGTTTGTTTTGTATTTTATGAATAGAGAAGCTGTAATCCGAGTAGATTATGTTCTTGGTTATGTGTTCCTAGTTTTCTTTGTCGGGTTAACTTTTGGTCCAAGAATCGCAAAGAAAAGGGATCAATGATTAAAAAAAGGAATTATTCTTTTTATAATGATTCAAATAGTGAGGTGTTGATATTATGACTAAAATTCAAATAAGCGAACTTCCTAAATCTGTTCAGCGCGTACTTAGAGTAATGCGTGGCGAAGAAAAATTAACACAATGACAACGGATTAAGCCAGTAGACTTTCACTCTTATAAAGCTGAAGAGATATTTCCAAATAGTCCCGAAATGCAAAAATTCTTTAATAAACAAAAGAAAATAACCGCAAAATTATAAAGAAAAAGGGACCTGCTCAATTAATGCCTAAAAACATAAGGTAAAGTAACCTGTTAAAATACATGAATGACCCCGTGTTTTCCCCTCCTATCTAAAGGAGGAACTATTATGGGATTTGGTGGTAGTTGTGGTGGCTTTGCTTTATTAGTTGTATTATTTATTTTATTAATCATCGTTGGAGCTAGCTGCTTCTGCTAAAAAACTATTGGGAAAGACACTCTTATATGGGTGTCTTTTCTTTATGCGTTAAAAAGCCCACCTATTTCCGTAGGTGGGCTTTATCTTTATTACACAATACCAAAGTATACTCTCATTTTCTTGTAAACTTAATGCAATTATACATATTCGGTAAAATTACACCAAATAAATATTACATGTAGTAAAATATAACTTGTGGACACGTTCTATAAAGCAGATTCTTCGATTAGAAGGCGTAACACATCTCAACCATATAGATGTGGCGTTGCTTTAATCTAGCCAAACAAATGATCTCGATTCTCTTGTATTTGTACACTAACAATCTGATGAAAATAAATGATTCTGTTTTATAGGACGTGTTTGCTTAATGTCCAATACATATTATTAAAATTAAAGTGGTTCAAGTCGGAGGAAGGCACCTTAGGGTGTCTTTTCTTTATTACTTCAATTTGTAAATTAATAAAAAAAGACTAGCAGCATATACTAGTCATTCTAAATGAGGTATCGCCACACCGCTATCAAGTTAAGAAATACATTCTTCCCCAAAATGGACTAAATTTCTATGGACAACTATGAAAAGATGAAATTTTCGTTTTTTGGGTAGTTTTATTTTCTTAGCTTGATTGCGATGAGCGGTACCCCATAAAGGCCCCTGATACATAATTGATGTTCTGCCATTTGTAGAAAACAATCCACTTATACCATTTTAACAAGAAGAAATATCTCGTCCATGTTGTAATATTGGCTTACGTTAAGTTTGTGAAAAAAACATATTCATGTATAATACAATTGATGTATGATACATTAATTGTAGGAGGGTGACCTTTTTGAAAAGAGAAGATGCCTTAAAACTAAGAACAGATATTAAGAAAATGATTATAATAACTGGGGTTTTTGAATCTCAAAATTTGCCCAATGGACCATTTGAAAAACCTTTACCAACTTCTCAAATGATGGCGTTAGAGGAACTAGAGGTGGAAAAATTAACTGTTTGGCAACTATCCAATAAACTTAGATTAGAGACTTCAACTGTAAGTAGATTGGTAGATAAGTTAGTAAAAAAGGGGCTTATTTATCGTGAAGTAAATGAAAAAAATAGAAGAGAACTTTTTCTGCACCTCACAGAAAAAGGTCACATAACTGTTAATTGCTTAAGAGAGCAATCTATTACATTTTATCAAAGTATTCTCAATAATTTATCAGAATCAGAACAAAAAATAGTTGTGGATGGTTTTGAATTATTTATTGATTCTATTTCTAAGCCTTTTGATTAGAGTGAGGTAAATCATAACATTTGGAGGGTAAAATGAGTTTGGATTTTGAACGTCCTATTATTGAATTAAAAGAGAAATTTGATGAATTAAAGAAAATCATGAAAGAAAATAATGTAGATTTATCGCCAGAAATTCATGTATTAGAAAAACGTTTAAATAAAATGCAAGATAAAATTTATTCTAATATTACACCTTTTCAACGAGTTCAAATTGCAAGGCTACGTAACCGGCCCACGACATTGGACTATATACCTTTATTGTTTACAAACTTTCTCGAACTTCATGGTGATCGATTATATGGTGATGATAAAGCAATGATAGGTGGTATTGCAAAATTTAAAGGGATGCCCGTTACGGTTATTGGTCATCAAAGAGGTAGAAATACAAAGGAAAATATAGAAAGAAATTTTGGAATGGCACATCCAGAAGGTTATAGAAAAGCGCTAAGACTTATGAAACAAGCTGATAAATTTAATCGCCCTATTATTACATTTATTGATACAATAGGCGCCTATCCAGGAAAAGGGTCTGAAGAACGTGGAATTTCTGAAGCGATAGCTCGAAATCTATTTGAAATGGCTACACTTAAAGTGCCAATTGTTTGTATTGTAATTGGAGAGGCATCAAGTGGTGGAGCTCTTGGCATTAGTGTCGGTAACCATATCCATATGTTAGAATATTCATGGTACTCAGTAATTTCGCCAGAAGGAGCAGCATCTATCCTATGGAAGGATGCTAAGTATGCTCCAGAAGCTGCTGAACATATGAAAATTTCAGCAAAAGATTTAAAACATTTAGGAATTATTGATGAAATCATTCCTGAAATTAAAGGTGGAGCACAAAATGATATAAAATCACAGGCAAAAGTGATTGAATCTGTAATCGAATCATCTCTAAAAAAATTGATACTATTATCCTCGGAAGAGCTTATACAACAGCGGTATGAAAAGTATAGACAAATAGAGAATTATAAATGAAAATATTTAAAGTCCGTATTACATTTCGGAGGATTCTCGCAAAAAAAATTCTAAATATTTTGTAAGTAACCTCTTAAACTGGGATATGCTGATACTATTACTCTACAAAAGGTGTGTGATTGGTATGGAAAAGGAAAATTTGTTCAAATGGAAGCATTATCACATACCCATCAACTTAAGAAATTGATTGTTCCCCAAAACGAAAAAATGAGCTGAATTCTCATAAATAACTGTAAAAAGGTGAAAATTTCGTTATGGGGGGTATCTCAAAAGCTTAGGTTGATGGCAATGTGGTGCTCCCCCTGTTAGTAGTAATTTTAATATCACTATGGATAAATTACTTTTAAAACTTTACTTCCGAGAACGATAATTATGTAAATAAGCTGTCCATATGGGCAGCTTATTTTATTTTTTGTTTAGCACGGGGATCTTTTCCGATAGTTTTTTAGCAGAAGCAAGCAGCTCCAACGATGATTAATAAAATAAGCAATACAACTAATAAAGCAAATCCTCCAGCGAAGCCACAGCGGCCACAACTACCACCAAAGCCCATAACAGTTCCTCCTTTAGATAGGAGGGGGAAGACAAAGGTTCACTCATGTGTTTTAACGGATTCAATTTACTTTATGCATTTATGAATGGAGCAGGTCCTTTTGTAAATAAAGAAAAGACACCTTATAAGGTGTCTTCCTTCGATTTGAAACATTTTAAGTTTAATAATATACGGTCTCGCCACTTACCTATTAGGCTGAAATTTTATAGTGTTTCTGAACAAAATTTTGTGCTAAATTTGAATCCTTAAGTTGATGGGGATTCTTTTATGTTTTATCATTTTTAAAAAAATCCTTCATTATCTTAGCGCCTTTAATATTCACCGTCACAGCTTCTACTTTATCTTTCTTCTCATCTTTAGCAATCGTAATTTGTTCCTTATTATCAACCCACACAAGAAACTCTTCTTTTGAGTCATCTTTATATGTAACGGTTATAGTAGAATGTGCAGATTGTTTCTTTTTTTGATCTAGTGTGATTGTTTTCGGTGTTCCGTTTTGGACTGCTGAAGCGATTGATTGTACCATTTCCTCGTTATCTGTTTGAGATTTGGAACTAGTATTACTTGTTGTTCTAAGCATCTCAATGTTGGTAATGTCTGCAGAGTTTAATTGAATGGCATTTTTCGTATTTTCTTGCTTAGTTTTTGGAGTATTATTTGTAGTAGAAGTGCTTGTACAACCTATTAAAGTGAAAGATAGAACACTTAGAGCACATATGTAAGTGATTTTTTTCATTTTATCTCCTCCTCTAATTTAATTATAACAATATTCTGTTAATTTAGGTAGTTATTGTAAGGAAAAGGTATAATAATATTTCATCCTTACAAAATTGTCACACTCCTGTAAGGTAATTCAATAGATTAGATACTTTTTCCATGTCATAATAAAGACATAAGAAAGCTTATTAAAACTACAACTTATTAGGAGAGTGTCAGTCATGATTGTAACAACAACGTCTGGAATCCAAGGTAAAGAAATTATTGAGTATATTGATATTGTAAATGGTGAAGCTATTATGGGTGCAAATATTGTTCGTGATTTATTTGCTTCAGTTCGTGATGTTGTCGGTGGCCGTGCTGGTTCTTATGAAAGCAAGCTAAAAGAAGCTCGTGATATCGCGATGGATGAAATGAAAGAACTTGCAAAACAAAAAGGTGCGAACGCTATCGTTGGTATTGACGTAGATTATGAAGTTGTTCGTGATGGAATGTTAATGGTTGCTGTAAGTGGTACAGCTGTACGTATATAAGTAAGTAAAAATACAGGCTCACCCCTTGAAGCTTATGCTTTGAGGGGATTTTTTTGTCTTCGCTTATTCCGCAAGCGCGTCTGTTTTTGGATTATGAATAATTGTTTCCTGTCTTGCTATAAATTTCATAAGCAAAAAATCCAAATAAATAGCCTATTCCAGCCCCTAAACCAACTGTAAACAGTGAATGATCCGGGAAAAATATGTCGACAATTATACCGATTAAACACCCCAAAAGCATTCCCATTGGTATTAAACTATCTAATAAAACTTGAGCGTTTTTTGATTTTTTCTTACCTAAATTACCGTTGTTATATTTATGTTTAAGCCTTCCAATTACATATAATACGATTCCTCCGACTATTACAACAGGCGCAATTGCCGTAATTAACCACATGTTAGAATCTCCTTTCACCTTTTAAAAGGATTATACCAGATAATTACAAATGGGTACTCCTAAACGTACCATCTAGTCTATTTAAAAGGTCAATCAAAAAGACTTCTTCAATTGTAGTTAATAACTCGTCAAAAACACTTTCCCTTTCGTTTTTTCAGCAGACTGCACAACATCAACCGCAGTTTTCACATCTGCTAAGTCATATGTAGAATGTACCGGCATAAAACGTAATTGTTTATTTTCTACTAAGCGAATGAAGTGACGAAACGTTTCTTGCCATTTATATGGTGATACTTCTTTATTCCAATGTCGTAAATGAAATATATTCGCGTGCACTTTTGCTTTCGTGACAATCTCTGCCCAGTTTACTTGTATGCCTGATAGAAGGCCGATAGTTAAAAAGCGCCCGTTTGGACGTAAGGAGAAAGCTAATTCATTTCCATCTGGTCCTCCAATAGAATCAATCGCAGCATCTGCACCGATCCCGTTTGTTAACTCCATAACTGTTTCATAAAGCGGGGCAGTGGAAGTATCAATTACATATTCGGCACCGAGGCGCAGTAATTCTTCTGTATGCTTATTATTTCTCGTAACTGCAATTAATCGGAAGTTTAAAATTTGTGATAATTGAGCAAAAAGATGACCAATAGCGGATCCGCAAGCGTTCACTAATAAAACATCATTCTGTTTTAAGTTTAGAGTTTCTGTGCATGTGACCCACGCTGTAAGGGGGTTAATATACATTTGTGCCGCTGTAAAATCATCGATTGAATCAGGAATAGGGACTACAAAATCAGCTGATGTCTTCACAAACTCTTGCCAAGTACCTTCTCCGCGTAACGGTAAAACACGTTTACCGATAAGGTCTCTAGAAACGAAAGAGCCAACATCTTCTACAATACCAACACTTTCATAACCAGGTATGTTAGGTAAAGGGATTCTATGGGCGTATGCTCCGCTTACGGGAATTAAGTCAGATGGATTAATCGGTCTAACTAACATACGAACTAAAACTTCATTATCTTTTAATGGTTCTATATTTTTATATTCAACCTGTAACACATCTTTCGGATTGCCAAACTCATGAAATTGAATGCATTTTCCAAGCAAAATAATTGTTCCCCCTTAGTGTGATTGGGTCAATTATAGCATTTTTGGTTTAAATGATTATTTCATTAGCACTAAATAAAAGGGAACAGAAAGTCGTCGTTTATACATCTGATAAAATCGTAGAAAAAGGTATTGCTGTATGTACAAAATTTAATGAAAAGTAGGATCGCCCCTTGAAGTTTATGCTTTGAGGGGATTTTTATTGTGCAAATTTTAAAAAGATACATTAATTATGTAACATTGTATGAATTGTAGAATTGATTTTCTAAATAAGTTATTAGGTATATAGTAATATAAAAACAGACGCCCTTGTGAGCGCCTGTTTCCAACTTGAGATAGATGTATCATTATTGTTCTGCTAGGGTACATAATTCTCGTTTAAAGTTTTATCACACAAATGATCTGTGTATCAATTTTTTTGATATACAGATCATTTGTATGATAATTCTTATAGATAATTGCTGAATAATAATTTTACATAAATGCTTTTAAAAGTTCTTGAACCAATGGAATTACTCCACCTACAAATTTTAAAACTGCCATTGCGATTTCCATAAGATTGCCTCCTTTTTGAAATAGTAAGATGTAAGGAATCTTTATACCCTCATTATAGTAAGCGTTTACAAATACATCAATGCATTTCGATATGCAATATTTCATATTTGTATTCGGTAATGAAGATAAAGAGGAATCAATAACTTATCCCGCTATTTGTGGGAGTCGGGCTGCCCGTAAAAGCCCGATTGGTGTGGGTTAATAATCAGTGGGGATGGACCACCCCCACTGATTAAAATTTCACTTTATCAAAATGTAAGCTGCATCTTGTATAATATAATGGTGGAGGTCGAATATGAAAAAAATAAATTCAAATATAGATTTGGATACAAATGTATTGGAAGTGGTATTTATTCCAAGAAGGTTTATTATTTTATGGGTTACACTCGTATATATAGCTTCAATGCTTTTAGAATTTCGTAATAATATTTTCTCTATGGATAGTTTTTTCTTTACAATAGTCATTGTTATTCATACTATTTTTCATTGGTATGCGAGTTCATTAAAAAATAGGCAATTGTTGTACTTCTTTTTTGTACAACTTTTCATTGTGTTTTTGGCTGCATTTATTGCAACAAATGCTTCGATAGCGATTTTTGTTGGATTAACTCCTATTTTAATCGCCCAAAGTTTATATGTTTATAACAATATATTTAAAGTAATGGCAGTTTTTACTCTTATGTATGCAATATTTTGTGCTGCAATTAGTATCAATTATGGTGTGAATAAATTAGCTATTCTTATCTCTATGTTTCTTTTAGTGTTAGCAATTATTATTCCTTTTTCTTATATTAATAAGCAGCAATTTGATGCACGTAATCGTATACAGAGCTATATTCAAGAGTTAGAGTCTGCATATATGAGAGTGGAAGAATTGACATTAGCTAATGAAAGGCAGCGTATGGCAAGAGATTTACATGATACGTTAGCGCAAGGTTTAGCAAGCTTAATTATGCAATTGGAAGCGATAGATGCCCATATGCAAAAAGGGAATACAGGACGATCTCAAGAGATTATGAAACAAACTATGATAAGAGCGAGACAAACTTTACATGATGCAAGGTTGGTTATTGATGATTTGCGTCATACTACTAATTCATTTAATGGAGCAGTAAAAGAAGAGATTCAACGTTTTTCTGAAGCTACGTCTATACATGTGAGATTTACTATCCAAAGTCCACCGTATATTTCAAGCGTAGTAAAAGAGCACTGCTTATATGTAATTAGTGAATGCTTAACGAATATCGCAAAACATTCACAGGCAGCAGATGTAAATTTAAATGTTGAATATATCGATGATCTTGAAAAACTTACTATTGAAGTTGAAGATAATGGAATTGGTTTTGACACTAGATATATCGGTAAGAATCCTGGACATTATGGTTTAATTGGTCTAAATGAGCGTGTTCGATTGATTAAGGGAGAAATACATATATTGAGTGAAAAGATGAAAGGTACGAAAGTGTATATTCAAGTGCCTATAAATAAAGAAGGAGATAGCCATGAAACATAACGTATTAATTGTAGATGATCATTTCGTTGTAAGAGAAGGTCTGAAATTAATAATAGAAACGAGTGATTCATTTCAAATTATAGGTGAGGCTGCAAACGGAGAAGAAGCCCTTTCTTTCATAGAAAAGAAGAAACCTGATGTCATTTTAATGGATTTGAATATGCCTAAAATGAGTGGTTTAGAAACAATTGAGGCTTTGAATGAAAAACAAAACCATACGCCGATTATTATATTAACTACTTATAACGAAGATGAATTAATGTTAAAGGGAATTGAGTTAGGGGCAAAAGGATATTTGCTAAAAGATACGGATCGAGAGAATTTGTTTCGAACATTGGAAGCGGCTATTCGAGGTGAGATTTTACTACAACCAAATATTATGGAAAAGATAGTGAAGTATAAAAGGAAAGAAGTACATGCTGATAAGGTTGCAGAAAATAACTTAACGGTTAAAGAATTGTTTGTGCTGAAAGCTATTGCGCGCGGATATAAGAATAAAGAAATTGCATTTGATATGGGAATAGCTGAGCGAACGGTAAAAGCATATTTAACAAATATATACAATAAATTAGGTGTTAATTCACGGTCAGAAGCAGTAGCTGTATCTATTGAAAGGAAGTTAATTCATTTTTAAAATATTATATATGCCCAATCGTACATTATAGGCTTGCCCTTTTGTACGATTTTTTTATTTCTTTCTCATGTTATGCTTCAGAAAGTATGAGAGATTTAAGAACAATCTAATTGCATTACAATTATAGACGTTTCTAATGTAGGAAAGGAAGAAGAATAAGTAAATGGAAACTTTGCTTTTAATTCCTGTATTAATTTTCTTTATTTGGCTGCAAAGCAAACAAAGAAAATTAAACTGGATAGATATTATAACTTTTCTCATGATGATAGGGATTATTACTTATACGGCACCGCAACCAATGACTAGGGATTTACAAGCAGAGTTACTGGCAGTTACGCTTATTTCTTTCGCTATTGGTGTTTGGCAAGGTGGGGGAATAACAGTCTGTTATGAGGATGAAATTTTATATATTACAAATGGAAAACAGTATTCCATTTCATGGATTCTCTTAATAATTGGCAACATAATTATTATTAATATATTTGAAGGTGGATTTACATTTAATGGACCGTGGTTTCTTTTGTGTAGTGTTGTCATTACATCTGGGGTGAAAACCAGTATTCTATGTGTTCTGTACAAATTAACAGTGCGAAATTGAATGGAAAACCAAAGCTGTTTTCTTTTATCCCAACATAAAACGTATTGCTGTAAGTTCATTAAAAGACCGTAGTTGATAAAAAATGAGATGGAAGTATTGGAAGAATGGGGGAGTTAACGTAGATGTTTCTACCTATTACTACATTTGATAGGTTTAGTTGGCTGGGGAATGTTGCTTTCTCTTCAGAAAAGACTAGCAGGAATCGAGCGCTTTCGAGGGCAGAAGAAAGCAATGTTAATTTGTGTGAAAATAAATGTAGAGATTCAGTTAATAATATTCATCAAAAAATAAATGTGGATGCTTTGGACTATAGTAATAATCGTATATTGGGCCGTGCAGAACCCCATTCAACAATTGTCATAACAAGTAGTGATATGTATGTTGGAAGCGGACGAGTTAATAAGTATGGAGAATTTAAAATATATACAAATGATTATCTGGAAGAGTATTTGGTACTAGAAATTCAGTTGATAATGGGCGGTTTCTATCAAGGAAGTATAACGGTAAAGTTAAGGTATGATGATTTCCTTTTTATTTAGTAAATAAAAAGGAAGCAACCGTAGTCGCTTCCTACATCTATTAAGCCGAAGTTTTCTTCATTCTCTCAAGTAAACTAGATAAAATATGTGTACGATAAGATTCTAGTTTTTTACCTTCGTAAGTACGAATCCCTAATTTTTTAAGTTCTTTTACATACCAACCTTTGCTTCCGAAATACATGTGATCGCTCCCCTTCAACTTTGTTTATTTGTCCTGATTGTACTTGGAGGTACGGGTAATATAATGAAGGAAATGAATTTCGCGCGAAAATGGTTAACTTTGTTGCAAAAGACATATATACTAAGGGTAGTATATAACGAGGTGGGCAAGACGTGATTATAGAGAAGCACGAAATTCAAATTGACCAAATTACGAGCGGTAAAGTGAATATCTTTACTTTCTATAGAAATAGAAAGCAAGTGGATGATCATTTTTTACGATTGCAAGAACCATCGCTTACAGCAAACTACTTCTTCCATTTTCATTTTGATGCAGAGAGCTTGCATCTTCTGCAGGAAGAGTTTCCAGGCGTATATCCGTACGACCGTAGTGACACGATTCACGACTGGACGGAAAAGATGAAAGCGGAATTGCAACATCAGATCCAAACAGGAAAATGGAATAAGCGCGTACGTATCGGTAATCGTATTCTAGATGTGGCGTTTACGTGGTGTGACGAAGATATAGTAGAGTGAAAAAGAAGCGGATGACGCTTCTTTTTTTTAGCGCTGGAATAAAACGAGCTTACCTGCAGAAGATGTGCAGCGATGTGTTTTTTCATACAATCCTTTTTCTTGTAAAATAGATTCACCTTTTGCTTTCGCTTCTTTTTCAGTTGCTGCCTCGAATGATTCGTCTAATGCTTTTGAACCATCTTTTTCAAAGACTGTTAGAACGTATACTCCCATGAAAATTCCCTCCAATAATTAAAATCAGAATCTTATAACTATTTTGTCATAAATCACTAGAATATGCAAAGAAATATATGACATTGCGTGTTACAATAAAGTGAAACTTTAACTAGTGGGGAGTCTTTTCATCCCCACTAGTTATTAGTTGAACCAATCGGGTATTTATGGGCAGTTTACTTTCAGATTGGCTTCTTTGCCTACTGCCCGTTAATACGGGGTAAAGTGAAACTTTAATTAGTGGGGGATTTTTTATTTCCTGCTTATTACTAGTTTTCAACAATTGAGCATTTATTGTTTGTGTTCATGCGGATAAGATGAAACTTTTGAACTATAGAAAGGATCGTTATTTGTGAAACAAGTGAAGTTTATACATGCGGCTGATTTGCATTTGGATAGTCCGTTTAAAGGGATGGAGATGAATGTTGCACAGTCTGTTTGGGAGAGAATGAAGCAGAGTACGTTTGAATCGTTCGAGCGTATTGTTGATAAAGTGATTCAAGAGCGCGTTGATTTCGTATTGCTAGCCGGGGATTTGTATGATGCGGAGACGAGAAGTTTGAGGGCGCAAGTGTTTGTGCGCGAGCAAATGAAGAGACTTTCGCAGTACGATATCCCTGTTTTTATTGTTCATGGTAACCATGATCATTTAGGGGGAAGCTGGGCAGCAATTGAGTTTCCGGAAAATGTTCATGTGTTTACAGAGCCTTATGTAGAAGAGAAATCATTTTATAAAAATGGTGAGCTGTTAGCTTCTATTTATGGGTTTAGTTATTTGCAGCAAGCGGTAACGGATAATATGACAGTGCAGTATACGAAAATGAGTGATGCACCTTTTCATATTGGAATGCTTCACGGAAGTGTGGAAGGGGATGCAGAACATAATCGCTATGCACCGTTTCAAATTCGTGAGCTGAAAGAAAAGCAGTTTGATTATTGGGCTCTTGGCCATATACATAAACGTGAAATTCTATCAGAAGAGCCATGCATTATTTATCCGGGTAATATACAAGGGCGTCATCGTAAGGAAACAGGGGAGAAAGGTGCGTACCTGATTGAACTTACGAAACAAGGAACGCATTGTTCATTTTTCCATACGGCGGATGTTGTGTGGGATGAGATAGAAGTGAATATTGATGGACTTGAAACTGTTGATGATCTTATGACGAGCGCGTCAAGTGCGATGAATGAATGCAGAAGAGAAGAGGAAGGTACGCTTTTAACTGTCGTATTTACAGGACAGGGGCCACTTTCTCCTTATTTGCGTGAAGACAAGCGCGTGGAAGAGATTTTTCATATTTTAGCAGCTGGCGAAGAGCGAAAAGACTTTGTGTATGCGATGAAGTGGAAAAATGAGACGGTTTCTTTTGCGGAAATTGAACGTTTGAAAGAAGAAAATCATTTCGTCGGTAGTGTGCTGAAAGAGTTAGAAGCTTTCACAAATATGGACGGAGTATTGCGCACCATTTGGACATCTCCTGTAGCACGTAATAGCATTGAAGCTTTTACGGAAGAAGAGAAGAAAGAGATTCAAAAGGAAGCGGAAAATATTATTTTAGAGCAATTATTCCAGCAAGAGAGGGATAAAAAATGAGAATTGAAAAACTCCATATTTATGGCTATGGAAAACTAGAAAATGTGGAAATGGATCTGTCAATGCTGACGGTACTGTACGGTGAAAATGAAGCGGGAAAATCGACAATTCGCTCGTTTATGAAAAGTATTTTATTCGGTTTTCCGACGAGAGGACAGCGCCGTTATGAACCGAAAGAAGGCGGGAAGTATGGCGGAGCGGTCACTGTTCAAACAGAAAAGTACGGCCGTTTGAAAATTGAACGATTGCCAAAGACGGCAGTAGGCGCGGTGACCGTTTATTTTGAGGACGGGAAAACTGGCAGCGAAGATATTTTAAACGATATATTAAGCGGTGTGAATGAAAGCTTATTTGATTCTGTTTTTTCATTTGATATGCATGGTCTTCAAAATATTCATCAGCTCGGCGAAGCGGATATCGGCAATTATTTATTTTCGGCCAGCGCAGTCGGAAGTGATGCGTTATTGCAGTTAGATAAAAAATTAGAAAAAGAAATGAATCAGCGCTTTAAGCCGAGTGGTCGTAATCCTGAAATTAACGTGTCACTGCAAGAGATGAAGAAAATTGAGGAAAAGATGAAAGAGTGGCAAGGGAAGATTGGCACGTATGAAAAACAGGTCGAGCAGTTAAAAGAAAGTGAAGAGAAACTTGCTTCTGTTCGTGCGGAAAAAGAGTCAGCCGAAAGACGAAAGCAAGATTATGAAATATTAGCGGCGCTTGAGCCTCTCGTTATTGAAAAGAGTGCGCACGAGAAAGTGTTGAAAAGCGAGAACGGGCAGTTTCCTGTAAACGGAATGGCGCGCTATGAGGCGGTAAAGGCAAAGATAGAACCGCTGCAAGTACAAGTAGATTCACTTCAAAAAAAGATAGAAACAGTGCAATCAGAAATTGATTCCACAGAAATAGATGAAGCATTTTTACAAAAAGAAAGTTACGTAGAAGAACTTCGTATGCAGCATATGTCTTATGAAAATGCACGCCAAGAAATGCGTGATATGACGGGAAGTATTGCGAATATAAAAGAAGAAATCGCAGAACTACAGCAACAAATTGGCGCTACTTTTGAACAAGAGACTGTTCTTTCATTTGATATAAGTTTAGCGACGAAAGAATTAATTACACAAACGGTGCAAAAAGCGAGAGAGTTAGAAACGCAAAAAACGCAGCTTGATGAACGTTTCAAAACGGCTCAGGAGCAATTAGAAGAGCAAGAAGAAAATATAAGACAAATAAGTAAGCAAATGTTAGCTGATGAAGAACGAAATACGTTAGTTGAGAGAGAAAAATCATTTCAAGATGCGGCGTTTATCGGTATGGGCGCAGAGAGAATGAAGCGTAAGTATGAAGAGAAAGCAGGGGCAGCTCAGCAAAAGAAAAAACAGTGGCAAAGAATTTGTCTTCTGTTACTTCTTATTAACACGCTTGTTTTATTCACGAGTCTATTTATAGATAACCGCGTGCTGTTATTTATTAGTGTGATTGTTTTTGTAGGGATTGTTTTAGCACTCGTTTTATATAAAGATCCTTCGGGTGGATTACAAGAAGAGCTTCTTACTCTTCAGCAAAGTGCTGGCGGACGACAAAGTGAAGAAGCGATGTCTGTTCGTTATCAGTTAGAAAAAGATGAAGAGATTCGTAAGCTATTTGAGCGTGAGTCGTATAAGTTGCAGCAAATGGAGCGAGCGTATGATAAAGTCGTTTCATCTTATGAGGAATGGGAGAGAGAAACGTTCCAAATAGGAGAACAAGTAGATGCGTATAAAACGCGTTATATGTTCCCAGAATTTTATACGTATGCGCACATATTGCCGGCGTTTGAGCGTATTGAAAAAATGCAACAATTATATCGTGATTTAGAGAAGCAAAGTAAGCGGAAATCTTCATTGTATGAAATGATTTCGCACTTTGAGCATAAACTAGAAACTGTTATCGGTAGCACGGAGTATAGCAATTTGCATGAGGCGCAAAGTCGTATGCAAAATGAAAAAGAGAAGCGCCAAACTTGTAAGCAGCTGAAAGAGAAGCTGGCGGAATGGCAAGAAGAATATGAGTTCATGCAAGAGCAATTAAAACAACTACTAGTAGAGCGAGATGGGTTATGGCATATCGCAGAATCTACAGATGAAGAGATGTTTTTAGAAGCTGGAAAATTGGCAGAGAAACGTGAAGACGCGGATAAGCAAGTGGGGCGTTTATTACCTCAAATTGATTTGTTAGAGCAGCGCTTAACGAGTTTGTCATTAGCTGAGCATTATGAGGCTGACGGTTATGATGAAAAATTAAAGCAAGAAATTACAGCCGCGCAAAGCTGTCTGGCGCAAGAGAAAGAACTGACAGAGCGTATTGCGAAGCATCGAATAGAAATTGCGAATTTAGAAGAAGGCAGTACGTATGGTGATTTACTACATGAGTGGGAAATGAAAAAAGCGCAAGTGCGTGAACAAGTGAAGAAGTGGGCTGCATATGCGGCCGCAAAGACAGTATTAACGAAAACGAAGCAATATTATCATGAAGTGCATTTGCCGCGTATTTTACAAAAATCCGAAGAGTATTTCGTGTATTTAACAGGCGGAAGATATAGTAAAATATTCTCACCGTCAGAAGCGGAACCTTTCATTGTCGAACGTAACGATGGTATGCGTTTTTACAGTCATGAACTAAGCCAAGCGACAGCGGAGCAGTTATATTTATCGTTACGATTTGCGCTAGCGAAAACGTTTGAGCATGACTATCCATTTATTATTGATGATAGCTTCGTACATTTTGACGCGGTAAGGACGAATCGAACGATTGAACTTATAAAAGAAATTGCGAAAGATAGACAAGTTATCTTCTTTACATGTCATGCGCATTTATTAACGTATTTTACAGAAAATGAGATTATAAAATTAACACGTAAGCGTAAAGAAAATGAGTTGTAGTATGCTATACTAAAAGTAACTGATTTGGTGGAGGAATTCGAATGAAAAAGAAAATTGTAGAATATGAAGTTGGTGAACAAGTCGATGTTTTCTTGTTAATTAAAACAGCGACAAAAGGTCTCGCAAGCAATGGCAAGCCGTTTTTAACAGTAATCTTACAAGATCCAAGTGGAGATATTGAAGCAAAGCTATGGGACGTATCGCCAGAAGTTGAGAAACAATATGTAGCGGAAACAATCGTTAAAGTAGCTGGAGATATTCTAAACTATAAAGGACGTATTCAATTACGTGTGAAACAAATTCGTGTTGCGAATGAGAATGAAGTAACAGACATCTCAGACTTTGTAGAAAAAGCTCCAATAAAAAAAGAAGATATGGTTGAGAAAATTACGCAATACATATTTGAAATGAGAAACCCGAACATACAGCGTCTAACAAGACATTTGTTAAATAAGCATCAAAACGAATTTTTAGAATATCCAGCAGCGACAAAGAACCATCACGAGTTCGTATCTGGACTAGCTTACCATGTTGTATCAATGTTAGATTTGGCGAAAGCTATCTCGGCTCTGTACCCATCGTTAGATAAAGACTTACTATATGCGGGCGTTATTTTACACGATCTTGGTAAAGTATTTGAGCTATCTGGACCAATTTCTACGACGTATACGTTAGAAGGAAATTTACTAGGCCACATTTCTATCATGGTGAACGAAATTGGTAAAGCAGCAGAGGAACTACAAATCGATGCAGAGGAAGTATTAATCCTTCAGCACATCGTCCTTTCCCATCACGGAAAAGCAGAATGGGGTAGCCCAAAACCACCATTAGTGAAAGAAGCAGAAATTCTGCACTACATCGATAACTTAGATGCAAAAATGAACATGATGGACCGCGCATTAGGACGCACAAAACCAGGCGAATACACAGAACGTGTCTTTGCGCTTGATAATCGTTCGTTCTATAAACCGACGTTCCATAATTAATAATGTGAATCAAATGGCCTCATTAAGTGTTAAAAGCTTAGTGGGGCTGTTTTCTTTATTAAAAATGAAATAATTGAAGAAGAAGCATTGAAAAGGGTAGGTTCTAAACATGCGAAAAAATGAGTTAGAACAGAAATTATTACAAGAAGAGGTGCCAAAGGATTTATATAGTTTAAAGGGTGGATTACCAAACGAATCGTATTGTTTTAATGAACAGAATGGAGTATGGAAAGTATATTATAATGAGCGAGGAACAAAGAGTAACCTTAAGACATTTAATTCTGAGACAGAAGCATGTGAATACTTCTATACTAGTTTAATTGAGATGTTAAAAGGAATGGGTGTAATTTAAAACTGAAATAAAAGGGCATTTCCGTTTGGGGGTGCTCTTTTATTTTACTAACTTTATTTCACATATAAATTGGCTTCATTTTCTGTTAGACAAGTTTTATTTTATATGTTTACATTTTTTATCTCATAATTTCAATTAGGAAAGGGAGGAAGAAACATGAAATATATGGCGTATGTAGAAAAAGCCAATAAGTTAATCGAAGAGGAAGTTACAATAAATATTAACGGTGTAGTGTTTACGGGATTCTCCACTGTTTGTTCATATAAAATTGAAGAAGGAAAAAGTTATCCTGCTATTCTCGACATTACAGTTTTCGATAATATTGAAGTTTCTTTTCTCCACTAATGTTTTTAATATTTACCAAACCATTCTCCAGTCCAAAATGTTATGCAATAAAAAAATATCTCGAATTTGAGATAAATTACTTGCTTTTTAATCACTTGAGTTGTAAAGTGATAGTAACGAAAGCGATTGAGTCATATGAAAAACATACACTCACTTGCTTTCGATTAAAAAGCAAAGTAACTTATTCAGTAAAAACTAAGATGAATTTACAAAAATATAATGAGAATAAATTAAAAAGCTAAGAAGCATATTATTTTTTAGTTATCACTTGACTAGTAAAACGAAGCGGAGGAATGACCCATGTATGAAATTAAAGGGCATCATCACATTTCAATGGTTACAAAAAACGGAAGTGAGAATAACCATTTTTATAAAAATGTGCTAGGTTTACGTCGTGTGAAAATGACGGTAAACCAAGATGATCCATCCATGTATCATTTATTTTACGGAGATAAAACAGGAAGTCCAGGTACAGAATTATCATTTTTTGAAATGCCTTTAGTAGGGAAAACGTACCGTGGTACAAATGCAATTACTCGAATTGGATTACTCGTTCCGTCGGAGGAAAGCTTACATTACTGGAAAGAACGATTTGAGAAATTTGATGTGAAACATAGTGAAATGACAACATATGCAAATCGTCCTGCTTTGCAATTTGAGGATGCGGAAGGTCTTCGTCTCGTGCTACTCGTTTCAAACGGAGAAAAAGTGGAGCACTGGGAAACGTGGGAGAAATCCGAAGTTCCAGCTGAACATCAAATTCAAGGAATGGGTTCAGTGGAAATGACAGTGCGTAGACTTGATAAACTAGCGAATACATTAACAGATATATTTGGTTATAAAGAAGTTAGCCGAAGCGACGAAGAAGCGATTTTCCAGTCTATTAAAGGAGAAGCCTTCGGAGAAATCGTCGTGAAATATTTAGATGGTCCTACTGAAAAGCCAGGCCGCGGTAGCATTCACCATTTAGCGATTCGCGTGAAAAACAGTGAAGAGCTAGCTTATTGGGAAGAACAGGTGATACAAAAAGGTTTCCATTCTTCAGGCATTATCGACCGTTTCTACTTTAAAAGCTTATACTTCCGTGAATCAAACGGAATCCTATTTGAAATTGCGACAGATGGACCAGGATTTACAGTTGATGGAGATGTAGAGCATTTAGGAGAAAAACTTGATTTACCGCCGTTCTTAGAAGAACAGCGAGCAGAAATTGAAGCGAAATTAGCACCTATTGAAGAGAAATAATAGAAGAGAAAATATAAAATTTAAAACCATTGGAGAAATATAAAATGAACCAATTAAAAGGAATTCACCACGTTACAGCAATTACAAGTAGTGCAGAAAAGAACTATGAGTTTTTCACTCACGTTTTAGGAATGCGTTTAGTTAAAAAAACAGTAAACCAAGATGATATTCAAACGTATCATTTATTCTTTGCAGATGATAAAGGTAGTGCAGGAACAGATATGACATTCTTTGACTTCCCAGGTGTTCCAAAAGGAGTACACGGTACAAATGAAATTTCAAAAACTTCATTCCGCGTTCCAACTGATGCAGCGTTAGCATATTGGGTGAAACGTTTTGACCGTCTTGAAGTAGAACATACAGGAATTAAAGAACAATTCGGTAAGAAAACCCTTTCGTTCGTTGACTTCGATGATCAACACTATCAATTGATCTCAGATGAATTTGATAAAGGCGTGGAATCAGGTACACCTTGGCAAGACGGGCCAGTCCCATTAGAATATGCAATTACTGGCTTAGGACCTGTATTTATTCGTATCGCGAACTTTAGTTATTTCAAAGAAGTACTAGAAAAAGTTCTATTATTTAAAGAGATTGCTCAAGAAGGAGAATTCTACTTGTTTGAAGTAAACGAAGGTGGAAATGGTGCCTCTGTCATTGTAGAACATAATACAGTTCTTCCTGAAGCACAACAAGGTTTTGGTACAGTGCATCATGCAGCATTCCGTGTAGAGGATCGCGCTGTATTAGAAGAGTGGATTGAGCGACTAAGTCGAGTTGGACTCCCTTCATCTGGTTATGTAAATCGTCACTTCTTTGAGTCATTATACGCAAGAGTTGCGCCGCAAATTTTATTCGAGTTTGCAACAGACGGCCCAGGGTTTATGGGAGATGAGCCTTATGAAACGCTTGGAGAGAAATTATCTTTACCTCCGTTTTTAGAGCCAAAGCGTGAAGAAATCGAAAAATTAGTTCGTCCGATTGATACAGTGAGAAGTACTAAGGAATTTATTAAAGAGTAAAGATAGGAATAATAAGTAGAAGAGCAAGTAGTTTTAGCGAATCGCTGGAATTGCTTGCTTTTTTATTTGGTCTATAAAATTTTCTGAAAAATGTTTCTCAAGTTTTTAAAATAGAAATATTTGGTATAATTCATTTAAATTATAAATTTTCTGACAATTATTTTTCAATACATAGAAAAGGGGTGATAATATACAATTTGAATAATTGTATAAATATCCTAATTTTGTAATTTTGGAGAAAAGGGGATGCGAAGGTATGGGAACAGATGTAGTAACGAAGGAGCAAATGAAACATTCTTTAGATAATTGGTATCGTGTAATGTTGCAGCAAAACATAGAGAAAGCTACGGAAATGAAAGAAGAAATTGATAGTACGATTAGTGGGTTGGACGTGGATCAGGATGTATTGCTTTATCATACATTATTGAATTTTAGATATGATGCATTAGTTGATTGGATTTCAATTAGAGAAGATAGTTTTGATAAAGTGGAATCTTTCGAAATTCCGGAAGAAGGCTTTCTAGCGTATTACTATCACTTTTTCAAAGGGTTTCATTGCACATTAATTTCAAATTATAACGAAGCGAAACAACAGTACGAACAAGCTGAGAAGTTATTGAAATATATTGCAGATCCGATAGAACATGCGGAGTTTAATTATCGGATGGGGAATTTCTATTATCATTCCTATCAACAAATCAATGCGATTGATTATTTGAAAAAAGCAAAAGAAGATTTTACGAAGCAACAAGGATATGAGATTAATTTTGCTTTATGTGAAAATATT
This sequence comes from Bacillus cereus group sp. BfR-BA-01523, assembly GCF_022662615.1. Lineage (NCBI taxonomy): Bacteria > Bacillati > Bacillota > Bacilli > Caryophanales > Bacillaceae > Bacillus > Bacillus cereus group sp. BfR-BA-01523. Next base: position 212,872 of record NZ_JAKUDX010000007.1, read on the forward strand.
TTAGGGTTATGTTGTATAGACTTAAGACAATTTGAATTAGCAGAGGAAAACTTTAATGATGCATTAAATATTTTCCAACAAGCTAATCATGAAAAGTATACTTTAATGGTTAGAAATAATTTAGGATGGCTATATGGTAGTCAAGATTTATCTGATTTAGCGATTAGACATTTAAGTGAAGTTACTCAAAAAATGCCTGGAAATTTTAAAGCGATTTTTACTGAAGCAGAGGAAAATTATAAATTAGGTAGGATAGAAACTGCTAATGAGTTAATAGAATTAGGCTTAAGAATTTGTAATGAATTACAAAATAAAGAATTCCAATATCGATTTATAATTTTAAACGAGCTGAATATTAAATCCAGTGCTAGTCAATTAGAGAAAGTAATTTTAGAAAGTATTTTATATTTTGAAGAACATTCTCTTTTAGAGTGTGTTAAAGAATACATGGAGATATTAGCTTATAAGTTTTATCAGGAAGAAAATCATGAAAAAGCTAGTAAGTACTTTTTTATTAGTAGTCAAGCTCAAAAAAGAATTTTAAAAAAAGGAGCGTTAAAATAAATGAAAAAGACTAGTTTGTTCATTACTGGTTTAGTAGTTACACTGTCAATTGGATTGAATTCTTTTGCTGGATTTCAAGAGCAATCGTTAAATAGAGGAGATACAGGCGGAGCACCGGCAAGACCAGACTATGTTAGCTTTAATAAGGGGGATACTGGTGGAGCGCCAGCAAAACCAGACTATGCTAGTTTTAATAGAGGAGACACGGGCGGAGCACCAGCAAGACCAGAGTACGTTAACATTGGTGAAACAGGCGGAGCACCAGCAAGACCAGACTACGTTAGCTTTAATAAAGGCGATGGTGGAGGAGCGCCAGCCAATTTCAATAAAGGAGATGGCGGAGCACCAGCAGATAATAGAGGCGACGGTGGCGGAGTAAGCCAACTATAATAACAAAGAAAAGGACTTCAACATGAAGTCCCTTTCTTTGTTATTAGGACATGTAGAGAAAAGAATTGACTTACTTTAAATATGTAACTATAATAGTTACAAAATGAACATCATTAATAGAAATGAGTTATATTTTTTTAATATAATTGTAACTAAAGTGGTTACAATTAAAAAAGAACATAAAACAACCAAATAATGTAAAACCTTTAAATAGCAACAAGAGAAAGGAGACGGGAATTTTGAAACGGTTTAAATTTTATTTTATTAGCGGTATTGTGCTCGTTTTGTTAATCGTATGTAACTTCGTTGATAAGCCGATTGCGAAGGTTGGAGAAGTGAAAGATACTGTGATGATGAGGATGAATACGAAAGAGAGTATGGCGCAGATTGATGGGCAGACGATATACTTTAAGCAAATTGGTGAGGGGAAACCGCCTTTACTTATGCTTCACGGGTTCGGTGGTTCTTCAGATGGGTTTAATGATATTTATCCGGAACTTGTAAAGGATCATACGATTATTGCGGTTGATATTTTAGGGTTTGGGCGTTCTTCTAAGCCGATTGATTTTCAGTATTCGTTTCCCACGCAAGTGAATTTATATTATAAGTTAATGAAGAAACTCGGATACGATCAATTCGCAGTACTTGGTCATTCGATGGGCGGAGAGATGTCTCTAAATTTAGCGTATTTATATCCGGATGCAGTAACGCATCTCGTTTTAGCGGATTCTACAGGAATAGAGTCTTTCCAGCAAAAAGAAAGTTATGAAGTACCGCCACTATCGACAGACTTACAAACTGTAACAGAGATTACAGATTATAATAAAAATGAAGTGAAAAATAGTCGTGATGATAAAGAGCATTACGATCAGCTTACGAAAATGAGAGAGCGCCGCATTGCGATGGAAGCCGATAAAATTAAGGTACCGACTTTAATTATATGGGGACGACACGACAAGAGTGTTTCTTGGAAAAATGGTGAACTGTATCACGAGCTATTTGCAAATAGTACGTTCCATATCATTGAAAAAGGATACCACGCACCGTTTCGCCAGGAACCAATAGAGTTTATGGAATATGTACAAGCGTTCTTCGCGAAGAATCCACAATAAAATTTTAAGCATAAATCCACTTCTTTCCCCATAAAGTGAAACTAATAAGGCTTGTCTAAGGAAAGGGATGAACGAAAGTGGAAACTTTACCATGGTGGATTTATCTTGTAATCATTGGGATTGTACTAAGTGGCTACATGGTTTTATATACTTCGAAAAAAGAGCAAGAGATGGATAATGATTTTATCGAAAAAGAAGGCGAAGTATATATGAAGCGCTTAGAAGAAGAACGAGAGAAACGGAATCAGGATAGTGATAAGGATTCGGTGTTGCTTTAATAGAAATTTTGAAAGGCTATCAACTAGGAGAACTTTATATCTACTAGGTGGTAGCCTTTTTCTTCTGGGGGAGCAGGTTATATAAGTTTAACTTTACATGTATACGAGATTCATCATGAACTTTTATTAATGGTATTTATATATATGTTTCCTCATAAGAATGGAACTAGCGCAGTATCTACAGGGGGGATTAACAATGCATAGGGATGAAACATCATTACATCCTGATACAGGTGTTACATCTGTAATGTTTGTTGAGCGTTCATTAAATGAAATTCGTTTTTGGTCTAGAATCATGAAGGAGCATTCTTTTTTTCTTCGCTTAGGGTTTAGATGTGAGGATACTCAACTAATCGAAGAGGCTAATCAATTTTATCGATTGTTTGAACATATCGAACAAATAGCGCATTCCTATACAAATGAAACAGATCCTGAGCAAATAAAAAGATTTAATTCAGAAGTACAACAAGCCGCAACTAATATTTGGGGATTTAAAAGAAAAATTTTAGGATTAATTCTCACATGTAAATTGCCAGGACAAAATAACTTTCCACTGTTAGTTGACCATACAAGTAGGGAAGCTGATTATTTTAGAAAACGTTTAATACAATTAAATGAAGGTAAATTAGATGCTCTTCCTGATGCTATTATTAAAGAAAATGTTTTCTTTTTAAGGATTATGGCAGACCATGCTAAATTTATTGGTCATCTTCTTGATCCATCGGAAAGAAAGCTTGTAGACACAGCACGGAATTTTAGCAATGATTTTGATGAATTGATGTATCAAGCAATTGACTTAGAATCTATGAAGCCACAATCCCAAACAGTCCCTCTTTTAGATCAATTTTTAGATCAAAATCGTGTGTCCGTTACATCTCTTCGGGATTTTAAGAAAACAGCACGTGATTTAATTGAGCAATGTAAAATAAAGAGTATCATTCATCCGTTATTAGCAGACCATGTTTTCCGTGAAGCTGATAGATTTCTTGAAATCATTGATATGTTTGATGTTCATCTTACAAATATTCAATCACAACCTAGATATTAGAAGATAATATTTTACTTTCAGCTGAGAAGTTAACAATTTATTGTTAGCTTCTTTTCTTTGTGAATAAAATTTCTTTTCGTTTAGTAAATTTCCCTGTGAAGACTTCATAAATCCCTTTGACCAAATATGTAATTCTCTGTAAAATAATATATATGGAAAGATTATGAATATACAGGAAATCTATGGATAGTAGATTCTAATAAATTATTCGGGGGGAATTTATTAGTTAAGTATATTAACTTGTTTGCACTGAATTTTACAAATAAAGGGGTATTAGTAATCATGAAAGCAAAGAAATTAGTAAGTTTAGCGTTACCAGTTATGTTATTGAGTGGTTGTATTACAATTGAAACTGATGGTAAGAAAGCCGAACCAAAGAAAGAAGAAACGCAAAAGGTAGAGAAAGAGAGTAAGGCTGCTGAAAAAGAGAGTAAGTCAACTGATAGCAAGAAAGAAGATAGCTTATCTGTAGCGAAAGGTGAAGATACAAACAGTAGTTCATCAAGTAGTCAACAAAGTTCTTCTTCAAATAATTCTACTGCTTCTAATTCTTCAACTGGTAAGGTAACTGGTTCAGATGTTGAAAGGTACAAGGCAGATATTATAAACAGTGCCACTCAAATTGAAGATACAATGAAATTAATTGAAGGAATAGCAGATTCAGACGTGAAATCATACAAACAAAAGAAAAGTGAAGTACAACTGAGTTTAGGTGGAGCAAAGGCAACTGCAACGAAATTGAAGAATCTACAAGCGCCTCCTGAATTACAGGGAGAACAGGCGAAGATAAAGCAATCGATGGAACTGTATGCGGATTGTTTTCAACTTCTCTTTGATGCATTAGACCAAGAAGACGAGAGTAAAATGCATCAATCATTAAGTAAAGCACAAGAAGGTTCAAAACTGTTTGAAGAAGCAGCGAAGAGTATCGGTAGCAAAACCAACTAAGAATAAATGACTTAAAGGGGTATGAGGTATGAAAGTGAAAAAACTAATAGCTGCTGCAGTTCCAGTTGCCATATTATTAAGTGGTTGTGTTACAGTAAAAGATTCGGCAAATAAAGAAGAAAAGACAGAAGAAACAAGTAAATCTAAGGCTGCTGAAACGAAAGAAAAATCAACTAATTCGAAAGAAGAAAGTAAAGATGTTCAAAAGGTTCGAGTTTTAGATGAAGATTATGCACAATATTTATTAGACATTGAACAGGATATGTTAAGACGATTTGATTACTATGATGCTTCTGTAAGAGATTTGAGAAATGGAAGTAAATCAAAAGCTGAGGTATTAGATAGTATTAAAGACATCTATAAAGTATTTGATAAGATAGAGAAGATTTACGCACCGCAAAAACATAAAGAAGAACAAAAAGAGATTGAAAAAGCGACAGGTAAACTAAGAGAAACATTCGGTGAAATAGAGAAGTTATTCAACGATAAAGGCTTCAGCTTAGAGACCGATAAGGAAATCTTAAATAAAGCAAATGCAAAACTAGAGGAAGCAAAACGTATTTGGAAACCTACATTCGATAAGTTAAGATCCGAGATAAAAGGTGATACAGCCACAGAAAAATCTACTAGTACAACAAGTAGTTCTATATCGACAAACCCAACTACTGATAGTCAGGCTCAAACAGATAAAAGCCAAGCTAAAACGGGGGTATTTGTAGGTACAGTTGGTACAAGTGAAGAGTTAGGAATTAGTTATGGAAACATGGAGAAGAACATCAAAGATGGGACTGAGATTATTGGTAACTGGGGTATTGATTACGGTAGTGGCATAAAAACTACGTTAGTACTAAAAGGTGATAAAACATTTGAGTCCTATGCGAACGGTTCTTATCCGAATAAAGATAACTACTTAACAGGAACATATGCGGTAGATGTTCCATCATTCCAGTTATCTTTAAAAGTAACAAAAGCAGTTAAAGACGGTCAAGAAGTAAAGCTAACAAATGATAGTATGATGTATAAATTACAAAACTATGATGGAAACACATTACAAATTTATCATATGGACGATAACGTTCGTATTCGTTATGCAAAACAATAAATAGTTGGCAAAAAACTCTGTAATAAATTTTACAGGGTTTTTTGTTAGTTCTAATTGTATTTCTTCATTAATTTCCCTGGCGCTATCCATATTAGTATAAGTTGAGAAATCAACAAAACGATTTTCTTTTTGGAGAATGATAAGGATTCGGTTTTATTATAATTAGGGGAGAGTGGATAACGTATTGTTATCCACTTTTTTTATTTCCTAAAATATATCAACGATTTTTTCAATATATCGACTTACTGACACAAAGCGACAATGTTAAGAAGCACGATTATTGTTCGGGAAATTATTATAGAAGAAAAGCATATGAAATCGACATGATACATAGCGTCATTTTTAGATGTAACGCACAAGTTGCACAGGCTATGCAACGATAACTAGCTTTACTCTTCATCATTTATTTGACCATACTAGACATAGAGAGGTGATAAACACAGTATGATTTTTAGTGAACGTTTAAAAGAAGAAAGGGAAAAAAGAAATTGGTCGCAAAATGATTTGGCTGAAAAAATTCATGTAAGTAGGCAGTCTGTTTCGAAATGGGAGACGGGAAAGAACTATCCGAGCATTGAAATTATTATTCATTTAAGTGATCTGTTCGGTATTACAATTGATGAGTTATTGAGGAGTGATGAAGAGTTGACGCAAAAAGTAATTGAAGATAGTAAACAATTAGCGTATCCGAAATGGAAGGTGTTTTTCGATAGTCTATTTATGATGGGCGTATTTTTATTTATTACAAAAATCGTTGTATGGGCGTTAAATAAGTTTGCAGGAGCAAGCATTACAATTGTCGCAGATGCACCATATGTAATGAATTTTTTACCGCTCCTATTAATGATTATAGGTGGTACGGTTTCTGATAAGTTGAAGAAAATATATAGATAAGAGAAAGATTTGTAAGAAATCCCCTACACTAGCTGTTCTTTTCACCCAAATTGTGTACTATAAAGGATAGATAGGAAGGGGACGTTTAGAATGGAATTTCATGAGCAAAAGATTTTGCCGGCAGTGAGGCAAATTAAAGATTTGGAGAAGCTATTACATAGTTCGTATGAGTATATTGTTATTTTAGATATTCATGTCGGTCAATTGAAGAGTGTTGTGTCGCTCGCGAAGCAGCATAATAAAAAAGTATTTTTACATGTGGATTTGATCCATGGATTACAAAGTGATGGGCATGCGACGGAGTTTTTATGCCAAGAATATAAACCGTACGGGTTATTATCGACAAAGGCGAGCGTAATTATGAAGGCGAAGCAAAAAGGTGTCGTCTCCATTCAACGCATCTTTTTAATTGATTCTAGCGCAATGGAAAAGAGCTGTAATTTGCTAGAAAAGACGAAGCCGGATTATATAGAGGTGCTTCCGGGTGCGTTAACGGGTGTCATTGCTGAGGTGAAAGAGCGTACAGGTGTACCAATTTTAGCAGGTGGTTTTATTCGAACGGTAGAAGACGTTGAAAGAGCGTTAAATGCTGGTGCGACAGCAATTACGACATCGAAAAAAGAACTATGGAAACATTACCAAAAAAAGTGACGAAAATGTGAAAAAATTCTGTTGACACCGCTTTCATTAAGGGTTAACATTATAGACAAGTTAATAAACGTGACGGAGAAAAGAAGAGATCCACATTTTATTGTTTCTATATATATTATATAGAAGCATGTAAGCTGTGGATCTTTTTCTTTTGAAAAAACGAATGGCCATTCATTTTACCTCTATCACTTTTCGAAAGCATTTAAATTGATTGTGGAGGGATTTTATGTCAGCATTTTTAGGGGAATTAATAGGGACTGCGTTGTTAATCTTACTTGGTGGCGGTGTTTGCGCTGGTGTAAGTTTAAAGAAATCGTTTGCGAAAGATTCTGGTTGGATTGTAATTACAATGGGTTGGGGTCTAGCGGTTGCTATGGCAGCGTATGCAGTTGGATCAATTAGTGGGGCACATTTGAATCCGGCTTTAACGATAGGACTTGCTTTTAAGGGAGCGTTCCCATGGAGTGATGTACCTATGTATATCGCAGCACAAATGATTGGGGCAATTATCGGGGCAGTTCTTGTATATTTACATTACTTACCACACTGGAAAGAAACAGAAGATCCAGGAACAAAGTTAGGTGTATTTGCAACAGGTCCAGCAATTCCGAACACATTTACAAACCTTTTAAGTGAAATGATTGGAACATTCGTTTTAGTATTTGGTATATTAGCAATTGGAGCAAATAAATTTGCAGATGGTTTAAATCCATTTATCGTAGGTTTCTTAATTGTAAGTATTGGTTTATCATTAGGTGGAACAACAGGATACGCAATCAACCCGGCTCGTGATTTGGGTCCGCGTATTGCACACTTCTTCCTTCCGATTGCAGGAAAGGGCGGTTCAAACTGGAAGTATGCATGGATCCCAGTAGTTGGTCCAATTCTAGGTGGATCACTTGCAGGATTATTCCATCAAGTTGTATTTGAAGGAAAACAAAATTCAGCACTTATTTATGTGATTATTACAACTGTGATTGTACTAACAATCTCTTATATGACAAGTAAAAAAAGTGAAGCTACTACAAATAGTAGAAAAGTAGCATAGGGGGAAACTGATATGAAAAAATATATTCTTTCATTAGACCAAGGAACAACAAGCTCACGCGCAATTCTTTTCAATAAAGAAGGAAAAATCGTTCATTCAGCTCAAAAAGAGTTTACACAACATTTTCCAAAGCCAGGCTGGGTTGAGCATAATGCACAAGAAATTTGGGGATCTATTTTAGCAGTTATCGCAACTTGCTTAAGCGAAGCAGATGTGAAGCCAGAACAAATCGCTGGTATCGGTATTACGAACCAACGTGAAACAGCGGTTGTATGGGATAAAACGACTGGAAAACCAATTTATAACGCAATCGTATGGCAATCTCGTCAAACAGTTGAAATTTGTGATGAGTTAAAAGAAAAAGGTTATAGCGAGATGGTTCGCGAAAAAACAGGTCTTTTAATTGATGCATACTTCTCTGGTACGAAAGTAAAATGGATTTTAGATAACGTTGAAGGTGCAAGAGAAAAAGCAGAAAACGGCGAGTTATTATTCGGAACAATTGATACATGGCTTGTATGGAAATTGTCTGGCGGGAAAGCGCACATAACAGATTACTCAAATGCATCACGTACATTAATGTTTAACATTCACGACTTACAGTGGGATGATGAGCTTCTAGACATGTTAACAGTACCAAAGAGCATGCTTCCAGAAGTACGTCAATCATCTGAAATATATGGAGAAACAATTGATTACCACTTCTTCGGTCAAAATGTACCGATCGCAGGTGTAGCTGGTGACCAGCAAGCAGCATTATTTGGACAAGCTTGTTTCGGTGAAGGTATGGCGAAGAACACTTACGGAACTGGTTGCTTTATGTTAATGAACACAGGCGAAAAAGCAGTAGCTTCTGAGCATGGCCTATTAACAACAATTGCATGGGGTTTAGATGGTAAAGTGAATTACGCATTAGAAGGAAGTATTTTCGTAGCTGGTTCTGCAATTCAGTGGTTACGTGACGGACTGCGTATGTTTAAAGATGCGAGCGAGAGCGAAGTGTACGCTAGCCGTGTTGAATCAACTGAAGGTGTATACATAGTACCGGCATTCGTAGGACTAGGTACACCGTATTGGGATAGTGAAGTACGCGGCGCTATGTTTGGTGTAACACGCGGTACGACGAAAGAGCATTTCATTCGTGCAACGCTAGAATCTTTAGCATACCAAACGAAAGATGTACTATGCGCAATGGAAGCAGATTCAGGTATTGAACTAAATACATTACGCGTTGATGGCGGAGCAGTTAAAAATAACTTCTTAATGAAGTTCCAAAGTGATATTTTAGACGTTCCTGTAGAGCGTCCAGTGATCAATGAAACGACAGCTTTAGGTGCAGCATACTTAGCTGGTCTTGCGGTTGGATACTGGAAAAACCAAGATGAAATTAAAGCACAGTGGCATATGGACAAACGCTTTGAACCAACGATGGAAGCGGAAACAAGCGAAGAGCTATATGCTGGATGGAAAAAAGCAATTGAAGCAACTAAAGCTTTCAAATAATCATAAACAGTGTTATAATGATGACAAGTTAATAATTCGGTAGGAGATTTGGAGAGACCACAACACGCTATAGAGGCGAAATCTATAGCGGAGCTTGTGGTCTCTTTTTTCGTTATCAAAGGGAGGAATTACCATGAAATTTTCAAGTAAACAACGTAAAGACGTATTAAACGGAGTAAATAAACAAGAGTTAGATGTGATCGTAATTGGTGGAGGTATTACTGGTTCTGGTATTGCATTAGATGGGGCAACACGCGGTTTATCAGCAATTGTGTTTGAAATGCAGGACTTTGCAGCAGGTACATCAAGTCGTTCAACGAAACTTGTACACGGTGGTTTACGTTATTTAAAACAACTTGAAGTGAAAATGGTAGCAGAGGTGGGGAAAGAGCGTGCGATCGTATATGAGAACGGTCCCCATGTAACAACACCAGAGTGGATGTTACTTCCGTTCCATACAGGCGGCACGTTCGGGTCATTCAGTACATCAATTGGTCTTCGTGTATACGACTTCTTAGCAGGTGTAAAAAGAAGCGAGCGCAGAAAGATGTTTAACCGTGAAGAAACGCTAAATAAAGAGCCTCTTGTAAAACAAGAAGGATTAAAAGGCGGCGGTTACTACGTAGAATATCGTACAGACGATGCGCGTCTTACAATTGAAGTAATGAAAGAAGCGATTGAACATGGTGCGAAAGCTGTTAACTACGCAAAAGTAGACAGTTTCTTATATAAAGATGGAAAAGTATGCGGTGTACGTGTAATTGATTTACTAGACGGAGAAGTGTATGAAGTTTACGGTAAGAAAATTGTAAACGCAGCTGGTCCTTGGGTAGATACACTTCGTGAAAAAGATAACTCTAAAAAAGGGAAAGTACTTCAGTTATCAAAAGGTGTGCATTTAGTAATTGACCAAAAACGTTTCCCATTAGGGCAAGCAATTTACTTTGATACACCAGATAAACGTATGGTGTTCGCGATTCCTCGCGAAGGAAAAACGTACGTAGGTACAACAGATACGTTCTATGATAAAGACGCAGCTGTACCGCACATGACAACAGAAGATCGCACATATATCATTAATGCGATTAATTACATGTTCCCAAGCGTGAAAATTACAGAAAAAGATGTGGAATCAAGCTGGGCTGGTGTACGTCCGCTAATTTATGAAGAAGGTAAGAATGCATCTGAAATTTCTCGTAAAGATGAAATTTGGACTTCTGAATCTGGTTTAATTACAATCGCGGGCGGTAAATTAACAGGATACCGCAAAATGGCTGAAATGGTAGTAGACTACGTAACGAATCTATTACAAAAAGAAGGCCATAGCGCATATAAGAAGAGCGATACGAAACATATGCCAATCTCTGGTGGTCATGTAAGTGGTTCACACGGATTCCCGGCATTTGTTGCGAAAAAAGCAGGCGAAGGTACGAAATATGGTTTAACGACAGCACAAGCGGAAAAATTCGCGAAATTCTACGGCTCTAACGTTGACGTACTGTTTGACTTAGCGAAAAAACATAAAGACGAAGCGAAAGAATACAACATGCCGCTAGACGTTCTGATCCCGCTTGTATACGCAATGGATTACGAAATGACAGCGAAACCAGTTGACTTCTTCGTACGCCGCAGAGGCGCTGTATTCTTCAACATCCACTGGGTATACGAGTGGAAAGAAGCAGTAATCAACTACATGGCTGCGAAACTAGGCTGGAGCAAAGAAGAGCAAATGAAATACACAGCTGAATTAGAAAAAGCGTTAAGAGACGCTGTAATTCCTGTAGATCAACAAGAGCAGGCAGCTGCGTTAGCGTAAAATAGAGAACCACCTGAAGGGGAGCCTTTAGGTGGTTTTTTGTTTTATTATGAATGTGCTAAAATCTCAACTAAAGTGTTGTATCATAATAAAAGGTTTACTCTTCGTAAAGAGAATTAAGTTTGAAATAAAGGTTTAACAAAACGGTATGGACATTTCCAACCGTTTTTTTATGAATTTATAAAACTTTTCCATACAGTGCGTCGTCTAATATATGGGAAGGAGGAAATGATGTGGATGAATTAACGGTAGAAGCGTTTGAAATAGAAGATAAGGAACTCCTTATCGATGAAATAATGAACAAGTATGGACAAGAAGTCTTACAGCTTGTGTATTCATATGTGAATAATAAAGAGGTCGCTGAGGATTTAACGCAGGATATATTTGTGAAATGTTATAAATCTCTTCATACATACAAAGGGAAGTCGAATGTGAAAACGTGGTTGTGGAGAATTGCGATTAATCAATGTAAGGACTACATAAAAAGTTGGTATAACAAAAAAGTGATCGTGACAGAGGATGAAGCTGCTTATATTGGGGTTCAAAATGATAGTGTCGAACAAACTGTTATTCAAAATGCGAAGGACCGTGAACTGGCTTCTGCAGTAATGAATTTACCGATAAAATATAGAGAAGTCATTTATCTATTTTATTATGAAGAACTATCAATTAAAGAGATTGCTATTGTAATAGAAGTGAAAGAAAACACGATAAAAACGAGACTGAAAAAAGCGAAGGAGCTTTTGAAGAAAGGATTGGAGGAATAATCAAATGGAAGATCGATTAAAAGGCCTGCGAAAATCAATGGAGAATACAACGTTTAAACATTTGAGTTTTTCTGATCAACACCGAAAGCGGGTGCGCGAAAAAATCAATGCATCACACGAAAAGGAAGAGGACATCTCGTTAGCGATTTTACAACTCCTCAGTAATGAAAAAACAGGATACGAATTGTCACAGCTACTACGAGGGAGAGGGATTCGAAAATTCGAAGGAAATGAAGGATTTTTATATACCGTATTACATCGGCTAGAACAGAATCGTTTAATCCAATCAAGTTGGGATCATTCAGGAGCTAAATATTATCAATTAAATGATAAAGGAAACAAGATGCTGCGAAAGGCAGAAAAAGATTCTACGAAGGCACGGTTTATATTAAAAGGATTAGTACAGGAGTGAGGCGAAATTGAACAAAAAAGGGGAGCGTTTTTTAAGCGAAGTTACGAATCATATCAAATCAAAAGAAGCAAAGAGCTTTGTAGCAACTGAACTAGATTTTCACTTAAAACAGGCGAAGAACACGTGGATAGAAAAAGGATTAAGTGAGGAAATTGCTGAAAATAAAGCTGTGGAACAAATGGGAAGTCCGATCAAGCTTGGCAGGGAACTTAACAAACTTCATAAGCCAAAGGTGGATTGGTTCTTAATTATTTTATTAGTGGCTGCTATGGGGCTAGGGTTTTTACCAATAATCGCTCTTGGGCATACGAATGATTTATTAATGAACAAAGTAATTTTTGTTATTCTTGGCATTGCAACAGCTATTGGAATGATGTTGCTTGATTACCGGAAGTTAGAAAGAATCGGGTGGCTGTTTTATACAATTGGAATACTTATCTTGTTAGCTATAAAATGTTTTCCGACTATTTCTGTGAATGGAGAAGCATTAATAAAGATTGGTCCTCTCACAATTGACTGTTTAATGACGATACCATTCTTCTTTCTAGCTTGGGCTTCTTTTTTCAATAATAGTAGGTTAAAGTTTATGCACCTTCTCATGTTGTACGTATTTTCTTTATATCTATTTTCAACTACATCAATTCTGGTGCCAATTTTTATTTATATTACGATGGTATTCGTTATGCTTTGGTGGAGTAAGCTAGGAAAGAAAACGGCATGGCTCATTACAATTTTACCAATTTTACCCTTTGTTATTAAGGATCTATTTTCCTGGTCTGCCGTAAAAGAATACCGGATAGCTAGAATTTTAGGTTTTTTAAACCCAGAGCATGATCTATGGTATTTACGTTTAAAAGGGGCAATGTCGTCGGCAGGTTGGTTTGGTACATATGGAAATATAAAGTCTATCCCTGCTGCCCATACTGATTTTGTATTCGCGAGTTTGACTTACTATTATGGATATGTGCTTGCGCTAGTTCTTGTCTTGATTCTTTCTCTTTTTGCAGTGAGAATAATGACCATATCGTATAGAATAAATCATGGTTATGGTAAATTGCTACTCGTTGGTGGAGTAACTCTTTTTGTAGTCCATTTCATTTGTAACGTTGGCATGATCCTCGGGATATTACCACGTGTTTCTATATCATTACCCTTTATTAGCTACGGATTGATACCAACTCTGTTTCATGCATTTATAATGGGGATTGTGCTGAGTGTATATCGACGTAAAGATATGTCGTTTAGAATGAAAAAAACACCTTGATAAAAATCAAGGTGTTTTCGTTATACATTTAAAACTCTCCGTATCAGCCCCCGTCACAAAAGGACTAACATCCCCAACGCTATAAAGCTGCAATTCATGCATTGCGCGCGTACAAGCAGTGTAGAACAATCTACGTAGGCTCTCATCGCTGTACACATCTTTAGAAGCATCGTAAATAATAACAGCATCAAATTCGATACCTTTCGCTAAGTAAGCAGGGATCACGACAATTCCTTGCTCATACTCGGCTGAGTTACTTTTCACAAGTTTAATATTCTCGATATGACTGAGTGCCTCGTATGCAGCGGCACTTTCAGCTGCGGATTTACATATAATTGCGATCGTATTATGCTGCTCTTTTTGTAGTTCAGCAACTTTAAAAGTGATACGATCATGCAGTTCCCTGTAATCAGAAACTTTAGTCACTGTAGGTTTCTCGCCGTCACGTTCAAAGGCGTTAATATTCTTTCCTTCCGGTACGAGATAGCGTGTGAATTCAATAATCGGTTTTGTTGAACGATAGCTACGAGTTAAGTTAATGCCGTTCGTTTCATCTGGTCCGTACAAGCTAGTAAGTGTATTGAAATTCACTGCTTCACTCGCATGGGCAAATATCGCTTGGTTAAAGTCCCCGAGTACAGTCATTTTTGCGGCAGGGAATAAGCGTTTTAAAAACTCGAACTGAAACGGAGAATAATCTTGTGCTTCGTCTACAAGTACGTGTTTAATTGATCTGTTCGTTTGGAAGCCTTCAATTAATTCTTTTAAAAGTAAAAATGGAGTCGCATCCTCGTAATGTAGCTTTCCTTCATCAAGCATGTTCACAGTTAATGAGCAAATTTCGTCCCATTCTTTAGGCTTTTCGCCAGTAACCCATGATGCATCTGTGAAGAGTTGTTTATATATTCCTGTGAAATTGATGAAACGTAGCGTTTGAACGCCTTTACGCAACGGTTTTAATTTTTTGCGGACAATCATACGTCCAAGTACTTTCGTTTCTTTCTCATAATCATTAAAGGAGTTGTCATCAAACTCGCCTTTTTTCTGTAAGTATTTATAAGCTTTTTGATACTCATCTTTACTAAGTAGTTCAATTTCTTCTTCTACCCAAGGCTTTTTCAGTTCTGTTTTTTCAATTGTGTCTATTTGTTTGTTTAGCCAATCCGTTAACTTCTCAATTCGATTATGGAAGCGGAGGGAGGAATCAGTATTATAAAATTGCTCTGTAATTTCTTTAGCAGAGGCAATCAGTTTTCCTCTAAATTTCATTCCTCTAAATAGCATGCCTGAAGATTCAAGAGATTGTCTGTACGTTCTAATCATATCGAAAAATTGAGTAGATGCTTTAAATCGAATGCTCGCATTTCGAGTTTTATAAGCAGGGCTATTCGTTTCAGTTAGCATATATTCTAATTGCTCGTAAGGATCCTCAACATCAAATGACTTACTTAGTCTATGGTTTAAATATTCTTGGAATGTAACTTGCTGCATATTTTCTTCGCCGAGTTCTGGCAGTACGTTAGATACGTAGCTGTTGAACATGGAGTTAGGGGAGAAGAGAATGATTTGATCTGCTTTTAGCCATTCGCGATATTTATATAGTAAGTAGGCGATTCGCTGCAGGGCAGCTGACGTTTTACCACTACCAGCAGCTCCTTGAACGATAAGTAGTCGCCCTTCATCGTGACGGATAATTTCATTTTGCTCGCGCTGGATAGTAGCAACGATACTTTGCATATGTTTGTTTGTTCCTTTTCCGAGCGCTTGTTGCAGAATTTCATCTCCAATTGTGAGGCTCGTATCGAACATGGAATCAATCTCGCCATTCTGAATAATATATTGTAATTTTTTCTCCACATTACCGCAGATTACGCCTCCTGGTGTGCTGTATTCAGCCGGTCCTGGTGGATAATCGTAGTAAACACTTGAAATGGGTGCGCGCCAATCGTATATAAGAAAGTTTTCTCCACTTGCATCGGTAAGTGTAGCAACGCCGATATAAATTTGTTCTGCGCCAGATTCGCCTTCTTCTTTGAAATCAATTCGTCCGAAGTAAGGTGCTTTATGCATACGGCGTAGTGCGGCAAGTCGATTAAAGGTGTGCTTATGGGTAATTTGTGTGACAGCTAGTGATTGAGCTTGTTGTCTTAAGTTGATAACTGTTTCAAGATAATCATCAAAAGTATCAGTATTCACTTTCACGTCATCCCAAAAGTGTTTACGAATATGGATTACTTCCGCCCGGCGTCTACCAGTTTCGTTTTCCAGTTTATCAATTTGCTCCGTAATCGTTTCTATTACGGTATCCAATCGTTTTTGCTCTTGATCAAGTTTTTTGTTCATACGTAAGCACTCCTTTAAAAGTGAAAAATAGAGGTTGACTGAAGATGTGTTTTGGTGTACAATTAAGATACGGATAAATACGTTCTTTGTATTTTGTAAAACGTGTTTCTGTACTAATTTAACATAGTTTTTTCATTTAATCAATGATTAATGAGACAAGACTCTAATTTCCTGTATAGTTTGAGGAGGTTAGGGTCTTTTTTGTTTTTTAGTGGTTGTATTCTGCATTAAATGCACGTACAATCCTGATTGGTGCTGCTAATGATGAGGGGACAAAGCTCACCTGATTCAAGGGTCACTTTATTGTATGTTCGAGTACTTAGTTATATTTTTTTGTAAATAACATTTTATATTCTTTATATACGGAAAAATAGTTTTGTTGTTAAAAATATAAAAAAATAGCTTATTAAAATTAAATTCCTATTATATACTAAAATATGTATGGAAATGTAATATTTATTTTATACAAGGCTTGCCTTGGGAGGAGAGAGAGAAGTGAAAGAATGTCCAATATGTTTAGATGGGGTGGAATATCCTAAAAATGTTGGGGAATGTCCGAAGTGTAAAAACTTTTTAAGGATGAAAACAAAATCAGCGAATACTACGGTAAATGATGATTTTGCGGATGTATTTGATAATACTTTTTATGAAGAAAAGAAGCCCACACCCCCTAATAAAACAACTGACCCATTTGAATCTACATATACGGAGCAGCAAACAAGTGCAGCGAGAGAAACAATAAAAGTAAGTAAGGCTAAAAAGAATGGATCGATAAAAGGGCAGGTAAGTAATTTTCAGGAAGATGTAATACCAGGTAAAACGCTTGGAAGATGGTTTGATGCATGTATAAAAGGAATTCCATTTATGAAGGATGGATATATGAATACATTCCAAGTGTATGATCAAGATGGTGAAGGACATGAAGTAGTTGTATATGGAAAAATTGTAAGAGGGAAGATTGGAGATCATAATTTAGTTCAAGTGTTTGGAAAGCGAGATCGTCATGGGACAGTAGTAGCTAAGCATATTGAAAATTTAAATAGCAACACGACAGTTTCAGTCAATAGTGGTATGTCAGCAAATAGTGTAAGATTTTTGACGGCAATTATTATGTTTTTATTATATTCTATTATTAATTTTGTTATTTCTTTTGACTGGATTGGGCTTGTTAATTTAGTTGTATCTGTCATTTTGACTTTCTTATCAAATATATTTGTTGCCATATTACCGTTAATCATTGCTCTTTTTGGAATTTGGATAATGATTAAAAAGGTTTTTCGTTAAATAGATTATGAAAATGAGCACTCAAAAGTATGAGTGCTTTTTTATGCAATCTTTAGTTTATTAATGGGGGAATTTCTTTGCGCTTACATAACATAGATACAGTAGAAATAAGAGAAAAAGATCATTTACTGAGAAAGTCTTACTTGGATAAATCGAATTTAAATCCGGATTTAAATATGGAATCATTGGGACAACTTAGTTTCGTTAAAATAAAAGGTCTTGCAAATTTTTGGGAGGGAAAGGACGAAAAGGATTTTGACTTTGATGCCATTATGAGCGATGTGCTTAGTGGTTTCTCATCTTTACAGTCAACATTTACATTTTTACTGATTGGTAGTCCGAAAGAAATAGGCGTTTATGTTGGAACGGATCAATTCAATCAGTCCATTTTATCTTCTTCATTGCACGCTTCATATCCTTATGCCAAATTGCAAGAAGTTGAAATGGATGAGATGTCACAGAAGTTACGTTCCATCGGGAATAACGGAGGAATTATTACAGGTATCCCGACTAATAAAACTTTTGGGGAAAGTAAGAGTCAACAAATTGAACGTTTATGTACCGGGATGTATGGGAGTTCTTGGGCGTATATTGTGGTTGCGAAGTCGATGAGTCCTTTTCAAGTAACGTTAGCGCATGAAAGGGTATTGAATGAAATTGATAACGTAAGTAAGTTTATTAAAGTATCAGAATCAGGTGGAAGTCTAGGTAAGGAATCTTGGGAAGTAACGAACTTAACCATTCAAAAGTATGTGGACAACCTTAATTCATTAGAAGAGAGCATGGATAGTGGAAGAACGATGGGAATGTGGAGAGTTGCTGGATACTATTTGGCGGATCAATTCATAAATGCAACGAAACTACGAAACTTAATTACTTCTGTTTATAATGGTGAACAATCCAAACCGGAAAAAATAAGAACTTTACCTGTAGATAACATTTTATACTATGCGTCTAATTTTCAGTTTCCAGCGAATGAATTACCACGCCAGAAGGCTATGAAGCATCCGATAGGAGTATGGGATTTACATGGTGAAGGAATTACGAAGGAGGTTCATTGTTATAAGTACTTGTATCAAACGATTTTGCCGACCGGAGAGCTTTCAACTTTATGCCAAATCCCACGGAAAGAAATGCCAGGTTTTTATATTGATCAGTATGTGGAGTTTGATGTTGCGAACCGTCGTTCAATCCAGGATGAAAGTAATAATTTTACAGTAGGGAAGATTATTAATGGTAATGAAGAAATAAAGTTGTATGAAAAATTAGAGCCAAGTAATCTCATCTATGATATGGATTTAATGGATTTAAGTCG
Source organism: Bacillus cereus group sp. BfR-BA-01523 (assembly GCF_022662615.1). Taxonomy (NCBI): domain Bacteria; kingdom Bacillati; phylum Bacillota; class Bacilli; order Caryophanales; family Bacillaceae; genus Bacillus; species Bacillus cereus group sp. BfR-BA-01523. The sequence continues at coordinate 231,611 of NZ_JAKUDX010000007.1, forward strand.
ACATGGTTTAATTGTAGGAATTACTGGTGGCGGTAAGTCCAATACGTCTAAAGGACTACTTCGTAATTTATGGAATAAGCATCGCATTCCTTTTATGGTAATTGAATCAGCTAAACGGGAATATTGGGAAATGTATAATATGGAAGGTTTTGAAGATGTATTAGTCTTCACATTGGGAGCGGAGGATGAAAATTCTGTTCCGTATAGAATTAACCCATTTGAAAAAATAGAAGGTGTTCCATTACAGACTCATATTGACTATGTGCTATCAACTTTTAAGGCGAGTTTTGAGCTTTATGCACCAATGCCGCATGTTTTAGAAACTAGCATTTATCAAATATATGAAGATCGAGGCTGGGACATTTTAAGTAATCGAAATAGATACGGTGCAAATGTTTTTCCGACTTTAGATGACTTATATTACAAAGTAGATGTTGTTGTTGATAATTTAGGGTATGATCAACGCTTGAAATCAGATATTACAGCAGCACTTAAGGCAAGGATTCACTCATTACGTGTTGGTGGCAAAGGTGCCATGTTAAATACAGATAAGTCTATTCCAATTGCAGATCTATTGTCCCGACCTGTCATTTTGGAACTAGAAGATATAGGCGATGATGATGTAAAAGCATTTATGATGGGAATTATTTTAGTTCAATTGTATGAATATAGAAGGACGAAGCTTACTAGAAACAAAGGATTTGAACATCTTATTTTAATTGAAGAAGCTCATAGATTGTTAGCTAATGTATCAAGTGGTGGGGAAGGGAATGTTCGTGCGAAATCAGTAGAGTTTTTTACAAATTTATTAGCCGAAATTCGTAGTTATGGACAAGGTTTTTTAATTGCGGATCAAGTTCCGACGAAACTAGCACCGGATACATTAAAAAATACAAATTTAAAAATTGTACATAGAATTGTTATGCAAGAAGATCGGGAATTAATTGGACAATCTATGAATATGACACAAGAACAAATTGAATATATTAGTTCTTTAAGAAGAGGATTTGCTGCTGTTTATGCAGAAGGAGATATGCGGCCAAAACTTGTACAAATGCCTTATATAAAGGAAGATTTTGATTATCCAAGAAGAACTGTTATTCAAAATGTGAAAGATACAGTGAAAAATGAATTTCATCACTATGATAGAAAATATGATTTTGGGCCTGCTTGTGCTTTTTGTATGGATAAGTGTAATCGCCGTGAAGAGATGGAGAAAATAAAGGAATTTATTGTGAAGCAAAATTGGTTAAACGACATGTTAGATGACGCTAAAAATGCAGAATTTAAACCAGATTGGTTTGAGGGCTTGTTTGAAATGTTAGAAAAGAATGGAATGAGCTCACTCCGAAATTATCATACGAGATTATGTACTTTAAATGTCTTTTTAGGTAACAGAGATTTAGAAGAAAGCTATAAACGAGAAGCTGTTATAAATTATATGAAACATAATCTATTAAAGGATGAATGAATATGAAAGATTTCGATCGAAAAGACCATGTTGATAAAGTAGAGGAAGAAGACAAACTTGAAGAAAAGAAAGAAAAAAGTATAGAGGAAGAAAGCAAGAAGGAGCAGGCTTATAATTTTGATAAATATAATGAACGATTTGAGGGGCGTAAGCAGGAAATAATTGAAGATGAACTTGCTGAAAATAATCGAAATATTAGTTTTGATAAATATCAAAAGCAATTAAATAAGGACATAACAGAACAACAAAATGGACAAGGTGAAATAAATCCTGAGGTAGATTCTCCGGAAGTTATGGAAGCCAAAAAGGTTGAAAAGGAAAATGTTGAGACCGAAAAGCGGCTTGAGAATATGGAAGAAAATGCGGAAGAAATAAAGGAAGCAAAAGAATCTCTAGAAGGAACAGCTGGAGGAAAGAATCCAGAGCGATTAGAAGAAACGCCGAAGCAAGAAGAAATAGCTGAAGGCAAGAAACTTGAACAGACGGAAGAAGCTGGAGGAAAGAATCCAGAGCGAGTGGAAGAAACGCCGAAGCAAGAAGAAATAGCTGAAGGTAAGAAACTTGATCAGTTGGAAGAACCAACGGAAGAAGCTGGAGAAAAGAAATCAGAACAAGTAGAAGGAACGCTGAGGCAAGAAGGAGCAGATGGAGAAAACCAACTTGATCAGGCAGGAGAAACAACAGAAGAAGCTGGAGGAAAGAATCCAGAGCGAGTGGAAGAAACGCCGAAGCAAGAAGAAATAGCTGAAGGCAAGAAACTTGAACAGACGGAAGAAGCTGGAGGAAAGAATCCAGAGCGAGTGGAAGAAACGCCGAAGCAAGAAGAAATAGCTGAAGGTAAGAAACTTGATCAGTTGGAAGAACCAATGGAAGAAGCTGGAGAAAAGAAATCAGAACAAGTAGAAGGAACGCCGAGGCAAGAAGGAGCAGATGTAGAAAACCAACTTGATCAGGCAGGAGAAACAACGGAAGAAGCTGGAGGAAAGAATCCAGAGCGAGTGGAAGAAACGCCGAAGCAAGAAGAAATAGCTGAAGGCAAGAAACTTGAACAGACGGAAGAAGCTGGAGGAAAGAATCCAGAGCGAGT
>NZ_JAKUDX010000008.1:0-206571 GCF_022662615.1 Bacillus cereus group sp. BfR-BA-01523
CAGCGTTCATCCTGAGCCAGGATCAAACTCTCCAATAAAGTTAGTTTGTCTAGCATCTAAAAATAAAAATTGACGTTCACGTTGTTTGTTTCGTTCAGTTTTCAAAGAACTTGTCTGCCGCTTCAAAAGCGACTTCATCATATTAACATCTTCATTTTTCGATGTCAACTATGTTTTTGAATTTCTTTTTTGTCGTTTTCTGCGTTTCCGCATCAGCGACGTTTATTAATATACCATCATGGTTTTTAAATAACAAGTATTTTTTATAAAAAAATACAAAAAGTTATCTATCCTACTTTCTTCTATAGAAAGAACCCTTATCCTTTCTACTAAAAACATTCATTTTGATTGTATACAAGTTACTATACACTATTATTAACCAGGCAGTATTTCACAATAACTTCCTAACCTTTAGTCTTCTCCTTTTTTAATTTTATAATTACCATAGTTCTACTTAAGAAGGACAAATAATCATTTAAATGTAGAGTAATAAAAAACGTGGCCACTATACTAGAGCAAAACTTTAATTCCTGATTTTTCTCTCCAATCAGGAATTTTGCTTCCACAAATAACAAACTTCCCCTCGAAATATTAACTTAAGATTATTGTTAGAATTTTTTTACATTTAATTAATGAAAGATATCCAATTTTTGTTATATAGTAAGAAAGTGCCCACAAAACTATAAATAAACTAATGGAGGAATTATTTTATGGATAGGTTAACAAAATTTTCATTAAAAAACCGAGCCGCTATTATTATCATGGTTTTTCTCATTTCCATACTCGGTGTTTATTCCGGCTCTAAATTACCTATGGAATTTTTACCAAGCATCGATAACCCTGCAATAACTGTTACGACATTATCTCAAGGGCTCGATGCTGAAACGATGACCAAGGACGTAACTGATCCCCTTGAAAAACAATTTCGTAATTTAGAACATATCGATGGCATCACTTCTTCCACACATGAAGGATTATCACGCATCGACATTGCATATACATCCAAGGCAAATATGAAAGACGCGGCACGCGAAGTCGAAAAAACAATTAATACGATTAAATTGCCTAAAGATGTAACTAAACCTGTTGTTAGTCAATTAAACACTTCTATGATTCCACTCGCTCAAATTACCATCCAGAAGCAAAACGGATTTTCAAAAGCTGACGAAAAACAAATTGAGAAAGAAATCGTACCACAACTCGAAAGCATTGATGGTGTTGCCAATGTTATGTTTTTCGGAAAATCAACTTCCGAATTATCCATCGTACTTGATCCTAACCAACTAAAAGATAAAAACATAACATCACAGCAAGTATTAACAGTTTTACAAGGAAAAGAAACTTCCACTCCAGCCGGAGCAATTACCGTTAATAAGACAGAATACAATCTTCGTGTCATCGGGGATATAAAAAATGTAAATGACATAAAAAACATCACCATTACACCTCAAGTAAAATTGCAAGATGTCGCTCAAATTGAATTAAAACAACATTACGATACAATCTCGCACATAAACGGGGAAGAAGGAACAGGATTAATCATCATGAAAGAGCCGAGTAAAAATGCGGTTGCAATCGGAAAAGAGATTGATAAAAAGATTAAAGATATAAGCAAGCAATATAAAGATCAATTCTCTATTAAACTTTTAGCTTCAACTCATGAGCAAGTTGAAAATGCTGTTACTAGTATGGGAAAAGAAGTAATCCTTGGGGCAATTGCTGCAACTCTCATTATCTTAATCTTTTTACGCAGCTTCCGAACAACACTCATCGCTGTCATTAGTATTCCATTATCTATTTTATTAACACTATTTTTACTCCATCAATCTAACATCACACTTAACATTCTAACTCTTGGTGGCTTAGCCGTTGCAGTTGGACGTCTCGTCGATGATAGTATCGTTGTCATCGAGAATATTTTCCGTCGTTTACAAAAAGAATCTTTCTCTAAAGATATTATTCTCGATGCAACAAAAGAGGTCGCCGTCGCAATTACCTCTTCTACTTTAACGACAGTCGCCGTTTTTTTACCTATCGGTCTCGTATCGGGAGTAATCGGAAAACTAATGTTACCTATGGTGTTAGCAGTTGTGTATTCTATACTGTCTTCCTTAATTGTGGCATTAACAGTCGTTCCACTTATGGCTTTTTTACTGCTCAAAAAAACAAAACGTCGCAATTCACATTCTTCACCGCGATATGTCACTACATTAAAGTGGGCTCTTTCTCATAAGTTTATCATTCTACTCACTTCTTTTTTATTATTTGCAGGATCAATTGCAGCCTACATACTACTTCCGAAAGCGAACATAAAGTCTGAGGACGATACAATGCTTTCCGTTAACATGACATTTCCAGGTGATTATGATTCTGAAGCTAAAAAACAAAAAGCCTTTGATTTCGAAAAGAAACTCCTCTCTAATTCTGATGTAACAGATGTTATTTTGCGAATGGGATCTAGCGCAGAAGATGCACAATGGGGACAGACAACTCAAAACAATCTTGCAACTATATTTGTAGTCTTTAAAAAAGGATCTGACATCGACCAATATATTAAAGAATTAAAAAAGGATCATACAGCTTTCGAACCAGCTGAACTTGATTATATAAAGACGAGTTACTCTGATTCCGGAGGCGGAAACAACTTACAATTTAACGTAACCGCTACTAACGAAACAAATTTAAAAAAGGCCGCTAACATCGTCGAAACAAAACTAAAAGGTATGGACGATCTCTCTAAAGTAAAAACAAATATAGAAGAATCTAAAAAAGAATGGCAAATTCATATCGATCAAACAAAGGCTGAGCAACTAGGTTTAACACCAGAATTAGCAGCACAACAAGTATCATTCCTTATGAAGAAATCTCCTATTGGGGAAATCTCAATCAATAATGAAAAAACAACTATTATGATAGAACATAAAAAGGCATCCGTTAACAAACAAGAAGATATTTTAAACACAAACATACTATCACCTATTAACGGACCAATTCCTTTAAAAGACATTGCAACTATTTCAGAAAAACAACTTCAAACGGAAATCTTCCATAAAGACGGGAAAGAAACGATTCAAATTACTGCAGAAGCTTCAAGTGAAGATTTAAGTAAAGTAAGCGCAGAAGTAAACAAAGCTATAGCCGACTTAGATTTACCTACCGGAGCAAAAGTAAATATCGCAGGTGCTACTGAATCTATGCAAGAGAACTTCACAGATTTATTCAAAATTATGGGGATCGCAATCGGGATTGTATATTTAATTATGGTTATCACATTCGGGCAAGCACGCGCTCCTTTCGCAATTTTATTCTCTTTACCATTAGCTGCTGTCGGCGGTATTTTAGGATTAATCATTTCCAGAACACCTGTTGACATAAATTCATTAATCGGCGCATTAATGTTAATCGGGATTGTCGTTACAAATGCTATTGTATTAATAGAAAGAGTGCAACAAAATCGGGAAAACGGTATGGAAACCAGAGAAGCCTTACTAGAAGCAGGATCTACTAGATTACGCCCAATTATTATGACAGCTATAACAACAATCGTCGCTATGCTACCACTCCTCTTCGGGCAATCTCAAGCAGGAAGTATGGTATCGAAAAGTCTGGCCGTCGTTGTAATCGGTGGTTTGGCAGTCTCAACCGTTCTTACATTAGTAGTCGTTCCCGTTATGTATGAACTATTAGATAAAATCGGGAGAAAAAGACGCTCCCGCAGAAAAATAAGCACTTCTACAGAAACACCTGATATTTAAACTAAAAGGCGTTATCTTCAATTATGAAGATAACGCCTTTTTATCCCTCTACCTATCCATAATATAATCCATCACTTTTTTACCATACTTCTCTAGCGGCTCTCCAGAATCTACAATAAGATATTCACCATGTAAAGGCCTTTTACTGCCAGCCAGACATTTTTGAAATGCTACTTCTGATTCTACTTTTGTAATTTGACTTATCTTACGTTTACGCGTTTGTAACCTACGATTAATTTCTTCTATATTATTAAGATAACATTCAATATATTTATATGTAGCCCCATACTTCCGACATAAACCTATTCCTTTTTTAACCATCCCTTCATAGAGACATGGACTATCTAATATCACACTGTGCTCTTGCTCCAACAAAAAATCGATCAGTTCCCACTCAATATCATAGGAGATCCCCCCAACCACTGTTGGTTCAACACCTTTTGCCTTTAATGATTTTAATAAAGCTGATTTCACGACGTCATGATCTACAATAACAGCACCTGTTAACTTAGCGATATACTTAGAAAGAGTCGACTTCCCTGATCCAGGAAATCCCGACATTTGCAGAAAAAACACCTTCAAACCCCTCCCTATTTTCATCCGAATATCCACATATTAAATTACCTATTCAACAACTCTCCTTCTTTTCCTTCCAGCAACAAAATGACCGTAAAAAAACTCCCTGTTTTATAAACAGAGAGTTTTCATCTTCAACTTATGCCGCTTTTACCTTCTTCGTCGTTTTACGACTTTTTTTCGCTCCTGTAAAACGCTTGTGTAATACAGATGCTACGAAACGAGAAATGATATTAAAGAGTAATACCATAATAATTAATACAGCTGCAGATTTTGTTGCAATTAACTTCGCATCCGGGATAATCCCTTCAGAGTTTAATTTCCAAATGTGAACAGCTAACGTTTCAGCTGGTCTAAATGGATTTAAAGGATGCGAGGGGCTCGAGAAGTCCGCTGCTGAATTTAAAATAGGTGATGTTAAACCCGCTGTATAAATTAACGCCGCAGCTTCACCGAATATACGGCCTGCCGCTAAAATAATACCTGTAATGATTTGTGGTAACGAAGACGGGATAATGATGCGGGCAATTGTTTGCCATTTCGTTGCACCTAGTCCAAGACTCGCCTCTTTTACATTATGAGGAACTTCAGAAATCGCATTTTCACAAACACGTGTTAAACCAGGTAAATTCAAAATAGTTAAAGCAAGAGCTCCACCCATTACTGTATATCCCCATCCTGTCATGGTAACAAATACTAATAAGCCAAATAGTCCAACAACAATAGAAGGTAAAGACGCCATTGTTTCAATACATAAACGAACAAAACTTAAAAAACGACCTTGTTTTGCATACTCCGCTAAATATATTCCAGCCCCTAGTCCAAGAGGAATAGATATAATAAGTGTTATAACAAGCATGTAGAAAGAATTGAATAACTGTGGACCAATTCCCCCACCAGCTCTTGTATTGCTTGGTTCTCCGAATAAGAAACTAGGATCCCAAAATCCCCATCCCTTTTGCAGAATTTCGTACATTAAAAAAGCCAGCAAAGCTACAACTAAAGCTGCAACCCCATAAAAGATACCTGTCCAAACTTTATTTACCGTTCTTGCATTCATTATTATCGCTCACCTCTTTGACCAATCGCTCGAATTACTAAAATAAACAGGAATGAAATAACAAGTAAAATCATTGCTAACGTCCATAGCGCATTGTTCCAAGCTGTTCCGTTCAATGTATTCGTCATATCCATTGTCAGAATACCTGTTAACGTTGCTGTTGGACTATATATTCCTTCCGGTAATTTAATCGTGTTCCCGATTACCATTTGAACCGCTAACGCTTCACCAAAAGCACGCGCTAACCCTAAAACTATACCTGTTAAAATCCCTTGTTTTGCAGCAGGAACAATAACTCGGCTAATCGCTTGCCATTTCGTCGATCCTAGACCGTAAGAAGCTTCCAAGTAATCAAACGGAACAGAGCGTATTGCATCAGAGGCAATACTAGCAATAGTAGGTAAAATCATAATACTCAGGACAATAATACCCGCAATTAAACTAAATCCCACTCCACCGAACGAATCCCGTAATAGAGGAACCAAAATCGTAACCCCTAATAATCCGTATACAACTGATGGAATACCAACTAATAATTCTAAAACAGGCTTTAATACTTTATTCCCAAACTTCGGCGAAATTAAATTCATGAATATAGCAAGAGCTATAGCAATTGGTGCACTAATGACAACAGCACCTAACGACACAAGCGTCGAACCGACAATAAAGATGACAGCACCATACGTACCTTGATCAGCATTTGGATTCCATTTCATCGAAGTTAACACCTCAGAAAATGAGATACCACTTTGCGTGAAAGATTGAATGCCTTTACCGCAAATAAACGCAATAATAGCTAATGTAATAAAAACAATAAAGATACCGCAAAACGTAACAAGTGATCTACCTATATATTCACTCTTTACGTAATTAATTTGTTTTTTCCCCTTCATCACAGGACAGACCCCACTTCATAGATTGCATTGAACAGGACTGGCCTTGCAGCCAGCCCCATAAAATTTTATTACTTATTTAATTTAGACATTGGGATGTAACCCATATCTTCTACTTGTTTTTCGAAATCTTTACCTTTTACATAGTCAATGTAAGCTTTTGTCGCTTCTTTTGCCTCACCTTTAGTTACCATGTACTCGTAAGACCAGAATGGATATTTACCAGCAGAAATATTTTCAACTTTCGGTTCAGATCCATCAATTTTAACCGTTTGTAACGCACCTTTTTTCTCACCAACCATGTAAGACATTGCTAAGTAACTAACTGAACCTGGAGTAGAGTTAATCGCTTGCTCTACAGCACCATTAGAATCTTGTGTTGTACCAGTTCCATCATTAATCTTCGCGTCTTTCATCACTGTCTTTTCAAAAGTAGCACGTGTACCAGATGAAGCCGGTCGGTTAATTACATTGATTTTTTCATCTTTTCCGCCTACTTCTTTCCAGTTCGTTACTTTTCCAGTGAAGATATCTTGCACTTGTTTTACTGTTAAGTTATCAACTTTTACATCTTTATTTACGACAAGTGCGAATGCGATACCCGCAACTTTGTTATCTACTAATTCTTTTGCTTTTTCAGCATCTTTTATTTTATCTCCAGCTGGAACATCTGAGTTACCAATTTGTACCGCACCAGATGCTACTTGGTTAATCCCAGTTCCACTACCGCCACCTTGAACTTGAATAGAAACTTTTGAATTTTTCTCCATGAATTTCTTTCCAGCTTCCTCCGCAAGAGGTTGAAGAGCTGTAGAGCCAGCCGCTGCAATCGTACCTGATAATTCTTGTTTTGCATCGCTACCTTTAGTAGCTTCCTTATTATCCGTACTTTCTGCTTTTCCACATCCAACTAATGCACCTGCAACAACTAAAGCCGCTAAAGAAAATTTAATACCCTTTTTCATAACCATGTCTTGTACCCCCATTTGGATTATCACTTTTCGAATTCATCTTCTTTCGAACACAAATTCATTGTAGGACAACAATATTATGTGAGTGTTAAGCAATTTTTAAGTTTAAGTAAATAGAGATAACATCCCCTAAAAGCCAGACATTCCAACATTTACAGTTGAAAAAGCCAACAAAACCCACACTAAACACGTAGTATTGTAAATTTAATCTTAACAATGTAAATTCAATGTAAATGATTTTCTGTATTTTTCCCTTTAGGTTAAAACTACATTTACAATCCCCCTATATTTTTAAGCTTTTACACTCTTACTTTAAGAAGAATTCCAGTAATATTTTTCGGTACAACTAAATAAATTGGAACAATTCTAAAAATATTTGAATATTTTTAAAGTACTAATTGACAGCATCATTAAATGTAGTCTACTATATTAGTATCAAAAAGTTTACCTAAGGAAACTTTTTAAACTAAAACTAAAAATATAGAGATGAGGTAACTTTTATGGTATCGGCTAATACTAAACCCCTTTCCGAATTCAGAACAGGGGAATTTGTACAAATTGAGAAGATACAATTAGAAGGAACTATGAAACGACGTTTATTAGATTTAGGCTTTTTTCCTGGAGCGACAATTAAAGTATTACAACGCAGCCCACTTGGAGACCCAGTCGCTTATCAAGTAAGCAACACAACTATTGCACTGCGTAGTGAAGAAAGCTCCCTTATTTTCGGGGTATTAATAGGAGATGATTTCAGATGAGTAACCATCGCATTGCGTTAGCTGGTAACCCGAATACCGGGAAAAGTACATTATTTAATACTTTAACAGGCTTAAAACAACATACTGGAAACTGGACGGGGAAAACTGTTTTAAAGGCTGAAGGGGAATATAAGCATGGCGGAAATATATATACAATAATAGATTTACCTGGAACTTACTCACTGTATTCAAATTCGGCAGATGAAGAAGTAGCACGAGATTATATTATATTTGAAAAACCAGAAGTAACTGTAGTTGTTATAGATGCAACTGCAATGGAAAGAAATTTAAATTTAGCACTCCAAGTGATGGAAATGACAAACGATGTGGTCATTTGTATTAACTTAATTGATGAAGCGGAGAAAAAAGGAATCATTATTGACGAAAAGAAATTAGCAAAATCACTCGGTGTACCTGTAGTGAAGATTTCTGCTCGTAACCGAGTAGGCATTGGTCATTTGCTAAATGTCATCGCTAAAGTAGCAAATAAAAAACTCATTCCAACACCAATTAAAATTACTTATAATGAAAAAATCGAAAATATGATTCAAGAATTAGAACCACAAATTTATAAAGTGTTCGGCAATACGTATCCAGCACGTTGGATTGCGTTACGTATTTTAGATGGAGATAAAAATTTCTTAACTGCACTTCAAAAACATCATAACGAACCACTTGTAAGGGAGGTCGTAATAAATGGAATCTCACTCAGCCAGTAAAGCTCTTCCGCTGGACTATATTGTTCAACATGCACAAACACTTTCAAAAGAAGATATACGAGATGATATTGTCGGAGATATTTATCGAACCTCCGCAAGTATATGTAAAGAAGCTGTCCAATATACAAATACCGATAAATTGTATCGTTCTGAAAAACTAGATAAAATTTTCACATCTCCAATCTGGGGATTCCCAATTATGCTCGGTATTTTATCTATTGTTTTTTATCTTACAATTGCAGGCGCTAACGTACCTTCTGATATGATCGCTAAGTTCTTTGGCTGGGTAGAAGGATATTTAACATCTTGGTTCCAAGCAGCGCATGCACCTGAATGGTTACATGGCATTTTAATACTTGGTTTATTCCGCGGTACCAGTGCTGTTATAAGCGTTATGTTACCACCTATGGCAATCTTTTTCCCTATGTTCGCACTATTAGAAAACTACGGATATTTACCACGTGTCGCATTTAACATGGACCGCTTATTCAAACGATCTGGTGCACATGGCAAGCAATCTTTAACAATGGCAATGGGATTCGGTTGTAATGCAGCTGCCATTATGTCAACACGTATTATTGAATCACCACGTGAACGTATGCTTGCAATCTTAACAAACAACTTCGTTCCATGTAATGGGCGCTGGCCTATGTTGATTTTAATGGCTTCACTATTTATGGCTGCTGGTTATACAGGTAGTATGCAAACACTTGTTACTGCTGGCGTTGTAGTTGGAATGGTTGTAATTGGTGTCATTATGACATTAACCGTTTCTTGGGTACTATCAAAAACAGCTTTAAAAGGTGTTCCGACTCACTACACACTTGAGTTACCACCGTACCGTAAGCCAAAAGTTTGGAATACAATTGTACGCGCAACACTCGATAAATCAATATATGTTTTAAAACGAGCTGTAGTTGTAGCTGCCCCTGCAGCTGCATTAACTTGGTTACTTGCTAATATTTTCATCGGTGACACAAGCTTACTTATGTATTTTGTAAACTTCCTAGATCCATTCGCTAAAATGTTAGGACTTGACGGCTTTATTTTAGCTGCATTCATTCTTGGACTACCAGCGAATGAAATTGTTATCCCGATTTTATTAATGTCTTATTTATCAACTGGCGCTTTAACTGAAATAGATGATTTTAATCAAATTAAAAATCTATTCTTAGAAAATGGTTGGACTTGGTTAACAGCTTTAAACACAATGTTGTTCTCACTCCTTCATTTCCCGTGTGGAACAACACTAGTTAATATATATAAAGAAACAAAAAGTGCAAAATGGACATTCTTATCGTTCGCAATCCCTACTGTTATCGCAATTGTTGTTACATTCCTCTCTACACAATTGGTACATTGGTTAGAACTTGTATAAAAAACAAAGCATACATAGAAGGTATCCCCCTTCACATATGCTTTGCACGAAAGAAACCTGAAATTATTCAGGTTTCTTTTTTTCTTTCCACGGCTGAGCTCCATACGTTGTGATTTTTTTATGAATGGAGTATATGGCTCCCGGAAGAATCGCCATTAATATCGTGCAACTAATTCCTAGTCCAGTAAACAACTTAAATCACCTTATTTCACTCTCTTCGGTAAAGCTGAACCTGAATGCTCAATTGTCGGATGAACATGAACAGTAACCTCAGCATTACTAAAATAATTTTCACCTTGATCCCAATTTTTATCTATCTTCTTCCATTCTTTATAATTATGCCGCTTATATACTTCTCCTAACGCTAATACATCTACCTTATATTTTGTTTGAACAAGCTTAATCGATTTTTGGATACGCTTCTCCATTTCCTCCGCAATGGTTTTCTTTAATCGCTTTTCATTCATAATTTGTTTATGATCACTAAAATGCAACTCTGCTAAGGTCCCTTCCAAAGATAAATGGATATCAAACTTCGGTTTTGTAGCATTTTCCGTAGATACTTTAATCTTTCGGTGCATCTTATGAATTTCGTATGTAACAAGCTGACCTTGTTTACGGATAGTAAAGAACCCTCCAATTTTTTTACCTATTATATAATTCATCCCTAATGTTTCTTCCCCACTCAAACTGCCTACACACTTATTATCTTTTCCACGAAACAACGCTGCCCCGTTCATTTGTACCCCCTGCTTTGTTAGTTCGAGAATAGGTAATACGAAACTTTGGTTAGCAATCATTTTTTGCTGTACCTCACCAATTCTTGCAGCTTCAATCATTTGAGCATTTTTCGGAGGATGCTCAGCTAACATATCAATATACTGTGCCGGTAAGTTCTCAGGCTTGGCACTCTGCTTTAAAATAGCTTCTGCATTTTTCTTAGAAACGAACAAACGAATATTTCTTCTCATCTCGTGATCACGAATATATACATCTAACGTATTTTGTAAAACATATGGATTCGCTAGTAAATCTTTAGAAAAAATTATCACTTGTATATGCGGAAAGAATAGTGAGCGACTAATTTTTTTAGCAATAATTCGTATTTGCTCAAAGACACTATCTGCTTTCGCACTAACATTAATATAATTTTCACTATCTCCACCGCCTTGGCCACCTTGTTGCGCTAACTTACTGGGAAGTACCATCTGATACGTCCCTTTCATAATTGGATTCGATTTCTTTTCCTTCACAATATCGTAAGCTGCGCCTACTACAAATCCTCTTTCTTCTATTTCTTCTAGCTCAGAGCACCCACTTATAGATCCAGCTAAAACCATAACCATTATAATTTTAAGAAGGTGTTTCATTTCTACCATTCCTTCTTTTTATTTTATATACAATAAAAACTAACAAAGGCGCTAGCACGACAAACCCCATATCTATCCAAGCTAAATAAGTCCCATAACTTGACAAATTATTCAAATTACTAGGTATCATATTCGCCATAAAAATAATCGGGGCACTTACAAAAATGAAAATATGTTTCTTCACTTTCGGAAACATAGCACAAAATAATAAAGATGCGACGTCATAATACATTGCTGTAGTGTTATAAATAGTAATAATCCAAGTAGTAAAAAAAATGGCATCAAATCTTTCTAAAAAACCTCCACCAATTTCAATTTCTTTACCCAATTCAATTGTTGGATACGTCAATCCACGGGTTGTCATATACGAAAAAACGCTAATACAAGTTACATAAATTAAAATGTATGACAGCACATTTACCATCACTGCTTTTGCAACTGCCATTGGCGCTTTTTTCGCTGTCTTATCGTTCAGCATCACAGCATAAAACAGAGCTACCTCAAATCCGATAAATGTGAAAATAGAATTTTTAACTCCTACAGCATATTGACTTGCGTTCGTTTGAAAAGCCGGTAGTAAATTGTTTATTTCCATTAAATTCACATTCAATAAAGAAAGCAACACTATCGCAATGAACACGATAGGTAAAAATAGAACATTTAACCTTACTAAAGCCGCTCTCGATCCTGCTACTCCATAAATAACAACTAATAAGAAGAAGAAAGAGAGTAGCTGTATTGGTGTATCACTAAATAAATATGTTTGTGAAATAATTGCAATCATTCGCGATTCATATGCGGTCAAAGCAGCAAATGTTAATACTAAAATGCTACTAATTGTGTATGCAACAGGCTTCGTCAAATGTGCACTCGTATATTGAACAAAGTTTTGCTTTGGGAATAAAATAGCTATCCTCGTTACAAACCAACCTAAAACCGCACATATCAATCCACCCAAAAGCAAAATAATCCAACCATCCGAAAATAAAGTTTGGTCAGCAATATCTCGAGGCATAGATAATGCACCTATACCGATAATTGTTGACGATACCGCAAAACCAAGTTCCCGAGATCCAATTTCTTCATCCCCATATTCAAATGGCTTCAATTACTCTCGCTCCTTTGGACGTAGTGTAGAATCTTTCGTTTGTAAATATTCTGGCCTCTCTTTTAACATTGATTTTGGTAGGCGAACCAATTCTTCTTCCCAATCTTTATAAAAAGCAGGGGCAATAGGTGTTGTATACGGTACCCCAACACTCTTTAAATTTGTAATATGGATCGCAAGTGCAATAAGAGCTAAAATGATTCCGTATAACCCAAAAGCAGTTGCAGCTAACACGAAGACGAAAAGTAAAATTCGAAATGTAATCGTAATGCTATATACAGGAAGTGAAAATGTAGCAATTGCGGTAACCGCAATAATAATTACTAAAAACGGATTTACAATCCCCGCATTTACTGCCGCTTCTCCAATTACAAGACCACCTACGATGCCAATTGTTTGTCCCATCGGTTTCGGAAGCCTAATCCCGGCTTCTCGTATTAATTCCATCGTTAATGCCATCATTAACGTTTCTATATAAGCAGGAAACGGTACCCCTTCTCTCGCTCCCGCAATGGAATAAGCTAGTTTAGATGGAATAAGCCCTTGATGATACGATACAAGCGCTACGTACATGGCAGGTAATAAAACAGCAGCAATACCTGATCCCATACGTAACATTCTTAATAACGTTCCAATTATCCAACGCTCATAATGATCTTCTACAGATTGAAAAATATCAACAAATACTAGTGGAGCTATAAGAGCAAATGGTGACCCATCTACTAAAATGGCCGCTTTCCCTTTCGCCAATGCAGCCACTATATTATCTGGTCTTTCTGTATTTAAAAACTGCGGAAACGGCGATAAATTATTATCTTGAATTAATTGCTCAATCGTTCCTGTCTCAAAAATGACATCTGTCACTATTGATTGAAGACGCCGATCTAGCTCGTTTACGATGTAAGGGTTAATAATATCCTCTATATATACTAGGGTTACTTCTTTCTGCGATCGCTTCCCCATAATATAAGATTGAAACCGTAACTTCGGATCACGTAAACCACGGCGAATTAACATTTTATTCACATTAATATCTTCATTTAACCCAACCCTCGGTCCACGAATTAAATCTTCTGTCACTGGCGGTTCTAGACTTCTTTTCTCCCAAGCCCTACTGTTAACAACAATAGCCGTTTGAATATTATCAATTAATATGACTGTATCTCCTGCTAAAATCGCATTTATAATATCTGGAAAAGTCGTCTTCATACCGACTTCTGCAATAGAAATAAAACGATCCAATAATATCTGAACCACAGCTGCTTCATTTGGTATTTCTTCATATTGAAGTGTACGAACTACATATTTATAAACATTATCCTTATCTGTCAATCCACATAAGAAAACAACCGCACAACGTGTAAAACTACCAGCAAGAGCAACTTCTCTAATTGTTAAATCATTAGGTGAACCTAACTCATCTCTAATTTCCTTCATAACTTCAAACAAGTTACCTTTTAGCTCTAACAATTTCCCCACCTAACTTCCTTTTCAACAAGTTTTTAGTTAGATTCCGCTAATAGAAGAAAATATATACAAAAAAGAGCTATCTCTTTTCGAAGATAGCTCTAACATACGAATTACTTTTCTACTATTATATTGTCGGTCTTTACAGATACATTTCTTGTGAATCCACTAACGATAAACATCACAATCATATTCATTAACAATGCGACTATACCTACATTTAAATCTTTTATATATTGCGGAAAACTCGGAAACATCGTAGCTATAGTTGAACCAGATAAGGTAATATATGCGACAATTAACAACCCAATCCCCATTCCTGCAATCGCTCCTTGCTTCGTAATAATTTGACGTGGAAACAAACTACATACAAGTGCAGGGAAAAGTTGCGTAACTATACTGTACCCCATTAAAAGAAGAGCCCCTATCGTTTCTCCCCCTTTAAATGTAAACAATACTGCAACAAGCGTTACAACAGGTACAAATAACTTAGCTACTTTTGCAACTTGTCTATCTGAAGCAGATGGCACCATTGTTCGGTAAATATTTTTTGCTAACAACGTAGATGCCGCCATAACAAGCATGGAACCTGGAACTAATGCCGTTAACACTCCTGCACTACCAATAATACCAATAAACCATGGATCAAACGTTTGAAGAGCCAGACGGAATAATGAAAGATCTACATCCGCTCCCTTTAACCCTGGAACTTGCAAGATAGCAGCAAAACCTGCAAAGAACACAAAAAGCAAAACTAAAGAATAGAGAGGCATAATTGCTGCATTTTCCCTAAATACTTTTTCACTTTTCGCTGAGAAAGCTGAGGCAAATGTATGAGGCCACATATAAAAACCGAGAGCCGTTAATATAATAGTAGAAACAAACCAAGAAATACTCATTCCCTTTTCAGGTAAAGATAAAAAACCTGGTTTTGCAGCTTCTACAGCTTCAAACATCGGTTGAAATCCTCCGTAATAGTGATACGGTAAATATATACCTAAAAACATAACGATAAATAGTATCATAATGTCCTTCAAAGCAGCTGTCCAAGCCGATCCATGTATACCTGAAACCATTACATAAATCGTTATAACAATAGCACCAATCCATACCGCAATAACAGGTGTCACTCTTCCATAGGAAGCTTCCGAAACGATAATTCCTAATCCCTTTAATTGCAAAACAAGATACGGGATAATGGAAATAACACCAATAATTGAAACAATTACCCCAAGCGTCTTACTCCTGTATTTCTTCGCAAAGAAATCTGATTGTGAAATGAGGTTATGTTCTTTTGCATACTTCCAAATTGGAGGCAATAAGAAATACGATAAAATATAAGCTAATGCACCATACCCTAAAATATAAAATGTAGGAGCTCCTTTACTATAAGCCCAGCCACTTCCTCCTAAAAATGTGAACGTCGTATAAATTTCCCCTGCCATAAGGAGAAAAACGAAAATAGTTCCAAATCCTCTTCCTCCAACTGACCATTGTTCTAAATTCATATCTTTTCCATGTTGTGCCCGAATTCCTAAAAATAGTGCGAGAAACAAAAATATAATAATGATAAATAATGCAGTCATTTTACGTCCCCCTTATTAGCAGGATCGAATACGTACACAAGACCCATACAAAGAGACGTAATGAGCACTGATAATAGTACCCAAAATAATAAAAATGGCATCCCCCATACGTAAGGAGTGACCGAATTTGCAAATACTGGTCCAACTACTAAACAAAGAACTGGAATAAGTGCTAGCACGTGTATTTTTTTCATCTCATTCTCCTTTACTTATAAAATTCATAATGGATGATACAAAGACTTCCACTCCAATTGATAATGCGTCTTCGTCAATTGTAAAACGAGGGTGATGATGCGGATATATAATTCCCTTCTCTTCATTTCCTGCCCCTATAAAAAAGAACGTCCCTGGTGCCTTTTGTAAAAATGCTGAAAAATCTTCCCCTGCCATCGTTGGCTGTAAACGAACAACTCTTTCTCTTCCATACAGCTGTAATGCTGTATGTTCAATAAGCTCTGTAACTTCATAATCATTCACAACTGGGCGATATCCATATTCATAAGAAAATGTATACTTAGCACCGTAGGATTCTGTAATATGTTTTACAATCCTTTCAAGCTTCTTCTTTGTTTCTTCTCTTAATTCATGCCTTAAACTTCTCACTGTCCCTTCAATCTCCGCTTGTTCCGGGATAACATTATGAGTTGTCCCAGAATGAAATTGCGTAACAGATACTACGAGAGAATCTAACGGATTCGTGAGGCGAGATACAATTTGCTGAATTTGCGAAACCACTTGCGCACCAATGGCGATACTATCAACTGTTTCATGCGGAATTCCAGCATGCCCACCTTTTCCCTCTATCGTAATTTTAAAAACGTCCGGCGCGGCCATCGCAGGACCATAAATTACACCTACTTTTCCAACCTCTAATGACGCCCAAAGATGAGCACCAATAATGTAATCCACACCTGTCATCACTCCCGCTGCGACCATTTCCTCTGCACCGCCCGGAAAGTTTTCTTCTGCATGTTGAAATAAAAAGCGAATCTCTCCTTTAACTTTCTCTCTTTCCTCTACCAACTTATGTACTACACCAAGCAATATTGCCATGTGACCATCGTGACCACACGCATGCATCACACCTGGATATATAGAAATAAAATCAAACTTATTTTCTTCATGAATAGGAAGAGCATCCATATCAGCACGAACCGCGATAGTTTTACCAGGCTGCCTACCAATTAACCTTGCCATTACACTATATTTAGTAGGCCTTGAGACTTCTAAATACGGGATTTCCCGAAGTATGTCGAATACAAATTGAGATGTTTTTTCCTCTTGAAAAGATAACTCTGGATACTTATGAAAATGCCTTCTCCACTCAATCAACTGATTCTTTGATAAAACAAGTTCCTTTGCGACATCCATTTCTCTTCTCCCCTTCTTTACCAAGTTAAATGTTATTATAGCGTGAATTGTTAACTTCCGAAAGAATTTTCAGAATTTTCTATAATGAATATTCAAAAAGAAAAAGCCATCTCAAGATGACTTTTCATTTTATAAAATAGTAATTGCTTGTTTCCCCATTTGCTCCCATGCCTTTTCAAATTCAGCACGAGGAACAGCTTTTCGTGGATTGTTTGCAAGAGGATCATTTACGTATACAAAGTTTTGATCATATCCAATTACTACAACACTATGCTCATAATATGTAATTTTCACTTCACCTGAACTCGTATTCCATGTTTCAAAACTACTTTCGGCTAATGGTTTAAACGTTGTATTAATAATCACCCATACTGGAGAACCAGAACTAATTACTTTATATAGATCTTGCACGTCTCTACCCGTTAAATTAATTACTTTTTCAGGAACATACTTTTCTGCTAAATTAAAAATCGGTTGATTATATACACCGTATCCCGGCTCAGCTTTCGTGTAAATATTTCCAACGAATCCCTCATACGGATTTCCATGCAAACCATCTTGTTTAAATGGAACGCGATGAATTTCACTAGCAAGTTGCATCTTATCTACTTGTACACCTTTATGTTGTAGTAGCATAGTTAAACTTGTCACTTCACAACCTCTAGGTAATTCAGGTAACTGTCTAATAAACGGAACCTCTGTAATCATTGCACTTTCTTTCATCTCAGAGAAAAGGTCTAACCGAAATTCTTGTGCCTTTTTCATAATTTTATCTTTCTCGAAAAAGAACACGACAGCAAATATAATACCGAAAATAAAAATATATTTTAACTTTTTCATCATAAACCAAACTCCATTATATCAATTATTTTAAAGGCACAACTCCTATCATTGTACCTTTCTTCTTACTAGTTTGCTAGAAAGATTCTGTGAATTATTATTCACAAATACCTTTTTAAAATTCCTATTGTTTGAAATAGAAAGAAAAAATATAATTTTTCAGAATTTTTTACTAAAAAACAAAATTATTAACCTAGTGAACGAATCGCGTTTCCTTCACTAGGTTAATAAACATTCTAAGGTATTTAGTCATAGTTAGTTTTTCCTTTACATACTCAGTTCACAACAAAATAAACCAAGTATGTTTTTCACCCCCACTAATGATTAAAAGCACCGAATAAAATCTAGTTAAAACATACAAAAAAATATGGGGGGAGGGACATATGAATCAACAAGTAGAACAAGCAGAATTAAAATACCGCACACCACTTTATCCAATAGTTCCAATCGTAGCTTTCTCACTCAATTTCCTTACATTTGTTAGTTTAGCTTTCATTCCAGATAAGAGAATTGCTCTTTATTGCGGGGTTCCATTTATGATCATTTGTTACATTTTATACCGAGTTAAAGTTTCGGAAAGTTGTCACATTTGAGCAAAAAAGAAATATAACTTAGGTAAAAACTGAATATATTAAAAATTCAGTAATTTTCCTTATGATAAGATAATTTTTTTCTATTTATTGGGTATGTTGGTATAACTTTATTTATCTTAAAATTCTCACAATCACGTTTTTATTTGGAAAATAGTTTACAATGTTATCAAGTTACAAATGATATTCACCTTAAAAAGCGTGCATTTGTGTCTATTTTTTAACAATATAACAAAAACTATTGCCATCTATAAATTAATAGGTTTATATTGTTTTATTGGCATAGTTTCAATCCAAGGAGAAAGGAGATTTTCAATCGTGCAACTAAAGAAAGCATTTTGGAAGTTGGCTTCGCTTCTTCCGTTATCATTACTTCTGTTCCTCGGTGGCTGTGATAAAAAACTCGCAGTATTAAATCCGCAAGGACCTGTTGCAAAAGCACAGTATGATTTAATTGTTTGGTCATTCTTGCTTATGTCATTAATTATCGCAATTGTATTCATCTTGTTTACAGTCATCTTGATTCGTTATCGTGAAAAACCAGAGAATATGGACTATGAGCCACCTGATCAACATGGTAACACATTATTAGAAATCATTTGGACAATTATTCCTGTTATTATCGTTATCGCATTATCGATTCCAACAGTTAAAGCAACTTATGCTTCGGAAGAGGTTCCGCAAGAGTCCAAACATATTAAACCAGTTGAAATTTATGTTACATCTGCAAACTGGAAATGGTTATTTAGTTACCCGGAGGAAAAAATTGAAACCGTTAACTATTTAAACATCCCAGCTGGTGTACCAATTCAATTTAAACTGACTTCTGTAGGTCCAATGAATGCTTTCTGGGTACCAGAACTTGGTGGTATGAAGTATACAATGGATGGCATGATCATGGACTTATATTTACAAGCTGACAAACCAGGTTCTTACCTAGGTCGTAGCTCGAACTTCTCTGGTGAAGGATTTACTCACATGGAATTCGAAGTTGAAGCAAAAACTAAAGAGAAATATGATAAGTGGGTAAAAGAAGTACAAGAAACTGCCCCTAAATTATCAGAAAAGAAATATAACGAAATTATTAAACCTGGTGTAGTGGGGCGTATGACGTTCTCTAGTCACCACTTAAGTTATGTAGATCCAAAATCACTTGAATATTGTGATTACAACTACTACAAAAACAAAAAATAATAGCTATTATTCCAACAGATTGGAGTGAACACAGTGAAGCTTGATGAATTTTTTGTCACAGGTGACCCGATTATTTACGGAGCTGACGCTTCTATCGTTCTTGTGACATTAGCGATTCTTTTCGTACTAACAAAGTACAAAAAATGGAGATGGCTTTGGGATGAGTGGTTGACAACTGTTGACCATAAAAAAATAGGGACCATGTATATTATCTCTGCCGTTATAATGTTATTCCGTGGTGGTATGGATGGTTTAATGATTCGTGCCCAGTTAACATTCCCGGAAACAACTTATTTAAACGCTGAACACTATAACGGAATCTTTACAACACATGGTACGGTAATGATTCTTTTCATGGCAATGCCATTCGTTATGGGATTAATGAACCTTGTAGTACCATTACAAATTGGTGCTCGTGACGTTGCATATCCGTTCTTAAATGCTTTAAGTTTCTGGTTATTCTTTGTCGGAGCAATGTTATTCAACATCGCTTTCGTAATCGGTGGTTCTCCAGACGCTGGGTGGACTTCTTACTTCCCAATGGCAGGTACAGAGTTTACTTCTGGTGTAGGAAATAACTACTACGCAATTGCATTACAGATTTCAGGTCTCGGTACGCTAATGACGGGTATTAACTTCCTTGTTACTATCTTAAAAATGCGTACACCTGGTATGAAATTAATGAGAATGCCAATGTTTACTTGGTCAATCTTAATTACAACAATTATCATTATTTTCGCTTTCCCAGTATTAACAGTTGCTCTTGCATTAATGACATTTGACCGTCTATTCGATGCTCACTTCTTTACGATGGCGAGCGGCGGTATGCCAATGTTATGGGCCAACCTATTCTGGGTATGGGGTCACCCTGAAGTATATATTGTTATTTTACCGGCATTCGGTATTTTCTCTGAAATCATTAGTACATTCTCACGTAAACGTCTATTCGGTTACAGTGCGATGGTGTACTCGATGGTTGCAATTTCTTTACTAAGTTTCGTCGTATGGCTTCACCATTTCTTCACTATGGGTGCAGGTCCAGCGGTTAACTCATTCTTCTCGATTTCGACAATGGCGATTTCGATTCCAACCGGTGTTAAGATCTTTAACTGGTTGTTTACACTGTATAAAGGACGTATTCGTTTTACAGTTCCAATGCTTTGGTCATTGGCATTTATTCCAAACTTCGTAGTTGGTGGAGTTACAGGGGTTATGCTTGGAATGGCAGCAGCTGATTATCAATACCATAACAGCTACTTCCTAATTGCTCACTTCCACTATGTATTAATCGCAGGTACAGTATTCGCTATGCTTGCTGGATTCACATACTGGTATCCAAAAATGACAGGTCATATGTTAAATGAACGCCTAGGTAAATGGACATTCTGGATCTTTATGAGCGGATTTAACATCTGTTTCTTCCCAATGTACTTCTTAGGTTTAGACGGTATGACTCGTCGTATGTACACTTACTCTGAAAGTCTTGGATGGGGCTGGCTAAACCAAATCGCATCTGTTGGTGCTGTAATGATGGCTATTGGCTTCCTAATCCTTTGCTATAACGTAATTTGGAGTGCACGTCACGGTGAGCGTGACACAACTGGAGATCCATGGGACGGCCGTACACTTGAATGGGCAACTCAATCTCCTGTACAACATTACAACTTCGCGAAACTTCCTGAAATTAAAGAAGCTGATGCTTTCTGGTTCATGAAAAAACGTGGAGAAACAATTACACCAACAGCAGATGAATTAAAACCAATTCACATGCCAAGTAATTCTGGTGTGCCTATTATTGCGTCTTTATTCTTCGGTCTTGCAGGTTTTGCATTAGTATTTAGCTGGTTCTGGATTGCAGCAATCGGTGGTATTGGTATTTTAGGTTGCTTAATCTATCGTTCATTCGATTATGATGATGGCTACTACGTAAGCGTTGATGAAATTAAAGAAACAGAACATATAGCATGAGAGGTGAAATGACATGGCGGCTTTAGATAAAAGCTTACCTTTGGAATATCAATCCGAGCAAAGCAGATTGAATATCCTAGGATTCTGGATTTTTCTTGGGGCTGAAATTATGCTGTTCGCAACACTTTTCGCCTCTTATCTAGTCCTTGCTGGTCGTACGGCTGATGGCCCAACACCAGCGCAATTGTTTGAAGTTAAAACACTTTTAATTCAAACACTGTTACTTTTAACAAGTAGCTTTACATGTGGGATCGCAATTCACGAAATGCGTAAACACAATCAAAAAGGAATGTTAGCTTGGTTTATCCTGACTTTACTTTTAGGTGCAGGCTTCCTATTCTTTGAAATTGAAGAATTCATTTTGTACGTTGGTGAAGGTGCAACGATTCAAACAAGTGCTTTCTTATCGGCATTCTTCGTTCTTCTTGGAACGCATGGTGCCCACGTAACAGGTGGTATCATCTGGGCAACTTGTGTTATTATCCAAATTTTAAAACGAGGTTTAACACCAGTTACAGCTCGTAAAGTATTTATTATCAGCTTATACTGGCATTTCCTTGATCTTGTTTGGGTCTTTATTTACACACTAGTTTACTTGAACGGGATGGTGGCGTAAATGGGTCAAAATAACAACCAAGCAAACGAGCATGGGCATAGCGGATTCCCATGGTCACACGTTTTCGGATTTATTTTATCGCTTGCACTAACGTTTCTAGCGTTATACGTGGCACTTTACACAAACCTGCCACTTTCAACGATATTAACAACTATCATCATAATGGCAGTTGCGCAAGCGTTATTACAATTAATTATGTTCATGCACTTAAAAGAAGGAGAAGGAAGAATTCAAGTTCTTACAATGATATACAGTTTCTTCGTTGCAACTGCAACAGTTGGTCTTACTGTATGGATCTTCTTCTCAATGTAATTTGCATGAAAAAGACTGCTGGGATTCCTCAGCAGTCTTTTTTTATCCCCTATTAACGAGCAGTAAGACCCCCACTGATTAAAGTTTCACTTTATCCCCTCCCCTATTACATCCACATTACGGAATTAACAACAAAATCATGAAAAATATACTTATTACGACAAATGTTAAGAAAACTCTTTCTTTATGAAATCGAAACCATATCCGTTGCTTTTCTTCCTATTATATGGCTAAATAGTTACTATATTTATTTGAAGGGAGAGAACGCAATGGAACATCATTCTTCTGTTCTATCACTTATGGTTGTCGTCGCAATCGCGTTTTTCGTTCCCCTTTTGTTACAGCGCTTTAAATTAAACGCACTTCCTGTCGTTGTTGCAGAAATTATCGCAGGAATCTTTGTAGGTAAAAGTGGATTTAACATCATTGAGCCAGATATGTGGCTTCAAGTCTTATCAACACTAGGATTTATCTTCCTAATGTTTTTAAGTGGTTTAGAAATTGACTTTTCGATCTTTAAACAAAAAGGGAAAAAGAATACGACAAACGAACCGAACACATTCCAAGCAGCAAGCATTATCTTCTTGTTTATTTTCATTTTATCTTATGCCCTATCATTAATATTCGTATGGCTAGGATTCGTAGACAATGCAATGTTCATGACTTTAATTATTTCAACTATTTCTTTAGGCGTTGTCGTACCAACATTGAAAGAAAATAACTTAGGAAAAACCGCAATCGGGCAAATCATTTTATTAGTCGCTGTTATTGCAGACTTAGTTACAATGATTTTACTCGCTGTATTCGTCGGATTAAATTCCGAAAGTGGCCAAAGCATGTGGCTTCTACTTCTTCTATTCGGTGCTGGTATTGTAATTTACTTTGTCGCAAGACGTTTTAAAAATATTCCATACCTAGAAAGCTTAAAAGCCGGTAGTGTACAAATTGATACACGAGCTGTTTTTGCACTCATCTTAATATTAGTTGGATTATCTGAATCTGTTGGGGCAGAAAATATTTTGGGAGCCTTTTTAGCAGGTGTACTCGTATCTTTATTATCACCAAATGAAGATATGGTTGAAAAACTTGATTCCATCGGATATGGCTTCTTCATTCCTATTTTCTTCGTAATGGTTGGTGTAAATCTAGAAGTATGGTCTATTTTTAACGAGCCTTCTAGTATGCTAATGATCCCAATTCTAATTGTGGGACTCTTTATTTCAAAACTGTTGCCATCACTCGTCTTACGAAAATGGTACCCACGCAATATCGTACTCGGAAGTGCTATTTTGTTAACATCAACACTTTCTTTAGTTATTGCGGCTGCACAAATCGGTGAAAAGCTAGGCATCATTAGCCCAAGTTTATCAGCATCTCTTATTTTAAGTGCAGTTATTACTTGTATTTTTGCACCTATATTATTTAAAAAGATGTTTCCAAAAGTGGAAACACCAAAACCGAAAGTATCTATTATTGGTGCAAGCAGAATTACCCTTCCGTTATCACTTGATTTAAAACGTGAAGATTATGACGTAACACTATATATGATACGTCAAAATAAAATAAATGATGAGGAAGCGAAATCTCATGACTTCCCTATTGTAAAATTAGATGAGATTACTATTCAATCTTTAATGGGGCAAAAAGCTTTCGAAGCAGACCGTGTTGTTGTTGCGACAAGTGATGATGAACAAAACTTATTATTAGCAGAACACGCAAAAGAATTAGGTGTTGAACACGTCATCGCAAGTGTAGAAGATCCCCTTCTACAAGAAAAAGCGACTCAAGAACATATCGCTGTATTCTCGACTATTAACTCTACACGTATTTTATTACGTGCACTTATTGATAAACCGAGTCTCGTTCGCTTGATTACAACAGCAAATGAAACGGTGCGTGAGGTTGAACTACGAAGTAATAAATATAATGGCTTAGCACTTCGTCGCCTTCCGTTTCTAGGTGATGTACTTGTCATTCAAATTTACCGTGGTAATAAAGCATTAATACCACATGGTGATACGAAGTTACAGCATGGCGATACTTTACTTGTAACGGGTTCAAAAGAACATATTGATACAATGAAAAACATATTAGAATAGAAAATGTCCCTCACATAAATGAGGGGCATTTTTTCAATTTCATATGGTAAAATGTTACTATCACATATTATGGGGATGAATCACATTATGTCTATTTCAACTTTAGCTCTCTTATTATTAGCAGAAGTACTCGTCGCCATTATTCTCATCGGTATTAGCATTGAAATTTGTAGTTATGGATGGAAAAAATCGAATGGAATTAAGTACTTTTGTCTCTTAATTTCACTCCTTCTCGGAACAGCTAGCATACTAGGACTTCTCGTTGCACCCGCATATTTCTTCTTACAACTTATAGAAAAAGGCTTATAAGAAAGGATGATATTATGATTACAGTGAAACATATTGATGCATCTGAAACATACTTATTACGTCAAAAGGTTTTACGTCCCAATCAATCATTAGAAGATTGTAAATACGATTCAGATTACGAAACAGACGCCTTTCATTTAGGTGCATTTTTATATGATGAACTTGTTAGTATCGCCTCTTTCTCTAAAGAAATACATCCTGATTTACAAGCTGGTACCCACTATCGTCTACGAGGAATGGCAACATTACCTAATTTCCGAAACCAGCATGCTGGCAGCTCCTTAACCCGTAAAGCTGAGCAAGTCCTCCAAGAACGCGAAGCAAATATTCTATGGTGTAATGCCCGAATTACCTTAGCGGATTATTACAAACGATTAGGCTTCCATGAGCATGGTGAAATCTTCGAGATTGATCCAATAGGACTACATAAAGTAATGTATAAAGAAATATAAGAAAAGCTTTCTGCATATTGCAGAAAGCTTTTCTTATATTTCATTTTCACTTTTTATTTTTTTCATATATATGTATATAAACAAACTAGGAACTAAAAAACAAGCAAACATAATAAGTCCTGTTATACTAATTTCCTTCATTGAAATATCCGGTGTTACAATGATACAAATAGCTAAAATCCCAATAACAATCCCTACTGGAATTAATAATAGTTTCATAAAATAACTACGTGATACTCCCCCTGTATGTTCATACACTTCCACCGAATTTTTTAAGTTTAAAAAGTTAATAACTATTATCCCGCCCATAAATACCATTAATAAATCCGAAACACTTTCATATCCTGCCCCTTGCAAGACGTAACGGTAAAAAACAATGCCTAGTATGACGACATTTTGTAAGATGAAAGCCAATCTAATATGTTTTAATCCCTCAATCATTAAACGTTCATCTTTCACGATTTTCACCCTATCACTCCTTTTCCTCCCAAAACAAATCATTCAATGTTTTATCTACTGCATAACAAATTTTCAAACATAAATCTAAAGATGGATTGTATTTCCCCTTCTCAATTAAACTAATTGTTTGCCTTGTGACGCCTACTTTTTCTGCTAATTGTTGTTGTGTTAAATCTAACTGAACACGTGCGACTTTTATTTTACTTACAGCCATTCATGTTCCTCCTCTGCCTATATTGTAACATATATATTCCATTAAGTAATTTATATTTTACGTAATTGATTTGTTTTTTTCACTTTATTATACACAAAAAAGGAGCCTCTCATAAGAAGCCCCCTTTCCTATCTCTATACTATAAGAATAAATGACATCCAAATAAAATTGTAAATAAATATAGTAACGGATGTACTTCCATCCCTTTCCCCTTCACAATTTTTAATACTGGATACACTAAAAATCCAATTGCAATTCCATTTGCAATACTAGACGTTAACGGAATACCAACGAAAATTAAAAATGCTGGTAATGCATCTTCAAATTCATTCCAATTAATATCACGAATGCTTTGTGCCATTAAACTACCTACAATAATTAATGAAGGAGCTGTAATAGCAGCTACACTTGATAAAGACGCGATAACAGGGCTGAAAAATGCCGTTATAATCGTTAGACTAACAACTACAATACCTGTTAATCCAGTTTTACCACCTGCAGCAATACCAGCTGACGATTCAATCGTTGCTGCTGTTGGGCTTGTTCCGAAGATAGAACCTGTCGTTCCGCCAATCGCATCTGCAATAAACGCTTTGCCAAAACGTTTCTCTGTATTATCTGTAATTAAACCAGCTTGTTTAATTAAACCGAGTAATGCACCTGTCGTATCAAATAAAAGTACAAGTAAAAATGAAAATACAACACCATATAATCCATACTGAATTACATCTGAAAAAGCATTAATTGGATTTGAAACGATAATACCCTCTGGTAAATGAGGCATCGCTACAATTTTATCCTCAAACTTCAGTTGCCCCGTAAAGAAGGCGATAATTCCTGTCACAATCATACTAATAAATAATGCACCACTCACACGTAATACCATTAATACTGCCGCTAAAATTAAACCAATTAAAGTTAAAATAACTGCTGGAGAATGAAAATCACCAATCGTAACTAAGTTAGATGGATGATCCACGATAATTCCAGATAGACGTAATCCAATAAAAGCAATAAATAGTCCAATTCCACCTGCAATTGCATGTTTTAAACTGTCAGGAATTGCGATAATTAGCTTTTGCCTAAATGAAGTGAAAGATAATAAAAGAAAAATGATACCTGTTACAAATACTGCTGAAAACGCAATGACATATGTAATCCCCTCTGCCTGTTGAACAACAGAGTAAGCAAAATATGCATTCATCCCCATAGCTGGAGCAATAACAATTGGATAGTTAGCTAAAAACGCCATACATAGCGTCCCAATAACTGTCGCAATAATAGTTGCCGTAAACGCTTGATCAAATGGTACACCTGCATCAGATAATATTTTCGGATTGATGACAAGAATATACGCAAATGTAAAAAAAGTTGTGATGCCCGCTAAAAGCTCTTGCTTCACAGAAGTGTTATATTTTTGTAATTGAAACATGGCTATGTACCCTTCCTACACCTGAATTATTATCAAACATTCTTTTCTTACTAGTATGTGAGAAAATATAATACTTAATCTTAACAATCAATAAAAAGAAGAGTCAATATATTCTCTAATAGTGAGAATTTTAAGTTTAAGTCTGACAAGTTCAGATGTAGTACAGTTCATTTTGATTATTTTTGTAGCATAACAGATAGAAATGTTTTATAATTTGAAATAATTAAATATTTAGGTAGCTCATTCTACAAGGGGGATTCTTCTTATGCAGCACACAAACAAATCTGGAACTTTAAATCGAGGTTTAAAAGAACGACATATTACTTTAATGTCACTCGGTTCGGCTATTGGCGTTGGGCTATTTTTAGGATCTGCTTCTGCTATTAAACTAGCTGGTCCTTCCATCTTACTAGGTTATATGATCGCTGGACTCGTTATTTTTTTCATTATGCGCGCGCTCGGAGAAATGGCAATTGAACAACCGGTTGCCGGCTCTTTTAGTAAATATGCTAATGATTATATCGGCCCACTTGCTGGCTATATTACTGGTTGGAACTACTGGTTCTTATGGGTTGTTACTTGTATGGCTGAAATTACGGCGGCTGGAATTTACATGCAGTACTGGTTCCCAGATATCCCGCGCTGGACTTGGGCACTACTCGCTCTATTATTAATGAGCGCTTTCAACTTCTTATCAGTAAAAGTATTTGGAGAACTTGAGTTTTGGTTTGCTCTCATTAAAATTGTCACAATTATCTGTATGATAGTGATTGGCTTTGGTATTATTCTATTCGGATTTGGACATGGCGGCGTTGCAACTGGTATTTCAAATCTTTGGGAACATGGGGGCTGGTTCCCAAATGGCTTCTCTGGATTATTGCTTTCCTTACAAATGGTATTATTCGCTTATTTAGGCGTTGAACTAATTGGTGTTACAGCTGGTGAAGCTCAAAACCCGAAGAAAACACTCGCAAAAGCTATCGATAACGTATTTTGGAGAATCCTAATCTTTTACGTCGGGGCATTATTCGTTATGATGGCAATTTATCCATGGAACGAACTTGGCGAGAAAGGAAGTCCATTCGTATTAACATTCCAACAAATCGGCATTGCAAAAGCAGCAGGTATTATTAACTTTGTTGTATTAACAGCTGCACTTTCTTCTTGTAACGGTGGTTTATTTAGTACAGGACGTATGCTATTTACTTTGGCACAACAAAAGAAAGCTCCTGAAAGATTCGGTCGTTTAAATAAAAACGGTATTCCGAGTCAAGGAATTGTAGCAACGGCTATCGTTTTACTTGTTGGTGTTATATTAAACTACCTTGTGCCTGCAAAAGTATTTACATGGTTAACTAGTATTTCAACTTTCGGGGCAATTTGGACTTGGGGTATTATATTAGTCGCTCAAATTAAATTCCGTAAAGGATTATCAACTGAGAAAAAAGACAAGCTAACGTATAAAATGCCTTTACATCCATTAAGCTCTTACTTCTCACTTGGCTTCCTTGCACTTGTACTAGGTATTATGGCGTATTCAGAAGATACACGAATTGCATTAATCATTGGCCCAATTTGGCTTATCGGCTTAGCTATCGTGTATTACATGAAAGGGTTTCATAAGATCGATGAAACACCTAATTCAAAAATTAGTTAAACCTATGGTCTCTTCCTAATTTACTAGGGGGAGATTTTTTCATTATTCACACAAATATTTCTCAATTGAATTAACGTTATCTTTACACTATTTAATATTTTCTATCTTTATTTTTACAGAAAAATAAATTACATTATTAAAGCACATATATTTATTATTAGGGGGATTCTTCTATGAAGAATAAAAAATGGATTCAATTTTCTTTAGCAACAGCAATTACAATCAGTTTAGGAAGCGCTTATGTTCCATCTACTTATGCCGAAAGCTCTGTAGATCCAGCTCCTGAAATTGCTGCAAAGGTTGTAAATCAAAACAATGGGAAGAAAGTATTATTTGATAATACGCACGGTCAAACTGCAGGGACAGCTGACTGGGTTATTGATGGCGGCTTTTCTGATTTCGGAAATGGCATTGCCCAAAACGGATATCATGTAAAAGAACTTCGTAAATCAGCACCTATTACATACGAAGATTTAAAAAACTACAATGTGTTTATCGTTCCAGAGGCAAATATTCCTTACAAAAAATCTGAACAAGACGCAATGTTACAATACGTAAAAAATGGCGGCAGTATTTTCTTCATTGCCGATCATTATAATGCAGATCGTAATAAAAACCGCTGGGACTCCTCAGAAGTGTTCAATGGATATAGACGCGGGGCATGGGATAATCCAGCAAAGGGAATGTCTAATGAAGAAACAACTTCACAAGCTATGCAAGGAGTAGAAAGCTCTGATTGGCTATCCGATAATTTCGGTATTCGCTTCCGTTACAATGCACTTGGTGATGTTTCAGCTAAAAATATTGTCTCACCTGCGCAATCATTCGGAATTACAACTGGCGTTTCATCTGTAGCAATGCATGCCGGCTCTACCCTTGCGATTACAAATCCAAAACTAGCGAAAGGCCTTGTATATCTTCCAGAAAATCCATCAAAATGGAATAACGCTGTTGATAGCGGCGTTTATAACGGTGGTGGCGTTGCCGAGGGGCCTTATGCTGCTATTTCGAAAGTTGGTCTTGGAAAAGCTGCCTTTATTGGTGATTCTTCTCCTGTTGAAGATGCTACGCCAAAATATGTTCGCGAAGACTCAGGTCAAACAAAGAAAACTTATGATGGTTATAAAGAAGAAAACGATGCTGTTCTATTAGAAAACATCGTGAATTGGTTAGCGAAACAAGAAACATTTACAAGCTTAGATCAAGTGAGTGGTTTACAGCTTGATGCACCTACAGCTCTACAAACATTTGAACAACCAAGTTTATCAACAGAACCACAACCAGAACCTTGGAGCGCACCAACTCAAGGTTACCAGTGGTTCAATACAAATACTTTCAAACCAGGTTCATACGGCTATAACGGTGCAGTGACAACGAGTGATTACGTAATTACGCACCCTAGCATTCTACCAAACAATGAAGTGTTCCAAATGAAGATTCAAGTAAATAACTTATTACCAAATACAACATACAATAATTATTCTTTAGGTATCTTTACAACTGGCGGAACACAGGTGGCAAAAGTTCAAAATACAAATGGCACTTGGCCATCTTCTTTCGGATATAGCAGTGCATTCTCTTTCATAACAAATAGCCAAGGATCTGCTGAAAAAATTGTGAACGTACAACTTAATCCAAATACAACTGGACAAGCAACACTTCGCCTAAGACAAAACACAACAGCTAAATATAATGAGGCTGTAACGATTGGTAAGAAGTAAAGTAAAAGAAAAGGCAATCCGTAAAGGGATTGCCTTTTTCTCACTTCTCTTCTTTTGAGAAAAACATTCTTGAAATAACGATACCTATACTACCTACGATTAAGAATAACACCGCTCTAATCATCATCGACACCTCTGGTAGGTCGAGAAGGAATAACTTCCCTACTGTTACTACTAATACGACTAATCCAGCATATAATATTTCGTTCATCTGTCTATAACGGCCAAACCAAACTGCAAATAAAGCATATACCATCCATAATAATGATACAGATACGCTAATTATACTTCCATCTGTAGAAAGAACTTCACCGATCCTAGTAATTGTAATAAATACAATAACCATTAACGAGTAGAGCGCTATAGAATAAACATATTTACCTAAACTCGCTAACACTTCTTTCGCTTGTATCATGCAATAATAGAACGTTCCTATTAAAATAATATGAGCGACAAACCCTGCTGAAATGAACTCATCAAACGGGCTAAAAATCGTCTGTACCATTCCAATCGCATAAATCGTTGCACCTACATACAACTTAATATTTTGCTTTACTTTAATAGCAGTAACCATACCGAGGAAACCTTGTAACAATAATACGATTGCTGCATTCACCAAACTATACTCGTATAAAATCGCTAAACTAAATGATCCCATTGCAAAGCCAAATATTAGATTGGAAAATACAGAATGTTTATTCTTCCTATATTCAAGTACAAACATAACAGCATGCACAAATGAACTTATAACTAATCCCCACGTTGTAAATTCAGGAATTTGAGAAATGGCTAAAATAAAGAAAACTGCATTCGCACTAAATATCGCCAATCGTGCTTCTTGTATAAACCTTCTCTCCGAAAACATATGCCAAAATAATAGTAAATGAATTGCACCGTATACAACTGTTAACTGTACTTGCACATTCTCTACTAATATTGACATAACAACAAAGAAGACAAATAGGACAATTGCCGCAACAACATAAGAAATCATATACAAGTACTTATAACGGTTTCTCAATGCATACCATAATAGGCTAATTGTTAATATCGTCTCATAACTAAAGAAAATATACGTATTAGGAGTCGTACTATTTAACAAGAAAGGAACAAAAAATGCTCCCACCGCCACGAAAATAGCGAGATATTCCGATCTATATCTTTTCGCTAAATAAATCCCTAAAATAACCCATACAATATTACAGATAAACGCAATACTTGCAGGAATAAACTCATATAAATAATGTGCCGCAAACGTTGTTAAAACAATTCCCGTAATACTTCCTCCAGCTAATACTAACCCTAACGCTTGCCGCTCTCTTTTAATTTGTATATCTCCTACGTAATACAAACCGGCAGATAGTACTATACCAAACAAAACCCGTATCGCTGGTGTCAATAATCCGGCATCTACCCCTGCTTTGAATAACCAAATAACGCCAAGTAGCATAATACCGACAAATATGCGTGGTAACCACGTTTGACAAAACTTTATAATATTAAATGGTTCTGGTTTAAATGCAGATATATCTACTTGTTTCACCTCTGGCTCTTGCATGGACTTCCTCGTCTTAACTACATCTTCTTGTAACTTTTCATTACTTACCGCTTCAATATATTCTTTCTTTTCCTTATTAACATTTTGTTGAACTTTATCTACTTCTATTTTTCTTTGTTTCGCTTTCAATTCATAAAGTGCCTCTTGCATCGTTTCAATTGCCGTTTCGAGTGCTTCTATTTTCTTATTCAAATCCTCATTCATACGCTCCCCCCTCATCACTCATGTAAAACCTATATATTACCAATTACCTTTATCATACTCTTAGTCTATTCATTTTCAATACTATTTTTCCAAAAAAAGAAAGGTGTTTTCCGAAATAGGAAAACACCTCTTACTTATTTATTCTTATTTATAGCAATACTAACAATTACACCGAGGCAGACACCTACAAATGCCGGAACAATCCAACCTACACCTTCTGAATAAAACGGAAGCATTTTTAGTAGTGGTGTCCATTTATTCATCAGTACACTTTTGTTTAAAATATCAATCGCACTAAATACCGCTACGAGTCCAATCGTTACCGAATATACGTATACATACTTTCCAATATACTTATGGAATAACCCTAAAATAATAAGCGTTAGTGCAACTGGATAAATAAATCCAAGAATCGGTACCGATACTTTTAAAATTTGCGTTAATCCTAAATTAGCTAAAACCATACTAACAAAACTTAATATAAATGCCCAAACTTTATAAGATACTTTCGGAAATACACTTGCAAAAAACTGACTACAAGACGTAACCAGCCCAATTGAAACACATAAACATGCGATAGTAAAAATAAGGCCTAATAATACTACTCCGCCTTGTCCAAATAATGTCGTCATAACTTGTGCTAACACTTTCGCACCGTTATCAAATGTACCCAATGAACCACTAATTGAACCAACATATCCAAGAATGACATAAATAATAGATAATAAAAGCCCTGCTCCAATACCAGCAATACTCATATATTTCGCTAAACCTTTATCATCCGCTACACCTTTTGCACGCAGAGCATTTGCAATAACAATCCCAAATATTAAAGCTGCTAACGCATCCATCGTTAAATATCCATCTAAAAATCCTTGGAACATAGGAGCTTGTCCATAATTTCCTGCAGGCTCTTTCACACCGCCTACTGATGTAAACATACTTTTTATAAATATAATAGCAATCATACATAATAATAAAGGCGTTAACACCTTCCCAAACAAGCCCATTAATTTAGACGGTGATAAACTTAACCAGTAAACAATACTAAAGAAAATAGCCGTGTACAATAACAAAACTACGCTACCCGCTTCTGGGAACAACTGGCCTGGCCCCATTTCAAAAGCTAAACTTCCTGCACGTGGTATACCAAGACCTGGTCCAATAAATAAGTACACAATACACGGAAAAATAATTGCAAATGAAGAATGAACCCTGCCCGCTAACGTTTGAAAACTCCCTGCTTTCGCAATAGCGATAACACCTAATATAGGAAGCCCTGTTGCTGATATAATAAAACCTAACAATGCAATCCATACATGTTCTCCTGCTTCATATCCAAGGAAAGGTGGAAATATAAGATTTCCGGCCCCAAAGAACATAGAGAATAACATAAGACTAATAAGCAAAATTTCTTTTTTCTGTAACAATTTCATTTCTTTCTCCTTCTTCAATTTCACCTTACATGAAATCAATTCCACAAATAAAAAAATGCGGTAATCCGCTTCCTTACAAAGAAAACATAGTCCATAGTCTATCACAAAAGAAACACCCATTCTATAGCTATTTCCCTTTTCAAATTTCTTCTGAAAAATCAACCTTTATTGACTTATAATAGTTAATAAGGTAAAATATTAATCATATAATACTATTAACTTTGTTTTTTGCTTGTGTCAGGAGGAAAATATTATGGAATCAGCGATACAACTAGAAAGAGAACAACAAAGAAAAAAGAAACATCCTCCAGGTTTATACTTACTCTTCTTTACAGAAATGTGGGAAAGATTTAGTTACTATGGATTACGAGGATTATTAACATTATATTTAACAACAGCTTTAGTAAGTGGTGGTCTTGGGTTTAGTCCCGCTTGGGCACTCTCTATTTACGGATTTTATACTGGTGCTTGTTATTTCACACCATTGATCGGTGGATACTTAACGGACCGTTTTCTAGGCAAACGAAAAGCCATCACAATTGGTGGTATAACAATGGCAATCGGTAACCTTACACTATTTGCCTTGCAAAACCAAGTCGGTCTATACCTCGGATTAGCGCTTATTATTATCGGTAATGGATTCTTCAAACCGAATATCTCTACACTTGTTGGAGAATTATACGAAGAAAATGATCCAAAACGTGATAGTGCATTTACAATTTTCTATATGGGTATTAACGTCGGTTCATTTTTAGCTCCACTCGTTTGCGGGTTTTTATCAGAAAATTTATTCAAAACAACAATAGATGGCGTTGCTCATTTCGGATTCCGTTACGGTTTCTTAGCCGCTTCAATCGGAATGATCATTGGACAAATTTTATTTACAACACTATCAAATCGCTTCCTTGGTGATATCGGTAAAAAACCAACTCGCGATTTGCAAACGGCTGCTGGACAACAAACAATAGGAAATACACCGTTAACAAAAAAAGAAAAACAACGTACAACAGTTATCGTCATTTTAACATGCTTTGTTGTCTTCTTCTGGGCTGGATTTGAACAAGCTGGTAGTTCGTTAACATTATATACAAACAAATTTGTAGACCGCTCTGTGTTCGGATGGGAAGTTCCAACATCTTGGTTCCAATCGGTCAATCCGTTATTTATTATTTTACTTGCACCAGCTATTTCAGCATTATGGGCGAAACTGGCAACTAGAAAAAATGGTGACATGAAAATCCCAACAAAAATGGGACTTGGTATGATCTTACTCGGTATCGGTTATATTGTTCTTGTTATCGCTACATTAAAAACAGGCAGTGACGAACATAACATTACAGAAAAAGCAAACTTACTATTTATCGTCTTTACGTATCTTTTCCATACGTTAGGTGAGCTATTCTTATCACCTGTCGGGCTATCAATGGTTAGTGCTCTCGCTCCAGTAAAACTAGCCTCTTTATTAATGGGCGTATGGTTAGCAAGCTCAGGTATTG
Organism: Bacillus cereus group sp. BfR-BA-01523; assembly: GCF_022662615.1. Taxonomy (NCBI): domain Bacteria; kingdom Bacillati; phylum Bacillota; class Bacilli; order Caryophanales; family Bacillaceae; genus Bacillus; species Bacillus cereus group sp. BfR-BA-01523. The sequence goes on from NZ_JAKUDX010000008.1 coordinate 35,570, forward strand.
CTAATATTTTAGGCGGACAGCTTGCAAGCTTCACAACTTCACTTGGATATGCTGAAGTATTCACAGTTATTGGCGCTGTGGCGATCGTTTTAGGTTGTGTTTTATTATCAATTTCTAAGAAATTAGTGAAATGGATGGATTAAAAAAAGATGAGGAATTTTCCTCATCTTTTTTTACGCTTTCTTTCCCTTTTCTATTGCTTGTTCATACAAGCCTTTATGTTCTTTATATTCACTTGGCACGAAACTCTTATAGAAGAACGAAAGCCAGCTGTCTCCTTTTTTATATCCTTCTTCTCGAATTTCCGCTGCCTTTTTATTTGATTTAAATCCTTCAGTAAACCATTTCTTTAATGTTTCATTCTTTTCATACTTAGCAGGGACTTTTAAATCATAATTTTCAAATGCATATGTATATCCAGCTTTTTCCGCTGCCTTTTTGGCAGACTTATATCCCTTTTCATACGCGGTTTCATATACTTTCACATATGTATCCTTTTCAGTATTTCCAGGTTTCTTTTCAGCTAATTCTTTACCAGCATTTTCACCGAGTTCTGCTTGCTCTTTTTCAATTTTTGCTGTTCTCTCTTTATTCCCTACTTGGAAACCTCCTGCAAAGTTCCCCTTAAACTCAGGAGTAATTTGACTATCGTCCATTGCCTCTTGTGTTACCCCTTGCTCTTTACCTTTTTCAAAATGTGCTTTTTTCTGTTCTTCTAAAGACCATGCCGCAGCATACGCAGTTGTAAATGCTTGTTTATATGCGTCTGACTTTCCAGCTACATGTCCTTCTGCATTATTCTTTCCTGCTTTAAAATCTGTCTCTCCACTTTTTTGACCTTCAAGCTGCCCTTTTTCCATGTCAGCTTGACGCTGGGCTTCCTCTTGCTTACGTGCCTCTTCTGCTTTTCTTTGCTCTTCGGCTACACGTTGTCTCTCTTCTTCAGCTTTGCGTTGTTCTTCTGCAGCACGCTGTCTCTCTTCCTCTGCTTTACGCTGTGCTTCTGCAACTCTTTGCTTCTCTGCCTCCGCCTTACGCTGTGCTTCTGCTTGTTTCTCTGCTTCTACAGCACCATTATTATTTTGACTAGGCGCAGGGCTTGTTGTTCCACCGCTAGAAGCTGGTTTATTGTGATAATGATATTCCCCGTACTGCAATCCCCATTTTTCACAATTTGTACGACACGTATGTCCACCATTAGCATCTGTACGTCCTGGATGTGCATAAGCAGAAATTGGCGCTACCAATAACGCTACACTTGTTGTTAAAAGAAGTCTTTTTACTTGCTGTTTCACTTTTGTTCCTCCCAAAATCTAGAATCATTACCTTATTATATAAGAATAGAAAAATATTTAAATACCAACTAAAATATTCTTTTATTTCTCAACATTGGATAAAAAAGAAGGTTCACTCTTTAAAGAGTGAACCTTCTTTTTTCTTTATTTCTTAGCCTTTGTTCCTACTAAATCACCCGTAATAACAAAACGCTTAGAATTATCCTTAACAGATACACATGTAATAAGTGTTATCTCATCTTTCCCATGATCCTCTACAACTTCCCATTTATCAGGAGTCACTTCAGATACACCGGTAACAGTATACTCATACTCATTTGCATTGTCATACAAATAAATTTTATCGTTCTTCTTTAAAGTTGATACATCACTAAATAAAACACCTTTTTTTGACATATTATGCCCTGCAAGTGCATAATTCCCTTGTCCCATTACTTGATTTTCTCTTACAGTTGCCGCACCTGATAATAAATTCTTTTCAGTCGACGCTTTTAAAACAGGAAGTTCTAATGAGATGCTCGGAATTGAAATACGACCGATTACTTGTTTTTTATCTAACGATGCACTCGCTACTTCTGCCAAGTCTGGTTGATTAATTTTTGAAGCATCTACAAATTCTGTATCATGCTTTTCATATTCCATCTTTTGAACAGCTTGTACATTCGCTGTCTGCTTCTTCTCTGCATTATATCCATCATAAAATGGCTTTCCGATTAATACACCACCTACAATAAATAGAAGGATTGCTACTATACTATAAATTCTTTGCTTATTCATATACAATTCCTTTCCGTTACAAAATCTTACTCTATATAAAATGATAAGACAATATTGCTATATGTACAAGTGTAAGCTAAAAAAGAAACCTTCTTGCATCAGCAAGAAGGTTTTTTTTAGACTAATTTATTTCTGTACAGGGATACGTAAAAGACTGTCATTTGAATAAAAAGCATGAAAAATAAAATATATAATGGATATCCAGGAATATATAAATTAGCTACAGGAGAAAGTGTTAAAAATCCAATAGCAATAACTATTCCATACCAAAATGAAACAAATGTTGTCCGGCATGCCTTTTGTGTAATTGCTTTTTCCCGCTCGTCTTCTTGTGGAAATAATAACGGGTACATCCAATAAGAAAGAGCCTTATGTTTCTTCTTTTGAACTTTATAAAAAATCGTCGTTATAATAGCTACAATTGTTAACAATCCTAATGGCATCATGTTGATTGTTACTTCAAACGGTAATTTCTCAGTTTCAATAATATTTGCCAGCTCTATCCAAGCATAATAGAGCTCAATAAACGCCCAAAAAGCTATCACAAATCTCAGCACATTTAAGATATAAGAAACCCCAATTCTATTCATCCTCTTCCCCCTCCTTATTTAAAACAAATACATCTTCCATCTTTAACTCGAATACATCACAAATCGTCAATGCTAGTAATAATGAAGGAACGTAATCCCCTTTTTCAATTGCAGCGATCGTTTGTCTCGTCACCCCAACCTTTTCTGCTAATACACTTTGCGTAAAATTAAAGCGAGCTCTTAATTCCTTCACCTTATTGCAAATGGTCAAATTTACCACCTCTTACCATCATTGTATGCTGTCCTTAACAAAATGTAAACTCAACTTAACATTATTTTACAAAAAAATCCAACTTTACGTTTTGTAAAGTTGGATTACGTTTTAGTTTAAAATTGTAACTTTAACATTTTTTCTGCCCCAATTACTAGACGAGGCTTTATCCGGCATTAAAACATCGATTTTGTGACCTTTAATCGCGCCACCAGTATCTGCTGCAATTGCAATTCCATAGCCTTCAACATTTACAGTAGATCCTAATGGAATAACAGATGGATCCACCGCAATTAATTTCATTCCTGGGTTTGCAGTTAAGTTATAAGGCTTACCACTCGGTCCCCATGCAGAATATACTTGTTGACCTGCTGCATAACCATTTTCAGATGGATCTGCTGTATAAGCTGTTGCGTGTACATACATTTCTTTTCCGCCAGCAGTTATTTTAGGCTGTTCAGGCTCTACTTTCGAACTATTATTAGCAACTGGTTCAGCTGGTTTATTAGCAACCGGTTCAGCTGGTTTATTAGCTTTTTCTTGCTTTTCAGCAACTTCCGCTTGCGCTTTCGCTAAAGCTTCTTGCTCAGCCTTTGCAGCTGCTTCAGCTTTTGCGCGCTCTTCTGCTGCAATTCTTGCTGCTTCTTGTTCACGAGCAATTGTTTCTTGTACTGCTTTCATATTTGCTTCAACTTTTGCTTTCTCTTCCGCTGCTAAATTAAGTTGGCTTGCAATCTGATTATATTTAGCCTGAACCGTTTGTAAGTTATCTTGACGTTTTTTCAAGTTATCTTGCAAATCCGCTTGTGCTTTTGCTAATTTTTGCTTATCTACTACTAAAGATGCTTCTTTTTCGTCAATTGCTTTTTTATCTTCTTCAATTTGACGAAGATCTTGTTCTTGTAGACGTAAAATTTCTTTATCTGCTTCTAGAATAGTAGTAACTGCATTCATACGTTGTATGAAATCTGCAAAGTTTTTTGATTCTACAACAACTTCTACTACTAAACTCGTATTTGAGCTATTTTGAACAGAAACCATACGTTTTTTCATAATATCCTTACGAGCAAGGACTTTATCTTCTAAAACGATAATATCTGCTTTTTTTTGTTCAATCTGCTTATGTGTTTCATCGATTTTACGTTGAATAGCAGCTTGATCCTCTTTATTTTTTGCAATTGTATTATTTAAATTATGTAGTTCATTTTCGATACCTTGAATTTCTTTACTAACAGCTTGCTTCTCTTGCTCTTTCTTCTGCATATCTGCATCGTTTTGCTGCAATTGCTGTTGCATGTTGTTAAGTTTCTCGTCGTTTGACTCTGCTTTTACAGCGACTGTACTAGAAAGAACAATCATTCCTGCTAATACTAGACTACTGATTCGCTTAAAATAGTTCATAATCCGACTCCCTTCTTATACAGTTATACATGATTTATTTTACAGTTTGTTTACAGGACCATTAAATACAGTTTATTTTTCATGACAAAAAAAGAGAATTGTGAACAAAATGTAATAGATTCTTAAATATTTAACAATTCCTATATTTAAAAATTATAAAAGATGCTAAAATCCAAATATAGAGAAATTAAAAATCCTAAAGGCGGTTGAATTAAATAAAATGTTTACTCAAAAGAAATCACTCCAACATAAAATTGATCAACTAGAAACTCATATACATGAACTAGAAGCAGAATTAAAACAAAAAGATGTGGAAAAACAAGAAATTATATCTTCTATCCATAATCGTGTAAAAAGCGTTATGCAAGAGCACGAACTTGTAAATAGCCAACATCATACACTCCAAAACTTAATTCAACAATTGAACGCATGCTTTGAAAATGTTTCTACGCGTACTACACATTCCAACGAATTAAATAACGAAATGCTACAAAAAGAGCAAAACTTAATTCAATCTATTGAAGAAATTATCGATTGCTCTAATGAAGGAAAAGAATCCGTTCATCGCTTACTCATTGTAATTAATAGATTAGGTGAACAATCTCAACGTACTTCTAATAGTATGAATCATTTAAGCGAACGCTCTAAAGAAATTGAACAAATTGTAGAAGTGATTCAAAACATTGCAGCACAAACAAATTTACTAGCGTTGAATGCAAGTATTGAAGCTGCACGTGCTGGAGAACACGGTAAAGGATTTGCTGTTGTTGCTAATGAAGTAAGAAAACTAGCTGAAAGTACAGCTGAAAGTACAAAAAACATCGGTAACTTAACGAAAAAAATTCAAGAAGAAATTGAAAAAGCATATGAAAATACAAAAGATAATTTACATTTAGTTGATGAAGGTGTTGAAATGAGCGCTGATACTAACGCTAGAATTGAAAATATTTTAATGATGATTCAAACATTACAAAGTGGCGCTACAAATGTTATTAAAGCTATCGAAAACCAAAAATCTTGTAACGATGATATATTACGAGAATTTGCAAACACACAACAAATGTTCCAAAAATTAAACACTACTATTATGAATCATATTAATGATGCTGAAAAAGTCGATGTTCAATTATCAAAAAGTATTCAAAAAATAGTAGGTTTTCAGTAATGTAAAAAACCCCCTATGACGTCATAGGGGATTTTTATTATATTTTGAATATTATTTTCTTCTCAATATTCACTCTCTCTTTTGTTATAATAGAAAAGTTATTTCTTTCGACTAATACACAAGGAGGATGTTATGGAACAATTTTATTACATTTTAAAATATTTAATTCTTGGTCTATTCCAAGGACTAACAGAACCAATTCCGATTTCTTCAAGCGGTCACCTCGTTTTAGCACAGCATTTGCTAGGACTAAAAATAGAAGGGTTTAGCTTTGAGCTACTTGTTAATTCAGCTTCATTATTAGCTGTATTACTTATTTATAGAAATGACTTAATTCGTCTAACAAAGAATGGTCTATCTTATATATTCACAAGAGCAGAAGATGCAAAATCAGATTTCTTCTTTATTATTTACCTTGTTATTGCAACCATTCCAGCAGGTGTAATTGGAGTTTTATTTAAAGATTATATCGACCACTATTTAAAAGGTGTTAAAATGGTTGGGATTTCCCTTCTTATTACTGCTATCGGCCTTTGGATTATTCGAAACTTGCGTGGACGTAAAAATGATGGCGACCTTTCTATGAAAGATGCAATCATTATTGGTCTAGCACAAGCTTGCGCACTAATTCCTGGTATAAGCAGATCAGGTGCTACAATCGTGGCAGCAATGTTACTTGGTATGAAGCAAGAAACAGCTCTTCGCTTCTCATTCTTACTATACATTCCTGTTAGCTTAGGTGGTTTATTGTTAAGTATTACAGACATTGCAAACGATCCAAATTTAGATACATTATTTGTACCTTATATTGTTGCTTTCATCGCAACATTTGTCATGACATATATTTCATTAAAATGGTTTATGAACATTATGGCAAAAGGAAATTTAAAATACTTCTCTTTCTACTGTATTATCGTAGGTGTGCTAACTATCATTTTCTTATAAAATGAAACTTTAATCAGTGGGGGTTTTGTTCATCCCCCCTGATTATTAGCCCTCACCAATCGGGCTTTTACGGGCAGCAGGGCTCCCACCTAACTTCTTTGCTCCACCTGAATTTTGAGGTGGGAGTTTTACTGCCCACAAATAGCGGGATAAAAAACCACTTACTGCCCTCATACAGTAAGTGGTTTTTCCTTATGCATAAACTTTCTTTTCCTGACAATACAAGCGAATAACATGTGTATTTTTTTGAAATAAATCATGTGTTAAGCGAATAATAATAAAATTTCGTTTTGTATTATCATCATGAACAAAAATCTGTTCCCCCTCTTGAAAACGCCATGTGCTTTCAAAAGTTGTAATATGATCCCCGCTTACCGAAAAAAGCTCATATTGCATATCATGTACCCTCTTTCAACTTGTATAATCATAATATCTTTATATTAAACTTATTATAACTTAATCTATTTTAAATTTGTAATTTTTTCTATTTCGAGCTATTTCAACTTTGTTTTACATTCTTTTAAGCGCTATAATGATAAACGAAATTTCATTGAAAGGAGCTTCATTTTGACTGCATATTTATTTCCAGTAAAAACAGCTTTTATTTTATTTCCTATTTTAGCAATGTTTCTATTAATTCCTTTTTTAATATTTAATTATCGAAAATACGGTTATTTAAATAAATGGCGCTCATTTATTTTATACTCATTATTACTTTACTTATTAAATGCCTATTTTCTTGTTATTTTGCCGTTACCACAAACGTATGATACTTGTAGCCTACAACCCGCTAATACACGGCATATGCAACTCTTACCATTTTATTTCATACAAGAGATTAGTAATCATACATCGGCAATTTTAACGAAACCTACTACTTATTTCTTGTTATTAAAAGAATCTGCATTTTTACAAGTTGCTTTTAACGTTCTATTAACCGTTCCATTCGGTATTTACTTACGTTATTATTTCCGACGTAGTTTCTTCCAAACAGTGTGCATTTCTTTTTGCCTTTCACTGTTCTTTGAATTAACACAAGTAACTGGATTATATGGTATTTATAATTGTGCATATCGCTTATTCGATATCGACGATCTGTTTTTAAACACACTAGGCGGCGTAATCGGTTTTATCATTGCGCCAATATTTACGTACTTCCTGCCAAAAACAAGCGAATTAGATAGTCATATTGATTTGGAAACGAAACCAGTCGGATTCGTTCGTCGTCTCATCGCTATGCAAATTGATTGGATCTTCTTATCTATCGTTGTACCTTTCATTAAAAACAAAGGAAACTCACTATTTATTTCTAACATCCAATCTTATACAAATGTATACGAACTCCTTTTCATCGCATGTTCAATCTTAATTTACTTTATTATCATCCCATACTTTACAAATGGAAGAACAATAGGGAAAGCGTTGCTTCGTATTTACATTAAAGGACAAGCAGAGCGTATTACACTAAAAGAATTATTCATTCGTTACGGTATATTCTATTTCATTTTAGGTGGAATCAATTACATTCTTTCTAGTAGCTCTATTTTAAATCATACAGAGCCTTTAGTATTACTAGTTATACTGTTATTCCAATTTGTAATTAACGGGCTATTTATTATTCATGTTTTATTACATGTATTTAGTAGTGATAAATTACTATTTTACGAGCGTATTAGTCATACAAGAAATGCAATTACACTTAAAAAAGCTGACAAATACTAATTTGTCAGCTTTTTTTCATAATCGTAAATAACTTTTCTGTATAAGGGCTTAAAAATATTCCTGTTTCATCTAGTGACTTCCTCACTTTTAGAAACGAATGCAATTCTGGATATATATTTTGCAATTTTTCGTACGTTAACGTATGCATTTTCCCCCAATGTGGGCGCCCTTCATACTTTAGAAAAATTTTCTCCACTTCACCAAAATAAGCGGCATACTTCATACCTTTATACATATGAACAGCTATATACGCTGAATCTCTTCCATATGCTGGACTGAGCCATATATCATCACCTCTCACGTAGCGGCATTCAATCGGGAAGTGCACCTTATACTTTTTCTTTTCAATAAGATTTGAAATTTCTTCTACAACAGCCCTCATATCCTTTGAAGGGACACTGTACTCCATTTCATAAAATGGAACTGTACGTGATGTAGCGAACACTTCATAGCTTGGTCCAATTATTTTCGTGTTCGGTACAGCCTTAGCTGATAATCGGCTTACTCCTTTACTTATAGAAGGAAACCATTTACACCCTTTAGATAATAAAGAGAACATCCTATTTTCAAGTAACTCCACCTTTAGTTTATGCCATTTCAAATCACTTTCTTTACTCGTTGTTTCGTTTGTAAATTTCACTTGTACTTCATCTGAATAAGGAAAAACGAAAAATTCAAAATGACGATTCTTCTTATATTCTTCTAGTTTGTTCATTACAGTAGACAATGATTGTTTTTCACTTTCATAAACAAGCGAATACGCTGGGATAACCTTCAATTTTATCTTTACAATGATACCTAGCATTCCAAGCGACAACTGAAATGCTTTCCAATATTCAGCGTTCTCGGCTTCTGAACAAACTATACTCTCACCTGTTGATAAAACTGCCGTGATCTCTATAACTTGTGTTGATAAACTCCCAAATGTAACACCCGTCCCATGAGTCCCCGTACTAATCGCTCCTGCAATAGATTGTGAATCAATATCCCCTAAATTTTCTTGCGCATAACCTTTTTCCTGAAGTAACTTCCCTAAATCATGTAGCTTTGTTCCCGCCCATACTTCGGCAACCTTCTTCTCTGCATCAATATTCACAATGCCCTTCAATTCATCTAAAGAAACTAAAATTTCTTCCGTTTGCACAAGAGGTGTAAACGAATGACCTGAACCGACAACACGAATTTTCTTTCCTTTTTTTCGTGCAAGCCCCACAACTTCTACTACATCTTGTATACTTTTTGGATACATCGTATAATGCGGCGTTCCTTCTACATTCCCTGTCCAATTTCTCCATTTTTGTCCCTTTATAGAAAGCATTGTCCATCCCCCCGATATGTTGAATACTCTCCAACAATTTCCCCTTGTTTAATGCGATACAAAATAGGAAAACGCTCACATAACTCCCCAGCTTTACTATGACGAAACAAGATAGAATCTCCTATATCCACTCGTTCCTCGCCGTTATAAAAAATTGGCGTTTGCACTTCACCAGCACCTTCTAAAGCTAATAGTTTTGCACCATGCGGCATCCAAACCTCAGGCTCTTTATCTTTACCAACTGCACCTGAGGCAATATATCCGCCACCTAGGCAAGTATAAATAAAAGGAGCCGGTTTGCGTACAACTGGTAAAGCAAATCCGGCAGCTGGCTGGAATTTTACTTCTTTATAATAGTCAAACAGTTTAGGAGAGTAAAAGGCGGATCCTACAGTAATCTCTGAAACTGAGTTATCTTGCTCAGTTGTTTTTATACTTCCTGTTCCTCCCCCATTTACAAATCTTAGTTCAATACCAAGGTTTTGTATTTCTTTTACGATACGTTCTCTTCTTTCTTTAACCTCTAACACTGATTTCTTCTTTAAATACGAAACAGCTTTACTTTTCATCCATTGATTCGGTATATGATCCCCCACCCCGGCAATTTGAGCTTCATATCCCATTACACCATCTAGTATTAAATATGATGAGCCCTTCACCTTTTCTACTATTTTCAAAGCGCTCTGCACATCTTTTACCGGGGATCTTTTTACACCAAAATGAAATTTCAAAAAACGACTACTCATATCAATATCCAAACAAACGCGAAAACACCCTTTAGACTTCTCAGCAATCTTTTCTAAATAAGTAATATGGTCTTCACAATCCACCATACAAGTTATAATGTGCCCTTGCTTTGTTAGCAAACTAATTTCATGTAAAGCTCTTTCATCATAAACAGGATATCCGAGCAATAAATCATTAAATCCTTGTTCAATTAAAAACAAAGCTTCTCTAGGAGAAAAACACATAATACCTTGAAACCGATTATTTGCAGCTAAAATCTTTTTCATAACTGGAACAGAGCGTAATGATTTACTCGCTATACGAATTTTCTTATCTCCACTTAACTCTATAATCGATTGAATATTCCTCCCTAAAGCCACTTCATCTAAAAATGCACACGGTAATGGAACTTCCTTAAAAATTCCTCTATCCACATTTTTCTCTCCTCTTCTATATATGTCTTATACATATTGGAAAGAAAAAATGATTTTCCTGTTTTCAAATAAAAAAAGTTTCTTCTTCACGAAGAAACTTTTTTAAGACTACTCTACTTCATAGAAATAGTCGCCTCTACTGGATAATGATCAGAATAATCATCATACGTATATTTTTTGAACCATGATGTAACAGACCACTTTGGAGATTTCACTTGTAATACGTTATTCTCTACGAATGATGGATTCGCATGATCTTTACTCGCAATAATATAATCTAAATGTTCAGCAGGTGCATCTGGATAATTGTATTTCGCAATACTGTTTGTCGTCGCATCCCAAGTTGCTGCATGTCCTGTATAAGATGGAACAGACGCATGTAATGTTTTAAACATCGATGCATACTCTGAATTGCTATTATTCTCAGCATTTATTTTATTTACATTCATATCACCACCAATTAACACATACTCGTTATTTGGTATATTTTTATTTTTAATAAACTCTTGAATTTCTTGTAGCTGTTTTGTACGTACAGATGCTGGCGAAGTATTTCCACACATACTATCTTCAGCTTGTAAATGAGTCCCAATCACATGTACAAAACGATCATTTTTCTTAACTTTTGTGTATACAAATCCTTTATTTGATAAGTTATCTGGTCCACAGCCTTTTTCAAATACATATTGAATCTTTTCAACAATTGGCCATTTACTCACAATCGCTACACCTCCATCTTCAGGAGTCGAAGATGAATAATTTCCTAACGTCTTATCCCACTCGCTTCCACTACTACGACCTAATACTGCCGTTTGATTTGGATATTCTTTCTTCAAATTTCCTAATAAGCGATTTGAAGCACTATTATCAAACACTTCATTTAATATAACAACATCCTGATTCTTTATATAATCTGCCGCTCCAATTAAATCAGCACGCTCATTTTGTCCCCAGTTCGGATATAAGTTTGTTGATAGCATGTACACATTATGCGTCATCACTTTCAAAGTATTATTTTGATTTGTAGACGTTTCTGCTTGAGCTGAAGATCCTCCGTATAAAACTCCTAAACCAATCCCAAAGCTAAGTACACCTTTTAGCAATTTACTTTTCACAATTCATATCCTCCGTTTACTGTATAGTGATAAAAAGGCCAAATACTCTATTCTGAGATTTGACCTTTCTCCAATACTTAACGATTTCCGTACGTATCAAACCAAAGCTGAATGTATCCAGCAGTTACACGTTGCGCTTCCATTAATCGCTTACCAGTCATTGGTGTAACTTCAGCGCGCCATTTGTCGGCATAACTTTGTGATACAGCAGCTTGCACGAACCAACTTTTCGTATTACTATTTACGATACCAGGGAAATCTTGTTTCGCAGCTACCGCAGCACCATGAATCCAATCTTCAGGGTTTATACCTTTCCAATTCCAATATCCATTTCCGTCCGTTACTTTGTAATTATCTTTTATCGTATCTACAAAGTTTTCATATTTAGAATGGAATCCTTGTGGATAAGAAATATTCGTAAAGTTTGCTGCATGCATCGGTTGATTTACATCACCTAAATAATGAAGAGATAACCCTAAATAGAAGAATGCTTGTTTCATATCTTTATTTTTATAAGATTCACCAGCTAATTTAAAATACTTAGCTCCAGTTTCCTTCGCTTGCTTTGCAAGTGGAATGTATGTACTTCCATCGTCTGGATCATAGAAATGTGACGCAAATGTACTATTGTCATAATAAGGATTTTCATAATCAGCAGAATAAATGCCATTTTCTAAATCTGTGCGCCATTCATTTAATAGTGCAACTTGATCTTGTTTTACAATTGTCGTATTACGGGACATAATATCAATTGCACGATTCACGATCCATAAATGAGAATTTACACCTTCTGAATGCTTATCTTCAGCAGACCAATATTGAATAATCTGTACTCTATTCCCACCATCATTTTCATGAGCAAAAGCTACATTTTGTAACGGAGCTACTAACGTAATAGCTGCTGCTAAAGCGAGCACTTTCTTTTTCATCTGAAACCCTCCATTTTATAATTGAGTTATAGTAAATATTTTGTTAGGATCCTACTATGTCTTCTGGTTAACCTATGACTAGAATATCCCACCTTTCATGAAATTTCTATCAATAAATTAAAATATGCAAATGTTCATATCACTATAACTTTATACATAGCGAACGTAATGAATGAATGCACTTACATTGTAATACAGTATTGTTAAGCTACTGCAAATACTTGTCTAAACTAATGTAAAAAAAGAGTAAAGCGATTAACCGCTTTACTCTTTTTTTCTTTTCGATAATACACTTGGCAGTTGCACATTAACTGCCAATTTATGAATAAATCCAAACACTAATCCAATCCCGATAAATATGTATAAGATCGTAAATACCTTTCCGAAATCAGTTTGCGGACTAAAATTCCCATCACCGACAGTCGTCAACGTAACCACACTAAAATATAGGGCGTCAAGAGGACGTAATCCTTCAACTGTACTATAAAAAATCGTACCAGATGTTAATGTTAAAAATGTTAATACGAATAATACTTGAAATTCTTTATCTTTCCACGCTCGTAAACAAGCTTTTAACATCCGTTTCAATGTCAACATAAATGAAAGCATTAGACTTCCCCATCCAAACAAAATACCTGTAGTTAAAGGAAAGTCTATCACCTTTCTGTATAGAAAAAAAGTAGCCCTCTTCTATTTCTAGAAAAGGGCTACTTTTTACTATTCTCTATTATTTAGGTGAAACAAGAATTTTCACTTGTGTTTTATCTTTTACAAGTGCTTCAAATCCTTCTTCAACAACTTGATCCACTGTGATTTTTTTCGTAATTAATTTCTCTGCTTGAATTTGGCCAGAGCTAATTAATTTAATAACAGCTGGGAAGATATGACGGTATCCAAGAATACCGATAACTTCTTTTTCTTTTAGTACAAGGTTGTTTGGCGTAATTGTCGCATCTTTTTCCCACACACTAACAATTACAGTTTGTCCTTCAAAACTTGTACTTTCAATCGCTTGACGAAGTACTACTTCGACACCTGTTACTTCAAAGCTCACATTTACACCTAAACCATTTGTTAAGTTACGAATTTCTGCTAGTACATCTTGAGTTGCTGGATTTAATACGTAATCAGCACCTGCTAATTTAGCTAGCTCTTGACGTTCTTTAGAAAGTTCCACTGCGATAACAGGAGTTGCTCCTGCTGCTTTTGCTGCTTGGATTACAAGAAGCCCAATCGGACCACAACCAAATACCGCTACAGCTTCTCCCTCTTTTAATTTACTTTGACGTACTGCATGAACTGCTACTGCTGCTGGTTCTACAAGTGCACCTTGTTCATACGTCATTTCATCAGGAATATGGTGGACCATATCTTCTGGTACTACTGTATATTCAGAGAAACCGCCGCCTTCTCCGCCAAGACCGTGGAAAACAAGTTGTTCACAAACATTGTAATGTCCGTGTTTACAAGCTTCACATTTACCACAAGAATAAATTGGTTCTACAACGACGCGATCTCCCACTTTATGAGAAGTAACGCCTTCACCGATTTCAACTACCTCACCACTAAACTCATGACCTAAAATAACCGGTGCTTTTACGTGTGTTAATGGGTGCTCTTCTGTTGGAATAAAAATAGGTCCTGCTAAATATTCATGCAAGTCTGTTCCGCAGATACCACACCATTTAACTTTAATCTTAACTGCTCCTGGTCTTACAGTTGGTTCTGGTACTTCTTCTACTCGTACATCACGTTGATTATGCCAAAGTAGTGCTTTCATTTTATACATCCCTCTCTACGTATATACTTAACCTGGTGAAGTTTACAAATCTATTATAATACTTTCATCCATATATTTCAAAAAAACAATCTCATTTCCACTAAATTTTAACAAATAACGTTCAATATTTTGTCACTTTGTACTTTTTTCCACATCTGTTAATGCTAATTTCATTGCGGTTGAAATTAGCATTATGCCATAATAGCATAGGAGAGGTGAATATCGCTTGAAATATTTTATTTACTTTATTGTTATCGTAGCGTTTTTAGATACATTTTCACAATTACCTATTATGAGTACTTTCGCTCAAAGTCTTGGAGGAACCCCTCTTGTTATTGGGCTAGTTATCGGTATGTACTCATTCGCTAATATGATCGGTAATATTATCGCTGGAGCCGCTGTCGATAAATTTGGTGCAAAAAAAATCCTTTATATAAGCATGGGAATTACGAGTTTCATAGTCTTGTTATACACCGTTGTTCAAAGTGGTGAACAACTATTAGTTGTGCGCTTTATGCACGGTTTTAGTGACGGATTTTTAATTCCTGCTGCCTTTACGTTTTTATCAAAGCAAACGAATTCAGCAAGGCAAGGTAAAGCAATGGCTCTATCTGGTGCCGCTGTTGGAACAGCTGCAATCGTAGGACCTGCTTTCAGCGGCATTATGAAAGCAACAGCTGGTATAGAGTGGGTGTTCATTACTATTTCTATTTTAATGGTCCTTGGTACAATCGTATCTCTATTCTTCTTACCAAATAACGTATCAAGAAAAGATACATCAAGAACACAAATGATGAACAAAGAAGATATGATTGAACTATTGAAATCAGAACCGTTATTACAAGCATATATTGGTGCTTTCACACTAATGTTTTCACAAGGGATTGTCACTTATATGTTACCAGTAAAAGTTGAGGCATTAGCACTTAAAGCATCTACAACAGGCATGATGTTAAGTGTATTCGGAATTACCGCTATCCTCTTCTTCTTACTGCCAACAAATCGCATTTACGATCGATTTAATCGTTCCAAACTAATGCTAATCGGGATTGCAGTAATGGCACTAGCGTTATCTTTACTCGGATTATTTGCAACAAAAGGCATGCTCTTTATCGTTATGATGATTTATGGAATTGGGTTCGCTATCCTCTTCCCAGCAATTAATGCTTTACTTGTTGAAAATACGACAGATAATAATCGTGGGAAAGCATTCGGATTGTTTTATGCATTCTTCTCGTTAGGAGTTGTTGCTGGATCCTTTACAGTTGGAGCAATCGGAGCATCACCTAGCGCTAGCTTCGTTATCGGAACTGCATTCTTGTTAACATTTGCTGGAATGATTTTTGTAAGAAGCAAAGTAAAAAAGACAATGATGGGTTAATTCCATCATTGTCTTTTTTTAAAATGCATATTGATATAATCCGTAATATAACGGAAAAGTTGGGATAATGCCAATTAATTTAAATACAAAAGGTAATGGCTCATCTTTCTCTTCATATAATCGTAAAACAAAAACTGCAGTTAAAGTCCAAATGATGCTAAATACGAAGATGCATTGCCAAACGATCGGCGTCAATATTTGTACATCAAAAACAAATCCAAATAGTCCTATCCATGTAATAATAGACACTACAAAATCAAACTTTTGAATCGATGTTTGAAACATCCCTCTCACTAGCGAAGTAATAGCTAATATCGCTACAATTACCAAATAAATTTTCCACAACATAATGATAATCTCCTATTCAATTCAACTTTTAACTTTCAATAAACCATATTTAATGAATAATATGGCATTATATTTTTCATAGAAATAATACAACGGATAACAAAATAAGAAGAAAATAAGTACGGTTGGTACATTGTCTATAATAGAAAAATGTTTTACTAGCAATTCTTTAATACTCTCTCCAATAATAATAAACAGTGGGATAACACAGATTGCCGCTAATATTAAACATGGTGTTATCCTCATTTCTTTCAGCTTCACCTTACAATGCGGACACCTTAATGAAAAAGGATGTGGGATGTCGATAATATGTTGTGCAGTAATATTCTCTTCACATTGTGGACATGCAATTGTTTCTTTCATTTGTCCCCCCTCCTTTCTACTCATCAAAAAAGAGTTCTATTAAATAGAACTCTTTTTATTGCCTAATATATATTACTTTTGTATATAACCAAATATCAATGTAAATAAACTTGCATATAAAAGCAATACTACTTTCTCCTTTTAAAAAAGAAAATGAATAAATATCGACGATACTTCGACAATTTCCTCGGAAATATTTCTTTTCCACACATAATTTGATACACTACATATGGATAAACACTTGTATTACATAAGCTAAAATAATAACTTAATGTACAAATAAAAGAGCACACTCTTCATATGAAGAATGTGCTTTTATTTTATCCCGCATTAACGTCTAATCCAAACAGCGCCTGCCGACTTATCCTCTGCCTGTCCAACAACTTGGAATTTAAGTCCAAGGTTTGGAACTTTTCGTCCTGCGTCAGCAATTTGCTTATTACTGTATACCTTTGAATCATCAAACGTTGTAACGCCTTGTAATCCAGTATAATTAAACTGTCCTCGTGTAAATGAATTTACACTCCATGAAGGTGTTTGATCAAATGAAAATGCAGCATCTGCAATTTGAATTCCAGTATTACCGTATGCTGGTTTCCCACCTAAATTTCCAACAATCGCTTCTGGATGAGAATCTACAACACCAAGGAATCCTTCACCTGGATGTAACCCAACCCAGTTATCTTTGAAACTATCATCTGCATACCAAACGACAAGACCTGTATTATACACCGGACCTTTTCCCGCTTTTAATCCATTATCTGATCCAGCATAGTTTCTCCACTCTAGATAATAATAATGGGGTTTCTGTTCTGTCCCATCAGAAACAACGAATCCATTTAACTTCATTTTAGACTGTCCTTCTGCGTCATCTGAAAATACTACTTGTCCATCAACTGTTACATTTACATTATCCATTGCGAAACCTTTATATGTTAAAGCTGGATCTGTAATATAGTCGAATTGTAGTTTAACTTTCTTCCCTTTAAATTGACTTAAATCATATGATTTATCAATCCATTTTCCATCTGTTGTATCTTTATTTTCTTGGACTATGTTTTCTCCCAATCTATCAATTAATGTTTTCGTTCCATCTTCAGTTACAGCATGTACTTCGATGAAATCACACTCTGCTTCTAGTTCATAATTCGCTTTATAATCAAATTTCGCATTTGTTCCTTTTGTTAAATCAAAGAATGGTGTTTCTAATGTCGTATGCATATCATCTCCTCTTGTACTATAATATGCATGCTTTCCAAACTCCGGTTTAATTGTTTCAACACTTTTACCTGGTAAGTTAACACGTACGACACCTGGACGATTGGATTTCGTAACACTTTGATCAATATATGTAGGAACGCCTACACCACTCTTAATTTTATCGTAATCTACTTCTAAAATTTTCGCCCAGTTTCCACCCATATTCTTTTGTAAGAAGTCTTTATTTTGTGGTGAAAAACTAGTTGGCTCTGTTCCAGCGATTTTTCCTGTCCAGCTACCTCCACTCATTAATGACCAAGCTTCGACAGGTGATCCCATTCCAGTATAATTCGTATCATACTCATCTGGTAAACCAAGGTCATGTCCAAATTCATGTGCAAACACACCTACTGCACCGTCTTCTGGTTCAATTGTGTAATCATGAGCCGCTACTTTTCCACCAAAGTAATCTACCTTTGATTTTGTACCTTCAATCGCTACTGGATCTGTTGCTAATTTTGAACGATGTGACCAAATCGCATCATCACCTAATTTACCGCCACCAGCTTCTTGACCAACACCAGCATGGATTACCATTAAATGATCAATTACACCGTCAGATTCATTTTGATTACCATCACCATTTGTATCATATCTGTCAAATTGATCAAATTGAGATAAATCTAATCCTTTATCCGCTGCAGCTTTTAATGCTTCTTTCACTAAATCACGCGCACCTTTTGGTCCTTTATTATCGTGACCGCTACTACCATCAGCACCATAATCAGCGGCTTTACCTGGAACAGTTAACCACTCTGTTACATATCCGTCTGTCGTATAACTACCACCAGACTGTTCTTCATAATATTGCTTAAATGTTTTTACTTTCGAACCATCAAATAATGTGTAAGGCTCATTACCAAATAACATTTTTTGATAATGTTCTCTACTAAAGTCTTTCGAATACATATAACCTGGTGTTTGCTCAATATTATTATGTTTATAATCACTAAATTCAACGAGTAACACTAACACTTTATCATTGCGGACAGGTCCACTATATGGAGCTTGTTTCGCCTTAGAAGTTGGAACTTTCCCATCTAATTGCTTTTTATTTGGCTCTGGCTTTTGCTCAGGGCTAACATTTTTTTCAGCTTTCTTTACTTTTTCCTTTTCTTCCATCTTCTTCTCTTTTACCTTTTTCACGAAATCAGATGCTTCTTGATTCGCATCGGGAAGAATTTCTTTATTCGCCTGATCCCCTTGTTTCTTTTCAATATATTGCTCTACGGCCTTTTTTGTCTCTTCTTTAGACGATGCTGGATTGATTGTTCCTCTTTCTTTCAGCGCTTCCGCTAAACGATCTTCTTGAATTAAGTTATGATCAATTGGCGTTGTAGACACACCTTCTTTTGCTGACGTTTCTGCATATGCTAACGGAGCACTCATTACAGCTGAGCATCCGATGAGTGTTGCGATCGTTAATAATGACAACACTTTAAATGGCGCTTTTTTTCTCATTTTAATCATCCCCTTGTATCAATCTTAAACTTCAGATAAAAATATGTAATCTATCCTCCCTTGTATAATAAAAGACATGATTCTATAAGAAATAAGCTTTCTGTTATAGAATCATGCCCTCCAGTTTTCTGGTCAGACCCTCTATCTTTTTATGTCGAAATGTGAAAAATAAAGAGTGATTTGTATATATTAAATAGCTTATATTAAAAATTTAAAAGACAATATGCACAATTGCATGAAAATTCTTTCAAACGAAAAAAGAACCCAAGTTAATTAAACTTGGGTTCTCCATTTCGTATTATTTCTCTTGTGTTTTTTCCCAATCAGCTAAGAATTTCTCAATTCCTTGATCTGTTAATGGGTGCTTCACTAATGAAGCGATTACGTTTGCTGGAATTGTTGCAATATGTGAACCGTTTAATGCTGCTTCTGTTACGTGAACACTATGACGTACAGATGCTGCAATGATTTCTGTTTCAATGCCGTGAATTGCAAAGATTTCTGCGATTTGGCGAATTAAGTCCATACCGTTATGACCGATATCATCTAGGCGACCTAAGAACGGTGAAACGTATGTCGCACCAGCGCGAGCTGCAAGTAATGCTTGCACTGCTGAGAATACTAATGTAACGTTTGTACGAATTCCTAAATCTGAGAATGCTTTTACTGCTTTTAAGCCTTCTGTTGTCATTGGAACTTTTACAACAACATTTGGAGCGATTTTTGCTAACTCTTTTCCTTCTTCAATCATTTTATCAGCTTCTAAGCTAATTACTTCTGCGCTTACAGGTCCTTCAATAAAGCTGCAAATTTCACGAATACGCTCATGGAAATCTACGCCTTCTTTTGCTACAAGTGATGGGTTTGTCGTTACTCCAGCTACTACACCTAATGCATTTGCCTCTTTAATTTCGTTAATGTTTGCTGTATCAATAAAAAATTTCATTTGTTATTCTTCCTTCCTAATTTTCATTTTATATTTATTTATTTTTTCTTAATAAGCTCTAATTCAATCGGAATAAATTTGTCCACTTTTTTACCTTGTGTTATCTCTTTTGCTGTTTCCATCGCCTTCTCTCCGATTAATTCCGGTTTTTGAGCGACTGTTGCTGCCATACGCCCATCTTTAACCGCTTTTACAGCATCATCCGTTGCATCAAATCCAACAACGACTACATCCGTTTTACCAGCAGATTTTAATGCCTCAATTGCGCCTAATGCCATTTCATCATTATGAGCAAATACCGCTTTAATATCGCTATTTGCTTGCAAAATATTTTCCATAACGGATAACCCTTTTGCACGATCGAAATCAGCTGCTTGTTTTGCTACTACTTTTAAAGACTTATCAGCTACGTTATGGAATCCTTTCCCACGCTCACGAGCAGCAGACGATCCAGGTATTCCTTCTAACTCAGCGACATTTGTTCCTTCACCAACTACTTCCCGAATGTAATCACTAGCCATTTGACCACCTTCTACATTGTTGGAAGCTATGTGAGAAACAACTTTACCTGAATTTGCAACTCGGTCTACTGTAATAACAGGAACATTGGCCGCATTGGCTGCACTTACCGCTGAAGCAACAGCATCTGAGTCGGTTGGATTAATAACAATTACATCGACACCTTTTTGAATTAAATCTTCAACATCGTTTGTTTGCTTCGCTGCATCATTTTGTGCATCAACAGCAATTAATTCAATGCCGCTATCTTTTGCTTTCTTTTCTGCACCTTTTTTCAACGTGACGAAAAATGGATTATTTAAAGTTGAAACAGAAAATCCAACTTTAATAGTTTTATTTCGACCTTTATCGCTAGAATCCTTTGCCCATTCTGGTGGCTCCATTGAACAACCAGCAGTAACTACCATGATGCATGCAACGAGTATCAGTAACCATTTTTTCATGAATTGTCCCTCCATTACGCTTCTTTTCGACGATCAATTAGTACAGCTAGTAAGATTACAAGTCCTTTTACAACTTGTTGGAAGAAAGAAGATACACCTAATAAATTTAAACCGTTATTTAGTACACCAATAATAAGCACACCGATGAATGTACCAACAATCCAACCTCTTCCACCTGAAAGACTCGTTCCTCCTAACACAACTGCAGCAATTGCATCCAATTCGTAAGAAGTACCAGCAGTCGGCTGTGCAGAATCTAACCTTGATGTTAAGACAATACCTGCAAGCGCTGCCAAAATTCCGGAAAGACCGTAAATCATTACTTTAATTCTCGTAACATTAATACCGGATAAAGCTGCCGCTTCTTCATTTCCACCAATCGCAAACGTACGGCGACCAAACGTTGTTTTCTTTAAAATAAAGTACAGTACTGCAAAAGCGATCATCATTGTAACGGCTGGCACAGGAATACCAAGGAAATAACCACGGCCAAACATTTGGAACATTAAATGATCACCAAGACCAGTGATCGGACGTCCGTCCATATAAACAAGCGTCAACCCGCGAAAAATAGTCATTGTTGCTAAAGTTGCAATAAACGGAGCTACTTTTCCCTTCGCAATAATAATACCGTTTACAATCCCCATTGCAAGACCTGCTAATAATCCAACTACCATTGCAAGGAACGGATCCATGCCACTTGCCATCATTCCGGCAACAAGTGCACTTGATAATGCTAAAATAGAACCTACCGATAAGTCAATACCCCCTGTTAAAATAACGAAGGTCATTCCAAATGCAATGAGTGCATTAATCGATACTTGGCGCAGTATATTAAATAAATTTGGAATTTCAATAAATGCTGGATTTAAAGCTGTAATTACTACGATAATTAATACTAATCCAATTAAAGAACCAAGTTGTTGTAATACATTCCCCTTCTTAGCCATATCTTACTCTCCCCCTGTAGCTAGTGCCATAATAGACTCTTGCGATGCCTTATCTTTCTCTAAAATACCACCGATTTTCCCTTCATGAATGACGAGAACTCGATCACTCATTCCTAAAACTTCTGGAAGCTCAGACGATACCATAATAACGGCATCTCCTTGCTCGGTAAGCTTATTCATAATAGAGTAAATTTCTTTTTTAGCCCCAACATCTACACCTCTCGTTGGTTCATCTAAAATGAGTAACTGCGGATGAATACCTAACCATTTTGCAATTACAATCTTTTGCTGATTTCCACCAGAAAGAGATTTTACAGCTTGCTCTCCGTTTGCTGCTTTCACATTAAGAAGCTTCATCATATCCTCAGTAAATTGCTGTTCTAAACCTTTATTAACAACGCTTCCCTTTGAAAGACTTTCTAAATTTGGTAAAGCTAAATTTTCACGAATCGAAAAATCTAACACAAGCCCTTCAGATTTTCTATCCTCTGTAATAAAGGCAATTCGTTGTCTAATCGCATCAATTGGACTATCAATTTTTACTTCTTGTCCATTCATGAAAATTTTTCCTGAATCGAGCAGTTCATATCCAAATATTGCTTTCATAATATCCGTGCGACCAGCTCCCATCAAGCCCGCAACACCAAGGATTTCACCTTTTCTAACTTGAAACGAAACATTTTCAAATTTCCCCTTTTTCGTTCCGTTTCGCATTTCAAAAATCACTTCGCCAATTTGACTATTTCGTTCTGGATAACGTTCACCAATACTGCGGCCCACCATCATGCTAACTACTTCATCAAATGACGTTTCTGGAATTAATCTTTTCCCTACATATTCTCCATCACGCAAAATCGTAATAGCATCACATATTGAAAAAATTTCTTCCATCCGGTGTGAAATATAAACGAATGAAACGCCCTCTTTACGCAATTTATTAATAACAATAAACAAAGTTTCAATTTCGCGATCTGTTAATGCCGCTGTAGGTTCATCCATAATAATAACGCTCGCCTTTGTCATTAATGCTTTAGCAATTTCAATAATTTGCTGTTGTCCAACTGATAATTCACCTGCTAGCATAGCACCTCTCACATGTAGACCAAGATCTGCTAATTGTTGCTGGGCAATCGCATTCATTTGACGCGTACGTAAAATGCCCGTTTTCCCATACATTAACTCTTTTCCAAGAAACATATTTTCAGCTACCGTTAAATTCGGTAATATGTTCAACTCTTGATGGATAAATGCAATACCATACTCTTCAGCTTCTTTCGCATTTTTAAAAGTTCGTTCTTTCCCATCAATCATGACTGCTCCACTGTCTTTTTTATATACACCTGTTAAAATCTTCATGAGCGTCGATTTCCCCGCTCCATTTTCCCCCATCAATGCATGGACTTCTCCTGTTTCAATCATAAACTGTGCATTTTTTAGAACAGGATTACCACTGAACGCTTTTGAAATGTTCTTCATTTCAATATGCATTCTCATCACATCCCTCTATTAAAAAATCACGCCTGCATGTAAAATAACATTCGCATAAGGCGTTGCTTCTCCTGTACGAATAATCGCCTTCGCTCTCTTTGTATGCTCTTTAAATTCCTTATGAGACACATATTCAAATGCTGGCTCTATTAATCGCATCTCAATTTCTTTATTTACCTCTGCATTATTCATAATAACTTCTTCTGCTAACATCACTTTTTCAATTGCCATATCATCAGCAACTACTTGTAATACGTCTAAAAAACTAGGTTTTCCGATTTCAACTGCTAAATCAATTCGTTTTACTCCATCAGGAATAGGTAACCCGCAATCAGCAATTACAATCGTATCTGTATGTCCAAGTGAAGCAAGGACCGCCGCAATTTCACTATTTAATACACCGTGTTTCTTCATCCGACAATCACCTGCACTTCACGTACTCTATCTCTCGTTGGCATACCGCCCTGTGCCCCAAGTTTCGTTACAGAAAGACCACCAGCAATGTTCGCAAAACGAATTGCTTTTTGAAGTATTTCTCCTTCAGAAAGTGCAACTGCTAGCGCGCCGTTAAATGTATCACCAGCTCCAGTCGTATCCACTACGTCTACAGCAATACTTGGAACTTGAACAACTTCCGTTCCGTTATGGAAACGAACACCGTTAGACCCTTCCGTCATCAATAGCTTATTTGGATATTTCGCAAGTAACTCTTCAATTGGTGATGTGAAATCATTTAATACGATGCGACATTCATGTTCATTCGGCGTAATATAAGTCGCTTTTTCTAAAATATCTTCTGATAAGATTTGTGCTGGAGCCGGATTCAACATAACTGGAATGTTATGCTCCTCACAAATAGCCAGAACGTATTTTACTGTTTCAAGCGGAATCTCTAGTTGAAGAACAACCATATCTGCTTTTACAAGAAGGTCTTTTGAACGATCTACAATCGACTCATTTACAAGAGCATTTGCTCCTTGTACGACAACAATACTGTTATCCTCTTCTGCTAAAACGATATGAGCGATTCCTGTCGTCCTATCTGTAACCGGTACCACATAGTCGATAAAAATGCGTTCGTTCTCCAAATTTTTTCTAACTACTGTTCCGTAATCATCATTTCCTACTGCACCAACCATCGCTACATTTGCTCCTAATCTAGCTGCAGCAACTGCTTGGTTGGCCCCTTTTCCTCCTGGTATCGTATGAAACGCTTCACCAATTACTGTTTCTCCTGCTTTCGGCCGTATTTTTGAAACAGCCACTAAGTCCATTGAAATGCTACCTACTACTGCAATATTTGGCATCTGTCTCATCTCCTTACTTCGTTGTATTTCGTTCTATAATTTCAATCGGTAAACGATAGTGTTTCTCTTCTAATGGATTTCCTTCCATCTGCTCTAACAACAATTCTGTTGCAATTTTCCCCATTTCATAAATTGGCTGTGCAACAGTCGTAATAGATGGATACATCATTTCAGTTAAAGAAATTCCATCGAATCCAATAATTTGTAAATCGTTTGGAATAGAAATTCCCTTTTGAAGTGCAGCCTTTACAATACCAATTGCAATTAAATCATTCCCAGCAACAATTCCATCAATATGCGGATATTCTTCTAATAATTCCACCGCTACCTGTTCACTATTAGCTGGATCGAATGTACTCTCTGCAATCATATAAGAAAGATTATTTTGCGTAATAACGTCTACAAAACCTTCAAAACGTTCATTAGCTGTGCTCACATCACGCGGTCCACGAATATGTGCAATATGTTTACACCCTTTGTCTATTAATAACTTTGTCGCCGCCTGGCTCCCTGCATAGTTATCTGCATATACAGTAGGAATGCGCTCATTAAACATACGGTCAATCGCAACAACTGGAATAGACAAATTCATGTAATTAACACTATTTTGTGGATTCGTTGCTACAATAAATCCGTCCACATTATTTTGTCTAAGCACATCAATGTATTGCTTCTCTTTTTCTAAATTTTCATCAGAGTTACAAAGTACAACTGTGTATCCTTGCTTATGTGCTACATCTTCTACAGCACGTGCAACTTCCGGAAAGAATGGATTCACGATATTTGGAACAACTAAGCCAATTAAACGAGACTTTTTATTATATAAAGAACGCGCTACTGTACTAGGCTTATAATCTAGCATTTCAATTGCTCGCTCTACTTTCTTTAATGTATCCTCATGGACATATCCATTTTTATTTAACACTCTGGAAACGGTCGCAACAGATACCCCTGCTAATTTTGCAACGTCTTTAATCGTACTCATTCTCTTTTCTCCTCATTTCATGTAACCGTTTACAGGAAATAATATAACGCATTTATAAAAATACGTCAATCATTTCTAACTAAAAAGCTTTTAAGGTTATACTCAAAAAAAGCATCGCCATAAGGCGATGCTTTTTTATTACGAATATGATACAGTTTTTTCCTTTTCTTCTACAGCAGGCTCTTCAGCATCTTTTTTACGATCAGACAGTTTAATTTTCTGTAAGAAAATCGTAAAGATAGCACCTACTACGATAAATACCAATCCTGTTAAGAATACAGTATGAAGTGAGTCCACTAAAGAGCTTTTCAAAATTGGTACGATGCTATTAGAAAATGCTTCTGGCATTTGTTTTAATGCCTCTGGACTAAATAGCATAGAATATAAACTTTGTGGATCTGTATGAATCATATCTTTAAATTTTGTTACCATTTGTCCCGCTTCTTTTGGGAATGTGTCTAATACAGGTACTAATTTATTTGTTAACGTTGTGCCTGAAGTGTTATTCATAATTGATCCTAAAATTGTAATCCCAAACGTTCCACCGATTTGACGGAAGAATTGACTTGATGATGTTACAACGCCAAGATCTTTTTTCGGGAAGCTTTCTTGTAATGCTAATGTTAATATCGGCATAACAAGACCCATTCCTAAACCGATAACCATCATATAAGAAGTAGCGGTAAGCTTAGTTGTATGCATATCCATCGTTGTTAATAACCAGAAACCACTAGCCATAATAAGCATCCCTGTAATAATTTGTGGTTTCACACCAATTTTTAATACAAGCTGACCACCGATAATACTCATAACGATCATTGTAATCATCATCGGTGTCATAATCGTTCCTGATTCAGCAGCACTTACGCCTACAATTCCTTGCATAAAGAACGGTACGAACATAATTGCTCCAAACATTCCGATACTCATAAAGAAACCAATCGCATTCAGTAGTGTAAATGTACGGTTTTTAAAGAAGTGCATCGGTAAAATTGGTTCTTCAGCCTTCGTTTCAACGATAACAAAGCTAACAATACCAATGGCAGCTAGTGCAAATAACCCGATAATTTGCCAAGAACCCCATGCATAATCTTTCCCGCCAAACGTTAACGCAAGTAATAAACTTACAACACCGAGAATCATCGTGAAGATTCCAGCGATATCAATTTTAATTGGTCCTGTTTGTTTATGTGCTTTTAATCCCATTGCAATGAAGATTGTCGCTAAAATACCAACTGGTAAGTTAATATAGAATACCCATCTCCAGTTCACTGCGTCTACAATCCAACCACCAACTTGTGGTCCAATTACAGAGGCAAGACCGTATAGAGCTCCAAAAATACCTTGCCATTTAGCACGTTCTTTTCCCGTGAACATATCTCCGATAATAATCATAGCCATTGGCATCATAATACCGCCACCAAGACCTTGAATACCACGGAAAATAATTAATTCTGTCATACCGTTTGCCATACCACATAACGCTGAACCAACCATAAAGATAATTAATCCTGCTATATATACGTTACGACGCCCAAGTAAATCCGCTAATTTACCTGCAATCGGTACAACCGTTGTTGATGTTAACATGTAAGCTGTTGTTAACCATGTCATTAAACTTAATCCACCTAGTTCACCGACGATACGCGGCATTGCTGTACCAACGATTGTTCCGTCCAATGCAGCAAATAGCATTGCGATTACTAAACCGATTAACAACAACTTTCTATTCTGATTTTCTTGTTGCTCCATGTAATCTCCTCAATTCCTCTTAGTTTTTCTCTTTTTTCTCTGGTTTCCCGCAAATAATTGTTTCTAGCTTTTCAAAGAGGCGCAACAAATCTTCCCTCTCTTGTAATTCTAAGTGTGAGAAGTATTTTGCAATATGCTCATTACGAGCCGCCATCGCTTCTTCTACTGTAGTTTTCCCCTTCTTCGTTAGCTCAATGACAACAACGCGGCGATCATTATCGTCGTGATAGCGCTCTACTAACCCATGATCAATTAAACGATCAGTCATTACTGTAATCGCGCTTGGTTTCACGTACATTTTCTCCGCCAATTGTGTCGCTCTTGAAGCTCCGTAATGATCTAAAATCTTTAAAATATAAAACTGCGGTGGTGTAAGTCCTGATGCTTGCATTTGTTCTAATAGCTCTGTTTGCATTTTCTTTCCTATAGCGAATGTAAGAGCTTGAATCTTATCAATATGAGTCATATCATTTGGCATGTTATCCACCTCTTATTTAAGCAATAAAATATTTAACGTATTTAAATATTAATCCCACAAACAAAATACGTCAACAACTTTCTTTATAAAAACGTTTACATTCTTGTCACAAAGTTGTATAATTTTCGTCGAAGTTAATATTGACAGTCACGGAGAATCGGAGTATATGGCTATGAATCATAAAAAAGGGAACTTTTTTATATTTCATAGCCTTTTTGTATTCTCTCTGTCTTAAAACGCTTCCAATTAATTAGGGGAGGATTTTCATTTTATGTTTTTCACACAATTATTTAAACCTGCGCCCCACGCAGAACGCTTACCAGCTGATCGCACTGATAGCGAATACCGCAAATTGCGTTTGCAAGTATTCTTAGGCATCTTCATCGGTTATGCGGGTTACTACTTTGTTCGAAAAAACTTTTCACTCGCAATGCCATACTTAATCGAACAAGGCTTTAGTAAAGGGGAACTTGGGGTTATCCTTTCAGCAGTATCTATCGCTTACGGATTAAGTAAATTTCTTATGGGTATCGTATCCGATCGTTGTAATCCTCGCTACTTTTTAGCAGCTGGGCTATTTTTATCCGGTATCATTAATATTATTTTCGGCTCATTTTCTTTCATTACAACGAGCATTATACTTATGTTTGTACTTCAGTTTTTAAATGGATGGGTACAAGGTATGGGATGGCCTCCTTGTGGTCGTACGATGGTTCACTGGTTCTCCGTTAGTGAACGTGGTACAAAAATGTCTATTTGGAACGTCGCTCATAATGTCGGCGGCGCGCTTATGCCTTCTCTCGTTACATTAGGCTTATATTTCTTTGCAAATGACTGGAAAAGTATATTTTACTTCCCAGGTATTCTTTCAATTTTAGTGGGGATTTATGTATTAATTACGATGAGAGATACACCTCAATCTTGCGGATTACCTTCTATTGAAGAACATACTGGGGAATATCCATCAGATGAAAAAGTAGCGGACCGTGAACGCGAACTTTCGGTAAAGGAAATTTTATTTAAATACGTATTAAACAATAAGTTTTTATGGTACATCGCTATCGCTAACGTTTTTGTTTATTTCGTTCGTTACGGCGTTGTAGACTGGGCTCCTACTTATTTAGTTGAAGAAAAAAGCTTTACTCATAGTAGCTCACGTACAGCTTATGCTCTATATGAATGGGCTGGTATTCCAGGTACGCTTCTTTGCGGATGGATGAGTGATAAACTATTTAAAGGACGCCGTGCACCTGCTGGTATTTTATTTATGGTTGGTGTATTTATCGCAGTTCTTGTTTACTGGCTAAACCCTCCTGGTAATCCAATGGTTGATAGCATCGCACTTGTCGCAATTGGATTTTTAATTTACGGACCTGTTATGTTAATTGGCCTACACGCTCTTGACTTAGCACCAAAGAAAGCTGCTGGAACTGCCGCTGGGTTAACTGGGTTCTTCGGTTACCTAGGGGGAGCTACTTTTGCTAGCGCAGCTATGGGCTTTATTGTAGATGGATTCGGATGGGACGGCGGATTCATTTTGCTCCTTGCTTCTTGTGTGCTTGCAATGTTCTTCCTTGCTCTTACTTTAAATACAGGATCTACAAAACAAAAACAAGCTTAAACAATAATATTATACTTACAAAAAAAAGAGAGACAGTTCTTTCCAGAACACCTCTCTTTTTTCTACATATAGTACTTTTTTATTACAAATAATTTATCAATCCACCCCATAATTGTGAGCGTTTTAAAAGGGTTTTTATCCTTATATTACTGCATCTCATCTCTATATAAAAAGATTTTTGAATATTTACTCTTGTCAAACATTGTCACTTTATATTAAAATAGCAACAACATACTAAATATTTAGTCTTTTCAGAAAAGATGGAGGGATAACCATGAAGAATCCACTTCTTCGCATTGAAAACTTACAGACTTCCTTTCGCATACAAGATCAATATCATGCAGCAGTTGATAACGTTTCGTTAACTGTCCATGAAAATGAAATTGTCGCGATAGTTGGTGAATCCGGTTGCGGAAAAAGTGCACTTGCCCTTTCCATTATGCGACTGCATAATGAAGCAAATACAAAATTACAAGGGCAACTTAACTATAGAGATAAGGATTTACTTACTATGTCGACCGCAGAGATGAATAAAGTACGCGGATCAAACATCGGTATGATTTTCCAGGAACCTCTTACAGCACTCGATCCTCTTATGACAGTTGGAAAACAAATCGAAGAAAACTTAGACTACCACACAAACCTTTCGAAAGCAGAAAAGAAAGAACGCACCTTAGAACTACTCCATCAAGTTGGTATTCCAAAACCAGAACTTACATATAAACAATACCCTCACGAATTATCTGGCGGAATGAGACAAAGAATTGTTATCGCGATTGCGATTGCTTGTAACCCAGCACTCATTATTGCGGATGAGCCAACAACGGCTCTTGACGTAACCATCCAAGCACAAATTTTAGACTTACTAAAATCTATTCAAGAACAAACGAAAATGGGCATCATTTTAATTACACATGATTTAAGCGTTGTTGCCGAAACAGCTGATCGTATTGTCGTTATGTATGCAGGACAAGTTGTAGAAACAGGAACAGTAGAAGAGATTTTTAATAACCCGCTTCACCCATATACTCGTTCTCTATTAAACTCCATTCCATCTGCGTATGGTGAAAAAGAAAAATTGCATGTAATTCAAGGCGTGGTTCCTTCGTTAGCGAAGCTTCCTCGCACTGGATGTCGATTCCAAGCCCGAATCCCTTGGGTTAGACCAGATCAACATGAGGAAAATCCTGTTTTACATGAAGTAAAACCAGACCATTGGGTACGTTGTACTTGCTATAAGCACTTCAACTTCCAACATAAGAAAGGAGATGATGTAACTCATGGCACTGCTTAAAGTAGAAGATTTAAAAGTACACTTTCCAATTAAAGGCGGTTTCTTCGGACGTACATTAGATTACGTACGAGCTGTCGATGGCGTAAGCTTTGAATTACAACCTGGTGAAACATATGGAATCGTTGGTGAATCAGGTAGCGGCAAATCAACAACTGGTAAAGCAATTATGCACTTAACGAAAGCTACAGGCGGTAACATTCATTTTAATAATAGAGATTTAACGAAATTAAGTCGCTCTGAGTTAAGAGAACAACGAAAAGATATCCAAATGATTTTCCAAGATCCGTATTCATCATTAAATCCGAAGAAACGTGTTATTGATATTATTGCCGAACCACTTCGGAATTTTGAAAAGCTCTCACCCGATGAAGAGCGTCGAGCAGTTCAAGAATACCTTGATAAAGTTGGGTTAAATCCAGAGTCTATTTATAAATACCCACATGAATTTTCCGGTGGGCAGAGACAGCGAATTGGTATTGCACGTGCTCTTACATTAAAACCAAAACTTATTATCGCGGATGAACCAGTATCTGCACTTGACGTGTCGGTACAAGCGCAAGTTTTAAACTTCTTACAAGATTTACAATCTGAACTTGGATTAACGTACCTATTCATAAGTCACGATTTAGGCGTAATTCGTCATATGTGTGATCGCATCGGTGTAATGTATCGAGGGCGCATTGTCGAAGAAGCAACTAGTGCAGAAATTTATAGTAATCCGCAACATATTTATACGAAGCGCCTAATATCTGCAATTCCTGATATTCGTCCTGAAAACAGAGAGAGACAGCGTAAGATCCGTCAACAAGTAAGCTCTGAATACGAGAAATCATACGAAAATTATTTCAATGAAAACGGTCGGGCTTATGACTTAAAAGCAATCTCGCCAACGCACCGGGTGGCATTACCATAAGGGAGTGATAAAACATGTGGAAGTTTATATTACGGAGATTTTTAGTGATGATCCCGCAATTATTCGTGTTAAGTGTACTTGTCTTTCTACTAGCTAAGGCAATGCCAGGCGATGCCTTAACTGGCAAAGCAATGAATCCAAAAGCGGATCCAAAAGTGATTGAAGAACAGCGAGAAAAGCTTGGATTAAATGACCCAGTTACAACACAATATGTTCGCTGGATTAAAAATGCAGCCCAAGGTGACTTTGGTATTTCCTATGCACATAAAATGAAAGTAACCGATTTAATTGGAGAACGACTTGGAAACACAGTATCTTTAGCACTTGTCATTCTTATTCTTACTTATTTAATTGCCATACCACTCGGAGTTATAAGTGGGCGTTGGAATGATACCTGGGCTGATCGACTCATTACCATTTACAACTATCTAGGTTTTGCTACACCACTATTTATATTTGCACTAGTTATGCTCTTCCTATTCGGATTTAAGTTTGCAATATTCCCAACCGGCGGTAGCGTAGATCCTCAAGTTGCAACAGGTACATTTGCTTACTATTTAAGCAAATTGAATCACATGCTACTACCAGCTTTATCCGGGGCATTAATCGCAACAGTTGGTACTGTTCAATATTTACGAAGCGAAATTATTGATACGAAACATAAAGATTTTGTTCGTACAGTAAGAGCAAAAGGTGTTCCAGAATCAAAAATCTATTCTAGACATATTTTACGAAATTCATTCTTACCAATTGCAGCCTTCTTAGGCTATGAAATTACAGGATTAGTTGGCGGTGCCATCTTTTTAGAAAGTATTTTTAGCTATCCAGGAATTGGACAACTATTTATACAATCTATCTCTCAACGTGATTTTAGTGTAATAACTACACTCGTTATGTTTACTGGATTTGCAACGTTACTTGGAACTCTCCTTTCAGATATTATTCTAAGCATCGTCGATCCACGTATTCGTATTGATTAAAGAAAGGAGATGACGTTATGTTAGCAAACCCTGAAAAACAAACTGAAGTTATTCATTACGAAAAAAGCCCTTCTGGTTTCTCTATTATGTGGCGAGAACTTCGTAAAGATAAATTAGCAATGTTTTCACTTATTTTCCTAGCAATCTTATTAGTAGCAGTCTACGCAACATCTTTTATTATGAAACAAGAAGATATTGTACGAGTTGATTTATTCGCTATTTATGCTCCTCCCTCTGCTGAACATTGGTTAGGAACAGATTACGGAGGACGCGACATTTTCGGCCAACTTATTATTGGTACACGTAACTCCTTTACAATTGGATTAGCAATTACTATTCTTTCTTGTTTAATTGGTCTTTCAATTGGATTAATTGCCGGGTATTTTGGAGGAGCTATTGATAATATCATTATGCGCATTATCGACTTTGTTATGGTTTTACCATTTTTAATGCTTGTAATTGTATTTATTACACTTGTTCCTACATTCAATATCTTTACTTTCATTTTAATTATGAGCGTGTTCTTATGGACAGGAAAGGCCAGATTAATTCGCTCAAAAGTATTAACTGAAAAAGAACTAGATTATGTCTCTGCATCTAAAACTTTAGGAACACCAAACTGGAAAATCATTCTTTTCCAAGTACTACCTAACTTAAGCTCAATTATCATTGTTAGTGTTACATTAAATCTTGCTGGAAACATCGGTATTGAATCTGGTCTAACTTTCTTAGGATTTGGTCTACCAGAAAGTACACCAAGCCTTGGTACACTTGTTAGTTATGCTAGAAATCCAGATGTATTACAAGAGAAATGGTGGATTTGGTTACCCGCATCAATCATGATTTTAGCATTGATGCTGTGTATAAATTTTATTGGTCAAGCGCTACGTCGTTCGGCCGACGCAAGACAAAGAAAAGGATAAGGGGTGGAAGAAATGACAAATAAGCCAAAATTTTTCAAAGTATTAAGTACACTTGCGGTTTCAACATTACTACTTTCAGCATGTGGGGGCAGTGGTGGTAGTGAAAAAACGAGCAGCACAAAAAAAGTAGATACAAATAAATTTAGTGCATCTGTTAAAAATGATAAAAAGGAAATTAAAGATGGTTCATTAACATATGGTCTTGTTTCTAACACACCATTTGAAGGACTTTTGAACTTCGCTGTATATGAAGGAGATCCTGATAACCAGGTCATTACAATTTTCGATGAATCTTTATTATCAAATGACGAAAACTGGGAATACACGAATGATGGTGCTGCTACATATGAAATTTCTAAAGATAAAAAGACAATTACCCTTAAAATTAAAGATAATGTAAAATGGCATGATGGAAACCCTGTTACTGCTGAGGATTTAGAATACTCTTATCTAGTGATTGGTAACAAACAATATGCCGGTTCTCGCTATGACACTCAAATGCAAATGATTGAAGGTATGGAAGATTACCATAATGGAAAAGCCGAAAAAATTTCAGGTATAAAGGTAACGGATCCAAAAACAATTTCGATTACGTTTAAAGAACCGAATCCTTCAGTGAAAACTGGGCTTTGGACATACCCTCTTCATAAGAAATACTTAGGAGATGTACCAATCGATAAATTAGCAGAATCTGATAAAATCCGTAAAAACCCAATTGGTTTCGGACCTTTTAAAGTGAAGAAAATTACGCCAGGTGAAGCTGTTGAATTTGAACGTTTTGATGATTATTATGGCGGAAAACCAAAACTAAAAAGTATGGTTTTAAAAGTTGTTAACCCTTCCGTTGTTAACGCGTCCTTGAAAAATGGTGATATTGACATTGCCGAAGTAAGTGCAGATCAGTATCCAAATGTAAGTACATTAAAAAATGCACAATTAGTCGGTAAAACTGATTTATACTATAGCTATATCGGTTTTAAATTAGGCCATATGGATAAAGAAAAAGAAGAAGTAGTAATGGATAAGGAGAAATTTAAAGATGTTCGTGTACGTCAAGCAATGGCGTATGCTATCGATCGAAAAGAAATTGGTGAAAAATTATATCACGGCCTACGTTATCCGGCTAACTCACCAATCCCACCATCTCTACCAAAATATCATAACAATAAAGCTGGTGCCTATGATAAAGATATAGAGAAAGCTAAAAAATTATTAGATGAAGCTGGCTATAAAGATACGAACGGAGATGGATTCCGTGAAGATCCGAATGGTAAAGAATTTAAAGCTAATTTCTTATCAATGAGTGGTAGCGATGTAAGTGAACCACTTGCAAAATTCTTTATTCAATCTTGGAAAGACATCGGCCTAAAAGTAGAGCTTCTTGATGGTCGCTTACATGAATTTAACTCATTCTACGATATGATTAAAAAAGATGATCCAAAAGTTGATCTTTTCGCGGCAGCTTGGGGAACTGGATCTGACCCAGATCCTTCTGGTATTTGGGCTAAAGATGCAGCGTTCAATTACCCACGTTGGGCTACTGACAAAAACACAGAATTATTAAAACAAGGTATTTCTCCAGAAGCTGCTGATGAAAAGTACCGTAAAGATGTCTACGATAAATGGCAAAAATTAGTTCATGACGAAGTACCATTAATTCCACTTCATTATAAATTTGACTTAAAAGGTGTAAATAATCGCGTAAAAGATTATAAATATACACCAGAAGATCAATACAAGTGGGGTAAAGTTAGTGTAACAAGCGATAAAGCAGAAACAGAGAAATAAGAAAATAGCTCCTAGCACTAAGATACATGCTAGGAGCTATTTTTTATTTATAATACTTCTCTTGCTATTAATAACAACCAATTCCTTCCCTACTCTAAAATTAAAAGATTTGATGAACCATCTTTATTAAAATAGCTAACGTAACAGATGCAGCAAATCCGCCTAAACAAATTAAGCTTACCCCTTGACTATATGATAAATTTTGCAATGATTTCATACCTTCCATCCTCCCTATCTCCCCTTTGATACTCTTATTTTACCAATGGGAAAAATTTCATAACATCGATTTTTCTGACAACAAACTTACAAATTTGTAAGTTAACGATTTCCCTTTAAACTTATATATCTAGTATGTCCGCACTCTCCCTCTTTATACGCAAAAAAAGACCTCAAATTATATCAAGGTCTTGCTTACACTACATAATATCTCACTCAACTTATTTTATCCTGCTATTCGCCGGGCAGTAAGACCCCCACCTCAAAATTCAGTGAAAGCAAAGAAGTTAGGTGGGGGATGAACACCCCCCCACTGATTAAAGCTTCACTTTATAATCATAACCGGGCATTTCACACGCTTTGCTATTTTATGACTTACACTACCAAGCACCATCTCTTGCAGTGTATTTAGCCCTCTACTCCCAGCAATAATAAGATCTATATCTCCTGTATTTACATATTGAACAATCGTATCTCCTGGATCGCCATGTAGAATCGTAATTTTGTAGGAAATGTTCTCTTTCTTTAATAAACCCTCAATCTCTTTTAATTTATCTTTTCGACTAGCTGATATTGTTTCTAAATCCGTTTGTCCTTGTATAATATCTGACTTTGCCGTTCTATTATCCACTACGTACACAACTTCAACATGTGTTTCTTCGTTAAATTTCGCAATATATGTTGCATGCTCGGCTGCTCGAAGTGCATGTTCAGAACCATCGCATGCTAATAAAATTTGTTTGTACATATGCTGAATCCCCTTTTCGTTATCCTACCCGTATTATATAATAAAGCCCCCTAAAAAGGAGGCTTCTAACTAGCAATTCTCTTATTATAAGTAGCTAAATTCGCAACGAGCTTCGAGCTACGTTCATTTAACCCTGTGATCCTTACTTTCACACCGTTCTGTTCATATTTCATGATAACTTTATCAATTGCCGCTACTGCTGAATCATCCCATACGTGTGCGTTAGTAAAGTTCATCTCAATTTCTTTCACATCTTCATTGTATGAAAAAGCATTTATATACTCTGCCGTAGATGCGAAGAATAGTTGGCCGTGAATTTCGTATATTTTCTTATTTTCAATATACAAATGTTTCACGTGAATCTTTGCCATATTAAATGCAAATAAAACTGCACTAATTATCGTTCCGATAATTACACCTAATCCTAAATTATGTGTAATTAGGACAATCACAACTGTTACGATCATAACAAATGCGTTTCCTTTTGGTACTTTATGAATCGTCGCTACAGAGTTCCAATCAAACGTCCCAATCGAAACCATAATCATAACTGCAACTAAAGCTGCCATCGGAATATGAACAACGTAATCACCTAAAACAAATAGCAATACGATTAAAAAACCACCGGCTACAAACGTCGATAATCTCCCGCGACCACCTGATTTAATGTTAATAACAGATTGTCCAATCATTGCACATCCTGCCATTCCTCCGAAGAAACCAGCAACAACGTTCGCAATCCCTTGTCCACGTGCCTCTTTATGCTTATTACTTTCCGTATGTGTCATATCGTCTAAAACCGACGCCGTTAATAATGACTCTAGTAAACCTATAACCGCTAGCATAACTGAATACGGTAAAATAATTGCTAATGTCTCAAGTGTAAATGGAACATCAGGAATACTAAAGAACGGTAATTCTTTCGGTAAACTTCCCATATCCCCTACTGTTTTTAACTGTAATCCGCTCATAAGTGCAATGCTTGTCACAATAATAATTGAAATAAGTGTAGACGGAACAGCCGTCGTAATACATGGAAATAAATATATAATTGCAAGTCCTAATGCGACAAGTGCATACATTTGCCAAGTTGCATTTTTAAAATGTGGCAATTGCGCTGTAAAAACTAAAATTCCAAGTGCGTTTAAAAAACCACTCATAACAGATTTAGGAACAAACTTCATAAATGAGCTCAGCTTGAACACTCCGAAAATAATTTGAACAATACCTGTTACTATTGTCACAGCAAATAAATATTGCAAACCGTGATCCTTCACAAGAGTGACCATTAATAATGCCATCGCACCCGTTGCCGCCGAGATCATCCCTGGTCTTCCGCCGACAAACGAAATTGTAACCGCAATACAAAAAGCGGCGTATAACCCAACGGTCGGATCTACACCTGCAATAACAGAAAAAGCTATCGCTTCAGGAATTAATGCTAAAGCAACAACACCCCCCGATAGCACGTCCCCTCTCATATTTGAGAACCATTCATTTTTTATAGTTTGAAACAAAGTAACACTCCTCCACTCTTTTATCATTTGATTTTCTCCGTAAGAAAATCCAGGCCGACTGCACGAAGGCTATTATATAACGAGCAAAGGATGTTGTGCTATGTAAAAGTTTCCTAAAGAAAAGACGCTACCTTAGCAGCGTCTTTTCTCATTTTATTAATGTCCACCGTGACCTTGACCACTTTCCTGAACAATCTCTAACCTCTCATCTAATATCCCTTGTGTTTCAAATGAGATATCACTAGTACTTCCTAATAGGAAACCATGGTTATATGGTCCAAGTGTTGGGTCATCCTTAAACTTCGGCTGAATAGTAGCAAGGAAGTCATAAACTGGTTGTTTTGCTTTTCCTTCCTCAAGCAAAACAACAGGGGCATGTTTACCCATATGTGAAAACGGTGCTCCCGCAATTGCTAAGTCTGGTGTTTTGCTTGAAACAAATGACAAACCGTGACCTGGTTTTGTGAATCCCCAGCCAAATTTCGTTTTTTCATCTTTAAATTTCGCAAATGCAACCGAATTTTCTGTTGGAGTCTCCCCACTAATACGGGTCACTTTTCCGTATTTATTTAACTCTTTTTCTACTTCTTTCGAAACGATTTTTTCTGGTCCTAACACATATATATTTGCTTTATCTTTTCTCATTTTTAATGCCTCTATCGTCGCTTCTGGCACCTTATCTTTTTCTACATATAAAAGTGGTTCTGGCATATGAGAAATCCAATTTACAGCTGGTGTTGTATATAAACGTCCTTCTTCTTCAGACGAACCGATAATAACGCTATTTGGATAATTTCCTGTTATATCGGCATATTCTTTATCAACATCTTTAGCAAATTTAGCTGGGTCCGTTTCTTTTATTTGCTTTACTTTATATTCTTTTAATTGCTCTAAGGTAGATGCACCAACATCCCCCATTACCATAATTTGCGTTCCATCTTTCGTTCCGAGCGGATTTAATCGTTTTATTTCTTTTAACGTCATTTCGGGTACATTTTCTTTTTCTATAAATAAAATCGGTCCGTTATTCGGATGATGAATAAGATCCGCACTTGCAATACCTAATTGCCACTCGTTTACTGGTACTAAAATAATAGCGCCTGGCTGATTCTCTTTATGCGTTGCTGGCCATATCGTTTGCGAAGTTAATACTGCCATTTGCAGAGAATCATTTGTATTTAATCTCGTTACATTTTTTAAACTTGTCGTTAATAAATCATTCGATGCACCTTGATTCATTTCTTTCGGCGCAGTTACCTCCTGATTCATTTTCATTTCCTTTTTCTCTGTTTTCTTCTCTTCTTTAGATTCATGATTTTTATGATCTGTATTCGTTTGTCCACACGCCGCAAGACCAACCGCCGCAATTATTGTTATCCCAAGAATTCGGATCATCTTTTTCACTATATCGCCTCCGTATTATTCTTTTTCGAGCCAATATTATTACCTAAAATGGAATTTCAACTTTACAATAACAAGCAATTCTGAAGAAATTATGCAGATGCATTATAATCTGCACCATTTCTTCATGATTTTGCCTTACAATTTAAGTAATAACTACAAATGCGGAGGTACTCTATGATCGATATACTACTCGTAGATGATGAACCGAGAATGCTTGAATTATTAACGCTTTATCTTACTCCAATCGGATATAACTGCGTATGTGCAGCATCCGGAGAAGAAGCTATTTCACATATAGAAAATCGAAAATTCAAATTTATTTTACTCGATATTATGATGCCAAAGATGGACGGGTGGGAAACTTGCAAAAGAATTCGATCATTTAGTAACGTTCCTATCATTATGGTAACTGCTCGTGATCAGACGGTAGATGTCGTTCAAGGGTTAAAACTTGGAGCAGATGATTACGTGACGAAACCATTCCACGAAGAGGAGCTCTTCGCAAGAATTGAAGCTGTTTTACGCCGAACCAATCAACATGCACAAATCCAATATCACGGCATTTTATGGGATGAGGCCAAGCATTTCATTTCTGTCCATAATGAAGAACTTCTTCTCACCCCAATCGAATTCTCTTTACTCGGATTATTTTTACGTCATGTGAACTACGTATTAAGCCGTGATCAGCTCATTGAACGAATTTGGGGATTAAATACAAATACAGAAGATAGAACAGTCGATTCACATATTCGTAATTTACGTGATAAATTACGAAAAGTAAATTTCCCCATTGATCACCATTTAAAAACTGTTTACGGAGTAGGATATCGATGGATTGATATTGAAAACTAAGGAGCAAAACGATGAAGCGAATTTCTATTCAACTCGGATTTTATTTTCTAATTGTTACACTTTTAATCGAAAGTGTTCTATTTGTCTTGCTCTATTATAGCCTTGTAAACAATAGAGTAAATGAAGAAATGACTGCTTTATTAAAGCGTGGAAATAGTCACCGAGATGTCCTTGAAAAATATTTTGACAGGCAAACAATCTCCCATGTTGCTTTAATGGAATCCGAAGCTGAAACAACTGTTATTATTACAAATGCAAATAAGGAAATACTAGCTAAATCCAATGAAATAAATACTACTATAAAAAAACATATTGAAGGAATGCAAACACGAACAGATCATGATGGAGCAATTATAGAGAATCATTGGAAAACATCTAATTATATATGTACAGTTAGCCCAATTGTAGTGGCAGGAAAAACGGAAGGCTATGTATATATGTTTCTCGGGACGGAATCAATCGAAGAAATGGTTAATGGGCTCACACGGCAATTCATTATCGCTGGAGTCATTACTTTCCTATTAACAGCCATCACCATTTTTCTATTATCACGTTTGTTAACAAAACCATTGTTACACATGAAACAAGCGACTGAAAAAATGAGTAAGGGCGATTTATCCGTTTCATTAACAACTACTCGAAATGACGAAATTGGTGAACTAGCACAATCTATCCAAACTCTCGCAAATGATTTACATTACATGAAAACAGAGCGAAGTGAATTTCTAGCAAGTGTTGCTCACGAATTACGAACACCATTAACGTACGTAAGAGGTTATGCTGACATTGCATTAAAAGAAAACACACCCCCAGAGCAACGTCTACGATACTTATCCATTATAAAAGACGAGTCTGATTATATTACAAACTTAGTTCAAGATTTATTTTCACTCGCTCAAATGGAAAAGCATAACTTTTTCATTCAAGAACAGGAAGTGCATTTACACACCTTCCTTACTCGCATCACTGAAAAAATAAATGTGATGTACGGAGAAAAACAAATTAAAGTTGTTTTCACATGTCCTTCCTCACTCTTAGTAAAGCTAGATGAGCAACGCTTTGAACAAGTTATGGCTAACATTTTAAATAACGCGTATAGACATTCAAAAGAACATTCTCATATTAATATTTCTGTTACAGAAGAACATAAACATATTTCCATCAAAATTAAGGACAAGGGAGAAGGTATTCCCCCTGAAGACCTCCCTCACATTTTCGATCGCTTTTACCGTGTTGATAAAGCGCGCTCTAGAGCTACAGGAGGCACTGGTTTAGGGCTCTCCATCGTAAAAGAAATCGTAGAACTACACGGTGGGAATATTACTGTCACAAGTGAAATTGATCACGGATCTTGCTTTACAATTTCATTGCCATCTATATAGAAACACGACTATCATCAATAGTCGTGTTTTCTTATCCTTTAGGACTTTACTTTATAATATAAATTTACGAATTGGCCAAAACGTTTCGTATCCGTTAAAGTTAAATGAATTTCCGGGTTCTTTTCTTTAAATAACGGAACTCCAGAACCTAATATATGAGGTGTAATCGTAACAACATATTCATCAATTAAATTATTCTTAAAAAATCCTCTCAGTAGACTCCCTCCACCGACCATCCATATTTTAGATCCTTCCTGCTCTTTCAACCTTTTTGTAAACTCTAATACATCTTCATTTACAAACTCTACATGTTCGTTTGAACCT
This sequence comes from Bacillus cereus group sp. BfR-BA-01523, assembly GCF_022662615.1. NCBI lineage: Bacteria > Bacillati > Bacillota > Bacilli > Caryophanales > Bacillaceae > Bacillus > Bacillus cereus group sp. BfR-BA-01523. The sequence goes on from NZ_JAKUDX010000008.1 coordinate 77,621, forward strand.
TTTTCTGAATTAGAAAAAACATAACATTTTTTATCTAGGTACGGGAATGTTTCCGTATGCTCTACCACATAATCGTACGTTCTCTTTCCCATAATTATCGTATCAATTGTTTCGTACATTTCTGTATAACCGTTGTCTCCCTCACCTTCTGTTTCCATTAACCACTCTAAATCATCATCTTCTTTCGCGATAAATCCATCTAAGCTCGCTGCAATAAATAAAACAATTTCACGTGACATATCTTTTCCTCCTTACAGCTTCTATTGATAAAATCATCTTATAAGCACTATACTAACCATAAAACATGACAACTTATGTCATGTTAAAAAAGAAAAAGGTGATATCCTTGTCAAAAGCAAAACGTTTACTAGACATTCTTATATTTGCTTCTACGAAAAAAACATTTACAGCTCAAGAAATAGCTGATGAATTTAATATTTCCGTTCGTACGGTCCATAGATATATTTTAGATTTAAGTGATATGGGATTACCCATTTACGCTGAACAAGGTCGTAACGGAGGATATAAAGTATTAACGAATAAAGTCATTCCCCCTATTTTATTTACCGAAGAAGAAGCAGTATCCATCTTTTTTGCTTTTCAGTCTTTAAGCTACTACAGAGACTTGCCTTTTAACACAGAAATCAATTCCGTTACGCATAAACTGTATAGCTCCCTACAACATGATGCGAAAGCGAAAGTTGATAAAATACGATCTTATATCTCTTTTTGGAATCCGAAGAGAACAATTGATACACCTCTTTTAAACGAAGTATTAACCGCGGCTATTGAAAATAAAAATTTACACTTTCAATACGAATCTAAATCAGGGATAAAAATAAAATATGTTCATCCTATCGGTGTATATGCTCATGATGGGCTATGGTACTTACCATCCTATGACTTCAGCAGCAAAAAAATATTACTGTATCGCGTTGATCGTATTCTTTCTATATTATCAACAGAAGAAAATAAAGATACGTTCATGAATTTAGAAGAATGGTTTGCCTCTAGCTCTAACGTAGTGCATATTCCTACCCAGTTACATGTTTTATTAACGACTGAAGGCGTGCGCCAATGTAAAAGCGTTCCTTACCTTGAAGAATTCATGGTAGTAAACGAAGACGGGACAGGTTATATACATTCAACAATTGATAAAGGTGAAATTAACTTTATTACCCCTTTATTTTATAGACTTGGAAAAGATGCACGAGTTTTAGAACCGAAAGAATTAATAGATGGTTTACGTATACGTGCGAAAGAAGTTTTAAGTATGTATGAAAATTAAAAAGCTGCTATATATAAGCAGCTTTTTAGTCTAGTTGTTCCTATTATGTTTACGATTGACGAATATCGAACCACCAACGATTTTTCTCATTCATATTCTCAGTTCCACTAGAACCACTGTAACGGAAAGCTTCAAGGAAAAGTGAACCTAATTTATCCTCATCTACAAAATAACCTAATTTAACATTTACCGTTTGTCCTGGTCGAATACTGCCAATATTATAAAAGCTTTTTCCATCTCCGTGAGGTTCTAAATAATCAACTTCGCCTGTCATAATATTTTTTTCCTCAATTCCATCTTCTTTAGCGTAGTTCCATGCATTACCTTCAGATTTAAGCAACTTTATGGATGGATGCATATAGATTTCTTTTGTCGACTTTTTACCAATATTTTTCACTGTTGTTGTTAAGTAAACAAATTTAGGATTAACTAATTTTGATTCTACTAATTTATCAATTGAATCTTTACCATTTCCAATTTTATATTCATCCCGTCTGTATGGTAGCAATTCTCCTATCTGATTTAAAGCCTTATTCTTGCTTAGTATTTCTAAGCCAAATTCATTAAAGTTTTCTTGTTTAAAATCTTTGATTGAATCGAAGACTTCAACTTTTTCTATAACATATTCAATTTGGCTGTTATCCATGATTATAGTTACTGGAACATTTTGCCCTATATGAAATAGTCGTTTGCTATCTTTTTTCAAAGGAATAACCTTAGTCTTTTTAGGTTCATCTGCTTTACTAAAACGATTTTCATCATAATCTACTATATGTGATGCCTTTTCTTTTGACGTAGGCTCAAGTGAAATGTTCCCTAACACATCCATCATTTGTTCTTCGTTTACATCGGATCCAATATAACTTTCTAACATAATCCCTTCTTTCTCAAAAAAGAGAAAGACCTTTCTGTCAAACATTACATTGTTGTTTCCTGTTTCTTTATGGACAATTACTGCTTTCCTACCATTTATCTCTTTTTCTTCGTAACTTTTCGAATACAGAGTTTGAAAATCTGTATTTTCCCCTACTCTCCGAAGAGCGAATGAAAATCCCCCCTTTGCATAGTTATCTTTAAATGAATATTTCATAGCAGAGTCATCAATTGCCTCCATATTTTCTGGTAATTTACCAACTTTCAACTTATACCACTTATCAGCCTTTTTCGAGTCCTTATTTGTTACTGAAACATTTACTTCGTAATTTTGTTTTTGAACAATCATATTGTAGACTTTTACTGCTCCAAAAACGGTTGTCGGCATGCCGATCAATAAGCACGCAGCAGCGATTAACATACGATGTCTTTTTCGCTTTTTCTGTGGTTTTCCATCTTTCAGCTTCATTTCCTCCATAAACAATTTCTTTTTGCGCGTATATGTATGTGAGAATTCATGTTGTTCTTCGAGTTTATCAAAATCATCTAAAGCAATTTTTTCAGCAAGGTCATACATTTCTTTGGAGTTCTTTGAATTCGTCATTTTGTATACCTCCTATAATACTTTGTACTCGTTTTCGAGCGCGCTCAAATTGCTTGCGGACATTAGCCTCGGTTATCCCCATTACACTTGAAATTTCTTGATACGTTAAGTTATAGAAGACTTTGTACTTAAACACTTGTCTGTTAGATTCATTTAGCCCTTTTAGCAATGTATCAATCTGAACCTCAGACATTATACGTTTTTCCCACTCTTCAATATTTTCATCTACTACCTCTGTTGATTCTCGTTGATATTCTTCTAAAAATGTTTCATGTCGTTTATTTTTCCGGTAGCTATCAATCGCTTTGTTTTTCGCAATCCTCAAAATATACCGTTTAAGCTCTTCAGTGTTCAAACCATGGAGCTTTTCCAAATTCTTATAAAGTGTAATAAACGTCTCTTGAACCGCATCTTCAGCTTGCTGAATATTATTTAAAATAGAATAAGCTACATAATAAATTTTTTGCTCATACAACTCGTATAGCTCTTCCATCTTTTCGTAATCTTTGTTTGTAACTTTCATATAATTCCTCCTCTCATTCTATATAACGAATGAGCGATATACTTTGTGACACTGCAGAATTCTTTAATAGAGAAAATTGAATAATAGAATAAAGAAAAGCCCAATTTCTCTATTTTAACTGAGAAATTGGGCTTTTTAATATTAGAATTTTCCTGACTGTCCCCTTAAGAAAACCCCTCTTACGCCTTTTCGCTATGTATTATTTGCTCTATCGCTTCTTTTAACAAATGCTTTGTCTCTTCAAAGTTATGATTCTGTTTTTCTCCCGATTGTACCATATAAAACTCAGCAAACGAACGCTCTTTATATCTTGGTACGACATGCATATGATAGTGTGTTAGCTCGTTAAAGATTCCACCATTTTGACAAATTGTAATTCCGTCTGGTTTATATAATGCCTTAATCGCTTTTGCAATAAGCTTAGAAGCATCCATAATCGATTTCGCTACAACATCATCTAATTCGTCCACTTCTAAAACATGCTTCTTTGGCACAATTAAAGTATGTCCTGGGTAGAAAGGCGCATGGTCTAAAAAACAAGTTACATAATCATCTTCATACACTTTATATATAATTTCTTCTTCATTTGCTAATTTACAACCTAAACATTCCATCATTCTTCCCCCTCTGCCAAAAACATAAAAACGTGAGCGCCCTATTCTCACGTTTTTATGTTTCACTTTACTAATTCAATTGTTTCTGTAACTTTTATACTATCCTTTATAGATTGAACAATTGTGCAATTTTTCACCGCAAGTTGTAGCGCCTTGTCTAATTGTTCTTCTGTAATGTTTTGCGCTTTAATTTTATAGTGCAAATGAACACTTTCAACTGGTTTTGATAAAGCTTCACTTCTACCAATTTCAGTTTCAATTGTAAACGTATCGTATGCAATACGTTTCTTTTCTAAAATCGTTCGAAAAACAATTGCACTACATCCTGCGATAGAAGAAACGAGTAATTGTAACGGTGAATATCCGTTTTCTTTCCCAATCGCTAAGTGACCATGCGATAAATCTGCCTCTATATCATCATGCTTAATTTTTATTTTCATACTTTGCTTCCATCTCCACTTTCATCGGTTTCTTCCGTTTCTTACTCATATAATAATATATGTAGCAGAAAATGATAAATGGAATACCACAATATAAAGCCATTCTTTGTTCTGGAATAAACGCTAAACTAATAACAACGATGCTATTTGTAATTAAAGCTAAAATTGGAACAAGCGGGTATAGTGGTGTTCTATACTTTAAGTCCTCTAATTTTCCTCCGCCTTTTAAATACTGACTTCTAAAGCGAAGTTGTGATAAAGCAATAATGATCCAACTTGAAACAGCCGATAAACCAGCTATAGATAATAAGTACATATATACTGTATCTTCTGCAAGGAAACTTGTTAATAAAGATAACGCCGCTACAGCAATTGTTACGACTAACGCTGTAATCGGAATACCACGTTTATTTACTTTCTTGAAAGAAGTTGGTGCCATTCCTTCATTTGCAAGTGACCATAGTATACGCGTTGCTGCATATAACCCTGAGTTCGCTACAGATAGAAGAGCTGTAATAATAACGAAGTTCATAATATCAGCTGCATATGGAATACCGATTTTATCAAATACAACTACGAATGGGCTTTCAATTATCCCTGCTTCTTTCCAAGAAATTAACCCTACTAAAATTGTCATTGTTAAAATGAAGAATAACATAATGCGCCATACTGTATTACGAATCGCACGTGGAATTGTTTTTTCAGGATTCTGACTCTCTCCTGCTGCAATCCCGATTAACTCTGTTCCTTGGAAGGAAAAGTTAACTGTAATCATCGTAAGAAGCACTGCAGCTAGTCCATTTGGGAATAGCCCACCATCACTTACAAAGTTAGAGAAAAGAGGCGCTGCTTCTTTTCCATCGTATGGTAAGAATCCTAGTAATGCGCTACCACCAAGTAGAATAAATGCAATAATTGTAACTACTTTAATACTAGAGAACCAAAACTCTAATTCAGCATAACTCTTCGCTGATATTGCATTTGAAGCATATAAAATAACTCCGAATACGAGACACCATACCCAAACATCAACATTCGGAAACCATCTTTTCATCATTAAACCGATCGATGTTAATTCTAATCCTACTGTTACTGCCCATCCAATCCAGTATAGCCAACCGATCATAAATCCAGTTCCTGGTCCAATAAACTTCGTCGCATACTTTTGGAAAGATCCTGAAACTGGCATTGCTACCGTTAGCTCTCCAAGACAAAGCATTGTTAAATACATAATAAATCCGCCCACTAAATATGAAAGGATGGCTCCCCCTGGTCCAGCCTGATTAATGGTGTAACCTGAACCTAGAAAAAAACCAGTTCCGATTACACCACCTAGTGCGATCATAAATAAATGTCTACTCTTCATCGTACGATGTAATTGCTCATTCGTTGTTTGCTGCATCTTAATCCTCCCCCTACAAGTACCCCTATCTCTTTTTAAAATTTTCTGATAATAAAAATATACACGAAAGCGATTACAATTTCTATATAAAATTAAAACTTTTCTGATAAAATAATATAAAAATTCAACTATTAAGAGCTTGCAATACTAATTTGAGGCAAAAAAGGATTTATAAGGAAAAAACTCTTACATTTTTTGTAAGAGTTAACGTATTTCTAATCTTCTAGATAAAATTGATAAACCGTAGTTTACAACAAAATACATACAAGCTACTACTATAAACGTTGGAATCATATAATTTACATTCTGCCCGCTAATAATTTGAGCATTATGCATAAGCTCTGGCAGTGATATACCAACTGCTAATGATGTATCTTTCAGCAATGAAATAAACTGACTGACAAGCGGCGGGACCATTCTTCTTAATGCTTGTGGTAAAATGATATGCCACAGTGCTTGAACATACGTTAATCCTGAAGATCTTGCGGCCTCAATCTGTCCTTTTTCAATCGATAATAAACCACTTCGAACAATTTCAGATATCATTGCTGCTTCAAATATTGTTAAAGCAACAATTACAGCTGTTATAATCTCTAATTTCAAGCCTGCTTCTGGAAGCGCAAAATATGTGAAAAATATAATTAAAAGTAGTGGTAAGTTTCGAATCACTTCAACGATAATTCCTAATACTTGTGAGACGACAGGTATTTTCATGTAGCGCAATATCCCTATTACACTACCAATAATAAAGCTAAGTACAATTGCTACGAGCGCTACCTCTAACGTTATGAGTAATCCTTTTAATAAAAAGAGGATATGATCACCTGTTATCGCTCCTTTAAAATCCATTTATACCGCCTCCTTTGCCAAGCGTTTTTCTAAATAACGCACTAGCATACTTAGCGGTATTGTTAATACTAAATAAAACATCCCGACAAATATATATACATCAAACGTAACGAACGTCTTCGTTGAAATTAAGTCTCCTTGATACATTAAATCCGTTCCAGCAATAATTCCGAGTATTGAAGAGTTTTTTACTAAATTGAGAAATTGATTTCCTAGAGGAGGAATGACGATTTTCATCGCTTGAGGTAAGACGACATGATACATCGCTTGCGTATAAGTTAATCCTGAAGAACGTGCTGCTTCCATTTGACCTTTCGCGACTGATAAAATACCAGCACGAATTACTTCCGCAATAAAAGCCGCTGTATAAACTGTAAGCGCAACTGTCCCTGCTACAAAACCGTTGAAAGTAATTCCTATTACAGGCAAAGCAAAATAGAAAATGAATGCAATTAATACGAGTGGAATATTTCTAACAAACTCTACATAGGCAGAGCCAATCCAATTCAAAATACGAATAGGTGAAATTCGCATCACTGCCATAACAATTCCTAAAACAAAACTTCCTATTAGCGCAACTACACTAGACATAACCGTATATTTAAATCCTTCTAAATACATATCAATGTTATTCGTTAATATAGAAAAATCAGGCACATATTCTCCCCTCTTTCTTTACAAGGAGAGGATGAGTACTCTCATCCTCTCACTCTTACTATTTATCACGAGAAATAAAGTTTCATTTTACTTCTCTTGTTTTTGACCAATCCATTTTTCATACAATTTATCGTATTCTCCATTCGCTTTCATATCTTTTAATAAACTATTAATCTCTTTCGTTAAATCGTCTGCACCTTTTTGTACTGCAATTCCATACGGTTCATCCGTGAAAATTTTCCCTACAACTTCATAATTAGAATCTTGTTTTGCCATTCCGTAAAGAATCGCATTATCTGTAGTTAAAACATCGCCTTTACCTGCTTTTAACGCTGTAAATGCCTCACTATAATTCTCAAACTCTAATACTGTTGCTTCTGGTGATTTTTGGCGAATGTTATTTGTAGATGTTGATCCTTTTACAGCTAATACTTTAACGCCTTGTTTTATATCATCAATGCTCTTAATATTGCTTCCTTTTTTCACAAGTAACGATTGTCCTGCTTTAAAATATACATCTGAGAAAGCTACTTCTTTTTTGCGTTCTTCCGTAATTGTCATTGTCGCAATAATTGCATCAATATCACCATTTTTCAGTAGTGGAATACGCGTTTTAGACGTTACTTCTTTTAATTCTAATTTCTTTTCATCTCCAAGGATTTTTTTCGCAAGCGCCTTTGCGATATCAACATCAAACCCTTCTACCTGTCCTGTCGAAGGATTTTTCAAGCCAAATAAGTTCGTATCATTCTTCACCCCAACTACTATTTTCCCGCTCTTTTTAATTTGCTCAACAGCCCCGCCTTGTTTCGTATTCGTTTCTTTCGTCTCATCTTTTTTACTTCCGCATCCAGCAACGACAAGTACGAATAAACATGAAAATACGATTAACGTAAACAACTTTTTCATTTTAAGCATAAAACTCCCCCTTTAATGATTTAACACTCTTCTTAAAAATAGACGAGCTCTTTCTTGTTCAGGACTTGCAAAAAATTGTGATGGTGTTGTATCTTCGATAATTTGACCGTCATCCATAAATAAAATTCTATCTGCTACCTCACGTGCAAATCCCATCTCATGTGTGACGACGACCATCGTCATTCCTTCTTTAGCCAGCGCTTTCATAACATCAAGCACCTCTCCGATCATCTCTGGATCAAGAGCGGACGTAGGCTCATCAAATAGCATAATTTTCGGTTGCATCGCGAGCCCTCTAGCAATAGCTACCCTTTGCTGTTGACCTCCGGATAATTGATGAGGATATACACCTGCCTTCTCCGGGATTCCTACTTTCTCTAAATAAACCATCGCTGTTTTTTCTGCTTCTTCTTTTGAAGTTTTATTTACTTTAATTGGTGCTAGTGTAATATTTTGCAGAACTGTTTTATGTGGGTATAAGTAAAAATGCTGGAAGACCATACCAATATTTCGGCGTAATTCATTCATATCTGTTTTTTTATTGTGTACGTCTGTATTTTGTACGATTAACTCTCCATCAGTAATCGCCTCTAACTGATTTATACACCGAAGCAATGTACTTTTTCCTGATCCTGAAGGACCAACAACTACTACCACTTCACCTTTTTTCACTTGCATATTAATATTTTTCAAAACTTGGAAGTTACCATAATATTTATTTACATTACGAAACTCTATCACCATACTCCCCCCTCCCCTAAACAAAGCATGTACATTCTTTTTATATTCAAAAATAGGCAAAAAAATAACTTTCATCTTCACTTTGTCCATAAAAAAGAGCAAAGGGATCTCCCTTTGCTCCTTCATTTCTATTCTCTTAAGATACTTCTTCTTTCTTGTCTTTCCCGTATTCATGCTCCCAGAAATCAGCATTTTTAATTCCTAGTTTCTGCGGATCGAACACTGGATCTTTTCCTTCTTTTTTCTGCTTTTCATAATCCTTTAATGCGATCAATGCCGGTTTTTGTAATAATAGAATCGCAATAATGTTAACCCATGCCATAATTCCTACACCAATATCCCCTAAAGCCCATGCTGTTTCTGCTGTTTTTACACAACCGTAGAATACAACTCCTAAGAATACAAACTTTAGTACGATAGACATCCAAGGACGGTCTTTATCACGATTTAAGTAAGCTATATTCGTTTCTGCAATGTAGTAATAAGCCATAATTGTTGTAAATGCGAAGAATAGTAAAGAGATTGCTACGAAACCGTTTCCAAATCCAGGGAAAACAGATTCTACTGCTGCCTGTGTATAACCAGGACCTGGCTGTGCACCATTTAATTTATTGACGATAAAGTTTTTTCCGCTTGCATCAAATACGTTATACATGCCTGTAATAATCATCATAAATGCTGTTGCTGAACAAACAAATAATGTATCAATGTAAACGGAAAATGCTTGTACTAACCCTTGTTTAGCTGGATGCGATACTTCAGCAGCAGCTGCTGCATGGGCCCCAGTTCCTTGCCCTGCTTCGTTTGAATAAATACCACGTTTTACACCCCAAGAAATTGCTAAACCAATAATCCCGCCAAAAGCTGCTTCTAATGCAAATGCACTTTTTAAAATTAACATGAAAGCGTCTGGTAATTTTTCAATATTCATACCTACAATTACACAAGCTACTAAAATATAGCCAAGCGCCATAAACGGTACTACAACTTGCGCTACGTTAACAATTCGCTTAACTCCACCAAAAATAATAAGTGCTAATGCCGCTACTAATACCACCCCTGATACAGAAGTATTAATACCAAAAGCTGTTTCTAGACTTACAGCAATACTATTCGCTTGAACACCTGGAAGCAGCATTCCTGTTGCAAGAATTGTCGCTGCGACGAACACTAATGCGTACCATTTAACACCTAGTCCTTTTTCAATGTAATAAGCAGGACCACCGCGGAATTGCCCTTGATGCTTCGTCTTATATATTTGTGCAAGCGTCGATTCTACATATGCAGAACCAGCTCCTAGAAAGGCTACCGCCCACATCCAAAATACAGCGCCTGGACCACCAAAGGCAACAGCCGTTGCAACACCGGCAATATTTCCGGTTCCAACGCGCCCTGATAACGAAAGTGCTAACGCTTGGAACGAAGAAACACCCGCATCAGACTTTTCTCCCTTAAATGTAAGCTTCACCATTTCTCCTACATGTCTTACTTGTAAAAACCTTGTTCGAATGGAAAAATATAGACCTACTCCTAAACATAAATAGACAAGTGCTGGACTCCAAACAATATTATTTATCCAACTTACGATAGCTTCCAACTTTCCCCCTCCTTCTTTATAAAGAATATTCAGAATATATATAAAATTATAAGTGTATACCGAATCTATAACAATATTATTTTAATAAAATAAACATATTTTTGTATAAAAAAACAAAGTATATATTTATTTTATATACTTTGTTCCCTTATACCTGTATTATATATTCACTATTGCTTCCTTCTTTATAATTCTTTCATAGAGTTGTTCCGCTAATTCTATGAAATGATTTGGCATATCTTTCCCTTTAAACTTCTTTTGAAGCGTACCGTATAAACCAATATCACGTAGACGCAAAAATAACGGTAACGATTCATACCAACTATCCGCCAGTCTGTGCTCATATTCATAACCTTTTCGTAACACTTGTAACTGTTTACGAGCAAATTCAGTCTTTTTCTCCAATGTCCACGGTGTAAAAAGAACAGAGTAATAAAGAACCATTGCTAAATCATGAATGAAGTAATTATAGGCAGCGTCATCAAAATCAAAGATTGTTAGCTCTTTACCATCATAATGAAAGTTACCTGGATGAATATCACCATGCATAAGACCGAATGTTTCTCTTTCAATTGGAAGAGCCTTTATTTCATCCATTAATACAGAAGCAATCTCTTTCACCTTCGCATCTTCTAATCCGCTAACAATGCTACTTTCATCCTCTTCCCACGTATCACGGTAGTCTGTTTTAGGATAATCCATTGTAAGGCGGTGCAGTTGTCCAATCGCTTTTCCCCACGCTTCAAAGAAAGCATCTCCCCAATAAGCCGATTCTTCTCCTTTTACTTGCTCACCTTTTGCATATGTAAATAAAGACGTAAAAAAGAAAGTACCATCTTCCGCTCCGATTTCTTCTACAAGATTTTGAGATATTGAATTAAGAGGTCCCGCCACTTTCGCCCCATGCTCCGCAACATACCGTAAAAAATCTAGTTCGGCCTCTACCTCTTTTTTAGAACGATGAGAAGAATGAGTTAAGCGTAATACATAATCTTCATTATTTTTACCCTTCGCCTTAAAAATATAATTTTCAAAATCACCAAGTGGCTTTTCTTCCACCGTTACATGATATGCCTTTGCTGCTCTTGCTAAAATTTCATTCGTAAAAACACGTTCTACCGCTATTTCCATTTGTATCCCTCCTATATATCTTCTTAATTCGACATAAATGTAAGAAGTACTGCTATGAAATTAAATAGTGCGTGTGCAATCATAGCCGATAAAATAGAATTTGTTTTTTCATATAACCACGCGAATACTACACCGCTTAAAAAATTCACCGGTAATGTGTTATATGTTGGAATATGAACAACGGTAAATATTATTGAACTTATAATCACCCCGCCCAATATGCCATATCTATCACGAAAAAATGTATAAAAAACACCTCGATATAAAATTTCTTCATAGATTGGTGATATAACTACTGCTCCAATTACCGCGATACAGAACGCATATATTGATTTATCATTTTGGATCGTCTCCGTTTTACTATTTTCGAAAGAAAACCCCAGTTTTTCCATTATCATTAATACTCCAACACTCACTACAATCAAAGAAATAACCGCTACAAATGTCCACAATAAATCTTTCCATGAAAGCTTCCGAACTCCAATATCTTTCCACGACAGTTTATATCTTTTTATGCAAAAAAGATAAACTACAAACGTAAATATCACTGCCATTATAAGTCCCATTAATACTCCAGCATATAATGAGTTCCCTAGTATTTTTAAAGCATAATCATAAAAAAGAGATTCAACCATTACTGGTACAATCAGAAATACAAAAACAAATAAATATAAAATTTCTTTCCATCCCCACATACATTTTAAAGTCATCTACACCATCCCCCTATATCCTATTTTCTTTAGTATAAAAGATGACGTAACGTAACTTTCAAGCTACTTTTTTAAAAAGAATATAAGCATAATTTTTTCATAAAAAGCAAAAATTAACAGTGATAATTCAATTCTAAAAGGGTGGGCCTTATGACAGAGCAAAGCAATAACCAACAAAAAAATAAAACGAAGCATATGTTTCCATCACTTTCGGAAAATGTTAATTACATTGAAAATAAGCTCTGCCATTCTGATGATATAAAAAAATTAGATGTTCCTTTTCAAAATGGAAAAGGAACAATCTTATATATCGAATCTTTAGCAGACCAAAATTTAATTCATCAATTGGCTCTTGAGCCATTATTAACGCGGTCGGATTTGCCTTTAGATAAAGCTTTTTCCACATTAAATATGAAAAAAGAAACAAATTTAAATTATGGTGTGCAACTTTTATTACAAGGAAAATCATTATATTTTCATGAACAAGTCGACAGTTTTTGTATTTTCGAAACAGCTTTATCTTTAAAAAGGGATATAAAAGAGCCTGACAATGAAGGTGTTGTACGCGGACCACATTCTGGTTTTGTAGAAGATTTAGCTACTAATTTAGCTTCCGTACGGAAACTAATTAAGAGTCCAAATTTAGTCGTTAAATATTTTATCCTTGGTGAAGAGATGCACACGAAAGTAGCAATTGTTTATATGCAAAATATAGCTAATGATGATCTCGTCACAGAAGTAAAAAGAAGATTAGAAACGATTAAGACCGATGCACTAATGCCACCAGGATACATACAAGAATTTATAGAAGACACGTCTTTCTCACCATTTCCACAACAATTAAATACAGAGCGTCCCGACCGAACTGCGGCTAATTTAATGGAAGGGCGCGTTGCCATTTTATCAGATGGAGATCCAACAGCACTTATCGTTCCTGTCACTTTATTTGCTTTTTATCAATCACCTGATGATTATAATAATCGGTGGATTGTTGGTTCTTTCGTACGAATGATTCGGCTCGTTAGCTTTTTAATCGCATTTCTCTTACCAGCTATATATATCGCAACCGTCGCTTTTCATCCTGATGTATTACCACTCGAACTCGTTTATACAATTAAAGCTTCATTAGAAAAGGTACCTCTTCCTCCTATATTTGAAGCTTTATTAATGGAATTAATCTTCGAATTATTAAGAGAAGCTGGTATTCGTCTGCCGAGTCGCGTTGGACAAACAATCGGTATCGTAGGAGGTTTAGTAATTGGTGATGCGATTGTAAAGGCTGGGCTTGTCTCTTATACAATGATTATCGTTGTAGCTTTAACTGCAATTGCGTCTTTTCTCGTTCCATCAAACGATATGAGTTCAGCAGTTCGGATCCTTCGTTTTCCGTTAATGATCCTTGCTGCTATATTCGGGTACGTAGGAATATCATTTGGTCTAATTATAACTTTCGTTCATTTATGCCAGCTACATTCATTTCATACACCATATCTTTCTCCTATTGCACCGATGCGAATAAAAGATATGAAAGATTCTTTTGTAAGACTTCCAATTTGGTCGTTTCGGGAACGACCTCATGATCCAAAGCCGAAAAAAATGCAACGACAACATGTAACGAGAGAGGATGAGAACGGTGACAAACACGCAAAGTAAAATTTCACTTGTTCAATTTACCTTTTTCGTTATTCAATGCCAAATTGGAGTTGGTATACTTTCTTTACCAAACCGCCTTCACCCCATTGCGAAAGGCGGTGGGTGGATTTCTGCTCTCATCGCTGGTCTTGCAATTCAACTTATTATTATACTTATGTGGCTTTTCTTAAAACGCTTTCCTGATGCAGATATGTATGAAAGTGTTTGTATGCTATTTGGTAATAAAATCGGAAAGTTATTAGGTTTTTTTTATGTTTTTTATTTTACTCTTATCGGTATGACCGTCATGTTAAACGCTTGTAACGTCATTAAAGTATGGGTCTTACAAGCCACCCCTTGGTCTGCAATTCTCATACTATTTACAATAGCTTGTTGCTACGTAGCCTATAATACATTTAAAGTGATTGTACGATTTTATGTCATGGCTTCTATTCTTATTATCCCAATGGCACTTTTAATTGCACTTGGGCTCACACGAGCTGATTTTTCTTATATTTTTCCACTTACAGAAGCCGGATGGTGGAATATAATTCAAGCATCCAAGGAAACAATTACAGCCATGTATGGTTTTGAAATTATTCTTATCGCTTTTCCAAAAGTAAATGGCAGTTCTGTGGCAAAACTGAAGGCCATTTCTATCGCTAATGGATTTGTAACGCTTTTTTATACTTTTACTGTTTGGATTTGCTTTATCGTATTCAGTCCAAAACAAGTTGAACTTATTCCAGAGCCAGTTGCTTACTTATTACGCTCCTTGCATATCGGGATTATAGACCGAACTGATTTACTATTCATACCAATATGGATGATAACAGTTGTCGCTTCTATTGCTAGTTATTACTGTGCTGCCTCAATAGGAATTGGACATATATTCAACCTTGCTAATCATAAAAAGGCCGTTCCAATCGTTGGTATTATTGCTTTTAGTGTAGCCTTATTTATAGATACACCTGAAGAATTAAAAGTAATTTCAACTTTCACTGATAAGTTCACCTATATTTTCATAGTTGTTCTCCCTCTTTTATTTCTACTTTATTCAGTAATACGAAATAAGAAAGGAGAACAGTATGTTCAAAAAAAGAGTTAAACTACTTTTTATATTATGTGCTAGTTCATTCCTTTCTGGCTGTTGGGATCAAGAACCATTAAGAGAGGCCAGATTAGCTTATAGCATTGGATCTGATATTACGGAAGAGAATAAACTCCAGCAAACAGTCGAGCTCGTAAAAAGTTCAAGCGGAGAGCAATCTTCATTCGAGAATGAAATACATTCAGCAACCGGGCATAACATAAGGGATACAAGCGATGCCCTAAAAAAAAATGTAACTGGGAATATTCGCTATTTCAAATATGGTGTTCAATTACTAGGAACCAAAATTCTAAAAAAAGGTATACTACCCTATTTAGATGTTAGCTTTCGGGATCCAACAAACCCAACTGCTTTAGTAAAACTTATTGCAGTAGATGGTGAAACATCCGAGATACTCGAAAAAAAGAAAGTAGGAAATTTACTAATTGGAGATTTTCTAAAGAAAAAAGTGAAAAGCTTAGAAGATATGAGTGTATTTCCAAAAGAAACTTTAGAAACAGCCGCTACAAAAATGTTAGATCCCGGTAAAGACTTTACCCTCCCTTCTATAAAAATAAAAGGAAAAGAAGTAATTACAAACGGGTTAGCTTTATTTAACAACGATAAATTAACTGGGTATTTACCTTTGAAACAATCTGTTCTATTCGTGTTATTAACCGGAAAAATGGGAACAAGTGCCCGTATAACCCAAAAACTTACTAGCGATGAATCAGAGAAGACATCTGATTATTTAACAATGGAAGTGAGCAATCGGAAACTAAAAAGAGACTTGAATATAACGACTGACAAAAAAGGAAATGTTTACGCTCATCTAAAACTAAAGCTACAAGTAATCGCTCTTGAAGCACCGAGAGATAATCTTTATAAAATGGGAGAAAGAAAAAAACTAAACAAAGAATTATCTAAGCAGCTCACAAAAGAAGCAAAACGCATAACGAAAAAACTACAAAAAGCAAATTGTGATGCTTTCGGTATCGGGAGACACCTTATCGCTTATCACCCTGATTTATGGAAGAAAAAAAATTGGAATGAAGATTATGCAAAAGTGAAGTTCAAACCAGAAGTAGAAGTAAATATTTTATATAGCGGTGTCTTAAAATAAAAAGTTGTACGCCCCGCGGGCATACAACTTTTTTATTTTGTATATCGATATACAATTGATTCATAAGGTCTTAAGTTAAGATTTGTAATATCTCTGCTTGGATCTTTATAATTTGATAATAATACTTCTTGCTTCATTCCATCCAATTGAACATTCACTGGTACAGAGTACATTATTTCTTCTCCATAGAAGTTATTGATAACAAGTAATACTTCATTATTTACAGTACGTGTATACGCCCAAATGTTAGGATGATTTCCATCTAAAATAGCATATTCCCCTTCTGTAATTACATCACAAGTTTTTCTAAGTTCAATTAACTTTTTATAATGATAAAATACAGATTCTTTCTCTTCTAACGCTTTTTCTACATTAATCTCTGTATAACTATCAGCCACTGAAATCCAAGGTGTACTCGTTGTAAAACCACTATTCACCTCTCCATCCCACTGCATCGGAGTACGTGAATTATCACGAGATTTTTGTTTTAAAATCCCTATAATCTCTTCTTTTGATAATCCTTCTTCTAGCTTTATATCATATATATTTAACGATTCCACATCACGATATTGCTCGATGGACTCGAATTTAGGATTCGTCATACCGATTTCTTCACCTTGATAAATGTAAGGCGTTCCTTGCAACATATGCATAGCTGTCGCTAACATTTTCGCAGATTCATTTCGGTACTTCTCATCATCACCAAACCGTGAAACGATACGAGGCTGGTCATGATTACACCAGAATAACGCATTCCATCCTCCGCCCTTTTGCATTTCAATTTGCCAATTAGACATAATTTCTTTTAATTTAATGAAATCAAAATCAGCTTTCGTCCACTTATCACCATTCGGATAATCTACTTTTAAATGATGGAAACTAAACGTCATGCTTAGTTCATTGCGCTCAGGATTTGAATATTTAATACAATTATCAATTGTCGTAGATGACATTTCTCCAACTGTAATTACATCTTTCCCTTCAAAAACATTTTGGCTCATCTCTTGTAAATATTCATGGACGCGTGGACCATCTGTGTAATATTTACGCCCATCACTTGTAGCCGTGGTGCCTTCATCACTTAAAAATCTTTGATCTTTTGAAATTAAGTTAATAACATCAAGGCGGAATCCTTTTACACCTTTCTCCAACCAAAAGCGCATCATATCGTACACTTCTTCACGAAGCTTTTCATTTTCCCAGTTTAAATCAGCTTGCGTCTCATCAAATAGATGTAAAAAATATTGCCCTGTTTTCTCATCATATTTCCAAGCAGACCCTCCAAATTTAGACTGCCAATTATTCTTTTCATCACGCCAAATATAATAATTTCGATACGGACTATTCTTATCTTCTTTTGCTTCTTTAAACCACTTATGCTCCGTTGAACTATGATTTACAACGATATCAAGCATGATTTCAATGTCACGTACTTTCGCTTCTTCTAAAAGCTCTTCAAACTCTTCCATCGTCCCGTAAGATGGATCAATGCTGTAATAATCACTTACATCGTATCCATTGTCATTTTGTGGTGATCGGTATATCGGTGTTAACCAAATATAATCCACTCCAAGTTCCTTTAAATAATCTAATTTCTCTGTAACTCCCTTTATATCACCGGTTTCTTTATTATAGTAACTATTAAAGCTCTTCGGATAAATTTGATAGACTACACTTTTATGCCAATCTTTCATGCTTAATTTCCTCCTACTTCTGTTTTACTCGTTTCGCAAATAACCATGTTAATGTAAATGGAATTACTACTGCGATTATCATCCCTACAATAAACATTGGAATCGATTTCGGAATGATAGAAATAAATGCTGGCAATCCGCCAATTCCGATTGCTGGTGCTAATACACCATTTAATGTAATAAATATCGCTGCTATAGCAGACCCAATAATCGCTGCATAGAACGGGAATTTATTTCTTAAATTCACACCGAACATCGCTGGCTCTGTAATACCGAAGTACGCTGAGATTGCTGATGTTGATGCCATACTTTTATCATTTTGATTTTTAGAAATCCAGAACATCGCTAGTGCCGCACTACCTTGTGCAATGTTAGAAAGAGCAATCATCGGCCAAATAAATGTACCGCCGTGCTGTGCAATTAGCTGTAAATCAATTGCAATAAACATATGATGCATTCCTGTAATTACGAGCGGTGCATATAATGCTCCAAATAATACTGCTCCAACTACTGGTACCGTTTCATATACGCCAACTAATCCAGCCGTTAATAAATCGCCAATATGACGTGTAACTGGACCGATAATTCCTAACGCTAACACACCCGTTACAACGATTGTTGTAATTGGTACAACTAATAATTGAATTGCGTTTGGCACATGTTTCTTTAAGAAGATTTCAACTTTACTTAATACGAATGCTGCTACTAAAATGGGTAAAATTTGACCTTGATACCCTACCTTTTCAATTTGGAATAGCCCTAAAATATCGAAGTACTCAATCTTTTGTCCCTCTAAACCAGTCGCTGCTTTTCCATAATCCCACGCGTTTAATAAGGCCGGATGCACAAGCATTAATCCCATAACAATCCCTAGTATTGGACTACCACCAAAGCGCTTCGTTGCTGACCAACCAACAAGTGCCGGTAAGAATACGAATGCTGTATTGGCCATCATATTAATTAAATCCCAAAGCCCACCTAAGTTCGGATATACTTCTAATAAATTTTTCCCATCAAAAAATAAGTCCTTTGCCCCTAACAGGTTATTAATCCCCATTAGTAAACCTGCCGTAATAATTGCTGGCAAAATCGGCATAAATACATCTGAAAATACTTTTACAAACTTTTGAACTGGATTTAATTTTTTATCCCCTGAACCTTTTACGTCAGCTACTGTCGATTCTTCCATACCTGCAAGCGTTATCAATTCAGCGTATACTCGATCGACATCACCTGGACCAATTACAATTTGAAATACCCCAGCGTTATGAAACGCTCCCTTTACTAATGAAATAGACTGCAATTTCTCATTATCTATTTTACTTTCATCTTTTAAAGCGATACGGAGCCTCGTTACACAGTGCGCAGCTTGTTCAATATTGTCTTTTCCACCAATATACTGCAACACTTCTTTTGCTGTTTTACGATAGTCTTTCCCCATATTCCCGTCCCTCTTTTCTTTTTTTGATACCGTTTACACTTACATATTAACTCGTATATATAAGTTAGTCAACACTCGTATATATAAGTTGGTGATTTTTTTATAAAGTGAAACTTTAATCAGTGGGGGTTTTGTTCATCCCCCACTGATTATTAGCCTTCACCAATCGGGCGTTTACAGGCAGTTGATCTCCCACCTAACTTCTTTGCTCCAGCTGAATTTTGAGGTGGGAGTTTTACTGCCCACAAATAGCGGGATAAATAAAGAGATGGAACGATTATTTCGCTCCATCTCTTTATTTTCTTCGCGCCACATCCGAAAAGTGAAAAATATCTAAACGGTGACGTGATTCCGTATATTCGAACTGACTCCCATCGTATAAATGAGTAAAGTTTTTTACAACGACAACATAGTCTGTTCCATTTAAATCCAAATACTTTCGGTCATCCTCTGTACATGGTTGGACTTCAATTACCCGCTGTGAATAGCTAATATGTAGCCCTAATTCTTTCTCAATGTATTTATAAATCGATGCAGTTGCAATTTCTCTCGTTAATCCTGGAATATATTCCGATACAAAATGGTTTATATCTAAAATTACTTTTTCTCCATCAATATTTCGTACACGTTTAATATGATTTATTTCCGTTTTTTCTTTCACGTTTAATAACTTTGCTACATCTTGTGTCGCTTTCATTTTCTCTATTTCCACGACTTCTGTAATACAATGACGTCCTAAACGTTCATTTTCTTCTTGAAAACTTACAATACCACCAAAGTTAAATTCAATGTTTTTGCGCTTTAATACAAAAACACCTTTTCCGTGTATTTTTTGAACATATCCACGCTCTTGCAATAAATCTACAGCTTTTCTTACAGTACCCCTACTTGCCTCATACTGCTTCATTAATTCCGTTTCTGATGGGATTTTACATCCTTCTTTTAATTGTTTATTATCAATAGACTTGCTGATTTCTGTATAAATTTGTTCATACTTACTCATCATCTACAATAGCCCCTTGTCACCTTCTAGTTCTATATGTATTATACCACGCTATACTCTTCTGCCAATCTCTCACTTATTTTCCAGTACAAGAAAACTATAGGTAAATATTTAGTCTCTAAAACGTATTTTTATAAATTTTTCTTTTCATTCAAAAAAACATGTAGTATACTAACTTCAAAATCAGAGGAGAAAGGGAGCAAAGAACTATGCTTACTTATACAACTGTAGTTACATTTGCACAAAAACATCATCATCATACTTAACCCTTGAAACCTAGCGGAAAAATTACGCGTAGGTACAAGGGTTATTCCCGTTGTACCTACGCTTTGGCAAAGAGCCATGTAGGTATTTTTTATCTACATGGCTCTTTTTTTATTGCCAAAAATGCTAGTAAAAAATGATGTTTAAGCAAAACTTACTACAAAGGAGTTAACAAAAATGGAAACGAAAAAATGGGGATTATGGATTTTAACAGCTTTTGTTATCGGGAATATGGTTGGCGGTGGCGTATTTATGCTCCCAGCAAATTTAGCACACGTATCAGGTCCAATGGGATCTACACTGGCATGGAGTATTACAGGACTTGGTGTATTTATGATTGCACTCGTATTTGGAAATTTAGCAATTCGTAAACCAGAATTAAAAGCAGGACCACAAAGTTACGCCCAAGCAATGTTTACTTCTCAAAAGACAGGTAAAGTTGCGGGATATAGTATGGCTTGGGGATACTGGGCTGCTAACTGGGCTGCTACAGCATCTGTAATTATTTCCTTTGCAGGATATTTATCAACATTCTTCCCAGTTTTACAAAGTAAGCAAATTCTCTTTTCAACAAACGGATTTTCATTAGAACTTGGAAAAGCTTTAACCTTCATAGTATGTAGTATGATGCTATGGGGAATTCAATATATTCTTTCTCAAAATATTGATAGAGCCGGAAATATGAACCTTCTGGCAACAATCGCAAAAATCATCGGATTTACAATGTTTATTGTAATCACATTATTCATTTTCAATGCCTCTAATTTCGGGGACGGTCAAACATTTATGAATGAAGCTGGACAACCTATTTCGTTGGGTGGACAAATAAATTCCGCTGCTATTGCAACACTTTGGGCGTTTATCGGTATTGAGTCAGCAGTTATGCTCTCTAACCGTGCAAAATCTCAGCACGATGTTAAGAAAGCTACGATTTTCGGATTAATCATCGCTCTTCTTATTTACATGGCAATTACTTTACTAACAATGGGCGCTCTTCCACAAGACGCTTTAAAAGAGTCTCAAAAACCATTAGTAGATGCATTAAATTTAGCAATTGGTACTAAAGGTGCTTATATAATGGCCTTACTTGCACTCGTATCTTTATTCGGCTCTACTGTAGGATGGATCGTTGTTAGCTCAGAAGTACCTTACCAGGCTGCTAAAAATGGCCTTTTCCCTAAGTTTTTCAGTAAAACAAATAAAAAAGGTAGTCCTTCAAAATCATTATTTATTACAAATGTGATGACGCAAATTTTCTTATTCTCAACGATTTCTGGTACTGTTTCAGAAGCATATAATTTCGCTATTGTTGTAGCGACATTAGCATATTTAATCCCGTACCTTGTTTCTACCTTGTATCAGTTAAAATTAGTTATTACGGGGGAAACGTATGATATAATGCCGGGATCTCGAATAAAAGATGGAATCATTACTGCATTAGCATTTTTATATTCCATATGGGTTATTAAAACGGGAACTGCTGATTTAAAAACATTCTTCTTAGGCATTGGTTTGTTTGTATTAGGTCTTATTCTTTATCCAGTTTTAATGAAAGATTCACAAAAAAAACAATAAAAAAGAGAAGCTTTTCGCTTCTCTTTTTTTATTAAAAATCAGTTAATAACTTTTCTTTTAGTTCCCCTATATCTAACGGTTTCGCATAATAAAAACCTTGTACAAAGTCGCAACTCATTGATTTTAATAAACTTTCTTGTTCTACCGTTTCTACCCCTTCAGCAACCACTAATAAATTTAAACTATGGGCGATTTCAATAACCGATTTTACAATCGTTCGCTCTGGTTGTGCATGATCATAATGAAACTCACGAATAAAATTACGATCAATTTTCACAATATCAAGTGGTAGTTGTTTTAAATAATATAATGAGGAATACCCTGTTCCGAAATCGTCTAAAGCGATTAAAATTCCCATACTTCTTAATTCTTGTAATGTAGCAATAATATAATCAAAATGACGTACAGCTATACTTTCTGTTATTTCTAATATTAAACGATTTGGCGGAAACCCTGTTCGCTTCAATATACTACGAACAGATAAAATAAATCGCTTTTGCATCAATTGTTGTATTGATAAATTAACAGATAACTTCAGTCCCTCTTGATAATCTGGTAAAGTTTTAAACAGTCGACATGACTTTTCTAGTACCCAGTCTCCTAGTTTTATAATAAGTCCACACTCTTCAGCTACAGGGATAAATTCACTTGGTGAAATAGGACCTTCTTCTGTCTTACAGCGTACTAAAGCCTCAATACCAGTACATTTCTTTGTTTTCAAATCAATAATGGGCTGTAATGCCACTTTTAATTCTTCGTCACGAATCGCTTTTTGCAAAGCAAATTCTATTTTCATTCTACGGTTTATTTTCGCACGTAATTCATCTGTAAAGAAGCACGCCGCATTTCTTCCTTGCTCTTTCGCACTATACATGGCTAAATCCGAATTTTTTAATAACGTTTCAACATCTTTTCCATCTTGCGGATAGGAACAAAGTCCTAGACTAGCTGAAATATATATTTCATGACCTTCAAGCATAAATGGCGCTTGAAAGCATGACAACACGGATGTCGCTAACTGCCTCATCTCATCATGTGTATGAGTTTTTGTTAACAGTACAAATTCGTCGCCACCAAGCCTAGCTAGAACATCTTTCTCTCCTAGCACATAATGCAACCGTGAAGCAACTTCGCTTAAAAGTAAATCTCCTATCATATGACCTAACGTATCATTCACTAATTTAAAACGATCTAAATCAAAGTAAATCATGCCAAACTCTATTTTCTCTGCAATCATCTTATTTACAGTCGTAATTAACTGTAAACGGTTCGGTAAACTTGTTAACGCATCATGATAAGCAAGTTCCCTATAACGACTTTCGCTTAATCGTAATCTTTGTTCTGCTTCTTTCCTACTACTTATATCATTTCGAATTGCAATAAATTGATAAGGTTCTCCCTTTTCATTTAAAAATGGAACAATTGTTGTTTTAACCCAATAATACGTACCATCTTTTGCTTGATTTCGAATTTCCCCTGTCCAGACTTTTCCACTCAAAATACGCTTCCATAGGATTTGAAAAAATGCTTTCGGATGATATCCGGAATTTAAAATACGGTGATCTTTTCCTATTAACTCTTCTCTTTTATATTTTGATATTTTACAAAATTTATCATTCACATATGTAATAAGACCATTTCGGTCTGTAATAGCAACAATTGAAGACTCATCTAATGCTAATTTTAAATCTTGCAATGAAGAGTCATATAATGCATGACCTCTTTGTTCTAGCATGCGCACCTCTCCTTGCTTCCTATCTGACTAAAACACAACTCGTTTCTCTTCATAGAAATAGAGATATTTCATTTTCTAACAATACGCCTTTACATAAAATGAAACTTTAATCAGTAGGGGGGGGTGTCCATCCCCCACTGATTATTAGCCTTCACCAATCGGGCTTTTATCTCCCACCTAACTTCCTCACATTCACCGAATTTTGAGGTGGGAGTCTTACTGCCCGTTAATGCGGGATAAATCACAATTTTTTTCTAAATAGGCCGATTAAAATAACATAATATTATTTATAAAAAAAAGCAATATGGTGCTGTTTTAATTATAGTAGAAGCTTCTCATCTCTCTACTTATCTAAGCTTATTATACAGTATTCTCTTACATTCTTTGAATTTGTAAAGTGACAATTTCATCACTATTAGCCTCTGCTCCCTACTAATACGACCTCACACCTAACCTCTTTTATTTCATTAAATGTTAAGATGTAAATCTAACTGCCGATACATAATGAAATAGAGATTAATATACAAAATGCAACGATTCACGAATAATACTATAAAGTGAAACTTTAATCAGTGGGGGTTTTGTTCATCCCAACTGATCACCAATCGTGCTTTTACGGGTAGCAGGGCTTCCACCTAACTTCTTTGTTCCAGCTGAATTTTGAGGTGGGGGTTTTACTGCCCACAAATAGCGGGATAAAGCCAAAATTTGCATTTAACATATTGAATTATAATAACAACATATTAACATATTTTCACCTTGGTTTTGGAAATATTTATAAATAAAGTATTAAACTAAAAAAGAGGATATCCTCTTTTTTAGTTTAATACTGATATGGTATTTGCTGATAACCCGGGTATGGCATTGGATATGGTGCTGGATACGTTACTGGGTACGGTGCTGGATAGTAGCCTCCACCTGCTGCACCCGTTAATGCGCCAGCTGTAAGCCCACCTAACATGCCTCCAGCAAAACTTCCTGGGAAAAACCCTCCGCCCCACGAGCCGCCACCCCAGCCCCATCCACCACCGTGATGATGATGATGATCATAATGATTGTGCCCATCATGGTGATTATGTCCTCCATGGTGATTATGCCCTCCCCCACCATGATGATTACGATAATATCCTCCGTGATTTAGCATATAGTTCATTTCTCTTCCTCTCCTTTTCAATTTCCCTACTTTAATATGTGTTGTATGAATAGTAAGGATACTGTTAATAATCCGTATAGTATGGATAGCAATATCCGCCATAACTAAACGCAGGACTAAGTAAAGCCCCTTCCAGGAAAGAATCCTCCTCCTAAAAATGGAGAATGTACAAATCCACCAAATGGAAGATCGTACATTTTATTCATCCCCTTTTCTATATAAAAATGTAATAATATACTGTATGTAGGACAAATGCGGAAAGCATGGGGAAAATGTCTATATTTTGTAAAAAAAACAAAACACTTTATAATAAGAATGTCAGATTACACCTTTTATATAAGAAGTCTATATTTAAGAAAGATTTGAGGAATTTTATAGAAATGAAGAAACCTATCGTTCAATTATTATTAATATTTACAATCGTATCTATCGTTCTTTTCCTATTAAATACATCGGTTATTTCGTTATATACGTTTGTTGGTGCTCTATGGTCCATCACAATCGTAGGAATTTCATTCGTTATTTTTATCGAAAATAGATCACCCCAAAGCACCTTAGCGTGGTTTTTAGTATTAGCACTTCTTCCTGTTGTAGGTGTCCTTTTATACTCTATTTTCGGGCGTAGCCGTTGGAGAAGAAAAAAACATCTTCATCGTTCAGAAGAACAAAGAAAGTTATTCCGCGAAATATTAGAAGGAAGACGACTAGAATTATCACTCACAGTCCCATTACATGAACGTTCTATACATTTAACAGAAGTCGTACAAAAATTCGGAGGCGGGCCTGCCGCAGATAGAACGACAACAAAACTTTTAACAAACGGTGATCAAACCTTTTCAGAAATTTTGAACGCAATCGAGAATGCAAAACATCACATACATATTCAATACTATATTTATAAATCTGATGAGATTGGTACAAAAGTACGAGATGCTTTAATACAAAAAGCAAAAGATGGTGTTATTGTACGCTTCCTTTATGATGGACTCGGAAGTAATACGTTAAGACGACGATTTTTACAACCTATGAAAAAAGCTGGAATTGAAATTGTCGAATTTGACCCTATTTTTTCAGCTTGGTTACTCGAGACAGTTAATTATCGTAATCACCGTAAAATCGTCATTGTAGATGGAGAAATTGGTTTTACCGGAGGGCTCAACGTCGGTGATGAATATCTTGGTCGCTCAAAAAAATTCCCTGTTTGGCGTGATAGTCATTTAAAAATAGAAGGAAAAGCATTGTATAAATTACAAGCCATCTTTCTAGAAGATTGGCTTTATGCGTCTAGTGGATTGAATACTTATTCTTGGGATCAATTTATGAATAGACACTACTTCCCAGGAAAAGAAATTCCGGATGCAGAAGGTGCGGTGCAAATTGTAGCAAGTGGACCAAGCTCAGATGATAAAAGTATTCGTAATACATTACTAGCTATTATGGGCTCAGCCAAAAAATCTATTTGGATCGCTACACCATACTTTATTCCGGATCAAGAAACTTTAACATTATTACGCTTAAGTGCAATATCTGGCATAGATGTACGCATTTTATATCCTGGTAAGAGTGATAGTATTATTAGCGATCAAGCATCTCAATCCTATTTCACTCCACTTTTAAAAGCTGGTGCTTCTATTTACAGTTATAAAGATGGATTTATGCACGCAAAGATTGTACTCGTTGACGATAAAATTGCAACAATCGGAACAGCAAATATGGATGTACGTAGCTTTGAATTGAATTATGAAATTATTAGCGTACTATATGAATCAGAAACCGTTCATGATATTAAACGCGATTTTGAAGAAGACTTTAAACACTCCACTGAAATTAAATGGAACTCGTTCCAAAAAAGAAGTATCAAAAAACGAATATTAGA
The DNA here is from genome assembly GCF_022662615.1 of Bacillus cereus group sp. BfR-BA-01523. Classification (NCBI taxonomy): domain Bacteria; kingdom Bacillati; phylum Bacillota; class Bacilli; order Caryophanales; family Bacillaceae; genus Bacillus; species Bacillus cereus group sp. BfR-BA-01523. Next base: position 104,554 of record NZ_JAKUDX010000008.1, read on the forward strand.
GTCCTTTATGCGACTCATTTCTCCTTTACTATAAGCAATCAATGTGATATTGATTGCTTTTTCTTTTATATTTCCCCCTTCTCCTTTTCTTTGCATACCATATTAAAACAAGTTATCATAAGATGTATTACTTTATGAAAATAATGTTAGGTGGGAAATACATGTTAGAACAATTTCATATACATTCTGATTTAAAACAGCAGCTTTCTACAATTCACGAAAAGAATAAACAAGAAGCTGGTGAAAATGCACATTTAATTGGCAAGAAAATATATAAAGCATCTGATAACAGCATTATTGAAGATGCCATTACAGCACTTTTACTTGGTAAAAACATTCTATTAAAAGGACCAACTGGTAGTGGTAAAACAGTACTAGCGGAAACTCTTTCTTCTTTATTCCAAAAACCAATGCATAGCATTAACTGTTCTGTCGACTTAGATGTAGAAGGTATTTTAGGATACAACACATTACAAACAAAAGACGGCGCATCTGAAGTTACGTTCGTTAACGGTCCTCTTATGAAGGCAATGAAAAACGGTCATTTCCTTTATATTGATGAAATCAATATGGCAAAACCTGAAACGTTACCACTTCTTCACGGCGCATTAGATTACCGTAAAATGATTACAAACCCATTTACACAAGAAGTTGTATACGGTGATGACGAATATCGCGTAATTGCTGCGATTAACGAAGGTTATGTTGGGACAAGTGAACTAAACGAAGCTTTAAAAAACCGTTTCGTTATTATTGAAGTTCCTTACATTCAAGGTGATACATTAAAAGAACTATTACTATCTGAATCAAAATTAAATGATGTTGCAACAATTGAAAAGTTCGTTGCATTCGCAAGCGATCTTATGCCTTTAGCTCGTGATGGGCGCGTAAGTGAAGAAGCAGCTAGTATTCGTGGCATTATCGATGCATGTGATTTAGGTGTATATATTCCTGTTATGCGTGCAATTGAACGTAGTATTATCGCAAAATTAAACGATGAAACAGAACAAATGACTGTCCGTGAATTAGCAGAAAGTTATTTCTTTGAGGGATAATTCATGAGACAAATTTTTAGTGACAAAAAAATTGATGCGTCGCTGTTTCTACAAATGGAAAACTTAATGTATGCTCTTCTAAAAGAAGACGATGCCTATCTTGAGTATGGCTATAAAGCATACTACGACGAAATTGAAAAAAAGGTTGTCATTAGTCACTTTTGGGATGATCGAAAAGAAGAGGATACAGTAATCGGATTAAAAAGCGAAGTGTTCTTAAAGGCACTTGGTAATAAACATTACTCGGACATGACTTTAATTCGTTCTTATGCGATTGAGTTACAAGAATCGCCTCTAAAAAAGTTTTTAACACAATTATTTGTTCTATTAGAAGATTTACGTGTTGAGGAAATCGTCAAAAATTTACGTCCTGGCACAAAACATATTTTTAAACGCCGAAAAGAAATGTATCGCAATTACTTTGGCTCACAAAATGAAATAAATCGTGTTCGTAACTATCACGGTGATCGTCTATTTTGTCTATGCTATCTTTCATTAACGAGTGATAAATATGAAATGTTTAATAATGAATATTTCGAGCAAATTGAATCAATTTTGCATGAAACATTCCAAGCTCGTAATACGGAAGATATTATGTATATTGTTGAGAAAATCCGCTATCGTTTAGAAGGACTTCTTGAAAGTGATATGCTTAATAATTATTTCGGACATGCACCGCTTTATTTATCTGTTATTACAGATGAGAAAGACAGTCGCGCTGAAAAATTAGCAAATGATGATACGCAGCTCCTAGATGACGATGATAACAAAAACAAAATGGATGAAAGCTTCTCGACATGGCACCGTGAAAATAAAAACAATGAAAACGAGAACTTTTTACGCTTTGATTTAGAAAGCGGAACAAAAACAAATATGATGGGTGATACTGCTCGTGAATCAGAAGATGGTGACCAAGCACTTGGTTCTGTACAAGGTACTTCCCAAAAAAGTACACAATCTAACTTTGATGGTGCTGATACAGAGGAAGCAAGAGCGTCTCATGCTTCTAGCCAAAACGACGGTGCATACGGCAAGTATAATGTGGGAGCTTCTCATACATTTAAAGAAGCTCGCAAATCGAATCCTGATGAGAAAAAAGATTACCAAGCCATCAAATCAGTCGTTAATAAAGATGTAAAAGAATTAAAGAAAATTATCGAAAAAACAATTGAAAACAAAACGAATGCAAACAGTGATAAATATTACGGAAGGCTTCGTAAGAAATTCCTTCGTATTTATACTGAAAAACAGCCGCGTATGTTTTATAAAAAAGGACAAGAATCACAAGAGCTCGACGTTGCATTCCAACTATTAGTGGACTGCTCTGGTTCTATGTATAACAAAATGGAAGAAACGAAGAAGAGTGTGGTCCTATTCCATGAAGCTTTAAAATCTTTAAAAATTCCGCACGCTATTAGTGGATTTTGGGAAGATGCTTCTAGTGCTAAACCTGAAGATAAACCGAACGTTATCCATGAAGTTGTTACGTATAAAAACTCAACGTTACCAAACGTCGGTCCAGAAATTATGCAACTTCGCGAAGAAGAAGATAACCGCGACGGGTATATTATTCGTATCGTTTCCGAAAAGCTTGCGAAAAGACCAGAAAAACATAAATTCTTACTTGTCTTTACAGACGGTGAACCTTCTGCACTAGACTATCAACAAGACGGAATTTTAGATACGCACGAAGCAGTCAAACTTGCTCGTAAAAGTGGTATGGAAGTAATCGGCATCTTTATCGAAGAAGGCGAAGCGAAAGAAGCGACTTATCAACTAATGAAAAACATTTATAACCATCACTTCTTAGTTGCAAATCATGCTGAAGATTTACGCCTGAAGATTAAACCATTGTTGAAGAAACTATTACTGAAGACGATTGAATAGAAAAACAGGAGCCACGAGGCTCCTGTTTTTCTTCGTTAACTTACTTTGTTTCTGGTTGAAACTTGTATGGAATGGAAACTTCTAATAATAATTCGAACCCTCCATCGTAGTATGGGAATCGCTCATTCGCGATTTTTCTATCTACCCACTCGATTGCGGAAATTTCTCCTTCATCTTCTGCACGAAGTTCACCTGTTACTACATTTGCTCGGAATGTAAAAAACAATGCATGATGTCCTTTCTCTTCAAAAAACTTCTCATTTAATGCGACAAGTCCACTGAGTGCGGCAGTTAAACCTGTCTCTTCTTTCACTTCTCTTACTAGTGCTTCCTCTAATATTTCACCTTTTTCAACAGCCCCGCCTGGCAATGACCAAACGTTTTGTTCTATATTATGTACCATTAATATTTTATCTTTTTCGCTATCGTGTATTAATGCATATACAACATCAACTCTTTGCATGTTGCTTTTCTCCCTTCCTAAAATAATTAAGAGCCAATTCCTAAGAATCGGCTCTTCCTATTAATTCATTACTAACTCAGATGCGAGCTTTTTTTTTAACTTAGCCAGCATATCAGTTGTCATTCTGTCTAAATCATATTCTGCTTTAAAGCCCCACTCTTTCATTGCTGCTGTTGCATCAATAGAGTTCGGCCAGCTATCAGCGATTGTTTGACGAGCTGGATCTACTGCGTAATCCATTGTAAAGTTCGGAATGTGTTTACGGATTGATGCTGCAATTTGCTCTGGTTCAAAGCTCATTGCTGTAATGTTAAACGCATTTCTATGAACTAGTTTATTTGGATCAGCTTCCATTAATGAGATGATTGCTTGTAAAGCATCTGGCATATACATCATGTCCATGTATGTTCCTTCTGCAATGTATGAGGTGTATGTACCTTTTTTAATCGCCTCATAATAAATTTCAACTGCATAGTCAGTTGTTCCGCCTCCTGGAGGAGCTACGTAAGAAATTAAGCCTGGGAAACGTACACCGCGCGTATCAACGCCAAACTTTTGATGATAATAATCACATAGTAATTCTCCTGCTACTTTGTTTACCCCATACATCGTAGTAGGACGCTGAATTGTATCTTGTGGTGTATTATCTTTTGGCGTTGATGGACCAAATGCACCGATAGAACTTGGCGTGAAAAACTTACAGTTTAATTCACGTGCTGCTTCTAATGCATTTACAAGTCCGCCCATATTTAAATTCCAAGCAAATAACGGATTTTTTTCTGCAGTTGCTGAAAGTAAAGCCGCTAAATGAATAATTGTATCTACTTCATTACGCTTTGCAATATCATGTAATTTTTGTCCATCCGTTACATCTAACGTTTCAAATGGACCAGACGTTACTACTTCACTGTCTGTTTCACGAATATCTGTTGCAATAACATTTGATGCGCCGTATACATCACGAAGTTTCATTACTAGTTCAGAACCAATTTGCCCTAAAGAACCGGTTACTAGAATTTTTTTCATTTTTCCCACTCCCCATTTGCAAGCTATTCAAAAGATGTCGTTACTTAAATGATACCCATTTCTTTCCCTACTTTTTCATACTTACGAATTGCTTCATCTAGCATTTCTTTCGTATGAGCTGCTGTAGGCATATTACGAACGCGTCCCATTCCTTTTGCTACGGTTGGGAATACGATAGATTTTGCGTAAACGCCTTCTTCATTTAGACGTTTACTAAATTCTTGTGTTAATACTTCATCACCAATAATACAAGGTGTAATTGGTGTTTCACTTTCTCCAATGTTAAAGCCAAGTTCTTTTAACCCTTGTTTTAAATAGCGACCATTTTCCCATAAACGATCGTGTAACTCTGTGCTTTCCATTAGAATTTCAATTGATCTCATACAAGCAGCTGCATCAGCTGGTGTTAAAGCTGTTGAGAATAAGAATGGACGTGAACGCACTTTTAACCAATCGATTAAGTTTTGTTTCCCAGCTACATATCCACCAATTACCCCAATTGCTTTTGATAATGTACCCATTTGGAAATCAACTTTATCAGAAAGGCCGAAATGTTTTACAGTACCTGCACCTTTGCCAAGTACACCTGAACCGTGTGCATCATCTACATATGTCATTAAATCCAGTTCTTCTGCAATTTCAACAATCTCTGGTAATTTTGCAATATCTCCATCCATTGAGAAAACACCGTCTGTAATAACCATTAATTTATTATAAAGACCTGATTCTTTTGCCTCGATTGCTTTTTTGCGTAAATCTTCCATATCAGAATGCTTATAAACGATGATTTTCGCTCTTGATAGACGACTACCATCAATAATAGATGCATGGTTTAATTCATCTGAAAGAATCGCATCATTTTTATCCATAACAGCTGAAATCGCTGCCATATTACAGTTAAATCCTGATTGATAAGCAATTGCTGCTTCTGTATGTTTAAACTTTGCAATTGTTTCTTCTAATTTAATATGCAAATCTAAAGTACCGTTAATTGTACGAACAGCTCCTGCTCCAACACCGTACTTATGAATTGCACCAATTGCTGCTTCTTGTAAGCGATTATCAGTCGCTAATCCAAGGTAGTTGTTTGAAGATAAGTTAATATATTCTTTTCCGCCAATTGTAATAATCGGTCCATTTGGACTTTCAAGCGGATCAATTACGTTATAAAGCCCCTTTGATTTTAAATCCTCTAAATTTTCTTCTAAAAAGTTTGCAAGTGTTTTACTAGACATCGTGAAGCCTCCCATCGTTCATGTAAGCGGATTATTGTCTTAATAGTTCTAATAATCCCTCTACTAGCTTAACACGTTTTCAGAATTTATTATAGAAAAATAGTTTAAAGAAACCGCTTACAATTTTAGATTATATATGATTCATTACAAGAAATCTATCATTTACTTTTCATATTTGATAGAATAAAAAAAATATTTAGGGAGGCTTTAAACATGGCATTTACTGAATCTGATGTATATAATAACGAATCGTTTTTAGAGCAATATATGCAGCGAAGATATCGAGAAAATAGTCCAAACGAATCCCTTGAAAAACCAGCATTCTTTCAGCTCATTGGCAATGTAACAGGAAAACAAATCCTCGATTTAGGTTGTGGTGATGCTAAATTCGGCGAAGAATTATTAGAACATGGATGCCACTCTTACACTGGTATTGAAGGCTCCGAGCTTATGTATGAAAAAGCTAAAAAACAACTAGAAAATAAAAATGGCACCGTTCATTTTTTAAACCTCAAAGACTACACATACCCTCCTTCTACTTTTGATTTAGTAACATCTAGACTCGCCTTACATTATATTGAACACCTTGATATCATTTTTCAAAATGTGTTTCAAGCTTTAAAAACACACGGAACCTTCACCTTTAGCGTTCAACATCCCGTTATTACCTCTTCATTTGAAAGCTTACAAACGAGTGGTAAAAGAACTAGTTGGCTCGTCGATGATTATTTCGAAACAGGAAAACGAGTTGAGCCATGGATTGATCAAGAAGTTATTAAATATCACCGGACTACGGAAGAATATTTTACATTATTACAACAAGCCCGATTTACGATTACAAGCTTAAAAGAAGCTACACCAAATCGAAACTGTTTTCAAGATGAAGAAGAATATGAACGACGTTTACGTATTCCCCTTTTTCTATTATTTTCTTGCCAAAAATAAAAAAGACGATGAATCCTCATCGTCTTTTTTCGTTATCTCATCGCCTGAACAGCCTCTTTAAGTACACGTCTTCCTCTTCCATGCGGGATACAGAGCGGTGTCCCAAATAACGGATCAGCGCTTATTTGACACTCCATACGGAATACATCCCGAACTAACTTCTGGTCAATAACTTCTTCTGGTTTACCTTGCGCATATATTTGTTTATCTTGAATAGCTACAATGTTGTCTGCATAACGACATGCCAAATTTAAATCGTGCAAGACCATAACAATCGTTCTTTGCTCTGTTTCATTTAATTCAAATAATAAATCTAACACTTCAATTTGGTGCGTCATATCTAAATATGTAGTCGGCTCATCAAGCAAAATAATATCTGTATCTTGTGCAAGGGTCATTGCAATCCAAGCACGTTGACGTTGTCCACCTGAAAGGGCATGAACATCACGCTCAGCAAATTCTGTCATACCCGTTGCAGCAAGCGCTTTTTGTACCATTTCCTCATCTTTTTCGGACCATTGCTTCAGCCATGTTTGATATGGATAACGTCCTTGCTTTACAAGTTGTAATACCGTAAGTCCTTCCGGTGCTTGTGGCCCTTGCGGTAAAATCGCCATTTGACGAGCGATTTGCTTCGTTTGCATACTTTGAATTGCTTGATTATCTAACAAAATGTCACCGGTTGTTGGCTTTAATAATCTAGCTAGTGAACGTAATAAAGTTGATTTCCCACAACCGTTAGAACCGATGAAGATTGTAATTTCCCCTTTTGGAATTTCTAAATTCAGCTCATCGATAATAATCGTTTCACCATACGACAGCGTCAAGCGTTTCGTCTCCAATGCTTTTTGCATATTCATCTCCCTTTATGAATTCCGACTTTTATAAAGTAAATAAATAAAATAAGGTGCACCAATTGCTGATGTAAATACCCCTGCTGGAATTTCAAGTGGTGCGAAAACTGTACGCCCAATTAAATCTGCAGCGAGTACTAGAATTGCACCGATAATCGCCGCAACTGGGAGCAATGCACCGTAGAAAGAGCCAACTAATCTTCGCGAAATATGAGGTGCCATTAAACCAACAAATCCAATTCCTCCTGCAAAGGCAACTGCCCCGCCAATTAAAGCTGTACTAAGTAATAACATGAATACGCGTGACTTCGTTAAAGGAACACCCAGTCCTACCGCAATATCATCCCCTAACTCTTGAGCATTTAAATGTCTAGCCGCTATAAATGATATTACCGTTAAAATAAGAACCCACGGCGCAAGTATCATAACGTTTTGCCACGAAGAGCCATAAACAGTACCTGTGATCCATACATTCGCTTGACTTGCTTGATAAATTGGTGCTAACAACATAAATAAAGTTGTTGCTGCTTTCGTTAATGCCCAAAATCCAACACCAATTAAAACGAGACTAATCGGTGATAATCCATCATTTTTCCAGGCAAATAAATATACAAAAAACGCTACAATTGTTGCCCCAGCAAAAGCTGCTAGCGGCATATAATGAATGCTTACTGTTAACGCATTGTTTTTATCACTAAATATAGCTAAAAAGAGTACAACTGCAACACTTGCCCCGCCCGTAATTCCGATGATATCAGGAGAAGCAAGTGGGTTTCGAACGAGCCCTTGTAAAATACAGCCCGCTACCGCAAGCGCAATTCCTACGAGGATAGCAATTAAAATACGTGGCATACGAAATTTATTTACAACCATATTTGACATCGCATCACCATTTCCGGTAATCGCTTGCCATACGTCATAAGGAGCAATTTTCATATCTCCCATACCTGCACTCGCAAAAAATAATCCTATTAAAACAACTAGTAAACTCAATAAGACGAGACAAGCTCGTTTATACATTAAAAACGAGAGCTCGCCTTTTCCAATACGAAACGGAATATACTTCTTCATTTGCTAAGCCCTCTCTTACGTGCAATATAAATAAAGAATGGGGCCCCGATAAATGCTGTCATAACCCCTACTGGTACTTCTTGTGGCATAATGACATATCTTGCTGCTATATCAGCCAAGATTAATAGTATTGCACCTAACAATCCGCTATAGGGTACTCTCCATCTGTGATCTACCCCAACAAGAGCTCTTGCGAAATGAGGAGTAACGATGCCAATAAATCCAATTGGACCAGCAACCGCAACTGAACCACCAGACAACAGTACAATAATAAGTAACACGAATGATTTCATTAAAATCGTTCGTTGCCCGAGCCCCTTTGCGACATCTTCCCCCATCATTAATGTATTTACTTTCCCTGCCATCATAAAAGATGCAATCCAGCCTATTAATAAATACGGGAATACTGATTGTAAAATCTCTAACTTTCTTCCTTGTACAGATCCGGCAAGCCAAAATAACACTTCTTCAAATGCTTTTTCATTTAATACAAGTAACCCTTGTGTTAATGATGAAAATAAAGCGCTTATCGCTACACCTGCTAATGTTAACTTAAGAGGCGTTGTCCCTTCTTTTCCTAAAGAACTAGAGGCAAATACAAGTACTGCTGCAACTGCCGCTCCTAAAAAGGCAATCCATGTAAAAGCTGATAATGATGTCACGGAAAAGAGTACAATTGCTACAACTATAAAGAACGCAGCGCCTGAATTTAATCCAATAAAATCTGGAGAAGCAAGCGGATTCTTTGTTAAAGTTTGCATTAAACAACCTGCAATGGCTAAACTAGCACCAACACTTGCTGCAATTAACGCCCTTGGTAGACGCACATTTTGAATAATAATATGCTCATTTGAACCATTAAAATGGAAAAAAGCATCTAAAGCTAATTTCCAGCTCGTATTTGTATATCCGAAAATAATGCTTCCCCAAATACAAATAACGACTGCAATGATTCCAACAAGTAATCCAATCCATTTTGCTTGATTTGTTTTTAATAACATGCAGCGTTTCCCCTTCAATGTATAATGATACGTTGTAAGTGTATTTCAACTTAATTCTCATTGTCAACGATAATGAGAACTATTTTCAGTAATATATATTGACAATCAAAAGATAAAGGCTTAATATCATGCTTGCTATTGAAAAATATTCTCAACATGTAGGGGGTACATAATGAATTTCATGCAAAAGAAATCGTTTACAGTATTTGTATTTCTGCTAGCTTTTTCACTTCTTTTAAGTGCTTGTGGAAAATCAAATAACAAAGAAGAATCAACAAAAGAAGATAATAAAAAAGAAATGATTACCGTTGAACACGCAATGGGTAAAATAGAAGTTCCTGCTAATCCAAAACGTGTAGTTATTTTAACGAATGAAGGAACTGAAGCTTTACTTGAATTAGGTGTGAAACCCGTTGGTGCTGTAAAGTCTTGGACTGGTGATCCGTGGTATCCACATATTAAGGATAAAATGAAAGATGTAAAAGTTGTTGGCGACGAAGGACAAGTTAACGTTGAAACGATTGCTTCTTTAAAACCAGACTTAATTATTGGTAACAAAATGCGCCACGAAAAAGTGTATGAGCAATTAAAAGCTATTGCACCTACTGTTTTCTCGGAAACATTACGTGGTGAATGGAAAGATAACTTCACATTTTATGCAAAGGCTTTAAATAAGGAAAAAGAAGGTCAAAAAGTTTTAGCTGATTACGGAAAACGTATGGAAGATTTAAAAGGCAAACTTGGTGATACAGTAAATCAAGAAATTTCTATGGTACGCTTTATGCCTGGTGATGTTCGTATTTATCATGGCGATACATTCTCTGGTGTTATTTTAAAAGAACTTGGATTTAAACGTCCTGGAGATCAAAACAAAGATGATTTCGCCGAACGTAACGTATCTAAAGAGCGTATTTCAGCAATGGATGGCGATGTATTATTCTACTTCACATTCGATAAAGGCAATGAGAAAAAAGGTTCTGAACTAGAAAAAGAATATATAAACGATCCTCTCTTTAAAAACTTAAATGCAGTAAAGAGCGGAAAAGCATACAAAGTTGACGACGTTATTTGGAATACAGCTGGTGGTGTAATGGCCGCTAACTTACTACTAGATGATATTGAAAAACGCTTTGTTAAATAATTTCATTGTAACCAGCTCCCTCTTTTATGGAGCTGGTTTTTTCATTTCACTGAAGTGTCACATTATTTCATTTTGTATTTTTATTACCGATATGTTATATTGTAAAAGTAAATATAGTTTATTTTCTCTATATTAGAATAAATATTCTAATCTAAATTTTCTGATTTGTCACTATTTTACTTTCTTTTAGAATTCAATTACTACATTTGAAAACGCTTATTATCTTGTTTTCAGGGAAAAATACAGTAACGGTTGAAGAAAAATAGATTTTTTCAGAAATTTTCTTGCTATTTCCATATAATTCTATTGACTTCTAAATATTTTGTGAATTAAAATAATTACATAAATATCCGTTATACAGGATTAGGGGGAAACAAACATGGATGCAGCTTTAAAATTAGACAAAGCTGGAGAGCAACAATCACCAAAAAAACATCCACCAGGATTATATTTGTTGTTCTTTACAGAAGCATGGGAAAGATTTAGTTATTACGGAATGCGTGGCTTATTAGTTCTTTATTTAACAACGAGCTTAGTAAGTGGCGGTTTAGGATTTGATAAAGCAGTTGCAGTTCAAATTTACGGTATTTTCACAATGCTTGTATATTTCACACCGATTATTGGTGGCTGGTTAACTGACCATTTCATTACGAAACGACATGCCATTACCATCGGCGGTATCATTATGGCGATTGGTAACTTCGTACTATTTTCAATGAATACGAAAACTGGACTATTTTTAGGATTAGGATTATTAGTTATCGGTAACGGATTCTTCAAACCAAACATCTCGACTTTACTAGGTCAATTATATAGCGACAACGATTCTCGTCGTGATAGTGCCTTCACTATCTTCTACATGGGAATTAACTTAGGAGCTCTTATCGCTCCATTCATTTGTGGTTACTTCACAGATTATAGATACGGTTTCTTAACAGCTTGTATCGGTATGATTATTGGACAGATTGCCTTTAATTTCTTAGCACCTCGTTACTTAGGGTCTATCGGAACAACTGTTGTCGGTAAAAAATCTAAAGAACAAAATGCAAAACCTATTGAGAAAAAACCTTTAACAACACAAGAGAAAAAGCGTACAACTGCAATTTTAATTTTAACTTGTTTCGTTGTATTCTTCTGGGCAGGATTTGAACAAGCTGGTAGTTCTTTAACACTTTACACAGATAAGTTCGTGGATCGTACAATTGGTGGATTTACAATTCCAACACCTTGGTTCCAATCTGTAAACCCACTATTCATTATCTTACTAGCATTACCAGTTTCTGCATTATGGATTAAACTTTCAAAAACAAAAAATGGTGATTTAAAAATCCCTACAAAAATGGCTTTTGGTATGATTTTACTAGGAATCGGATACTTAGTTTTAACTTTAGCCGTTCTAAAAACTGGTAGCGATGAAGGTAACATTACAATGAAAGCAAACTTACTATTCATTGTATTCACTTACATGTTCCACACAATCGGTGAATTATTCTTATCACCAATCGGATTATCTATGGTAAGTGCAATCGCACCTCTTAAATTAGCATCTTTATTAATGGGTGTATGGTTAGCTGGTACTGGCTTTGCAAACTTATTAGCAGGACAATTAGCTGCTTTCACTCAATCTTTAGGATATTTAGAAGTATTCGCAAGCATCGGTGTTATCGTAATCGTGCTAGGATTAGTACTTCTTATGTTCTCTAAGAAAATTGCACATATGATGGAATAGTAAATAAAAAAGACGCTTCTACAATTAGAAGCGTCTTTTCTATTACATCTCTTCTAAAGCCGTGACATCCACGTGAACGCTCTCTCCTGGGTTGGATACGTCATACACTTGAGCACTACCCTTCTGCTCATCACAGCTCTCAATCCATACGGGGACTCCCTCGTATGTAACATCAATTCTACTTGAAGAAGATAATATCTGTTTCACACGTTTTACATCCATTATATTATTCCTCCTTTGGCTTACAACACTCCTTTCTATCTTTTCATATCCCTTCAGAATATATTCCGTCAATTTAGCACTTCAACCGATAGTTTGTTTCTTTCTAACGCGCTAATATATACGCTCTCAAATCTTCCTATTATTAGATCCTTTCCAAATAAAAAAAGACGTATATTTCACACGTCTTCTTTCCATAATATTCAAAAATTAAGAAAATAATGTTTTTACTACTTCACTTACTTTATCGTTATGAATTTGATAGTACACTTCTAACCCGCGTCTCTCAAAGCGTACTACTTTATTTTGTTTTAATTTCGTTAAATGCTGCGAAACAGTTGATTGCGGAATTTCTAATACCTCTTGTAATTGTGTTACATTACATGTTCCACGCTGCATCAGTTCCATTACTAAACGTAGACGCAATGGATGAGCTAATGCTCTTAACATCTGTACGTCTTCTTCTGAAATACGACAGTCAAATTGGTTTTGGTTCATAAAATTCCCCTCATTTTCATTTTTTATTTTCTCTTTATTTATTTATATATCTGTTCTTATATTTCCTGTTACGACATAACTTTATCAACCTATAATGCTGAGAAAATTTTCCGACTTTTATCAGCACACAGTTCAAGAAAAAATCCCACCTGATTTTGAATATTATACTATATGATACAATAAAAAAGCAAAACAAAGGGCTAGCAATACTTTGCTTACAAACGTTGTTTTATCAGGCTTTTTGTTATATTTTCACCTTACTGAAATGTACAGTAATGATATTGTAAAATATCGTCCATAATTGATAACCTATCGTAAAGTAATTTGACCATATTTAACCACTTTGTTACGATAAAAAGGAAATTTAAGTAAGGAGGATGATGTAATATTAAAAAATGGTTTATTTTTGCGTTAATTAGCATTGCGGTTGGCTGGACTATTATCAATCACTTCCTATTAGAAAAAAAAGAAGATATAGCTTCAAAATCAAACATCCCCATTGGAACTGAAGTTGGCAATGCTGCCCTCGATTTCCTTCTGGAAACAACCACTGGTCAAGAAGTTCGCCTTACAGACTATAAAGGAAAAAAAGTAATATTGAATTTTTGGGCAAGCTGGTGTGGTCCATGCAAAATAGAAATGCCTGATATGGAAAAGTTTTATCACGATACTAAAGATATGGGGATTGAAATTGTCGCTATAAATGCGACAGCTACTGAAAAAGACCCGAATAATGTAAAACAATTTCTTGAAGAAAACAAATATACCTTCCCCGTCCTATTAGATCAGAAAGGCCAGGCAAGTGCCGCATATCAAATCATCAGCATTCCAACATCTTTTGTCATCGATACAAACGGTGTCATTCAATATAAGCATGTAGGACCAATGACATATGAAAAAATGAAAGAATATGTAAATAATTTATAGAAGCGTAATCAAATCAATTTGATTACGCTTTTTGTCTACTTTATGAACAAAATGTTACTTTTAATACTATTATGGAATAATTATACTTTTTCACGTTGACAATAGTGTTGAAGGAGAATATACTAAGCATGTAAGTTGATTGTGAATAGTTTCACAAATAATGTGAATTTCTTCACATATAATAGATAGGAGTTGTCATTATTATGAGTACTTGGACACAAATTTATGACCCATTAAACAATATTTGGTTATCTGCACTAATCGCAGCGCTCCCAATTTTTTGCTTCATTATTTGTTTAGTGGGATTCAAAATGAAAGGTTACATGGCTGGGCTTTATAGTGTGATCGTCGCTATTATTCTTGCTATATTTGTTTATAAAATGCCCGCAACTGTAGCTGTAGCATCTGCCGGATTCGGTGTTTTATCTGGATTTTATCCAATTTGTACTATCGTTATCGCAGCTATCTTCCTTTACAAATTAACTGTTAAAACAGAACAATTCAATGTCATTCGTGATAGCATTTCAAGTATTACAAATGATCAGCGTTTACAAGTATTATTAATCGCTTATTCTTTCGGTGCTTTCTTAGAAGGCGCAGCTGGTTTCGGTGTTCCAGTTGCTATTACAGCTGCATTACTTGTAGGTATGGGCTTTAATCCATTAAAAGCAGCAGGTATTTGCTTAGTAGCTAATATCGCTGGTGGTGCTATGGGTGCTATGGGTATTCCAGTTACAGTACCTGCACAATTAACTGGGCTAGATGCATTAACTGTCGGTCGTCAAGCTGTTTACATTTTGCCATTCATTAGCATTGTTTTACCGTTCTTACTTGTTTCAATGGTAGATGGTTTTAAAGGCATTAAAGAAACTTGGCAAGGTATTCTTGTAAGTGGTGTTTCTTTCGCAATTACTCAGTTCCTTGTGACTTACTTCTTAGGCGCTGAACTTACTAATATTTTCGCAGCAGTCGTAAGTATGGTCGCTCTTACATTATTCTTACGTGTTTGGCAACCAAAATCTTCTGCTAAAGAAGAAAAACAAGAAGAAAAAGAATCTCATACATTCAATCAAATTTTATATGCTTGGTCCCCATTCGTATTCTTAACTGCATTTGTAACAATCTTTAATTTAAAACCAATTAAAGCTTTATTTGCTCCGGATGGTCCATTGGCAAACCTAGTATTTAACATTCAATTCCCTGGTCTTCATAATGCGGTTATGAAAACTGCACCAATTACAAAGGCTGATACACCTTTCGCAGCGATTTTCAAACTAGATGTATTCTCTTCTACAACTACTGCGATTGTATTAGCAATCATCGTTTCACTTATCGTCTACCGTGTAAACGGCAAAATGATTAAAGAATTAATGATCGAAACAATAAAAGAACTAAAAGTTCCAGTATATACAATTTGTAGCGTTATCGCTTTAGCTTACGTAGAAAACTACTCTGGTATGTCATCTACACTTGGACTTGCATTCTCTTCTACAGGAAATGCATTCCCAGTTCTTTCTCCAATCTTAGGATGGATTGGCGTATTCATTACAGGTTCAGTCGTATCAAGTGGTTCATTATTCGCACCACTTCAAGCAGTAACTGCCGATCAGTTAAACATCGTACCATCTACTCTCGTTTCATTAAACGTAGTTGGTGGTACAATCGCAAAAATGGTTTCACCACAATCTGTAGCAGTTGCTTGTGCAGCAGTTGGACTAGTTGGTCAAGAATCTGCTCTATTTAAAATAGTAATGAAATATAGTTTAATCTTCTTAGCTATTATTAGCTTACTTCAACTTAACTCTGTATTTAATATCTTCTAAAAAAAGCACCGATCCAAATGGATCGGTGCTTTTTACATTACATTTTTTTAGTCTTTAATAAAGAAGCACCAGCAATTTCAGGATGCGTCATTTCGTATGGATCCAAAATAATATCAAGCTCTTCTGCTGTAAGTACACCATGTTCTAAACATAGCTCCCTAACAGATTTTCCTGTCGCAATTGCTTCACGTGCAATGCGAGAAGCTGCTTCATAACCAATATGAGGATTCACTGCTGTAATAACTCCAACACTTTTTTCAACATATTGCTTAAGCAACTCTTCATTCGCTGTAATTCCCTTTATACAGTATTCACGGAATACACGGAAACCGTTATTCATAATACTGATGGATTGAATTAAATTAAATACTAATACCGGCTCCATTACATTTAACTCTAATTGTCCAGCTTCTGACGCTAAGCAAATTGTATGGTCATTTCCAATTACTTGGAAAGCAACTTGGTTAATTACTTCTGCCATAACTGGATTTACTTTCCCCGGCATAATAGATGAACCTGGTTGACGAGCTGGTAATTGAATTTCCGCCAACCCAACACGTGGACCAGACGCCATAATACGAAGGTCATTTGCAATTTTAGACATATTCATCATAC
The DNA here is from genome assembly GCF_022662615.1 of Bacillus cereus group sp. BfR-BA-01523. NCBI lineage: Bacteria > Bacillati > Bacillota > Bacilli > Caryophanales > Bacillaceae > Bacillus > Bacillus cereus group sp. BfR-BA-01523. Next base: position 121,043 of record NZ_JAKUDX010000008.1, read on the forward strand.
ATACTTTTAGTGCTGCAGATACTTCTGTATATGCATCTGTGTTTTGCGTCGCATCAACTAAGTGCTCTGCACCAACAAGAGGGAAACCACTAAAAGTTCGTAAATGCTTCACAACTTGTTCTATATAAGTAGGGTTTGCATTTAATCCCGTACCGACAGCTGTCGCACCCATATTAACTTCGTATAAATGTTGACGAGACTGTTTAATTCTTTTTATATCACGCTCTAGCACTCTGCTATATGCTTCAAATTCTTGTCCAAGGCGAATTGGAACTGCATCTTGCAAATGCGTACGCCCCATTTTAATAACGTGATCGAACTCTTTTGCTTTATCATGAAAAGCAGAGTGAAGTTCTTCCATTGTAACAAGAAGTTCTTCCAGCATCATAAGAGTTGCTATATGAATCCCAGTTGGAAACGCATCATTTGTTGATTGGGCCATGTTCACATGAGTGTTTGGGCTAATTTTCGCATATTCACCTTTTTCGTATCCCATACGTTCTAGCGCTCTATTAGCAATTACTTCATTAGTATTCATATTAATTGAAGTACCTGCTCCGCCTTGAATCGGGTCTACGATAAATTGCTCATGGAACTTTCCATCAACAATCTCTTGTGCCGCTTCTGCAATTTCTTGTCCGATATCTTTAGCTAAGTAACCTGTATCTATATTCGCAAGCGCTGCCGCTTTTTTTACAATTGCCATTGCCGTAATGAGTGACGGATGAATGCGGTATCCTGTAATAGGAAAGTTTTCTACGGCACGTAATGTTTGTACACCATAATAAGCTACACTCGGTACTTCCTTTTCACCTAAAAAATCTTTTTCTATACGTATATCCTTCGTTGCTATCATTTTTCATCACCTATACTTTTCATTCTAAATCCTTATCTAAAGAATTCGCCCTATAAAATACGAGTATCATTAAATGAATTCTTCAGTATCCACTTTCACTATATAGCACCTTTTTTGAAAGCGCAAACATTTATTTTTCTATATATACTTTTTATTAAAGTTTATATAATAGAAAATCCATTCATTCTTCTACTTTCTTTATTTCAACTCGCTTAATTTGATGCATATCCTTTTCAAGAACTTTAAAAGAAAAGCCGTGTTTTTCAATAATATCTCCTTCAGCAACGATTTGCTTTTGTACCATAATCCAGCCACCAATTGTATCTACATCATCAGCGATTAAGTGTATGCCAAATAAATCATTTACTTCACTAATAAGCACTTTTCCCTCTACGATTTTACACCCTTCACTTATATGCTCTATAGGCGGGTGTTCATCTTCATCGTATTCATCTCGGATTTCTCCAACAATTTCTTCTAAAATATCTTCTAGTGTAACGATCCCCGCTGTACCACCATATTCATCATATAATACAGCTAATGGAATTCGTTTTCTTTGCATTTGTAATAGCAAATCATGAATAGGGATATTTTCTAACACTTCAATAACTGGTCTTGTATATGGCGTAATCGAGCACCCCTCGTCTCGATTACCATCCATATAACGAATAAATAAATCCTTTACATTAACCATCCCAATAATTTCATCTTTATCTTCACCAAATACGGGATATCTCGTGTACTTTTCTTGTGCGATTATTTTAATATGTGTTTCAAATGGTTCGTCCTCATATAAACCTACAACTTCCGTACGAGGTACCATAATTTCCTTTGCGACTCTATTATCGAATTCAAAAATATTATTTACATATTTAAATTCCCTTTGATTAATCTCTCCACTCTCATAACTCTCAGATAAGATTAATCGTAATTCTTCCTCCGAATGAGCTACTTCATGTTCAGAAGCCGGATGTAATCCGAATAACCCTGTTACAAGCCTTGCAGAACCATTTAAAGCCCAAATAAACGGATACATTACTCGGTAAAAGTAAATAATTGGCTTCGATAATAATAAGCTAACTTGCTCTGCCCTTTGTATAGCGAGCGTCTTCGGAGCAAGTTCACCAATGACAACATGTAAAAACGTAATAACTGCAAAGGCAATAATAAATGAAACTGTACTTGCAATTGCAGGAGATAAGTGTAGTTTTAAAAACAACGGCTCGAGTATATGTTTTATAGTGGGCTCTCCTAACCACCCAAGCCCTAAAGCAGTAATTGTAATACCTAACTGACATGCTGATAAATACTCATCTAAATTCGAAGTTACTTTTTTAGCTGCCAATGCTCCTCGTCGTTTTTCACTGACGAGTTGATCAATACGACTGCTACGCACCTTAATAATTGCAAACTCAACAGCCACAAAAAATGCTGTTAACGCAATAAGGATGGCTACCATCAGTAATTTTAAAATATCCACATATGTCCTTTAGCTTTCTTAGCTAAAGTTACACCTCCTTTAAAAAAGAAGTTTCACTTTAGTTTCTTCATTTATTTGAAAGCAACCCTATATAAAATTCACCAATTTCAAGCCTCATACAATTCTAAAGGCAAGCCATCAGGATCTTGGAAAAAGACAAATTTTTTATCCGTAATTTCATCCATACGTATCGCTTCAGTCTCCACACCGCATTGTTTTAAATGGTTTACAGCTTCTTCTATATTTGTAACAGCAAATGCTAAATGTCTAAGTCCAGCTGCTTCTGGAAAACTTGGGCGCTCAGGTGGACTAGGAAATGAAAATAATTCAATTTGATACTCTTCCCCTACACATAAATCTAACTTATAAGAATCTCGTTCTTCTCTATATACTTCATTTATCGCTTTAAAACCTAATATCCGAGTATAAAAATCCTTTGACAGTTCATAATTCGAACAAATAATTGCAACGTGGTGCACTCTACATATATTCATGCTCTCTCTATTCCTTTCTTTACCAAAGATGCATATTCTCCCTTGAAATGAAAAACATATATAGCAGAATATCTCTTTTAGGGGGCTTACTATGAAATTTATTACTTTTTTCGTGGGACTTATCGTTGTTTTCTTCCTTGCTTATATTGCTAGCAACAATAAGAAACATATTAAATTTAAACCAATTTTTATCATGCTTATTATACAATTAATTTTAACCTATTTATTATTAAATACAGAAATTGGTCTCATACTTATTACGGTAATTTCTAGCCTGTTTACGAGGCTACTTGAGTATGCTGCCAGTGGTATAAACTTTGTATTTGGCGGTCTTGCAAATAAAGGGGAAATGCCATTTTTCCTTAACGTATTATTACCGATTGTCTTTATCTCCGTCTTAATTGGTATATTGCAACATTTCAAAATACTACCATTCTTTATTCGTTGGATTGGTTTCTTTCTTAGTAAAATAAACGGTCTTGGGAAATTAGAATCTTACAACGCCATCGCTTCCGCTATTGTCGGCCAATCAGAAGTTTTTATTACGGTTAAAAAACAATTAGCCCAAATTCCAAAACATCGACTATATACACTTTGCGCCTCTGCTATGTCAACAGTGTCTATGTCCATTGTCGGTGCCTATATGACAATGATTGAACCAAAATATGTAGTAACCGCACTCGTTCTCAATTTATTTAGTGGTTTTATTATCGTACTCATTATTAACCCTTACGACGTTAACGATGATGAAGACATTTTGGTAATAAAAGGGGAAAAACAAAGTTTCTTTGAAATGCTTGGAGAATACATTCTTGATGGTTTTCGTGTAGCAATTGTCGTCGGTGCTATGCTCATTGGATTCGTCGCATTAATGAGTTGCATTAATGACCTATTCCTCATTATATTCGGCATTACTTTCCAACAATTAATAGGCTATGTATTCGCCCCTATTGCATTTCTTATCGGCGTACCAAGTTCTGAAGTTGTCACAGCGGGTAGCATTATGGCAACAAAGCTTGTAACAAATGAATTTGTAGCAATGATGGATCTTAGTAAACTTTCCAGCACTCTCTCTATCCGTACAGTTGGTATTATTTCTGTCTTCCTCGTTTCTTTTGCCAACTTTTCTTCCATTGGAATTATTTCCGGTGCGGTAAAAGGGTTAAACGAAGAACAAGGAAATGTTGTTGCCCGCTTCGGCCTAAAATTACTATACGGCGCTACTCTTGTTAGTATTTTATCTGCGATTATTGTAAGTATTATGCTTTAATTAGGTAAAATTTTATCATTTTCTTATCCCTGTCTTTTGTATACAATAACGAATAGATGTCTTATAAATAATCAATACATCTATTTTTTATACATGTACAATACCTTTTATTTAGCGTAAAATATTTTTTATGTGTTTTAATACGCTTCTAGATGTATACACTTTGATTGTTTTAAAGGAGAAAAAATGATGAAATCCGACATTAACAACGAAACTCGAGCCAAAAAAGGACGTTCAAAGAAAAAGCGCCTACTTTGGTTCATTCTTATTCCCTTACTTATTGTAGCAATGGGAGCAGGAGGCTATTCCTTCCATATATACAGTAAAGCAAAATCCGTCTTAAGCAACGCTTATTCTGAACTCGGCCGAGGAGATAAATCCAGCAAACGTGAAAAAGCTGTTAAACCTATGACTGATAATATTTCTGTCCTGATCATGGGTGTTGATGAAAGTGATATCAGGGAAAAAGGTTACGGAAAAGCGACTCGTACAGATGCATTACTACTTGCAACAATTAATAAAAATGATAAATCTGTTAAACTAGTTAGCATTCCACGTGATTCACGCGTCTTCATTAAATCACGTGATAAATATGATAAAATTACACATGCACATGTATTTGGTGGTGTAGACAGCACAATTGATACAGTAGAAAAATTTTTAGATGTACCAGTTGATTACTATGTAAAATTCAATTTCAAATCCTTTATCAAGATTGTTGATTCTCTAGGTGGTATAACTGTCGACGTTCCAGTTGAGTTTACAGAACAAAATAGTAGCGACGAAGCAGATGCAATTCACCTAAAAAAAGGGCGTCAACATTTAAATGGAGAAGAAGCACTTGCACTAGCTAGAACGCGTCATATTGATAGTGATTATATGCGTGGTCAACGACAACAACTTGTTTTAGAGGCTATTGCTGAAAAAGCCCTATCTCTCAATTCCATTAATAAAATCGGAAGCCTATTAGATGCTGTCGATACAGACTTAAAAACAAATTTAACTTTTGATGATATGATGACTATTGCAAAAAATTCAATGGATTCAAATTTAAAAATGGATAAATTGCAAGTGGAAGGTACTGATAAATATATAGGTGGTATTTATTATTACGTTCCAAACGAAAAGAGTGTTAATGATATATCGACAACACTTCAAGAACATCTCGGTGTTACGAATAAAAATGAGCATAAAAAATTATAATAAAAAGGCTGCTAGATTTTTCTAAGCAGCCTTTTTATTATAATTTTCAACATATTTCTCATGCATATTGTGACAAAAAGAGACAATTATTACAGCAGTGTAACATTTTTTATGAAAACATTACACACGTAGTGAAAATAATAGTATACTAGGACGTACATAATGTTATTTTCATCATTTTTATACAAAAAATGTAATACATATATTTATAAAAATTTTTCTGGGGGGAAATAAATGAAGCTAAGCAAAATACTGATTGGTTCCGCTATTGCTGGTGGCATATTACTTTGTGTTGGTGGTATTGGTGGATATCAATATGTATCCAAATTAAATAATCAACTAAATACAACTGCACTACCAAACACTACATTTGAAGGTATTTCTCTTGATGGAAAAAATAAAGCAGATATTCAAGCCCTTGTTAATCAAAAGATGAATGAATTAAATCAAAAATCTCTTAACTACGTATTCCAAAATGATAAGCAAAATTACACGTGGAAAGATTTAGGAGTAGATTATAAAGAGAAGGATATTGTCGACAATATCTTTAAAGAACAAGAAGGGAACGTAATGAATCGTTACAACATGCGTAAGCAAGCTGAAAACGGTGAAGTAAAACGTGACTATAAATTAACACCACAATTAAATACAACAACTTATGAAACCTTTATAAAGGATAAATATAATGAAGCATTAAAAAATCCTGTCAACGCCGAATTAAGTGTTGAAGGCTCTACAGTAAATATTAGCCAAAGTCAAAATGGGGAAAAAATTGATAAAGGAAAATTAACCGATTTAACAAGCGCAGCTATTACTTCTGGCACACCCGATGTTGTATTACCAGTTACACTAATAAAACCTGAACGTTCTACAGAAGATATACAACAAATGGGGATTAAAGAAGTGATTGCTGAATACTCTACCCCAATGGCTGGCCGTAATGGAAATCAGTCCTATAACGTAAATAAGTCAGCTAATACTTTAAGTGGAGTTATTGTAGCACCTGATGAAACGTTTAGTTTTAATGGCCGTGTTGGCGTAACTGATGCTGCACATGGTTATAAATCCGCAGCAGTATATTCACAAGGTAAAGTTATACAAAGTGCAGGCGGAGGCGTTTGCCAAGTAAGTAGTACTTTATACAGCGCAGCTTTAAGGGCAGATTTAGGAATTGTTTCTCGAAGCAATCATTCTATGCCCGTAAATTATTTACCACTTGGGCAGGATGCAGCAGTGGCAGATTATGGTCCGGATTTAAAATTTAAAAACAATACAGGTAAGCATATTTACATTCAAGCATTTTCAAATGGCGGTAGTATTACTACACGTATTTTCGGTACAAATACTGGTAAAAATGTTGAAGTTTCTTCTCAAGTAATTAGTAATACTGGTGATAAAATAACAGCGGTTACGTATAAAAAAGTAACACAGAACGGTGAAGTACTCTCAAACGGACAAATTTCAAAAAGCGTATATAAAAGTGCCCCAAAACAATGAGATAATATCAAACGGACAAATTTCAAAAAGCGTATACAAAAAGGCGTGATCCACTCACGCCTTTTTCTTTTGCAATAATAGTAAAAAAATTTCCAGATGATCTTTCGTTTCTTCTAAAGACCACACACGATTGCCTTGCTTCGCAGCTAATACGCACGCTTCTTCCCACGCGTTCTTTTTCTTCATATTTACTAATTCATCGCGTAATTTCAAAACAATCTCTTCGTCCTCTTGCTCTATAAACTCTTCCATCACGCTTACTATTTCATCCTCATGAATACTTAACGTACAGTATGATTTAAGAAAGTATTGTAATGTTGGATACATATATACTCCCCCCTTTATTTATCTGATGGATAAGAAGTAATAATCTTAAATCCTAGATTTCCTGATTTATCTCTCGCTAAAACAGTAACAGTCTTTACTAGTTTGTCTTTTACAATCATATTTTTCTTTATTACTGTTTTTCCAACTGGGAATGAATGAGTTGTATTCAATACAAGACGAGCCTCTTTAGAGTTTTTCAACCAATCCTGAATTTCTTTATCATGTTGTTTTAAACTATCTTTCACAGCCTTTGTCGCTGTTTCCTTATCATAGTATGTACTTGCCGCTGAAACTTTATCTGTCTTCAAACGATTCTTCAAATCCTCTTCTGATTTGCCTACATGCCTTTCAATCGTATGACCATTTTTAGGTGGCCCTTCCATTTCATCTAAAATATTATCACTAATTTTTTCTACTGATGTAGAATGATCCTCTTTTGGTTTTTCTGTTTTTTGTTCTTTTCCTGCACATCCACTTAAAATCAGCATTAGTGCCAATAAACTACTCAAGAAAAGACTACTTAATCGTTTCATCGTATCACCTCTTCCATGATTATTATCGTAACTCCACTAAAAGTCAATTTCACAAAGAAAAAATGTATACAGTTTTAAAATCCTCATTCATTTTGCTATATTTTCCACCCCCCTTTCATCAAATCACTGTTTTTCGCTCTTCTTAAAATATACCCCCATGTTTTTATAATTATTTCCCAGATGAAAACACCAATCGAAACACTCCATAAACCCTTTAAATACAGGATTTATGGAGTGTTTTTTAAACAAAATAAATATACCCCTACTTCCATATACCCAATACCTATATACGGTATACAAATCCCTTTCTATCAACAGTTTCCTACATTATGTAAATTTGCACTTGCCTACACAATAGAAATATGGTGTAATGCAAAAAAAGATAAAGGATTTTAAACAATGGCTGAAACAATTCAAAACTTCTTAACAGACTATTATTCAATCGCAATTCCACTTAGTATCTTAATTAACATCATCATCAGTCTTTTAGGTTTTATCCCTAGTATTTTTTTGACCGCTATTAACATACAGCTCTTTGGTGTAACAAACGGAACCATTATTTCGATCGCAGGTGAGGCATTAGGGGCTATTATCTCGTTTTATATTTATCGTATAGGCCTTCAGAAATTCACTCACAACAAAGTAAATAAGTATCCAAAGGTAGAACGCCTACTTTATGTAGAAGGTAGAGAGGCCTTTCTACTCGTTCTATCGTTTCGATTCATACCTTTCATCCCATCAAGTATCGTTACTTTATTTGCAGCTCTAGGCAAAATGTCATTACTCTCTTTCAGTATTGCTAGCACAATAGGGAAAATACCGGCCTTATTGATCGAAGTATATTCTGCATATCATGTCATAAACGGAACAAATGAAGCGAAATGGATTATTACAATCGCAGGTTGTGTTGGATTATTTTATTTGTGGAAAAAATGGAGAAAAAAATAAAGAAGGAGCATAGGCTCCTTCTTTATTTTTGAAGTATTTTATTAATAACTATCCCTTAAAGCCTTAGTTTACACCAACAGCACTAAATGATTGCTTAACTGCTGCTACTTCTGCAGAGCTAGCACCATATAAATCAGCTGCAGCTTGTACTGCACCAGCACGAGCTTGACTAAATGTAGTAGATTGCGTGAAATACTGTGTATTTGCACGGTAGTAAATCGCACCTAATTTATCTTTACCGATACCAGTTACAGTTACACCAGAATGCGTACCACCATTTGCTAATAAATAAGCTTGTTTGTTAATAATACCACTGTTTGTATGAACGCCACCGTTATCACTTGAACCAGTGTAACGCTTAGAATAATGGTCTGGATCACCATATTTCGTTGGATCACTCATAGAACGCAGTGCATCTCCTGCTTTACCAGGCGTGTAAATATCTTCACCAATCTCCCAATCCGGGTTACGGTTATCATAGAATTCTACTAACGTACCAAAGATATCAGAAATTGCTTCATTTAATGCTCCTGATTCATTTTGATAAATTAAATTCGAGCTATTTTCCGTAACCGCATGCGTTAATTCGTGACCAATTACGTCAATACCACCAGATAATGAAGTGAATGTTACACCATCACCATCTCCGTATACCATTTGTGAACCGTTCCAGAATGCATTATTATACTTACTTCCGTAATGAACAGTTGATTTTAATGGTGCTCCTGCATCATTAATAGAATTTCGGTTAAATGTATCTTTATAGTAATCATATGTTTTACCTGCATAGTAATGAGCATCTACTGCTGCTGCATCATACGCTGCATTGAAAACATTATCTACATCTGCCCATAATGTTCCTGGTAACGTCGAACGATTTTTCGCATCATATGTGAAAATTGTTGCTCCGCGCATATTATCTTGCAAGTAGTAAGATGATCCAGATAACGTTGTATTAAGCGATTTCGTATCTCCTAATACACCTTTACCAGTTCCTACTTTATTCGTTCCTGTTACAGGCTTTATAACCGCTTTCGCATCCTGTTTAGGAGCATCTTGTTTAACAGGAGACTTATCATCATTTGTTACATGATCAATTGTATTAAACTTATTTAATACTTTACCGCTTTCCGCCTCAATGAAATAGTAGTAATTTCCTGGGCTTGGATCTAAGAAGTTTAGATTTACAACGTATGCATATGTCGTTTCTTCACCGTTTTGATATACATATAAGTCCGCTTTTGGTTCTACCTCATATTTAGGTGTTACTCCTAAATCTTGCTGCGCGATTTCAATTGCTTTTGCGCCTTCAATCTTATTTTTGTTTTTTAACTTTTCCTTTTTGTCTAAATCAGGCGCAACTGTTCCAGACAATACCTTTAAAGAACCATCTTTACTTACGTGAGCTACTTGAGTAGACCCCCATACAGGTACTCCCTCGTAAACTTGTTGCATACGTACTACTGTTGAATCAGTTACAGCATCTTTTTTCACTTGTTTTACTTTGAAAGAATCTTGCGCACTCTTTTCCCCTAACTTATAATCACCTTTTGCCGCGTTTAAGTAATCAAACACAACAGATTCCGCTTTCTTACCAGTCGCTCCAGTTAGATCACCAGAAATAAACTCAGGTGACTGTACCGTCTCATTGTACTTCTTAGTAGAGAGCACATTTTTAGAATCCGCAAATGCAGAGCCTGTCCCTCCGAACGTAGTAACTGCCATTCCTGCCGCTAACACTAACGCTAAACTCTTCTTTTTCATCTAACATTCCCCCTAATAAAAAATTTTTGAAAAAGAGTAGTTTCATATTATCATTATGTTTCCACTATTAATATACTAAAAATTCAATTAATTTCTTTCTCAAGTGTTGTAGAATTTTGAGGAACAAATATTGAAAAAAAACCCTTTCCGTTGGGAAAGGGTTTTTTTTTATAAATTAATTTGTTCAACTGTTTTAGCTTCTTGCCCTAGAGTATCCGGCTTCCAAGCATACTGAATATCCAATACTACAGCTGCAATTGCCATAACCACAAATGTTCCTGCAATTAACTTTTTCATACTATCCCTCCTCTTTACTCTTCTAATAAAGTAATCGCTAATTTATAATAGCGATTACTTTCTTTAAAATCTGAGCATTCTTCTAAGTATTCAGCAAGTTCTAAGTATACTTTCTTTAAATCTTTTATATTTTCCTCTGTTTTAAAGAAAGGAACTACTTCTGTTTCTAGAAATTTTTTATAGAGGTCTCTTTCTTCAAAATATTTATATCTTAAATTTAACAATAAATATAACATCCCTTTGTATCTATCATCTTTCCTTGCAGCAAGGATACCTTTTTCAATCCATTCAGCCGCTTCCTCAAGTTCTCCTAATTGAATACACTGTAACGAGAGCTCATACATGGCATCAATATAATTCATATCCTCTTCTTTTTTATACTTTAAGCATTCTATATAATACTCTTTCGCCTTGGCATAATTTTTTTGTCGGTAGTACAGATAACCAATATTATTTAAAGCAATAGAAAGAATATTATCTTTATCAGCAAAAGAAGTTGCTTCTCTTATGATATGATTATAGATTTCCATAGCTTCATTATATTGTTTTTTTCTAGTATAACTAAACGCAATTAAAAACTTACAATTAATTATATTTCTAAATTTATATTCACTTTTAAAACCTTCTAATGCCACATTAGCAAAATATAATGTCATATGGTCTATTTCCATCTGACTATATGTCAATGCCAAATTATAATATATTCCTGTTTCATAATATCCTAACTCTTTCGCCATCGATTCCGTCTTTAACAGATATTCCAATGCCTGCGTATATTTGTACTGCACAGAATATAATAATGCCTTATTATACGTATATAACATCTTCTGAAAAGGCGAGTATTTCTTATACACTTTCTTCAATCCATCCAATTCTTCTTCAACAGCAGGGAGATCCCGCTTCATCATTAAATAACGTGTATACAGCAGTTTATAATAATTTATAATTTCAAAATCCAACACATGCTTCATTTCACCTTGCAACTCTTCGTATATGCGCTCTACTTGTTGCTTGTCCAAATGAACTAATGCATTCAACCACTCGTCCAACTTCACCTTCACATCTTCTTCTACATCTCTCAAATCCGTCACAGCAATTTCTAGTCTTGTGCAGAGCAATTGTAGAATTTCTTCTGATGCTTCAATCTTTCCATTTTCGATCTTACTTAAGTATGAGACAGAACAAATGCCCTGACATAATTCTTCTTGTGTCATTTTTTGCTGTAGCCGTTTATAAAAAACTTGCTTGCCTATTTTTTCTAATGTTTGTTGCATTGTCCTCCTCCATTCTCATTACCCCCATTACTCTAATAATACATAAAATCTAGAGAAATATAAATTGATAAATGTAAATTTTCTAAAAAATATGCATTATTTCATTTTTTTCTCTCTTGACTTCAATCCCCTATTACTTCTTTGCTACGAAAGGGGAAAAATTGGTATACTATAACCAAATTACGGAGGTGTTTTCGCAATGAATCATTATAAAGACGATAGTTACGCCTTACATACAGATTTATATCAAATCAACATGGCTTATACATATTGGAAAGATGGTATTCATACTCGCCGTTCTGTTTTTGATCTATACTTTCGAAAGCTTCCATTCGAAAACGGCTATGCTGTTTTTGCTGGTCTTGAAAAAATTGTAGAGTACATAGAAAATTTCAGCTTTACCGAAAGTGACATCGCTTATTTAGCTGAGCTGCAATTTGAAGAAGACTTCCTCCATTATTTACAAAACATGAAATTTACTGGCACGATTCGTAGTATGCAAGAAGGCGAAGTTGTTTTTAATAACGAACCATTATTACGTGTTGATGCACCGCTTGGCGAGGCACAAATAATTGAAACCGCCCTCTTAAATATTGTAAATTACCAAACATTAATTGCTACAAAAGCTGCACGTATGAAGCACGCTGCAAATAATGATGAGCTTTTAGAGTTCGGTACAAGACGCGCTCATGAGTTTGATGCTGCCCTTTGGGGAACACGAGCTGCCTTTATTGGTGGTTTTTCATCTACAAGTAACGTTCGCGCAGGGAAACGATTTGGCATCCCTGTAGCTGGCACACATGCCCATTCTTTCGTACAAGCATATCGCGATGAATATGTTGCATTTAAAAAATATGCTGAAACACATAAAAAATGTGTATTTCTTGTCGATACATACGACACATTAAAATCTGGTGTTCCAAATGCGATTCGTGTTGCAAAAGAGTTCGGGGATCGTATCGATTTTTATGGCATGCGCCTTGATAGTGGTGATATGGCATATTTATCAAAGGAGGCCAGAAAACAACTTGATGCAGCTGGATTTACAAACACAAAAATTATCGCTTCTAGCGATTTAGATGAATATACGATTATGCACTTGAAATCTCAAGGGGCAAAAATTGATGTATGGGGTGTTGGTACAAAGCTGATTACATCCTTTGAGCAGCCAGCATTAGGGGCTGTCTATAAACTAGTCGCTATTGAAGATACTGACGGAAAATTAAATGATACGATTAAGATTTCATCTAATCCTGAAAAAATTACAACCCCAGGACTTAAACGAATTTATCGTATTATTAACCGTGTTAACGATCATGCAGAGGGCGATTATATTGCTTTAGAGTCAGAAGAACCCGGAAAAGAAGAGCGTTTAAAAATGTTTCATCCAGTTCATACATATATAAGTAAATTCGTAACAAGCTTTGAAGCACGGGAACTGCATCAAGATATTTTCATTAACGGTAAAAGAGCGTATGAATTACCTAATATATTAGATATTCAAAAGTATAATGAACGCAGCCTCTCACTATTTTGGGAAGAGTATATGCGAACTTTAAACCCAGAAGAGTACCCTGTCGATTTAAGCCAAGAATGTTGGGATCATAAAATGAATTATATTCAAACTGTTCGAGAACAGGTTGAAAAAAATATACAAAAATAAAGTGAAGCTTTAATCAGTGGGGTTTTGTCCCTCCCCCACTTCTCCATTTTTCAATACTATATGGATATTTGTAAAAAATATATTAAAATAATAAGAAGAATATTATATTTTTGTAAATTTATATATTAAATTATTTAAAAACAAAATAATATTTGATATTATTTTCTTGAGTCAATTTCAACAAAATAACCAATAAAAAAGAGGACGCAATTGCGTCCTCTTTTTTATAAATCTTTTACTCGTAGTACACGCATTGCATTTAATACTGCAAGTAACGTCACACCAACATCTGAGAAGACTGCTTCCCACATTGTTGCAATACCAAAGGCGCCGAGTAATAACACTAACCCTTTTACCCCTAATGCAAATATAATATTTTGCCATACGATGCTACGTGTACGTTTTGCAATTTTTACTGCTGTCGCAATTTTTGAAGGCTCATCAGTCATAATAACGATGTCAGCAGCTTCAATTGCTGCATCTGACCCTAAGCCGCCCATCGCAATACCAACGTCTGCCCTTGCTAGTACTGGCGTATCATTAATACCATCACCGACGAATGCAATCTTTTCTTTACCGCGTTTTGCTGCATCAATTTTTTCGATTTCTTCTACTTTTTGGTGTGGTAATAATTCGGCATGAACTTCATCTAAACCTAATTCTTTACCAACAGCTTCCCCGACTGATTTTGCATCACCAGTTAACATGACTGTCTTCTTAATACCTAGTTCTTTTAACTTTTGAATTGCTTGTTTTGAATCCTCTTTTACCTCATCAGAGATAACAATATACCCTGCATATTTACCATCTACAGCAACATGAACTAGTGTACCTACTGTATTTGGTTGCTTAAATGTAATGTTTTCTTTGCTCATTAATTTAGCGTTACCTACGAAAATTTCTTTTCCTTGTACTTTTACAACCGTACCATGACCAGAAATTTCACTATAGTCTTCAATAGCATTTTCATCGATTGATTTTCCATATGCATTTCGAATAGATTGTGCAATCGGATGATTTGAATATACTTCTGCAAATGCTGCATATTCTAATAGCTCTTCAGCTGTGATACCTTCACTAGGCTCCATCCTCGTAACTTTAAAGACACCTTTTGTTAATGTTCCTGTTTTATCAAAAACGATATATTTCACATCATTCAATGCTTCTAAATAGTTACTTCCTTTTACTAAAATACCACTTTTAGATGCCCCACCAATACCGCCAAAGAATCCAAGAGGAATCGATACAACGAGCGCACATGGACAAGAGATTACTAAGAACACTAAAGCTCTATAAATCCAATCGGAGAATGTAGCACCCTCTAAAATAAGTGGTGGAATAAATGCCATTATTGCTGCTGTTATAACTACAACAGGAGTATAATAACGTGCAAACTTTGTAATAAAGTTTTCTGTTGGCGCTTTTTTGCTACTTGCATTTTGTACTAGGTCTAAAATTTTCGATACAGTGGATTCACCGAACTCTTTTGTAACTTCGACAATTAATACACCATTTTGGTTTACAAAACCACTTAATACGTCATTACCAACTTCTACTTCCCTCGGTACAGACTCACCTGTTAACGCTGAAGTATCCATCATTGATGTTCCCTCAACTACTTTCCCGTCTAACGGTACTTTTTCACCTGGTTTTACGATAATATACTCACCAATTTGCACATCTTCTGGTGATACTTGTTTCGTTTCGTTTCCAACTTTCACATTCGCATAGTCAGGACGAATATCCATTAATGACGTAATTGATTTTCGAGAACGATTTACTGCAATACTTTGGAACAGTTCCCCTACTTGGTAAAATAGCATAACTGCTACCGCTTCTGGATATTGTTGAATCGCGAAAGCTCCTAAAGTTGCAATTGCCATTAAAAAGTTTTCATCGAACACTTGGCCGCGAGTTATGTTTCTTACCGCTCTCCAAACGATATCTCCACCTATTAATAAATAAGCAAGGACGAATAATGGAATTGTTATCATTTGCGGTAATCCGGCTAACGCAGCAATTCCTGTCAAAATTCCACCGACTACTAATCGTCCTATCATCTTTTTCACATTTCCATCACCATGATCATGGTCGTGTCCTTTTTCCTCTTCACGAACAACTTTTACATCAGGCTCTAACTTTTGAACAACATTTTTTATATTTTGTACAGTCGATTCAAGTTCTCGTTTATTTGCAACTTCTACTCGTAATTTCTTTGATACGAAATCAACAGTCGCTTCTGAAACTGTTGGCATTTCCTTTACCTTATTTTCAATCTTCATTGCACAATTTGCACAGTCTAAGCCTTCTAATACAAATACTTCTTTTACTGATTTTGTTTTTTGCTCTTCTTGCACTTTAATATGTGGCTCTAATTTTGTAACAAGTTGCTTCGCTTCCGTAACAACTTGATTTTCTTTATTTTGCGGTGTTTCTAAAAGCATCGTTTTTGTTGCAAAGTTTACGGAACAAGATGTTACCCCTTCTATATTCCCAACACCTTTTTCAATTTTCATTGCACAATTTGCACAATCTAAACCTTCTAGCATAAGTTTCTTTTTCACTAATGCTTCTGCCATCGTTCTCCCTCCTCGCTTTTTTATTCTTCCTCGTTTACGTGTTCAAACGCTTGCTCGAAGATATGAATTACGTGTTGATCAGCTAATGAGTAATAAACTACCTTTCCTTCTTTACGGTTCTTTACAAGCTTCGCTTGCTTTAATACACGAAGCTGATGTGAGATTGAAGATTGCGTCATTCCTAATAAATAAGCTAAATCACAAACACACATTTCAGCTTCAAATAATGCATGTAATATTCTCGTACGTGTACGGTCACCTAATACTTTAAATAATTCTGCTACTTTACTTAAACTTTCATCAGTCGGAATTGTTTGTTTTACTTGATCCACGATTTCCTCGTGAATTACCGTTTGAGAACATGCTTCCTGTTGCGTTTCTACTTTATTTTCAGCCATCACAGCTCACCTCTTTATTTGAACATATGAACAACTATTCATATGTCTTATATCTTTATTATATGAGCGTCCATTCATATGTGTCAATGAATTCTCATACATTTTTTAAAACATTTCGTTTATATTTCAAAATAAATATATAAATATTCTCCGCATCTATCATGCCCTTCATACAAAAAGGATGCACGAAAACTACCGTGCATCCCTTCTTATTTATCCCGCATTAACAGGCAGTAAGACTCCCACCTCAAAATGCAGCTGGAACAAAGAAGTTAGGTGGGAGATTAACTGCCCGTAAAAGCCCGATTGGTGAGGGCTAATAATCAGTGGGGGATGAAGCCCCCCACTGATTAAAGTTTCACTGCATCCACAATTAACGAAGCGAATCCTAACTTTCCATCCTGATTTCTATGATCAAAGCGTTTCGAACGATAAATAAGTCCACCGTTCTCTTTCCAATCACTATAATGAAACTGGCCATTCTCATCACAGTATTCTAAAAGCTTTACTTGAAAACCTACTGCTTCAAACATAGATATAATCGTTTTGTAGTTATGTACAATTTTATGACTTGCAGCTGGATGATCTAACGGGCCAGGTCCTCCCACTTGTACACCACGCTGATATTCTTCATTGGGGAAAAATGCATCCGGCACTGCACAACGAATATAACCATCATCTTGTAAAAACTCAAAGCATATTTTAGCTGCTTCTATACCTTCTTCATACGATAAATGCTCCCATACATGTTCAGCTAAAATTACCGATAAAGAATTAGGCTGAAATTTATTAAGCCACGTTTCTCTTTTTAATAAATTTAATTCATCCTCATTTGTATGTAACCAACCTGGGTTATTATTATATCTCTCTGCTCCAACGACAACTTTCGTCTCCATCTTTCCACCCCTTCTTATATTCCGACATAAAAATTCGACAACATAACATTGGTCTCCTTTATTTCCCCAAAAGAAAAAGCCTTGCGCGCTCCCTAGACGCACAAGGCTTACTAACTTTATATCCCTTTAATTAGCTTTTTCTAAACTATCTTGCGAACTTCCATCGTCTTTTAAATGACTATGTTTTTTCGAATAAACAAAGTATACAACCACTCCGATTGCTAACCAAACACCGAAGTATATCCATGTTTTTAACGGTAGATTTACCATTAAGAATAGACAGCTTGCAACTGAAATAATCGGTAAGATTGGTACAAGTGGTACCATAAATCCACGTTGTAATTTCGGGTGCGTTTTACGAAGAATGATGACAGTTACACCAACCATCGCAAATGTTAATAACGCTCCAATATTCGCTAAATTCGACAATTCTTTTAAATCGATAAATCCGGCAATTAAAGCACTACCAATTCCTGTTAACCAAACTGAAAATGTTGGTGCTTCTGTCTTCTTGTTAATTTTCGCAAAAGATTTTGGCAATAAACCGTCACGGCTCATAGCGAAGAATACACGTGTCGTAGCGTAGATGTATGCGAAAATTACAGCCATAATACCAATTACAGCTCCAATAGCGATTACACCAGCCACTTTATCTTGTCCTACAACTTCTAATACATAGGCCATCGCTTCAGGTACATCTAATTCCTTATAAGAAACCATACCTGTCATAACGAGACAAACTACAACATAAATGATTGTACAAATGACTAATGAAGCAATAATACCAATCGGCAAATCACGTTGTGGATTTTTCACTTCTTCAGCAGAAGTTGCTAATGCATCAAATCCTAAGAAAGCGAAGAATACTGCTGCTCCTCCGGCAAAGACTCCACTTAAGCCGTACGGTGCAAATGGTATCCAGTTTTCTGGTTTCACGTAGAATACACCAACTGCAATGAATAAAACAACAATACCAATTTTAATTAATACCATTATGTTATTCACACGCTTACTTTCTTTTGTACCTCGTGATAATAACCAAGTTATCACCAACGTAACGATAACTGCGGGTAAGTTCACCATACCACCTTGCGATGGAATCGTTAACAACGCTTTTGGAATTTCAAGTCCCAATCCACTCACTAAATTATTGAAATAACCTGTCCATCCGCCAGCTACTGCGGCAGTCGTTACGACATATACGGATAGCAATGTCCATCCCATTAAATGGGCAATAAACTCACCAATTGTTGCATATGAATATGTGTACACACTACCTGAAACAGGAAGTGCAGATGCAACCTCTGCATAACATAAAGCTGCAAATCCACAAACAATTGCTGCAATCATAAATGAAAAAATAACTGCTGGACCAGCATCTCTTGCTGCTACTAATCCAGTTAATACTAGAACTCCTGTACCAATTATCGCACCAATCCCTAGCATTGTTAGGTCAAATGCCCCTAGCGTTTTCGTCAAAGTTTTACTTTTACTTTCCCCTAACAATTGCGTAACGGATTTCTTTTTAAATAGGTTGGCCACGATGAATGCCCCCTTTTACCAAGAAGAGCTAAGAGGTATTATCTCTTAGCTCTTATCATGTTGTTTTATATATTGTTCGATTTTGTTTTGTATAATGCTTCTATTAGCAAGATACTGTTTCTGCTTCTAATAATTCTTTAGCACCTTTGTACTCTACACCGTGAGCTTCTGCAACTGCTTCGAATGTTACATAGCCTTCTAATGTATTAATACCTTTTAATAATGCAGTGTTGCCTAGGCAAGCTTCTTTGTAGCCTTTGTTAGCAATTTGTACTGCATATGGTACTGTTACGTTTGTTAATGCAAGAGTTGATGTACGCGGAACCGCACCTGGCATGTTTGCAACTGCATAATGCACAACGCCGTGTTTTTCATAAGTTGGGTTATCATGAGTTGTAATACGGTCAGTTGTTTCGAAAATACCACCTTGGTCAATCGCGATATCTACAACAACAGAACCTGGTTCCATTGATTTAATCATTTCTTCTGTTACAAGTTTTGGCGCTTTTGCACCTGGGATTAATACTGCACCGATTACAAGATCAGATTCTTTTACAGCTTCTGCAATATTGTAAGGATTAGACATTAAAGTTTTTACTTGGTTTCCGAAAATGTCATCTAATTGACGAAGACGTTCTGCACTTAAGTCGATGATTGTTACATCCGCACCTAGTCCAACTGCAATTTTAGCAGCATTTGTACCAGCTTGTCCACCACCGATAATTGTTACTTTACCACGTTTAACTCCTGGAACACCTGCAAGTAAGATACCTTTACCGCCTTTGTTTTTCTCAAGGAATTGCGCACCGATTTGTGCAGCCATACGACCAGCTACTTCACTCATAGGTGCAAGTAATGGTAATGAACGGTTTTCTAATTGTACTGTTTCATATGCGATAGCAACAACTTTCTTCTCGATTAACGCTTTTGTTAATTCTGGTTCTGGAGCTAAGTGTAAGTATGTGAATAAGATTAAACCTTCACTGAAGTGTTTGTATTCGCTTTCAACTGGTTCCTTAACTTTCATAACCATTTCCATGTTCCAAGCTTCTTCAGCTGTATCAACAATTTTTGCTCCCGCTTCAACATACTGAGCATCTGTGAAACCAGATCCTACACCTGCATCCTTTTGAATGAATACTTCGTGATTGTTACGAATTAAATGTACAACACCTGCTGGTGTCATTGCCACACGGTTTTCGTTGTTTTTAATTTCTGCTGGTACCCCAATACGCATAATGAAATGCCCCCTTATAATTAACAGAAAAAAGGAATTCTTTTTTCTTTTTGTAATAATTAATAACTTATGTCCTTATTCTAGCATAACTTAAAAATTATGAAAACGCTAACATACCATTTTTTAAAAGTTTATATATTTAGAATAGTGTAAATATAATAAACATTGATTCTATTGGGTTATTCGTACCATCGCATTATCTATCACTCTATTTACATTATATCCACTCAAAACGCATAGCAATTATTTATTATTTGACAATAATGTAACAATGCAAAAAACTAAGTAGTTACGTATACATATACACTTATTACTTTGTACAATACTTTAGAAATATATTCTTTTCATAAAAAAAACAGCTACTAGCATTTAGCCAGCAGCTGGATGGATCATAAATAACTTTGAAAGTAAATCTTCTGTCGTTTCAGTAATTTTATCAAATATATCACTTTCACGATCTTCTTGCTCTTTTAACATCTTAATTGTTTCACGTGCGTCTTCAGGGTAATCGGTAATGATACCATCCACGTTCAACTTATAATATGCCTTTAAACTTTCCATATCATTTACTGTCCACACGTAAATTGGCTTGTTTAACTTCCTTGCTTCTTTTACTAATTTCTTATTTAACATGTATTCTTCTGCTACATAAAAATCAGCCTTCACATTCTTTAAGTTAGCTCTACTCGCATACAGTATATATCCTACTTTTATATTTGGATTTACACGTTTAAACTCTTTAATAAGCGGATAGTGTAACGTTTGAATGACACATTGCTTCTCAAATTCATTATCTTTAATCACTTTTAATACTTTGTTTACGAAATCTTTTTCGCCACCATGAAGCTTCACTTCAATATTAAGTTTGATTTTTCCTTTTGCCAGCTTAATGATCTCATCAAGTGTACTTATTTGTCCTGAAAAACCATCTTGACTAAGGGTAAGCTGTCTTAACTCCTCCATCGTTAAATCTGACACATGTACATTAGCATTAGCAAGACGTTTTAGCTTCAAATCATGTATAACTGCTAGTTCACCGTCTTTTGTTTGCAGTACATCAATTTCAGCGTAGTCTGCTTTGGCATCAATAGCCCCCTGCACAGCTTCTTTCGTATTCTCAACACCTTTTGAAATATAACCACGATGAGCCATAATAATTGGTTCTTTATATGAATTTGAAATAAACGTTACAATGAAGGCAACGACCATTCCGGCGGTAATAATTCCTACAATATATACACCAATAAATTTCCAACGATGTTTTTGGAAGAAACATTTATCTGCTTTTGTTTTCGAATAATCTAATCCTTCTTCTAATAAAACATCTTCAACCGGAACCTTTTGTAAATACAATCGTGTTATTCCCATAATATAAAATGGCGTCACGATAAAACTAAATAAATACAATGTACTCGTTAAAAATACAGACATTGTTGATTCCGCTAATAATGCAAATGTTCCCTGTGGATTTGTAAATTCATACATGCCCCATAGACACAATAAATACATTCCCAAAAATACACCGTACACAATCCCTATTGAAATAAAAAATCCTACTAAAAAGAATAGTACTTTAAAAAAACTTTCTTTTACTAACGTTGCACTTTTACGTGCTGCTGTGCGAAACGGCTTTTGCTCTAAAACAACAATAGGTAGAACAAAAATCCAGCGAAGGTTCAAATACGCAACTACAGCAAAGAACGTGTAATAACCAACTTGTCCCATCGTTGTCTTAAACAGTTCTCCTGTAATAAAGTTAGGAATTTGAATTTGCGGAATTAATGCCGTTTCATATCCAAGATTTAAAAGAGGTAACAATACGACAGCATATAAAATAAATCCTGGTAAGCAATATGTGAAAAGAGTAGGTAAATACGTTACGGTTTTATATAAAATCGGACGTAATTTCACCTTTTGTCTTTTATGAGCGAAGTACGAAATGATAATAAGCACCGCAAATTCCGTAAAGATAAGAAACAGTGCTAACAATGATAAAATTACGATTGCCAAAATGCCGTATGGTGTCTTTAAAAACGCTAATAATTCATCATTCGTCGCATTTGCATAACCACCAAAATACAATAACTTATTAAAAATGATCCCAAATAGCGGGACAAATACAATCGCTGCTAATAATTTATAAGCAAGTTGAAAGGTTAATACATTCCAAAAAGCAAATCTAACTGTTTGAAAGGAATGTCCCATTACCCCTGGTATAGATAGTCTTTTACGGTGTTGCATATATTCCTCCACATTCTAAAACGATATTTGAGATGGATTCCACATTTCCAATTTCAATCCATCTTTTTAATAATAATAATATATTCCGCTTAACATGAACACTCTTATACATATAATGAAAAAAGTGATGGCTAATCCCATCACTTTTTTCACTCGCTCTATTTTTTCTCTAGTCCTTGTCCAAATGCTTTTAAGAAACTAAAACCAAATGTTATCGCCCTGTTGATATCTGGATCTTTTAATACCTTAAAGAAATCCATCACTTTTGTTTTCTTTCCATTTTTCAGCTCATCCGTTGCAAATTGTAATCCAGTGACTAAACTAGATGTTATTTGTTTCGTTATTTCTGGGTCCACTGAAGATAATGCCTCTCCTGCCCCCATCATATTGTTTAATGCGTTTTTTACTGGTTCACGATTTAATTGTTCAACAGCTATTTTGGAAACATCTTCTTTTGCGGCAAGTAAACTAATTGCTGCATCTAAAATTCCAGCTTTTTGCAACTGCGCTAATAGCTGCATCGTCTCTTCTACTGCTTCTCTATTTTCAGCTAGCTCATTTAGCAGTTCATCTGTTACTTGCTGTTTTTTTTCTTCTTCTGTTACAATCTTCTTTTTAATTAAAGTAATCTCTTTTGCCATTATCTCCGCCCCCTAATTCTGGTCCACAAGTGATACGTATTGTTTTCTTTGCCACTTTCGCTCGATTTCAACACCATTTTGCGGATGACGTTTTTTATCTCTCGGGTTTGAAGATGGTAACGGACGATTTCCTTTTTCACGTAATACGCGCAGTTTCACCATTGTTTGTTTATAAGCTGGTGTACACGTATAAATGTCTGTTGCTGTTCCTGTTAAAATATTGATTGCCTCTTCATTTACTGTCGCATGCATCGGCAAATATAACTCATTTCCAGTTACACGATCTGTAACAAGCGCTTGTACTTTGATTTTTCCAAATGGTGATGCTAACTCTACAAGACCACCATCTTTCACATTGCGTTCTTTAGCAAGTTCAGGTGAAATTTCAACAAATACTTCAGACACTTTAGATAAAATACCAGCCGACTTATTCGTCATATTCCCTTCATGGAAATGCTCTAGCATACGGCCATTATTTAATAGTAAATCATACTCATCTGGTGCTATAACTGGCGGAACCCATTCATCTAGTGATAAACGTGCTAGTTTGTCTGGGAAGTTAAATCCATCTACATATAATAATGGTGTATCACTACCATCATGGCTACCCCAACATAAACTATTCCAGCCTTCTAGACGGTCGTACGTCGCTTGAGAGTATAACGGTGCAAGCGATGCAATTTCATCCATAATTTCACTTGGACTTCCATAATTCCAGTCTCCGCCCAGTGCACGAGCTACTTTTTGTAAAATCCACCAATCTGGTTTTGAATCACCAAGCGGTTTCAATACTTCGTATAATCTTTGAATACGGCGCTCTGTATTCGTAAACGTTCCTTCTTTTTCTAAGCTTGGTGCTGCTGGTAAAATAACATCGGCGAAACGAGCTGTTTTCGATAAGAACATATCTTGAACAACAAGAAAGTCTAAATTCGCTAAAATATGTTGTACATGGTTGGCATTTGAATCTACTAAAGCCATTTCTTCTCCCATAACATACATACCACGCAGTTTTCCTTCTTCGGCCGCAAGTAACATTGCGATATTATTTAATCCCGGTTCTTTCGGAATGGTAGTACCGTATGCTTTTTCAAATTTCGCACGATGCACATCATCTGAAACAGCTTGGTAACCCGGAAGCCAGTTCGGTAATGTCGCCATATCACAAGCACCTTGTACGTTATTATGCCCGCGTAACGGATACGCACCGGCACCAGGACGACGGTAGTTACCTGTAACGAGAAGTAAATTTGAAATTGCTGCTGACGTTGTACTTCCTCCTGTATTTTGAGTTACACCCATTCCCCAAAGTACACAAGTACCATCTGCTTCATATACCATACGAGCCATTTCTTTTAACTGATCTTTAGAAACCCCTGTAATTCCCACAGTATAATCAAGCGTATATTTTTCTAGCATTTTGCTATATTCATCAAAATTCTTTACATTTTCAGCTATGAACTTTTTATCGTGCCAATCTTGATCGATAATGTATTTCGTTATCCCAGCAAGCCATACGTAATCCGTCCCTTGACTCGGGTGAACAAATATATCAGCACGCTCCGCCATTTCATGTTTACGAAGGTCTGCGACAATTAGTTTTTGTTCATGTAATTTATGAGCACGCTTCACTCTAGTTGCAAGTACAGGATGTCCTTCTGTTGGATTTGCCCCAACAATAATAACAAGACCTGCCTCAGCAATATCTTTCACTGTTCCAGCATCTCCGCCCATACCGACAGTTTTAAATAAACCGTCTGTTGCTGGAGATTGGCAATAACGGGAACAGTTATCTACATTATTTGTTCCATATATTTGACGAGCTAGTTTTTGCATAAGATAGTTTTCTTCATTTGTTACTTTCGAAGAAGAAATAAACCCAAACGCATCGCTACCATACTCTGATTTAATATGTTGCATATTAGATGCAACAACTTCAAGAGCCTCTTCCCATGAAGCCTCAACAAACATATCCCCTTGGCGAATTAACGGCTTTGTAATACGCTCTTCACTGTTCACAAAGTCCCATCCGAATTTTCCTTTTACACATGTGGAAATACCATTAACCGGTGCATCTGAAACAGGTTGCACTTTTAAAATTTGACGATCTTTCGTCCATACTTCAAATGAACAACCTACACCACAAAATGTACAAACTGTTTTTGTCTTATTAATTTTCGTCTTACGCATCGCGGACTCTACTTCTGAAACTGCTAAAATACTGCTATATCCAGGCTCTACATCTTTTACAAAATCAATCATTGGATTTAGCACATCTGGTTTTAAACCAGTCATAAATCCAGCTTCTCCTAGCATCGTTTTTTCCATTAATGCATTACAAGGACAAACTGTTACACATTGCCCACAGCTAACACAAGACGAGTCATTTATACTCACACCATTGTCCCAAATAACACGTGGACGGTCTAAACTCCAATCAATCGATAAAGTTTCATTTACTTGTAAATTTTGGCATACTTCTACACACTGCCCACAAGCAATACATTGATTTGGATCGTATCGATAGAATGGATGCGACGTATCCACTTCGCATGCACTTACTTTCGGTTCATATGGATATTTCTGTTCTTCAATCTCCATCATATGTACTGTATTATGGACTTTACAGTTACCATTATTGTTATCACATACTGTACAATACAATAAATGATTCTCTAATATTCGATCCATCGCTTCAGTTTGTGCTTCCTTTGCACGTTCCGATTGCCTCTCAATATGCATGCCATCTTCCAACTTCGTCGAACAGGCACGTAGTAAACTTCCATTCACTTCTACAATACATGTATCACAAGTTTGAATAGGATCTACCTCTGGTACATGACAAATTTGAGGATGTTCTAAATTACTTTCGTTAAACAATTGGAGTATCGTCTTTTCACCTGATACGAAAAATTCTTTACCATCAACGGTTACACGGACTGTCTGTTCTGTCATAGTTTCCCCTCTCCTTACAACTAACTGTACAACACAACTATGAATCCGTTTTCATAATTGTGTTGTACATATTTTTGAAGCGCCCTGTTGAAATACTTTCCTTTGGAAGTCGATTCTAGATGTTATAAGGTATAACTACGAAAGCTTGAAAATGTCGCTATTCTACAAATCTATTATATCGTACATATACAATAATAACCAAAATAATCTGCCATCTTCTTGTTAGTAGATGCTTTTGTTTTTTCGATGTTTTATGATAAATATGGAGAAAAATACATATAAAGGGGAATTTAATATGGGGCCTATTCAAGAAACATATACAATTGTACGTTATCAATCTGGTACATTTTCAAAACAAACCGATGAGGTTGTTACGGAATCTCCTATTACAATTAAATTAAATAGCGAAGAATACGTAACAGTTGTATGCACTCCTAATTACATTGAAGATATGGTAACCGGTTTTTTAATTTCTGAAGGAATTATTTCTTCTTATAAAGATATTGAAGAATTATGGATCCAAAAAGAAAACGGAATTGTCCATGTAAAATCATCAAAAATTAATCCGCTCTATCAAACTTTATATAATAAACGGTACGTAACTTCTTGTTGCGGGAAAAGTAGACAAGGTTTTGTTTTCGTCAACGATGCAGCAAAAGCAAAAAAGTTACATGATATACATATAACTATTACTCCGGAAGAATGTTTTCACCTAATGACTTCCTTACAACAATCTTCAACTACATTTCGCCAAACGGGTGGTGTGCATAATACCGCTTTATGTGATCGAAATAACATTCTTTTATCAAGAATGGATATCGGAAGACATAATGCGCTAGATAAAATATACGGTCATTGTTTACGAAACAATATCTCTGTTCAAGGGAAAATCATTGCGTTTAGCGGACGCATCTCATCTGAAATTTTGTTAAAGGTTTCAAAAATAGGTTGCGAAATTGTTCTATCTAAATCAGCTCCAACTAAACTAGCTCTGCAACTCGCCCACGATTTAGGTATTACCATAGTAGGATTTATTCGAAATGGATCTTGCAATATTTATACACATCCGGAACGAATCGATGGCTACAAAATAAACGATTGAATACGTAAAAAAAAGTGAAAATTTAATCAGTGGAGGATTTTTCCCTCCTCACTGATTATTAGCCCAACCAATCGGGCTTTTACGGGCAATCCGACTCCCACGAATATTTGGATAAAAATGACTCCTTTACAAAGCGGGAATTTTAGTTATAAAAATGTAACATATTAAAACCTTGAATAGTTAATGAAGTTAATATATAATTTCATTACATAAAGTGAAACTATAATCAGTGGGGGGTGTTCATCCCCCACTGATTATTAGCCTTCACCAATCGGGCTTTTACGGGCAGCAGGGCTCCCACCTAACTTCTTTGCTCCAGCCGAATTTTAAGGTAGGGGTTTTACTGCCCACAAATAGCGGGATAAATAAAATGAAAACATAGTAGCATAATCTTTTCATTCTTTTACAAATTAAGAAAGAATAGTCACAGAATACATTTAACTAAACTTAATCTTGCAAAGTTAATGAATTAAATCTGAATCAATCTAGGAGGTTACAACTATGGAAATTCGCTTATTAACAACAGAGGATGCAGAAATTTATTTGAAAGTGTGTATGGAAGGTTTAATGAAAAACCCTGAGGCTTTTAGCTCTTCTTATGAAGATGTTCT
The DNA here is from genome assembly GCF_022662615.1 of Bacillus cereus group sp. BfR-BA-01523. NCBI lineage: Bacteria > Bacillati > Bacillota > Bacilli > Caryophanales > Bacillaceae > Bacillus > Bacillus cereus group sp. BfR-BA-01523. The sequence goes on from NZ_JAKUDX010000008.1 coordinate 148,851, forward strand.
TAAACAGGAAAACCCTGTCGCTGCTATGGCAAAGCGATTAAGCAATCCGGATAAGTATACTCTAGGTGTCTTCAAAGATAATGATTTAATCGGTATTGCTACTCTAGAAACAAAGCCATTTATTAAGCAAGAGCATAAGGCAAAAATCGGCTCAGTTTTTGTTTCTCCAAAAGCGCGTGGCCTCGGTGCAGGACGAGCTTTAATTAAAGCGATTATTGAAAATGCCGATAAATTACATGTAGAACAGCTTATGCTTGATGTTGTCGCTGATAACACTGCTGCAAAAAAATTATATGAGTCCCTCGGCTTCCAAACTTACGGTGTGCAAGAACGGTCCTTAAAACATAATGGCCAATATTGGGACGAAGAGCATATGGTTTTATTCTTAAATAATTAACATTTTAATATAATTTTTCAAAAGCATCTTCTTATTAATTAAGATGCTTTTTTCATTACAACAATGTAATCTTCATGTCACCTTTATCGATCGTTCCAATCCTTTCCATTCGTTATACTAAAAATATAAAGTGAAACTTCACTCAGCGAGGAGGATCCGTCTCCCGCTAATTATTAAATGAACGTATAGCATGCAATTGATATGTAGAGGAGAATGTAACATGAAACAAAACAAACAAGCTATCTTTTTAATATTTGCTACAGCAATTGTAACTTCTGGACTGGCAATTCTACCCTGGTTTATTATATAGAACACATTAAAAAAGCTTATTGCTTCTTAAGAAGCAATAAGCTTTTTTTCTATTATAAAATCCCGAAAAATTTATTTACACAACTTATCATAATAAGCATAGATACCGCAACACACATTACAACCGCATTACGATCTTGCTTTTCTTTTTGTAAATGCTCTACTTTTTTACTCATGTGTACAATCCCCTTTTAAAAAAAGTGTGAGATAGGAAATTTTTCTTATCCGATGCGAGGTGAATACGAAAACCCTCTCTATCTCACATACACAATAGAATGGAATTGTCATTTTATAAATAAAATGACATGACGTTATGTCGCAACATAGGGTATTTGTGTCGCTACGTTTTCTATTATAAAAAATAGTTGTGCAAAACTAGTGCATTTTTTATGTCAATTGCCCTGATTGAAAAAATCAGCCATCCATTCAATCACATAAAAAGAGTTTTTTATTATTTTCATGTAAACTATACAAGTAGAATGAATAGTTTGGGGTGCACAAGATTATGGTGAAAATTTTATTAGTAGACGATGAAGAACGTATGTTACGATTGTTAGATCTGTTCTTAAGCCCTCGTGGCTATTTTTGTATGAAAGCTACTTCTGGCCTTGAAGCGCTAGAATTAATCGAACAAAAGGACTTCGATATTATTTTATTAGATGTTATGATGCCGAATATGGATGGGTGGGATACTTGCTATCAAATCCGTCAAATTTCCAACGTTCCAATTATTATGCTAACAGCTCGCAACCAAAATTATGATATGGTCAAAGGCCTGACCATGGGAGCAGATGACTATATTACAAAACCATTTGATGAGCATGTATTAGTCGCACGAATTGAGGCCATATTACGCCGTACGAAGAAAGACGGATTTGTTAGCTTCAATGGTATTGAGTGGGATAAAACGAAACATACTGTTACAGTTTATGGTGAAAGAATCTCACTAACTCCTATTGAATTCTCGTTACTTGGACTCTTTTTACAAAATACAAACCGTGCTTACAGCCGTGATGATTTAATTGAAAAAATTTGGGGATATCAAACAGACATCGAATACAGAACTATCGATTCACATATTCGTAATATCCGTGATAAATTACGCAAAAAAGAATTTCCAGTTGAAGATTACTTAGAAACCGTCTATAAAGTCGGATATAAATGGAAAAGTGAATAATTACTTTAATCAGTGGGGATGGATAAAACCCCACTGATTAAAGTTTCACTCTATATGAAATAAGGTATGGTGAGAAAATGAGCAAACTTTCCCTTAAAGTTGGGACATACTTTTTAATATTAGCTTTATGTATTGAGACAATTGCTTTCGTATCTTTTTATAAAAGTCTTTCAAAAATGCGGGTTGAAGAGGAAACCGTTGCTCTATTAGAGAAAGGCAATCGGTATCGTGACAAAATTGTAAACCGAGCAAAATGGAATGAACATTCTAAACAAACTCCAAACACCGAACGTCCTAAACGCCCTTGGTATCAAGAGTTCACTATCGAGCATGCAGCTGAAGAATTAATTGGATCAGAATTAATTGCTAATACCGATATCACTATCATTATAACTGACAATAACGGCAAAATCATTTCCACCTCAGAACCCGTAACGAAAGAAATGCAAAAACAACTTACTTGTAAAACGGAAACTATTCCTAAAAGTGGGTTGATTGTAGAAAAAAACTGGAAAAAATCGAAATTCATCTCAACAGTAAGCCCACTTGAAATAAATGGATTTCAAGGTAACTTACATATGTTATTAAAAACATCCTTCTTAGAAAATATGCTACTTAAACTCATGGATCAATTCATTATCGTGAGTATTTTAACACTTATTTTAACAACTATTTCTGTCTTTGTTTTTTCTCGTGTTATTACAGAACCGCTTATAAAAATGAAGCGGGCGACAGAAAAAATGTCGAAATTAAATAAGCCGATTCAATTAGGAATTAAACGAAATGATGAACTTGGAAGCTTAGCAAAAACGATTGAAGATTTATCTAGTGAACTTACGTATATGAAAAAAGAACGAAACGAATTTCTCGCTAGTGTAGCCCATGAATTACTAACTCCATTAACCTATATGAAAGGTTATGCAAAGGTAGCAAAAAGAGATTCTCTAACGAAAGAAGAACGTGAAGAATACTTACAAATCATTGAAGACGAAACGGATAGTGTAACTGATCTCGTACAAGATTTATTTATGCTCGTACAATTAGAGCAACATCAATTCGTTATTAAAAAACAAAAAATGCTCCTGAGGCCATTTTTAGAACGCATGGTTGAAAAAACAAAAACAACATTAACGAACAAACAAATGCAAATTCATGTATACTGTAAAAATGATTTAGAAGTTTGTATAGATGAAAGGCGTATGGAACAAGTGATGTTAAATTTATTGCATAATGCTTATCAACATTCGCTAGAAAACACTTCTATAACAATACGTGTACTAGCAGCCAGTGCGAATACTTTTACAATAAGTATACAAGATGAAGGTGAAGGTATTCCTGAAGAAGATATCCCACACATTTTCGATCGCTTTTATCGTGTCGATAAATCTAGAACACGAGCTACAGGTGGAAAAGGTATCGGACTGGCTGTTGCAAAAGAAATTGTAGAACTTCATAATGGTTCTATTGAAGTTAAAAGTGAAGTAGAAGTCGGAACAGAATTTATAATTGAATTACCATTTGAATAATATATGCGTGAAATCACCAGTAGTAGTCAACACTACTGGTGCTATTTTATTTATAAAACCAGCTCATATAAGCTAAGCTTTTGAAATTATTCTTATTTCAATATAAAATATAGGTATAACTGTCAAAGATTTGGAGGGTGATACAATTGGATATCCATGTATTAACAAAAGACGAAGCAGAAATTTACTTAGAACTTCGAGTAGAAGGATTAAAACAAAATCCGGAAGCTTTCAGCTCTTCTTATGAAGATATTATTAATAAAGAGTGTGCTATTGAATATAAAGCCCAAAAATTAGCACAAGATGAGAACTATACGCTAGGTGCATTTAAAGATGGCACTTTAATCGGAGTTGCAACACTGGAAACGAAACCATATGTAAAACAAGAACATAAAGCAAAAATCGGTTCAGTATACGTGTCTCCAAAAGCACGCGGACTTGGAGCGGGAAAAGCACTTATTAAAGAATGTCTTGAGCTTGCTAAATCTTTAGAAGTAGAGCAAGTTATGCTTGATGTTGTTGTCGGAAACGATGGTGCAAAAAAACTTTATGAGTCATTAGGCTTTAAGACATTTGGTGTGCAAGAACGTTCATTAAAATATAACGGACAATATTGGGATGAAGAGCATATGGTTCTTTTCCTAGATGAAGAAAAATAATAAAAAAACATCCTCCATTTATGAGGATGTTTTTTTACTTTCTTGTAAACCATGCTGTATATAATAATTGAATGGCCTCTTCAATTTCTTCCTCTAATAAAGTCGCAAATCCAAGCAATACTGTACTTTTGGGAGAAGTCCCTTCCTTATAATATATCGAAGCAGGATACACTTTAATACTCCTTTCAGCTGCAGCTTCCATTAATTCTTTCTCTTCCATCCCATTATGCACTTTTAATAAAATATGTAGGCCGGAATCTTCCCCTATTACTTCAATGCGATTAGAAAAATATTTTTCTAATACCGAAACAAGACGGTCTCTCTTCTTTCGGTACACAACACGCATTTTATGAATATGTTTTTCCCAATGCCCGTCATTTAAAAATTTCCTAATGATCTCTTGATCCATTCTTGAAACGCTTTGTGTGTAAAATAAATATTGCTCTTGATACTGCTTAATAAGGGATTTTGGTAACACCATGTAACTCATCCGTAATGATGGCAATAGCGCTTTAGACAGCGTCCCCATATAAATAACTTTCCCATCTCTATCTAAACCTTGCAGCGCCGGAATTGGCTTTCCTGAATAGCGAAATTCACTATCATAATCATCTTCAATAATATATCTTCCTTCTTCTTTTTTCGCCCATTGCAAAAGCTGCATTCTTCTCGTGATAGGCATAATCATCCCATATGGAAACTGATGAGAAGGTGTAACAAACACAATATTAGCTGAACTATTTTCTAACTCTGAAATACAAATACCATCTTTATCTAAAGATAACATTTGAACATTTTGTTCACCCTGTTCAAAAACAACCATCTTTCGGTGGTAGCCTGGATTTTCAACTGCATAACCACTTCCTTTTAACAATTGAAATAACAACTTCACTAATATTTGCGTACCAGCTCCGATTACAATTTGACTAGCCGAACATCGCACACCTCTAGATTCATACAAATAGCTCGCGATTGCTTCTCGTAAACTTACCTCCCCTTGCGGATGTCCAATAAAAAGTAAATCTTTATTTTCAAATTGCCATACCTCGTTCGTAATTTTTCGATATACATGAAACGGAAAAGTGCTAGTATCCACACCCGTTTGAGTGAAGTCAAATTTATACACCTGCTCTTGAAAAGGTATTTCCCCTATTACCTCTTCGCTACCTTCCGCATGAATCATTTGCTCGATTTCACATACAAAATAACCTTTTCTAGAAATCGACTCAATATATCCTTCGGCAAGAAGTTGCTCATAAGCTGCCTCTACTGTATTTTTACTTACTTGTAAATATGTTGCTAGCTTCCTCTTAGCCGGTAATTTCGTAAAAGATAGAATCGTTCCATCTTTAATTTCTTTTTTTATATACTCATACAACTGCACATACAATGCCTTCTTACTATTCATATTTAAATTAGGCGTTAATTCTAACATAATATCTGACCCCTTAATAAAACTAAAATCTGATACTTTTTACAGTACCAGATTTTATATATAATTCCTTTTATCATGTCACACATAAAAAATCAAATACTAAAGAGGAGATGCATGATCATGAACAAAAGTAGACGTATCGGACTCATTATGATTATTACAGGAGCCACATTATGGGGATTATCTGGACCGATGATTCAATGGCTATTTCAACATACGAACGTATCATCAATTGATTTTTTAACAATTCGCTTGTTGCTTGCAGGAGTATTTATTTTGTCTTTCTTACTAATAAAGAAACAAAACATATTTCAAATTTGGAGACACCCTAGACATTCTATACAGCTTATTATTTTCTCTATTCTTGGCATGCTTGGTGCGCAGTACGCTTTTATCGAAACAGTTCATATTAGTAATGCCGTAACGGCAACGCTATTTCAATTTCTAGGCCCTGTTCTTATTACCATTTACGTTGCGTTTGAGCAAAAGAAATTCCCTGCTTCTATGCAAATACTCGCAATTATAACTGCGCTAACAGGAACATACTTTATTATTACAAATGGCTCAATCGAAAATATTGTTTTATCTAAAGCAGCTATTACTTTCGGCCTATTAACAGCGATTGGTTTTGCGTTTTATACCCTTCATCCGGCTTCCCTTATTAAAGAATGCGGAACAACTATAGTAATTGGCTGGGGGATGTTAATTGGAGGGATTGCACTGCTTATTTGTAATCGTTCTTTTGGATGGAATCAGATTTCGCAAACTTTCACACTTCAAACTTTTTCTATGCTTATTCTTATCATTATAAGTGGCACTCTTTCTTTCCTTCTTTATATCGGGAGTCTTAAATATTTAGCAGCAACAGAAACAAGTATTTTATCTAGCATTGAACCACTTGTAGCTGCCATCGTTTCAATCGCTTGGCTTAATGAATCTTTTGGAGCATATCAATTATTAGGCGGAGTATGTATCGTCCTTTCTGTTATTTTCTTAACAATGCCTCAAAAAGAGAGAGAACCAACCATTTCAACTGAACAAATATAAAGTGAAACTTTAATCAGTGAGGGGTTCCATCCCCCACTGATTATTAGCCCTCACCAATTGGGATAGAAAATGTCAAAAGAGGTCGTACAAAACTTACGACCTCTTTTTATGATTTAAAGGAATTGTCTCGTCTTCTAGCAAATACAATTACACTAACAATAAAAATTAGGAGTGTGGCACCATGAAAAAAATCGGAACTATGCTACTTTTCTCCTTCCTCATTACTGGCTGCGCGCAATCGCAACCCGATTCAACAGCACCTAAAAAAGAAGTAATAGAAACGGCATCCTCTCAAATTAACGCACCTTCCTTTTTTCACCTTAGTGTCTTAAAAGATGTAAATTGGGAAGAAGCACCATCATTCGTAGAAGGAAAAATACCGTTAAAAGGCATTGAAAGAAAAATTGCAATGGCTGATAGCTCTATTATCGCAAATGAGCAAAATGAAATAATGTGGTTCTTCCTGGATCCTGAAATGCCAACTGGAAAACTATCTATTATCGCGTTAAAACAAGGAACTACAACTCCAACACCAGTACTCTTTCAAAAAGAAACCTCCAAACAAACTTGGACTACTTCAAATACAGTCGATACAACCGTAAAGGAACTCCCTCTCGTAATGTCACTACCTTCATCTGGATTATGGGTATTAAACATATATGTGAATGAAAGATATTATGATCAATTTGTAATCAATGCCGAATAAAGTGACAAAACTGAAACACTTTCTTACAACAATGTAATTTCTACGTCACGTACTTCGATAGGTGGATTATCTCTCTTCTCATATACTTAAAGTAAGAAATGACGCGAGGAGAGATGAGAGATGAAAAAAATGATAGAAGTGATCGTAGCAGTAACTGAGGTTTTAATAAATGGTAAACAAGTTGCAATGGAGTTAAATAAATAATGAAAGGAGCTTGAATAAATTTACACTTCTTCATTATTTTGATTTCTTATCTCAAAAAAAGCAGTGCCTTTTTAAGGCGCTGCTTTTGACTATTTATAACTTGGCATTTTCGTAATCTGTGCCACACCTGAATCAATGGCTGCTTTCGCTACTACTTCTGCAACACTTGGAACAACTCTTTTATCTAATGGATTTGGAATTACATAATTCGCATTACGCTCTTCGTCCGTAATTATGTTAGCGATCCCATATGCTGCTGCTAATTTCATCTCTTCTGTAATATCAGTCGCGCGTACGTCTAATGCACCACGGAATATACCAGGGAACGCTAATACATTATTTACTTGATTTGAATAATCAGAACGACCAGTTCCAACTACAGCAGCTCCAGCTTCTAATGCATCTTCTGGGAATATTTCTGGAATTGGATTCGCCATTGCAAACACAATCGCTTTCTCATTCATCGTCTGTACAAGTTCTTTCGTTAATACGTTAGGCGCCGATACACCAATGAAAATATCAGCCTGATGAATTGCTTCTTTTAATGTTCCACGTACGTATTCTCGATTTGTCTTCTTTGAAACTTCGATTTGTGCTCCATTCATCCATGTTTCACCTTCACAAACAATACCTTCTAAGCTAACTAACGTAATGTGCTTTGCACCAGCTTTTAATAACAATTTTCCAATTGCAATTCCTGCCGAGCCCGCACCGTTAATAACAATTTTCACATCATTCATTTGTTTACTTACAACTTTTAGTGCATTAATAACAGCTGCTAAAACGACAATAGCCGTCCCATGCTGATCATCATGAAATACAGGAATATTCGTTTCTTCTTTTAATCGTCTTTCAATTTCAAAGCAACGTGGTGCTGCAATATCTTCTAAATTAATTCCTGCAAATGTAGGCTCTAGATTTTTCACAAGGGTAACGATTTCATCCACATCAGTCGTACCTAAACATAGCGGGAAAGCATCTACATTCGCAAAATTCTTAAATAAAATACTTTTCCCTTCCATAACAGGCATAGCTGCTTTCGGTCCAATGTTCCCTAAACCAAGTACTGCAGTTCCATCTGAAACAACTGCAACCATATTACCACGTGCTGTATAGTCATAAGCTGTTTCCTCATCTGCCGCAATTGCTTTACAAGACTCTGCTACCCCCGGTGTATAAGTCAAACTTAAATCGTCCGCTGTATTCACTTCTACTTTACTTGTAATTTCAATTTTCCCTACTAATTCTTTATGCAATAACAATGATCTTTCATTAATTTGTTTTTCTAACATACTTATAATCTCCCCTTAATTTGACAAGCTAGCTATATGAATATAGCTAGCTTGTTTGATCATGAAAACATTTTTAATAAAATTGTCGCTGTTACGACCATTGCTGCCCCGCCTAAACGCGTTGAAATTTGTGCGAACGGCATTAATTCCATACGATTTGAAGCTGATAAAATAGCAACATCTCCAGTTCCACCTAAACCACTATGACATCCAGTTACAATCGCTGATTCAACTGGATACATTTTCATCACTTTCCCTACAAGAAAACCTGACGCTACCATTGTAAGAACAACCGATGCGCACACAACAACATATCCTACCGAAAGAACTGCTGCTACGTCTTTTAAAGGAATATATAGCAATCCTAAACCGACCATTAATGGCCATGTTAAATTCTTTGAAATGAATTTATATAAATGGAATGCTCCTTGCTCCATTTTTGCTGGCATTAGATTAAAGTACTTCACAATTGCCGCTGAAAAAATCATAATGATTGCTCCTGGAATACCGATAAACTTAGAAGCGAATCCTCCGAAAATAAAGAATGTACATGCAATCAATAATCCTGCTCCCATTAATGAGAAATCAATTGGTTTTTCTGTATTTTGCTCCTTTAATAAATCTGCTTGATTGTCTGTTTTTACTAATACACCATTCCCACTAAGCTCCGGTTTCTTCTCACCTAAACGCTTCATATACCCTGCACTCACGATTGCAAACATATTTCCAATAATAGCTGCCGGAATAAGCTGTGATACAAATGTTGCTGATGATTCATTTAAAATATCACTATAAGCTAGCGACAATGGTAAAATTCCTTCCCCGATACCACCACTCACAATTGGTACGATGATAAAGAAGAATGTCTGCTTCATTTCAAATCCAAATAGTGAACCGACTAATAAGCCTACTGCTACAGAAGCTAACGTCCCTACTACTAAAGGAATAAACATACGAACGAAACCTTGTACTAATACTTTACGGTTCATTCCTAAAATACTTCCAACTACTAAACAAGAAATATATAAATATAAAAAGTTCGATTTTTTCATTAACATAGTCGCAGCTTCCATTGAAGCTGGATTCATCCAGTTAAAAAATACAAGTAACGATGGAATAAATAATGAGAGAATTGCTGGACCACCGATATTTTTTAATATTGGAATTCTCATCCCAATGTCACCTAAGAAAATACCCATGATCATAATAACTGCAAAACCACCAATCATATCTGCTGGTAATTTATTATATACAGATGCTCCATAAATAATAGCAGCCAATACTACATATAACGGTAAAGGTATAACACCGATTTTAACGTTCATAATTTTAGAAGCGAAAGATTCATTTTTCAATTCATTGCCTTCAGAAAATGATACCGCTTCCACATTTTTTTGAATTCCCATATGGCACCCCCTTGTTTTCTTAATAACAATATTAAAACGCTTTCAATAGTAAAAATAGTTTTTGTAAGTTTTGTAATTGGTTTTGTAATTAAAAAAAGTATAAGCGACTTATAATAAGCCGCTTATACGTAAAAGTCTATTTTATTCCGGTCAATACACCTTAATTTACTCACCGGTCTTCCCACATTTTGATACACCATTTCATTCTCTAATACTCCGATTTCAGTCAAAAACATTACATACTTTCGAATAGAAACTCTCGAAACCCCTACTAATTGCGCCATTTCATCAGTTGTAAATGCTTGTCCATTAAGCGATTCGATTTTCTGCCAAATGAGTTGCAATGTTTGCTTTGTTAATCCTTTCGGAAGCTCTTTATAGTCAAAGGACTCTCTTTTTTCTTTTTGTAAAATTAACGAATCTAATTCCGATTGACTAATTTTTTGTTGTTCTTTCATGAAAGTAAATTTTTCTCGATACACCGTTAATGCTTCCTTAAAGCGTTCAAATGTAAATGGTTTAATTAGATAGTCTACAACTCCATATTGTAATGCTTTTTTAATACTTCCCATATCATGTACAGCTGAAATCATCATAATATCAATTTCTTTTTCTTGATTTCGAATATACATTAAAAGCTCAAATCCAGTCTCCTCAGGCATAAAAATATCAAGTAATATGAAGTCTACTCGTGACCTCTCTATCACTTCTATCGCTTCTTTAACTGAGTTAACTACATGGACAAGTTCAAACCCTCCCACTTGCTCTAAATAATGCTTATTTAACATCGCAACCATCGGATCATCTTCTACAATCAAAACTTTGATCATCTTATCTCTCATCCCTACTTTTAGGTATTTCAATCGTTATTGTCGTTCCGGTTCCTAACGATGAATGAACATAAATTTCCCCATCTATTCGCTGTATGCTTTCCTTTACAAGATGCAAACCATACCCCCGATTATCACCCTTTGTAGAATAACCTTTTATAAATAATGCATCAATTTTATCTTCTTGTATGCCTTTCCCCGTATCTTGTACTGTAATTATTAATGTATCCCCATATTGTATTCCAACTTCAACCTGCTTCTTCTCACAATTCGTCACTGCGTCTAATGCATTATTAATTAAATTTCCGACAATGGTAATCAGTTCATGAATGATACGTTCATCATATATTTCTGGTAAGTAAGAATCCTCTTTTATAACTAACTTTATATTTTTCTCTCTAGCATAGCTAAGTTTACCTAGTAAAAAACCAGCAAATACTGGACTTTTTATTCTTTTCATAACCCCGCCAATTTCATATTGATGCTCTGATACCATACTACTTACATATTTCTGCAATTCTTCATACTGTTTCATATGTGTTAGCCCTAATACGACATGCATTTTATTCATAAATTCATGAGATTGTGCCCGTAACGCTTCCGCATATAGCCTAATACCAGTTAGTTCTTCTGCTAATTTTCTAATTTCTGTTTTATCACGAAATGTTGCGATCGCGCCAACTATTTCTCCTTTTACATATAAAGGAACACGATTTGTGACAATCGTAATTCCGTAAATATTTTGTTCTTCGTTTAATTGTACCTCGCCTGTTTGCAACACTTCTTTTATACGTGAATTTGGCATATACAATTCAACATCTTTACCAATAAAGTCTTCTTCAAGTCCACTTTTCTTAAATAATCGTTTTGCCTCATTATTTATTAAAGTTACATTCGCCTCTTTATCTACAGCAATAATACCTTCTTTCACCGAAAGCAACATCGTATTTCTTTCTTCAAGAATTTTTGCTATCCTATGCGGCTCAAGACCAAATAAACTTTTCTTTATATGTCTAGCTAGCAATATTGCTCCTATAATCCCAACTAATACTCCAACTCCGACACCAATATAAATAATATGTCTACTTTGCTTAACTCTTTCTTTTACATTATCTGCTGAAATACCGACAGCTACTGCTCCAAGCTGTTCACCTGTTTCAGAAAATATTGGTACAAACACTCGCATTGAAATACCTAAAGTTCCTTCTGCTAGCGATACATGTTCCTTCCCTTTCAATGCAGGTCCTTCATCTCCCCCAATAAAATGATGACCTATTTTTTGAGGATTTGGATGAGATTTTCTTATTCCATCCATATCCATAACTACAATAAATTGAACACCTGTATTTTTTAATATCCTATTTGTATACGTTTGGATTGCTGAAGTATCTGCTTTCCCAATCAAACCATTGATTACAACTGAATCATTCGCCACAATGTGTGCAATTGTTTTCGCTTTCTCTGCTTGGCTTTCCTCCGTTGTCCGTTCTACATTATGACTAATTAATATATCTGTCACAAGTAAAGAAAAAATTACAACTGTACAAACTAACAATGTAATCGTTTTCCATAAATTCCATAGTCTTTTTCTTTTTTTCATCCCGTTAATGACTCCCCTAATTACTGAATAGAAAAATAAGTAAGGTGATATTATTTCCACCTTACTTATTTGCTGTTATTATACTTTAAATTTACTAGTCATTGCTTGTAGTTCTTCGGCCATCTCAGCTAAGTTTTGCGAAGCCGAACTAATTTCTTCCATCGAATTTACTTGTTCTTCTGTTGAAGCTGCAACACTTTGCATACTAGCTGTATTTTCTTCTGCAGCCGCTGCAATTTCATCAATAGCGTTTGTCGCTTCATTTGCATCTCCAGCGATTCTCTTCGTTGTTTCTACCATTTGATTAACTTGAGAAACAATATGAGTAGTAGAACTTAAAATTTCTGTAAAACTTACTTTCGTTTTTGTTACAACATCTAAGCCTTGTTGAACTTCCCCACTCACATTATCCATTGCCTTAACAGTATGTTCAATATCAGCCTTAATTTCTGCAATTAAATTTGCAATCTCTCCAGATGATTCTCCTGATTGCTCTGCTAATTTTCTAACTTCATCAGCTACAATAGCAAATCCTCTTCCCTGCTCACCTGCTCTTGCCGCCTCAATAGCCGCATTTAAAGCTAATAAGTTCGTTTGAGTAGCAATATTTTGAATTGCTTCAGAAATAGCTCCTACCTGCTTTGATTTCTCATCAAGAAGTTTAATAATAGCATCTGACTCGGATACCGATTTAGAAATAGACTGCATTTGTTTTGCTGTTTGTTCAACCAATTCTTCCCCTTCTTCAGCTCTTTCTCTCGCATGTAATGAGGAGATAGAAATTGATTCCGCGCTTCCAGTTACATCTTGAATTGCTGTATTTACCTGTTGTAATGTAGCCGCACCTTCTTCAACACCTTGACTTTGTGATTCAGCCCCACCTGATACTTGTTCCATTGCAATTGTAATTTGATCTGTCGCATCATTTGCTTGCTGTACGCTCGCTGTTAACTCTTCAGCCGATGCAGCGACATGTTCTGCTGAAAAACTAATTTGAGTAATCACATCTTGTAAAGAGGCAGACATTTCATTAAATGAATTCCCTAATTTCCCTATATCATCCTTGGAATGGATTGTAATTTTCTCTGTCAAATCTCCTTTACTAATTTTATGTGCCGAGTCAGCTATTTTTCTTAATGGTCTTGTAATAGACTTTGTAATGAAATAAATTAGTACACTACCAAATACAATAGCGATAGCAATGACAATCAAAGTCTTATAAAACACTGGATTCGCAGCTTGGGTAATTTCTTCGTCGAACATAACTCCAACTACTTTCCATCCTGTTTTCTCATTTGTTTCAAAGATTAAATTCTTTTTATCACCTTGTTCTGTATAAGACACGTTTCCTTGTTTTTCTTCATAAATTGGTTTAATCCACGGATCAGTAACTTTTGCACCTGGTTTTCTAGACGGATGACTAACAATTTGCTTATTTTGATCTAAAATAACTGCATAACCTTTTTCACCAATGTTAATCATTTTGGAAATTTTTAAGATGTTATCTAAATTTAAGTTAATTCCTATAACACCTTTACCATCTTTTACTTCTTTAGCAATTGTCACTACCATATTTTTAGTAGATGCTGATTGATATGGTGCAGTAACAATTACCTTTCCTTTATTTTCATGCGCTTCTTTATACCAAGATCTATCTGTTGGGTTATAGCCATCAGCCATTTGGATAAATGGTTCTCTTATAAACTTTCCTGCCTGTGTTCCAATATAAATACCTTCTACTTCTGGATGAAGTTTTATATATTGCGCTAACTTCGTTCTTACTATTTCTTCTTGTCCGTTTGGATATGTATCCTCTGTTAAAATGTCTGCAAAGTACGCCGCATCAACAAATTTCTCCTCTATATTTTGAGAAATAACAGTATTTAAAACTGAAATATTCTCCTTTGCTTTACCTGTAATTTGTTGTTCAAAATTTGTTTTGGCAGTTTGATATGAAACACCACCGATAATAAGTCCTGGTATAGTTAAAATAATAAAAAATGAAATGATTAATTTTTTCTTGATACTCATACTTTTAACCCAGCTAAATATATTTTGCATAATAAGCCTCCTTTATGTAATAGAACACTTGTGTAATTTTATACAATCAACATATATAAAACAATATATAATGATAACACGTAATTTTTTCGTCAATTATGCATTTTTACATATCCACTTCTCCTAAACATTTTAATCCTAAAAAACAAGAGAACTTTAGCATATATAATAAGCTAAAGTTCTCTTGTTTTTTAACAGCTTCTCTTCAAAAAAATCTGCAAAACTTCTCTTACAATTCCTTAAATCTTTATCCTTCACCTTATAGTTATATAGTTCATGCTCTTCCTCCTAATTTATTTGGAGTTATTTACATAGCTAATTGCCTGACTCCCCATCTGCACCCATGCCTGTTCAAATTTTCCTCTTGGCACTTTTACATCTAAGCTATCATCGAGGGGATCTCGAATATATACAGATTCCTTATCGTACCCAACAAGTACAACACAATGTTCATTATACGTAATAGAAACATCCCCACTATTTGTTTCCCATGTAGTAAATTCATCTTCATCTAAAGGAGCATATGTTGCATTCGTAATCATGACTACCGGGTGCCCTGCTTTTACACTCTTATAAATTTCTTCTATACTCTTCCCTGTTAAGTCTACAGCTTCATTCGGTAAATATTTTTTTGCTAACTGAAAAAGTGGTCCGTGATATACACCGTATCCGGATTCAGAAAAGGTATAAATATTCCCTACAAATCCTTCATTCGGATTCCCACGTACACCATCTTCCATAAAATTAACTTTTTTTATTTCATTTGCTAATTTCATCTTATCTACAGAAACACCTGCGTATTGTAACATCATCGCTAAACTTGTTACTTCGCAGCCTCTATCTAACTCTGGTAATTGTTGAATTAAAGGCACATTTGATAACATGACTTTTTCATCGTTATTACTAAACTCTATTCGTTTTTGACTTTGTACACTTGAAAATAGTAACCCCTTTACTTTCTCTACATACTTTGTAATTCCATTTGTATATGCCCCCCATACCCCTATACATAGTAAGGCCATACATATATACCACTTCCATTTTCGTATCACTCTCACGCCCTTTTTAATTCGTTAAATACGAATAAAACGCATCAGCATCTGTTTGAACCATAGGAACAAACTTAAGCTCTTTTCCCTTTTCAGGTTGTTCAAGATTTATCTTCTCCGCTAAATCTTGAATCTTCAAATTCGTTCTATCCATACCTAGCTCATCTGCTATTTCTATTACCTTTTGCTCATTTATTTCTCTTAATACTTGATATATATCTTTGCCATATAAATCAATATGATATTTTTTTGCTTCTTCCTGTACTTTTTGTTCGTACACTTCCCCTGCTAACTCTTCCATCTCTTTTCCTTGTTGAGCAATACCTAGCTTTTCTGCTTCTTCTCTAACTTTCGTTCCGTAGATTTCTTCCTCAATCTCTTCTATTTCTTTTCCTTCAGTTGAAACACCAAGCTTTTCTGCTTCATTATTAATTTTAATCTTATTAATTTGATCAATTAAACTTACAATCGACGTATTCTCTATAGATATTCCTAGTTTCAACGCTTCTTGCCTCACTTTTGTTTCATAAATTTCTTCTGAAAGAATTCCAACATCTTTCCCTTCTGCCGAGATACCTAATTGATTAGCTTCTCTTCCTACTTCCGTCTCATGAATTTCTTTTTCTAACGTAATTTGTTCTTTCCCATCCGTTTCAATGCCTAACTTTTCCGCTTTTTCTTCCGTATGCATTGCATGTATTTTCCCATCATTTAATTGTTCTTTACTACGCTGCGTATAATCTGTCTTTCCTTTTGTCATTCCAGAAGGGGAGGCACCCCCTAATATACTTACACTCATTACTCCAATAGTGAATACCGTCATCATTTTCTTTTTCAAGACTTCTTCCTCCCTCTCACGCTTTCTTTTTCCAGCTTTCCCATAAATTTTTTTATACTATACATAAACTTCATCTCTGTTAGAAATAACCTTATGATTTATCCAGTTCATTCAAAAAAACCTTACATCTTTTCTTTCCATCACAAGTTTCCATTATGTAATACATGCTACAAGTTATTCCTTAACTTTCCCTTAAAAAAGACGACCTTGTAAAAACAAGGTCGTCTTCTCACTTATAATCTTTGATTTTTAGGGAAAATCACTTCAAAACAAGTTCCTTCTCCCCATTTGCTCTCTACCGATATTTTTCCATAATGCTTTTCTACAATCCAATTAGCGATTGAAAGACCTAACCCAGCTCCTTCTGACATACTTCTTGCTTTGTCTCCTTGATAAAAACGATTAAATAAATTTGGAATATCTTCTTCTTTAACTCCTATCCCATTATCTTTCACCCGTATACGAATTGAATTACTCGTTTGTGTGCAATCAATTTGAATATGCCCATCTTCATTCGTATACTTCATCGCATTATCTAACAATATGACCATCATTTGATGGATTCTCTCTCTATCACCCATAAATGTTATATCACGTTCTACTTTTAATATCATCGCTTTTTCTTGATAAGAGGCAATTTCTTTATATGGATTTACAATTTCTTCTAACAACTTATCCAGTTCAAATGTTTTCTTATCCATCTCAATTTGATTAGAATCCGAACGTGCTAACAACAATAAATTGCTAACGAGTTTCGATAGCCGCCTACATTCTTTTGAAATTGTAGAGATATCCACGGCTTTTTCTTCTATCGTAGCGGATGGGGACTGGAATAATACATCCGTTTTTGATTGAATAACTGCAAGCGGTGTTCTTAATTCATGTGATGCATCGGAAACGAATTGCTGCTGTTTCTCCCATGAATTTTGAATAGGTATGAGTGCCCTGCCAGCTAGGAAAAAACCGATACCTATTGCACATAGACTTCCTATGCTACAACCTATTATGAGAATTAAAAATAAAGTATTTAGCATTTCTTCTTCAGCTGTTGTATCACGTACAATTTGAACTATTTTTCCATCTTCTTGAAACGCAAACGTTCTAAAATATCGTCCTTGCACTTCAATATCTTGCAAATCCCCTACCTTTTTTGGAGAAAACTTTTCCAAATCCCCTTCAAAGTTAGAGCGAAATTTATGGTTATCGCCTTCTATCTCCACTATTTTTCCATTCCAAGTTATTATAGTTATCCGTGGGTCTCGAATTTTGATATTCTCTATACGTTTTCTTGGTGGTGGCATTTTAACATCAAATTTTTCTCTATACTGAGTTATCATTTTTATAGATTGATCCACTTCATTATAAGTACGCTTGTATGTGTACGAATAAATAATACTACCTAATACACCTATTAATAGGATAAATACTAACGAATTCAATATAGTTAGACGAATACGTGTCTTTTGAAACATGCTTCCCTTTCTCATTGTTCTTTTAATATATATCCAATACCTCGAACGGTTTGAATATCTTTCTGATAACCGAATGGTTCTAATTTTTTACGTAAATGATGTACATACACTTCTACAATTGCTACTGTCGTATCTGAATCAAATCCCCAAACACGATCGAAAATTTGTTCACGCATTAAAATCTTCCCGCTATTTTGAATGAGATACTCTAGTAGCTCGTATTGTTTTAATGTCAGCTTAATACCTTGTCCATCTACTTGAATGTCTTTATCTTTTCCGAACAATTCAATTCCTTTATAACGAATGGTCTGCTGTGTTGTTAAACTACCACTTCTGCGTAGTAATGCACGAATTCTCGCTTTTAATTCAGGGGCCTGAAACGGTTTAACAATATAATCATCTCCACCAAAGTCCAATCCTTTCACTCGATCTTCTAAAGAATCTCTCGCTGTCAAAAACAGGACTGGCGTTTCAATCTTTTCATCACGTATTTTTTGAATCACTTCAAATCCGTCCATTTCTGGCATCATCACATCAAGCAAAATTGCATCATAAATGTTTTGCAGCGCCAAAAACAAGCCGTCTTCCCCATTCATTGCCGTATCCACTTCAAATTCATCACGTAAAATTTGTACGATAGACTCTAATAACGAGGCATTATCTTCTACTACAAGTAAGCGCATATTCTCACCTTCCACAATCTATTTCAACTCTCTTTATTATTGCATCTCTTCTCTTCATAACGAAATAATGTAATCATATTATGTAATTTCATTTTCAACTATTTCCTTCTAAAGTTTTGCTCGATATAAAATTTTGAACCTTTATTATAAAGGCTCTTTCTTAAATTTTGCTTAATAAAAAATTGAAAGAAATAAGATTACCCTTATCTCTTTCAATTTTTTACTACATACACCTTTTTACTCGGCAATTCTAAACAATTTAACTGACCACCATAAACCGCACCGCCATCAATTCCAATAATACGATTACTACCAAAATACACTCCGCAATTCTCACTACCATGAAGCGTTTTTGTTTCCGTATGGCCAAATACAACAACCTTTTCGCCGCTATATCCATTATGAAATTCATTACGGATCCACATTAACGTATATGGTTCAGATTCAGAAACTCGGTTCATCGGCTCAACACCAGCATGTACAAAGATATACTCTTCTGTTTCAATGTAATGATCTAATTCTTGAATAAACGTTACATGTTCCTCTAATATATGAGATTGTAAAATCGGTTTTTGGAAGTTTTCCTCATTAACCGCAATGTCTTCTTCTACAAATCCATAGCTATATAACGTTTTATCTCCACCATTCCTTTTTACCCAATGGTTCCATGAACGTTCCTCATCAGTCGTTAACGCCTTGATCATCATATCTTCATGATTGCCCTTTAGAACGAGGGCTCCCGCTTCTTTTAACTCTTTTACCTTTTCAATTACTGCACGCGCATTTGGACCACGATCTACATAATCCCCTAATAAAATCAATTGATCCTGTCTTGCATCGTATTGAGCTTCTTCCAATAACTGTTCGAACTTTTCTATTTCTCCATGAATATCACTAATAACAAGTATTCTCTTCATTTCTTCCCCTTCTTTCTAAACCATTCTCTTTCTAATTATAGATTAAAACGACAGAAATTTCTGAATTACAATCCGAAATAGCATTTATTACAAATAAAACTATTATCCTTACAACAATGTAAGTCTCTTGTCATCCAATTCGATGGTTGCAATTACTGCATTTCCTTATACTAAAAGTAAGAAATGAAACAAAAAACAAGGAGAGATGAGATATGAAAAAAGTGATGGAAGTTGTAGTAGCGGTGGCAGAGGTTTTTGTAAATGGGAAACAAGTTGCAATGGAGTTAAACAAATAATGAAAAAGACAAAATTCATTCTAGACCCTTTACTCATATAAAAGAGATAAGACTTCATCATTTCTTTGATCCCTTATCTCCCAATAAAGAAAGCCGCATCCTGAAAAAGGATGCGGCTTTCTCTTATTTTTGACTCGTACGAGCTGAAATACTAATTGCTCTATCTGTTGCTTTTGCAGCTTCATCTAAAGCTTCTTTACTATTCTTTCCGTCATACATTGCTTCTAATGCTTTTACAACTGCATCTCTTGATTCTGGGAATACACTAATTAATGCCCCTTGAGTTGCTGGAGATTGCTTCGTTGCTTGTAATTGCTCTACCGTTACTTTTAACTGCGGATACTTTTCATACTGCTCTTTTACTAACGGCTCATTATATGCATCTGGATTAATTGAGAAATATCCTGTTGCAGTATGCCATTTTGCTTGTACATCTGGCTTCGTTAAATATTTCATAAAGTCCCAAGCACCTTGCTGCGTTTCTTCTGAAACCATATTCGTCATCCATAATGATGCACCGCCAATAACAACACCATTTTGTTTCGAATCTTCTGGATACGGAATATACGAAACGCCTACATTAAACTTAGATGCATCAATTAAATCACGAACACCAGCTGAAGAATCTAAATACATAGCAACTTGTCCAGACTGGAACGCAGCACGAATATCATCCCAACTTGCTCCATACTTTCCAAGTGCACCAGCTTTATTTAATTCATCTAACATCCCAAATACTTTTTGACCTTCTTTTCCGTTAAATACCGCTTTCTTTGCAGCATCTTTACGGCCGTTTTCGTTGTCTACATATAAAGCACCTTGTGTCGCTAACAACTCTTCAAAGAACCAACCATAATTCAGCATTGAAAATCCATACTGCTTTACATTTCCGCCTTCTTTAATCGTTAACTTTTTCGCCGCTTCTTTTAACTCATCATATGTTTGCGGAGCTTTCTCTGGATCTAATCCAGCCTTCACGAAAGCATCCTTATTATAAATTAATACTGGTGTAGATGAATTAAACGGCATAGAATACATTTTTTCATCAACTGAATAATAGTTCGTAATTGCTTTTTCTAATTTTGATGTATCGTACTTATCTTTTTTAATCCAGCTATCGATAGGCGTAATCTTTTTGCTATCAATCATATACTTCGTTGTAATTTCACTCGATTGAACAAGAGCTGGCGCTTCTTTCGTTGCAGACATCGTTTTAAATTTCGTTAAAGACTCTTCGTATGTTCCTTGGAACTCTGCCTTTATCTCGTATTTATTCTGCGACTTATTATAGTCTGCAACAAGCCCATCTAGTACACCTTGTGTTTTTCCACCCATTGCATGCCAGAAACGAATTACAGTTTTATCACCATTCTTTTCAACTGGAGCTACTTTTGCCTGTGCTTCAGGTTTCCCCTCTGTTTTACTATTTGAACAAGCTGCGCCGGTTAATGCCATTGTGGCTGCCATTAAAAGAGCAGCACTTTTTTTCAATAAGCTCATCTCAATCCCACCTTTTCCTATGTATGCTTATTTAATTGCACCTTTTGTTAATCCTTTTTGTAATTGCTTTTGCCCTAAAAATAGTAAAATCAACGTTGGAATGACGATAACCGTAACACCGGCCATTACACTGCCCCAATCAGTTGCAACTTCTTGAGATTGAAGCTGCTTTACACCAATTTGAACCGTTCTTACTTTTTCATCAGTGGTTACTAAGAGCGGCCACAAATACATATTCCACGTTGTTAAAAAGCTATATACTCCAAGCGTAATAAAACTCGTTTTACAATACGGAATTACAACACTGAATAAAAACCTTACATTTCCAATCCCTTCAATAAAAGCAGCTTCTTTCAGTTCATTCGGAAGTGTCATAAAATGTTGACGTAGTAAGAAAATACCGAAAGCTGTTGCAAAAAATGGCACCGTCATCCCAGCAAAACTATTAATCCATCCGAAGTTTTGAATCGTTAAAAAGTTCGGTACCATCGTTGCTTCCCACGGAATAAGCATTGTTGAAATAAACAAGAAGAAAATTAAGTTTCTGCCTTTAAACTGAAGAAAAACAAAAGCATAAGCTGCTAAACTGGATACGATAAGTTGTCCAAGCATAACAACTGTCGATACAATTAAACTGTTATATAAGTATGTAAAAAGAGGTACTTTTTGAAAAATATTAATGAAATTATCAAAAGTAAATTGAGTTGGAAATAACCTTCTCATTTGAATATCGTCTGGTGTCATAAAGCTTATTAAAAAGGCATACAGTACAGGAAAAAACACCATTACTGCACTAATAATGAGCAGCATGTATAATAGGAAATTTTGTTTCCACTGTTTAACGATCATTTATAATGCACCTTTCTCTCAGCAAACTTAAATTGAATCAATGTAGCAATAAAAATGAAAATAAATAATACCATCGCTTGTGCACTTGCTGTTCCAAATTGATGATTCACAAATGCCTCTTTATAAATCGAGTACACAATTAAATTCGTTGCATCATTCGGTCCACCGTGCGTTAAAATATCAATTTGTCCAAAGCTTTGGAATGCACTAATTAACGTTACTGTCACGATAAAAAATAAAGTTGGTGATAGCATCGGTAATGTAACGCGGCGAAGCTTATATAAATAACTAGCACCATCTATAGATGCACTCTCATATAAAGACGTATCAATATTTTGTAAACCACCTAATATAACTAAAAATGCAAATCCTGTATTCACCCAAACCGTTGTAACCGATACAGAAAACAGTGCCCATTCTGGACTCGTTAACCATGCGATTGCAGGAAGATTCATAGAGGCTAATATATTATTAAATAACCCTACACTTGGATGAAATAAAAATAGCCAAATCACTGCACTAGCAGCTACTGATATTCCCATCGTTGAAGAAAACAGTACTCGGAATAACCCGATCCCTCTTACTTTTTCATTTGCAATTAATGCAAGAAATAAGGCGAATACAATGCTAGTAGGAACTGTATATAAAACAAATAATAAAGTTGACTTTATACTTTTGTAGAAAGCAGGATCCGAAAATAAATATTGATAATTTTCTAAGCCAACGAAAAGATTAGCTTCTCCGTGTATATCTGTTAAATAAAAGCTATAGTAGATCGTCCTAAACAATGGATAGAAAAGAAAAATTGAAAATAACAAAATAGATGGCGCCAAAAACAATAATCCTATTCTTAAATCTTTCGTTCTGCCCCATAAACTCTTCTTTTTTGACACTGTTGTTTGAACTGGTAACTTACCTACTTCAATCATTATTTCGCCACCACTTTCAACTCTTCTTCAGCCACCACTTTTAATCGTTCATTCTTATTTTGATGAAAGAAGCATAGTTTTTCTTGCGAGAATAATAATTTTACTTTGTCACCTTTGTTCAGGAGTAACTGTCCGATGACTTTCGCACTCCAAGTTGTTCCATTTACCGCAAAGTTTAATATAGATTCATTCCCTAATACTTCTACAGATTGCAGCGTCACTTCTTGTCCTTCCTCAGACAGTGCAATATGCTCAGGACGCATACCTATTCGAATAGTTCCTTCTGGTAATTGCTTTAGCTGTCCAATAGATAATGGGATTTGCAATTGCCCTATATGTAATATGCCTTTTTCTTTATCCACTTCCCCATCATTTATATTCATAGAAGGAGAACCTATAAAACTTGCAACAAATTCGTTTGCTGGTTCGTTATATATATCAAGCGGTGTTCCAACTTGTTGTATACTTCCTTTATTTAAAACCATAATACGATCTCCCATAGTCATTGCTTCTATTTGATCGTGAGTAACGTAAATCATCGTAATTCCTAATCGTTGCTGAATTTCTCTAATTTCAATCCTCATCTGTGCACGTAATTTCGCATCTAAATTCGAAAGTGGTTCATCCATTAAACAAATCGGTGCTTGACTGACGATGGCCCTAGCAAGTGCAACACGCTGTCTTTGCCCGCCTGATAATTGGCCCGGTTTCATTTTCACATACTCTTTCAGTCCTACCATTTCAATAGCTTCCATTAATCGCTTTTGTCGCTCTTCTTTTTGTACCTTCCTTACCTTAAGTCCAAATAAAATATTTTCTTCTACAGTTAGGTGTGGATATAATGCATAATTTTGAAATACCATTGATAGATTACGGTCTTTCGGCTCTAAATCATTTGCAACATGTTCATTAATAATTAAATCTCCCGAAGAAATTTCTTCTAAACCAGCCAGCATTCGTAATAATGTACTTTTTCCACATCCAGAAGGTCCAACTAAAACAAAAAATTCTCCTCTTTTAATATGAACTGATACGTCTTTAACTGCTGTCTCTTCCGCATTTTTATATACCTTTGAAACATTTTTCAATTCAATCACAAGGTTGCACTCCTTTTTTCTTCTTGTATCCACACTTCATAATGACTCGTTGAAATTGCACTTGCTCCTGCACGAATTGCGATTTCTGCATCCTCTCGCGTTTGAATCAGCCCACCTGCAATAATAGGGAATTTTATTTCCTCCGCTAGCTGTTTAATAATAGAAGGCATAATGCCAGGCATAATCTCTACTGCATTCGGTTTAGTCGTTTTACAATTTTCAATTGATTTTGTAAGAGATAAAGTATCAACAATAAAAATGCGTTGAATCGTTTTCAATCCAATTTTATTGGCATTTCGAATTGTCGATCCCTTTGTCGAAATAATACCTTGTGCTCCGATAACATCTTGAATATATAAAAGTGCTTCCTCTGTGTTCGTATTTAAGCCTTGTATAAAATCACAATGAAGAAATACATCGTGTCCATGTTTCTGTAGTTCATATACACGCTCTGGTAACTCCAGCATTGAACCAGTCATAAGAAAAACTGTTTTCGGTAATTTTTTGTATGTTTTGTACCCTTTCCAATCCTTTATCATCGCAATATAAGGTTCTTTAAACATTCATTCCACCTAGCTTTTCTATTTTTATCCAAACTAAAAACACCTACTTACATAGAACACCTTTCTCCTTATTTGAACTCTAGGGAATAGAGCACACTTAAGAAAGCGGCACGTTATATGTAAGCGGGTGTTCTCAAATGTTCTCTACCCTAGTTATTTTGTTACCTTTACTATATTACGCATTTATTAAGTCAGTTTTGATAAATTGTTAATTAGATGTTAATCGAATGTTAATATTCACCATATTAATTTTACAATAATCTAGATATACGAATAAACCCCAACAGAACACAACAATGTTTAAAATTCAATCAATGTGTAAATTCATTCCATAGTTAATGAGTTTTAGTTTTCTCGCCACTGCTTGCGAAGCAAAGTTATCCCAAGAAGTACTATAAAGCGGAATGCGCTTTTCCTCTTGTATTGATAGTGCCCAGGCTGTAACGACATCAGCACCATATCCATTCCCTTGAAACTCCACTAAAGTTTCTACACTTGCCTCAGCAGCTACGGGCGTACTTCTGGCACTGCAACATATAGAAACTACCTTTTCATTTTTTACAATTGCAAAATAAGGTCGCCTCCATTCCATCTGTTCTATTAGATTAGAAAAATTTTCTCGCAAAAGCTCTTTATTCTTCTCTGTTATTTTTATTGTTCTAGTTGGCTTATGTAAATTATTAGGGAATATGAAAGCAGGACCCACCCAAATATTCTCCACCGTTCTCTCTTCATTTAATACTTTAATGATCTTTGCTATCTCAATGTGATTTGAGCATTCTCGAATTAATTTCTCAACCTTACTTATCATTTCACCATGCAGTTTATAATGATACCTCGTTATATTCCCTTCACGAGTTCTGCTAAGAAAAAAACGTGGTGCTTTCAGATTTCCATTTTCATTTACACACTTTATTCTTCCTACTTGATTATGAACAAATAAAACTTCTGCCTGAATTGCTATTAACTCAAGTTCTGAAAATCGCATTTATACCCTCCTTAACTACTATTTGTAGCCTTCTCGATATAGCATCCATCCATTTTTTCAAAACAAAAATCCCATTTAAATACACATTACTGAATCCATCATACTAAAATGACTTCTTCATTCTGTCTATCTAAATGGGATTATCTCGTGCTTTTTATTTCTTCAGCTTGTTATTCTGCCAGTTGTGGTTGTGGCTGTACTACTTCATTCGCTCCAGCTATCCTCAACATATTCGCAATATCTTTAAAACCTCTTTTTTCAGCATATTGCAGCGGCGTAATATTTTCCTTATTGGCCATATTTACATCTGCCCCGTGGTCAATAAGCATTTGAATTACTTTCTTATGACTTTCACTACCATTTCCTAATACAATTGCTTCTAATAAAGCTGTTCCACCACGTTCATTCTTATAATTCACATCAATATCTGTATGCTCTAATAATTCTTTAACAACCTCTACATGGCCACGCTCAGATGCAGAAATAAGTGCTGTTCCACCTGACTTAGTCGTTTCCTTCGTATTAACTCCTGCATTAATTAATACTTTTACAATATCCGTATATCCTTCTCTACTTGCATAAAGAAATGGATTACTTTGTTTTTCGTCTTGAATTTCAATATCAGCACCCGCATCAATTAATGCTTTAACTGTCTCTACATGATTTTGATACGTCGCTGCAAGGACAGGCGTTTCTCCGTTGTCACCTTCTACATTGATATTCGCTCCATCTTGGATCAGCTTCATAGCTGTTTCTGTGTCTCCAAGCGTCGCAGAAAGTAGCAACTGTTTGTCCATTAAATTTATACTTTTTTCTTCTTTAGATTCTTCCTGTTCTTTATGCTTTTCTTTTTTCTTTTCGTTTTTCACATGAACCGGTTTTGATTCTGGCTCCTCTTGCTTATCGCAAGCCACTACCGTCATTAAAAGTCCTAATAACATACATAATAAAATTTTTTGTTTTCTCACAACTACAGCTCCTATGAAAGATAATGTTTTCTTAACCATTCCTCCATCACATACAATAACTCTTCTTGAGTACATTTATCCATAAGCCCTTTAGATTCCTTCTTTAATCGGATTATCTTAAACTTATACTATGTTTCTCAACCTATTGGAATGATACGCCTGATGGCCTCATCATTAACATTATGAAGCAATTAGTTTAGCACGTTTTTACCGCATTTGTATATATTTCTAAAAAGTACATAAATGATTGCTTTAGGTTACTATATTCCATTGTAACCGTTCTTCTAAAATTTTTACACCTTTTCTATATTTGCACCTGAGTAATAATAGAAAAAGACAACTATATAGTTGTCTTTTTCTATTATTACTGATGCCCACCGTGATTCCCTGTTTTCGTTTTCCCCATCATCTCTTTATTCATTTCCCATTTATGCTCTGATAGCTCTTTATACGAAAGAACTTTCCCCTTATAGTTAGATACAAAACTCTCTGCATCTTTTTTATTTTTAAATGAAATGACATTATAAGCCATCGGTGTCGTTATTGTTTTATCATATACGTAAGTAGCATCTTCCAACGAAACCCAATCTTTCGAATCATAATCTCGAACAAATTTTTCTTTCGTCTTTTCACCTGAATTGATCTCCATCCATTTATACATGCAACCAATATCATCAAACTTTAATGCTTTTCCATTTTCTAAAATAATTTCGGTTGCGAATTGATTATCGATTACCCCAATTTGGCAAATGTCACACTTATCATTTTTCTCATTAATCGCAACAGCTGTTAGTTCTTTTTTCCCACATCCTACTATCGTAAATATGAAACATAAACATATAGCAAGTACGACATATTTTACTTTCATCAATATTCCTCCCTAGAAACCGTATACTCCACGAAAAGAATACCAAAAGGTTGTGTGAGATTTGTGAAAAAACAATGTTCTTTTTGTAATATATGGAACAAAAAAGAGATGTGCAGTTACTTCTACACATCTCTCATCATTCACAACCAGTAATTAACAAATCATCTTCTAACTTAACTAATAATGTATCCGTATCAATTTCCTGTCCAACTTCTACATTTACTAATCTTATATTTCCACTGATCCCTACCCCGATTTTCTCAAGCTCACCATCGTACTTTCGAATCATCATTAATTTTTCCCATTCATATACGTAAGAGGATTCATTAATAAAAATCTCCTCTACTTTGCCTTTACATGAACTATAAATTTCTTCTATTCTTGTTTCCATTCAAAATCTACTCCCTACTTCACGCGCTTCTCGTTTTCACCTTATTCTACCATTCTTGTACGAAGGCATTTATCTTTTTAAAAATTCAAAATTACCTCATGAACAAAATGATCAAAATAAAGATTATGTTTCTAATGATGTTATTTCTTTAATTATTTACCATTCGAATTGAACCTTTTATTATAAATAAAAAACCTTTTATCTGAATTTCCGTTTTATATTGAAAGCGCAATCATTTTTTGAGGGGGAGATTACATGGTAGCATTACTTGGATTTGCAATGGTATTCGTCTTTATGTTTTTGATTATGACTAAACGTATGTCAGCCTTAGTAGCATTAATATTAGTTCCAATTATTTTCGCATTAATTGGTGGCTTTTATGCCAATATGGGCCCGATGATGTTAGAAGGAATTCAAAAGCTAGCACCTACTGGTATTATGCTTATGTTCGCCATTTTATATTTCGGAATTATGATTGATAGCGGTTTATTCGATCCTGTTATTAGTAAAATTTTAAAATTTGTAAAAGGTGATCCTTTAAAAATTGTTGTTGGTACAGCTATTCTTACTATTATCGTTTCATTAGATGGTGACGGAACAACAACATATATGATTACAGTTTCCGCAATGTATCCACTATATAAACGTCTTGGAATGAATCCACTTATATTAGCTGGGGTTGTTATGTTAGGGGCAGGTGTTACAAATCTTACACCTTGGGGTGGACCAACTGCTCGGGTTATGAGTGCTCTTGGACTTGATGCATCAGAGCTCTTCACACCACTTATACCAGGAATGATTGCTGGTGCAATTTGGGTAGTTTTCGTTGCCTATTATCTTGGAAAAAAAGAAAGAAAACGTTTAGGAATTATGGATGTACAATATTTAAAACAAATGCAAACAATGGATGAGCAAGCTGCGACAATCGAAGCTGCCGTGCATAAACGCCCGAAACTGCTATGGATTAACTTTTTATTAACTGCTTCCCTCCTCGTTTGTCTCATACTAGAGATTATGCCGTTACCTGTTTTATTTACAGTCGCTTTTGCTATTGCCGTTATGATTAACTATCCAAACTTAGAGCAACAAAAAGAGCGTATTGCGTCTCACGCTGGAAACGTATTAGCGGTTGTTTCTCTCGTCTTTGCTGCTGGAATTTTCACAGGTATTCTATCTGGAACAAAAATGGTAGATGCAATGGCTCAAAGTGTTGTTACTCTTATACCAGATGCACTTGGCCCACAGCTTCCAATTATTACAGCTTTACTAAGTATGCCGTTCACATTTTTCATGTCTAATGATGCTTTTTACTTCGGCGTATTACCTATTTTAACGAAAGCTGCTGCCGCTTACGGAATTAGTGCAGCAGAAATGGGACGTGCTTCGTTACTCGGTCAACCTGTTCACTTACTGAGTCCCCTCGTGGCTTCCACTTATTTATTAGTCGGAATGGCCAAGGTTGATTTTGGTGAACACCAACGATTCACTTTACTTTGGGCTGTTGGAACGACAATGGTTATGTTGATTACTGGAATTGTAATTGGAATTATTCCAATATAAGATGAAACTAGAAAAAACAGTAGAGGAAATGTAATAATCCTCTACTGTTTTTATTGTTGTAAAAATCCCCTATGAAGAAACGCGGAAATACCTTCTTTCTGGCCTTCCTACACTTCCATATATAAGCTCCGCATGCACTTTCTTTCCAGAGATCAAATACTCTAAATAGCGCCTCGCAGTTGATCGGCTTACACCTACCATTGAACTTAGTATCTCTGCAGTAATTCCCTCTTCATTAATAGTTAGCATATGCTTTTTTATTTTTGCTAACGTTAAAGGATCGATTCCTTTTGGCGCATATTCTATTGGATTTGCCTGCACCCCTCTTTGGGACCATAGATGTTCAATCTGTTCTGAAGATAATTGAGCATTTTTCTTTAACTTCGTAATCTTCTTTTGATAACCTTCTAAACTTGTTTTAAACCGATCAAATGTAAGTGGCTTTACGATATAATCTGTTACCCCGCCTCGTAAAGCATGCCACACTACATCCGTCTCTGATGCGGCTGTAATCATAATAATATCTGTATCATGCAAATTATGCCTAATATATGTGACGAGTTCTGTCCCTTGCATGTCAGGTAAATATACATCTAGTAAAACGAGTTGTGGCTTTACAAACTCTAACCATTCTTTCGCCTGTTCCCCAGTCGTTGCTGTTCCAATTACTTTAAACCCTTCAATTTTTTCAGTAAAACGACGATGAATTTCCGCAATCCGAATATCATCTTCTACAATCAATACTTCAATCCCCTCATTCATTACAATTCGCCTCTCTCTTTCGGTAATGCAATGATAAATAAAGCACCACCTAAATCCCCTTTTTCAATCGCAATACTCCCATTTAAATCTTCCACTAACTCTTTCACTTTCGCTAATCCATATCCACGTTTTTCGCCCGCCTTCGTCGAAAAACCTTTATAGAATATACTTGTAATTATTTCATCATGAACACCTTGTCCTGAATCTTCCACTTCAATTAATATTTCTTCGCCAATGTCTGTTACAAACATTCTTACTTTCTTATTATGCCCGTGATTTCTTTCAATTGCTTCAAATGCATTCGTAATCAAATTCCCTAAAATAGAAACAACGTAATTACTCTCAATATGCGGACTTAACTCTTCTAAACTACTTTCCCGATCTAACATAAAATCAATCTTCAACTCTCGCGCCCTATTATAAAATCCAATTAAAATCCCACCTAACCATGGATTTTGAATTCGTTTCATAATAAATTGAACGAACTCTTGATATACTGCCGTTTCCTTATGAATAAGCTCTAAAGCATCTTCATAAGACTCTAATTGAATAAGACCTGAAAGCGTATACAACAAATTGTTATATTCGTGTGTTTGCGCCCGTAATGCCTCTGTATATTGCCGTGTTTGAGATAATTCCGCTGTTAATTGATCCATCTCAGATTTCAAGCGCAAGCTGGATACTACACCAGTTACTTTATGATTAACTTTAATAGGTAGACGATTAGCAATAACATCCTGCCCCTTTATATTTAATTGGCGATCAAATTGTTCTTCTCCGGTTTGAAGTACATCCAGTATCGATGAATTAGGAATAACATCTAAAATAAATTTCCCTATTATATTTTGTTGTTTATCTAAAGAAAGGATATCGTATGCCGCTTGATTTACTAAACTAACCATACCATTTTTATCGATTACTACAATTCCTTCACGTACAGATTGAATAACTGTACTATGCTCCTCGTATAAAGATGAAATTTCTTCTGGCTCCATTCCAAACATCATCCGCTTAATACTTTTAGCTAAATATACAGAGCCAATTATCCCAATTAACAGACCTGTTATTGTAATCCAAAACACACGCTTTCCATACACTTCTATCGCTCCATGAATATCATCCATGGAAAAACCAACAGATACTACACCAATAATTTCATTATCCTGATTACGAATTGGGACTTTTCCACGTAATGAAGGCCCTAATGATCCCGTTGCTTTCGAAACGTAAGATTTCCCTTCTAATAGAACCCCTTTGTTATCTCCGCCCACCATAGCTTCTCCTATTTTATCTCGCTTAGGATGTGCATAACGAATACCATCTTTATTTCCAACTACAATAAAGTCAGCATCTGTTTCGATTCGAATTTTTTCTGCAATTGGCTGAATAATAGAAGCTGGATTTTCTTTTTGAAAAGCTTCCTGGATTTCCGGTATAGCAGCAACTGTTTTCGCAACATGCAACGCTCTTTTTCCGATTTGGTCTTCTACCGTTTCAGATAATATGTAGTAAAATAAATAACTCGTTAACAGAAGCACAGCAAGAATAAGTGTACTAATAGTTAATGTAATTCTCGGTTGTAGTTTCAATTTCTTCAATTTCAACATCATTCCCCTAACATCAATGAAGATAGAATTTAAAGAAAATACAGTCTTTTGTTTTCGTATTTAATCATAACACGATTACTATATATTTCTTCACTTTATCTCATTACCGTTGCCATAAAAAAGAAACGAAGTAAAATGATTACCTCGTTTCTTAACACTTGCCTCTTATACTTTAAACTTGCCAATCATCCCTTGTAATTCTTCCGCCATTTGCGATAGATGAACTGCTGCTGCATTTATTTCATCTACTGAAGCTAATTGCTCTTCAGAAGAGCCCGCGATATTTTGGACGCTTGCTGCGTTTTCTTCAATCGTTGCTGCAATTTCATTAATAGATGCACTTACTTGTTTTGCATCTACCGTCATTTGCTTCGCTACTTCTACCATACTATCAATTTGTACTACTGTATCATTTGTAGATTTCAATATTTCTACAAAGCTTTTCTTCGTTTCATTTGCAACTACAAGCCCTGATTGTACCTCTGTCCCAACTTGATTCATAGAGCTTACTGTTTCTTTTATATCAAATTGTATCTCTTTCACTAGCTTATCAATTTCCGTAGAAGATTGTCCCGATTGTTCTGCTAATTTCCGTACTTCATCGGCTACAATTGCAAAACCTCTTCCTTGTTCCCCAGCTCTTGCAGCCTCAATTGCAGCATTTAATGCTAATAAGTTTGTCTGCTCTGCAATATGTTGAATCACTTCAAGGATTGCTCCAATTTGTTTCGACTTATCATCTAATAAAACAATGACTTTATCTGACTTTGAAACAGACTCATGAATTAATTGCATTTGATTCACAGTTTGCTCAACTAACTTTCCACCATCTTCGGCTTTTTTCTTCGTATACATAGAGGCTGTAGATACTAATGAAGAACTATCTGCAACACGCTGAACTCCTTCTGTAACTTCTTCTAATAATGTTGCTCCTTCTTCAACTTCTCTCGTTTGTATTTCAGCCCCACTCGATACTTGCTCTATCGCCTGTGTAATTTGTTCCGTCGCTTCACTTGTCTGCTTCATGCTAGCTGTTAATTCTTCTGAAGATGCTGCTACATGACTTGCTGAAATATTTATATTTGAAATGACATTATGTAATGATAATGCCATCTCGTTAAAGCTTTCTCCTAACTGCCCAATTTCATCTTTAGAATGAACTGTAATTGATTCTGTTAAATCACCTTCACTAATTTTTTTCGATGATATTACAAGTTGTTTTAACGGTTTAATAATAGAAGCAATTATAAAGTAAATTAAAACCCCGCCGATCATTAATGAAATACCAATAACAGTTATCGTTTTATAGAAAATAGGCTCCGCCGCTTGAATAATTTCTTTTGAAGGCATAATTCCTGCTATTTTCCATCCAGTTTTCTTACTCGTTTTAAAAGTAATATTACGATCTTCACCATCTAATGAATAATGAAAATCACCAGCTTCCTGTTTATAAAATTCCTTACTAAGTTTCTCTTCTAATTTCTCTCCTGGCTTCAGTGTCGGGTGTGCGACTACATTTTTATCTTGATCAAATATCGCTACATACCCTTCCTTACCGATATTAACCATCTTAGAAGTAGTTACAATATCATTGATAATTAAGTCAATCCCGAGAACACCACTTTTATCTTCGTTTTGTTTTGCTAGTGTAATAACAATATTCCCTGTCGTTTTTGACTTATATGGAGCAGTTACAATCACTTCTCCGCTTTTTTTCACTGCCTCTTTATACCAATCTCTTTCTGTAGGATTATATCCTTCGGGCATTTGAATAGCTGGTGATTGAATAAATTGTCCATTACTAGATCCTGTATAGATCGCTTCCATTTCTGGATGTAATTTATTATATTCTTCTAGTTTATTTTGGATGTTTTGAATTTGATCCGCTTGGTAACTTGATTGTGTAAATAATTTCGTAAAATAAGTTGCATCTACTTTTTTACTATCCAATTCCTTATTAATTACATTATCCAAAATTTTTATATTATCTTTCGCCGATTTTAAAATCGTTTCATTAAAATTTGTTTTCGCCTGCTGATAAGACGTCCAACCAATTACAATACTTGGAAGAATTAAAATAATAATAAATGACACAAGTAACTTTGTTTTTAAACTACTACTCCTTAATTTCCTTTGAAACATATTCCTACCCCTTCATACCGTTTTACATGCAATAACTTACAATTAATCTATTTATAAAAATCATAAGATATAAATACCTTAATGAGACTCTTTATTTCTCTTTACTCATCTTTCTAAATTTAAAAGATTATTGCATACATACTTCATTCTATAAAAATTTAATAATTAAAACAATGTATAAAAATGTATATTATTCGAAATATTATAATTCACAGAAGAACCTCTAGTATCCCACTTACTAGAGGTTCTTTCCATCTTACTATTCTTTAGTTTTTTCTACTTCTTTTTCCTTATCTTCTACTACAGATACAACAGGTTTATCATTTGCTAATTGTTGTACTGCCCCTTTTCCTGCAAACCCTTCTAATAACTCTTTTAAATCAATACCAGAAGAAGCTTTTAGTGTTTCCTGCATTGTTGCCATTAAATCAGTCGCATACCCTGCAACTTTTCCGGCACCGCTATTCTTTCCACCACCGCCTGTATCAACGACTGTAATTTTATCAATGTTGCTAAGCGGACTCGCAATTTCTTTCGCATAACTTGGAAGCATTTTAAGAACCATATCCATAATCGCGGCTTGCCCATATAATTCAAATGCTTCTGCAATTTTTTGTTTCGCTTCTGCTTCTGCTAAACCTTTTAACCTAATAACATCTGCTTCCGCTGTACCTTGCGCCTTTTGTACTTCTGCCTTTGCCTGACCTTGTGCTTTTTCAATTTCTGCTTTTGCTAAACCTTCTACACGAACTTCTTCTGCACGTGCTCTTGCTTCTGCTTCAATTTTATATTGATCCGCATCTGCTTTTTTCATTTGTTTTACTTTTTCCGCTTCAGCTGATTGTTCAACAGCATAGCGATCTGCATCTGCCTTTTTCTTTACTTCTGCATCGTATTGCTTTTCACGACGCGCAATCTCTTTTTCTTCTAACTCAATTTGCTTTTCACGCTCAATGATTTTAACTCGCATTTGCTCTTCTGTAACACCTTGTTGCGCTTTCGCTTGTTGTAATTCGTAAGAAAGATCTGCATCTGCACGAGCTTGTTCTTGGTCCCTCTTATAAGATTGTACTTTTAATTCCTTATGTTTTTCAGCTTCAGCGATTTGTGCATCACGTTGATATTCTGCTTCTTTTGCTTCTTTCTCAGCACGAGCTTTTTCAATTCGTGCCTCTTTTTCACGCTCTGCATTCGCAACTGTTGCATCACGCTTAACCATTGCAATTTGCGGCTGACCAAGTGCATCTAAGTAACCGTTTTTATCCATTATTTCTTTAATTGTAAAGGAAACGATGCGAAGTCCCATCTTCTTCAAATCAGTAGAAGCCACTTCATGCACCTTTTGTGCGAATTGCTCTCTATTACTATAAGCATCTTCTACTGTCATAGAAGATAAAATAGCACGTAGATGCCCTTCTAAAACTTCTTTTGCTTCTACTTTTAACTCTTCCGTTTCTTTTCCTAAATATTGTTCAGCCGCTGTAGAAACTTCTTCAATTGTCGATCCTACTTTAATAATAGAAACACCGTTTACTGTAATCGGTACACCTTGTTTCGTATAGGTATCACGTGTTCCAACTTCTAATTTGTAGTTTAATAAGCTAAGAAGTTCTGCCCGTTGCATAATTGGAACAACGAAAGTACCACCACCGCGGATAATCTTAATCTTCTTTCCATCATCAGTGGTAACGACATTCTTTCCACCACCAAGCCAGTTCCCTGTTACAATTAATGCTTCATCTGGACCAACTGTACGATACTTCGTAATGAATACTAAAATGAGTAGAAGTAAAATTGCGAGTAAAACTCCACCGATAATTAATGGAATCGTCATGTAAATTCCCCCTTATAATTTTGGTTTCTTTAAAGAATAAGCGATGTTTTGTACAAGTAAAACACCATCTTGAACTCCTTCAATAATGACCTCGGTTCCTTGTGAAATATCTTTTTTCCCAATTGTTTTCGCTGGTATTGCATTACTTCCAAATTGGGATGAGATTAATACTTCTCCAAATCCTTCTTTCGGAATCGATATAATTACTTCTCCTTTTCGTCCAATAAATTCATCCATGCGGTGCATTGTATTTTGCTCTGCCTCTGCAATCGGTTTTAAAATTAATATTTTCATTATGAAAACACCGATAAAGGATATAGCAAATGAGCCACCAAAAGTAATAATGCTATTAAAGGAAAATAAATATTCTCCTATATAACTAAGTCCACATAACATTGCAAAAAAACTAAGTAATAAAGTTACAACGGATACAGATCCGCCCCCAAAACTAAATATTGATTCAAATATATCTCCAAAGAAAATATAAATAACAGTGAGTATAGTAGCAATAATAAATCCATATAAATAAATTGTTTCAAGTGGATAACCAAACAAGACCATTTCTTATCCCCCTTTCTTAAACAATCCCTTTTTTTGTTATATGTATGCCCCACCTCTTTCAAAGATTATCGTTCTTAATTTTCAGTTATTTATCTTTTAAAGAAAAGCCTGTAAGACAGGCCTCTAAAAAAGAACAGGAGAAACCTATTGTGACAGGCTCCTCCTAGTAAATAACCGATATATTGTATATCTATATAATATACTATTTTCCACAAAAAGTAAAGTTAAACATACATTGGAAGAGTACTTATTTTATCTCGCTATTTGTGGGCAGTAAAACTCCCACTTCAAAATTCGGCGAATGCGAGGAAGTTAGGTGGGAGATAACTGCCCATAAAAGCCCGATTGGTGTGGGCTAATAACCAGTGGGGGATGAACAGAACCCCCGCTGATTAAAGTTTCACTTTACTGATAATGTGTATGTTCCATCACCATTATCATATTTATATACATACAAGTAATACTTACCTGGTTTTGCATTAAATTTTGCTTCTATATGATTTCCATTAGCTTGACCGTAAGCTGCGTAATTTTGCATATCTGATTCATGGTGAAGTACCCATGTCATCCCGATTCCATGCTCATTTAAAACAGAAATATCGATATCTTTCGCTGATGCGACATTAAATGTATAAACATCGGTATGATCCCCACCGATAAGGCTACCTTTTATAGTAGTGTTTAACCCAATACGATTTGCTTCCTCTGAACGATTATTTGGTTCAGATTCTGTTAAACTCCCATCTTTAATCGTAACAGTTGTTTCATTTCTGCTCTCTTTACCTTTATCATCTTTTACTCTTAACGCTACTTTATAAGTTCCTTCTCTTTCATATGCATGTACTGGATTAACTTCTGTACTTGTACTTCCATCCCCGAAGTCCCATAAATAAGAAACGATTTTTCCATCTTCATCGTTTGACCCATCACTTTTGAATTGAATTCCTTCTTTTACAAGCCCGTTATAAGGTCCGTTTACATTAATCGTCGGAGCTTTATTTTCTCCGTCATCTTTTGCGATACCGTGGAAGACTACATCATATTCAAATTGATTAGAGCTATTCACACGGTAATTGACGAAATATGCTGTAACCGTTTTGTAGCCACTCCATTCTTTTTGCGTCAATTGTTCTAAAGCCTCATTTACTCTTTTACTCATTGCTTTCCAGTCTTCTGACTCACCTTTTGTTACACTACCTGTAAATGTGCCTTCTAATGTAAATGTATTAAAGAATTGAGATGTATGCTTTGTCATTTTTGTATCTTTCATAGACAACGTTTCACTAATTTCTTTCTTCACTTCTGTTAGTGCTTTTGGTGCATGTTCAGCTAAATAATCATCTGCTACTTCCGGCACATTGTACTTATCTTGATTATCAATTAACTGCTGCATATACTCTTGATACTCTTTATTTAACTTAGAATCTTTAC
The DNA here is from genome assembly GCF_022662615.1 of Bacillus cereus group sp. BfR-BA-01523. NCBI lineage: Bacteria > Bacillati > Bacillota > Bacilli > Caryophanales > Bacillaceae > Bacillus > Bacillus cereus group sp. BfR-BA-01523. The sequence goes on from NZ_JAKUDX010000008.1 coordinate 186,805, forward strand.
TTAAAGTCTCACGATACGTATCATAATTTCCCACATCATTCGCACGAATTAAATCTTGAATTTTATCAAACGTTTCAAATTGATGAGTATATAAGTAAGACTGCAATGCGAACGAGTAGTTATAGAAATCCCAAGAACCATATTTAGCAAATAGTGTACGCTCTGCTGTATAACGACTTGCAGGATCAGATGATAATCCACTAATGATGCTCTTTCTTGGTACAACGTTATTTGTACGAGTAGATCCTGCGAAAAATTCTGCATTCCCTTCTTGGAACCAAGTTAATCTTTCATTTTGATACATATCTCCTCTTCCAAATAAACCGGGAACTTCATATCTCCCTTGAAGATAATGAGTAAACTCATGACGGAATAACTCTTCTAAACTATAAATGCTTTGCTCTGGCGTACGCTCATATGTAAAGAATGTCCCTGTCTCTTCAATATAAATTCCACCGTTGTTTGTTTCATATCCATACAATTGTCTATTTAACTGGTATTCGTCTGGAGTGTTATAGATTACTATCGTTAATACGTCGTCTGCATTACCTTGTTCTAAAGCTTTGTCATTTCCGATCACACGGTGATATTGCGCTTTTACTTCCTTCGCAGCCCAATATAATCTCTTGATTTTTTCTTCTGACACTTTATCCCCAGTTTTAAATACAATAGATCCATCATCGAATGTATACGTTTTTGGTAAGTATTGCTCTTTTCCTTCTTTACGTATCTTCTCTAAATCTACCGTATTCCCGCTATAATCTTTCCCATTATAGTTTGTTGTAATTTGTTCTACTGCAACAAAATACGGCTCACTTAAACGCGGGTACATATGCATTGCCTGTGTAACAACCTCTAATCCTTTATTTGGATTACTATGAAACTTACCTAAACGACTAGCAAAATAAATTCCATTATTAACGAGCCATTTATTTTCTGGCGTTACTTCATTTAGAAGAGCAATACGATTTATTTCATTAATAAACCCATCTACTTTTCCATACCACATCGTTTCATTCGCTTCTTTACGAGCCTCATTTAAGTAAGATTGTATATCATAATCAATGCCTTGCATCATATCGTATACAGCTTGTCCTTTCATACGATCGTCTACATATGCATTAAAATTATCATTATATTGTTTTAAAATATTCGATGCGTATTGCACCGTTTCAACATCACTTGATGCATTACTAATTAATTTTCCATATGCAGATACGACTGTATCTTGCTCATTTGTTCCAAGCTTAAAGTTGGGATTTTTCGCAATAGCTTTTAACGCTGGTAAACATTTGTCCTGGAAGCTTCTTTCATTTAAGTCGCTTAATTCATTATTATAAAATGCAAGATAAAAAGCTGAACGTAACACTTCAGTAAACGTTTGAATTCCTTTTGAATCATCTTTCGTAAATGTACTACCTCTATGAGCTAATTCGTCTATAATTACTTGCATTTTTCCGTTATCTTTATAAAAGGCTTTTGCATCTTCATTAAACTGGAATAAGTCTGTAATTTGGTGCCACTTAATACTGCCTAACGTTTCAATTAATTCTTGATCATTCATTTTGTTTAAATCAGCCATTGAATAGCTTTCTTTAGCTTGCTTTACTGCCGAGTTCTTCGTAATAGATGCTGGTCGCTGTGAAAAATCTCCTACTTTTAAACGTTCTTGAAATGATAATGTTTCCTCGGCTTTAGAAGCGTGTCCGATCTCATCTACTGGTTTTTCAATTCCAACTGGTTTCGAATGCAATACATTATACGGTACCTTTTCTTCTGCTGATACATTCGTTTGAATTGCTCCGAGCGATAGCGCCATTGTACTAATACTAAGCAACACTTTATTGATCTTTGATTGCTTGTTCATATTATTGCCCCCTATTTATATATTCCATTCAAGAAATTAACATATTATCTGGATGAAATGATATAAAATGCAATATTTCATATTATTTCTTCATACATTTTGAACATATAGTGAACGAAAGGGACTTACAGTTGCCACTACAGTTGCTCCATTATTTAAGCAATCGAAACATCCTCGTATTAATATCCTTCCCCTATTCAAAAAGCCCTTATCATAAGCATATTTCAACATGAAATTGCTATAATAAGGGCTTCTCAAAAACTTATATAATTATTTTATATAATAATAAGATAAAACGTTATTTATTTCTTAAATAATCTCTTTCTAAATACAAACATACTTAATGCTGAAAGAACAAGTGCTAATCCAGAAAGTAAGGTCGGTGTGTTAGCTTGACCACCAGTTGCTGCTAAAGACTTCTGATTTTCCTCTTGCTTATTAGCATGTTGTTTATTTGAATCTTTTTCTTTCGCACTCTCTTGTCCTACCACTTTTACTGGACCAACTTGATTATTCCCTTTTGGCTCTTGATCCAATCCAGTTGCTGATTCTTTTACCTCTTCTTTTGTACCTGCAACTTCTTTCGCCGGCTCTTTTACTTCTTCTTTTGTTTCTTCAATTTCTTTTACCGGCTCTTTTACTTCTTCTTTTGTTTCTTCAACTTCTTTTATCGGCTCTTTTACTTCTTCTTTTATTTCTTCAACTTCTTTTGTTGGTTCTGTCACTTCTTCTTTTTTAACTATATTCTGGATAACTGTTCCGTTAAAGCTTATACTAGTTTCATCCGAATCTAAATCAAATTTATATACCTTTTCACCTGGAGTACTCCATTTCATTACTCCGTTATTAAACGTTCCACCCTCACTTGTTAGTTTAATATTCTCAATAGTTTCTCCTTCTAAGTCATATACCGGAACTTGAATTTCTTCATTTACTTTCGCTTCATTTAAAATGATTTTTTGTCTTCCGGCATCAATTGAAAACCATTGACCTAATTGTATTAACGGCCTTACATCACGAATCTCATTTCCAGCTAATTTTAAACTGAGTAGGTCTAACATTGAACCAAGAACTGATACATCTTTAATATGATTATCCGCAAGGTTTAACCACTGTAAATTTTCCAGTGAAGATAACGGCGTTATATCTTCAATTTTATTATGAGATACATTCACGTCTTTCAATTGTTTCAAGTTTGAAATGAACTCAATATTTTTCAACCCTACTCCTTCTAAAGTGAGGTTTTCTAAGTTCGTCATGTATTCTAAACCAGTTAGATTTTTTATCTCTTTTCCTTTTTCTTTAAGTATCTCTAATGTTTTAATCTGTAATAAATCTTCTTTTGTTATAGGGGCATTTAGATTCTCTCTACCAAAATTCTTTTTATTAATATGTTGTTGTAAATTTTTATCAAGAATTACATTTTTACTTTCTGTTTGTTTTTCAACTATACTTTGTATAACCGTCCCATTAAATCTTATTTTACTTTCAGCAGGATTCGTATCTAGTTTAAATTCATATATTTTTTCTCCAGGACTATTCCATTTTATAAATCCGTTACTCAGCGTAGCCCCCTCACTTTTCAATTTAATATTTTGAAGTGGCTCTCCTTTAAAATTGTATACTGGAATTTTTATTTCTTCATCTACGCTTGCTTCATCTAAAAAGATTTTTTGTCTTTGAATATCTATTGAAGTTCGCTTACCCAATTCCTCAACGGACTTTATGTCAGAAATTTCATTCGCTCCAAGATTTATCTCATGTAAATTTGTTAAATTACTCAGTGGAGATATATCAGAGATATAATTCTCTTCTAAATTCAATACTTGTATTTTTACTAATTTAGATAATGATGATATATCTTTTATTTCACTATCAGCAATTTCTAGTTCAATAAGATTACTCATTTTACTAATAGGCTCAACATCACTAATTTTATTATTTCCTATCCATAATAGATTCACATTCTTTAACTTCTCAATACCCGAAAGATTACTAATTTGATTATTTGCTAAGTATACTTCTTCTAACGATAACACTGTAAATAATGGTGTAAGATCCTTTATATTATTACCAATTAAATCTAATATTTTAATCTTTTTCATTTGACTTAACGGTGTAAGATCTGCAATTTTGTTTTCTCTTAAAAAGAGCATGTCAAGATTCTCTAGCTTAGAAACGGGTTGAATGCTTTCAATTGGATTAGAGGATAAATCTAAATATTTCAAATGTCTCAATCCCGAGATAACAGATATGTCTGTTACATTAGACTCTCTTAATGTCAACTTCTCTAAGTTTGTCATATATTCTAAACCAGCTATTTCATTTATCCCCTCACCTGAGTATATGGATAATGTTTTAATTTGTAATAAATCTTCCTTCGTTATAGGTTCATTTATATTTTTTCTCTCTAAATTATATTTATTAATATGCTGTTGTAATTTCTTATCAACTATTACATTTGCACTTTCATCTTGTTGATCCACTTTATCCTCTTTATTTTCCTTTTGATCTTTTGGAACATTGTTTTCTAGATTTAACGCATTTACTTCAAACTGCACCTGGTACTTATTATCATAGGCCATTGTCGGAATATAAATATGCATTTGCATATTATATCTTTTTCCTAATTCTCCGACTTCAAATTGAATAACCTTCGTCCCATTTTTCTTTTTATCCTCTGATATGACTTTTACATCATGGAATACACCAGGAGTATCAATATCCTCTGTTTTCAAGTATTCGAAGAAATCACTATCACTTAACGTTGCCGTTACAATTTTCTTCCCATTCTCAATGGTTAATTTAGGATTTTTTATATAAACAGCTGCCATAGACTCTTCATTCGTTTTATCTTTATACGCTTTAATAACAGCATCATATGTACCATCTTCTAAAGCATATCCCTTTTTATTAGCCTCAATTGCTACTGCCGCTAAAGCAGGCGTTGAATACGTAGCAAATGGAAGCGATAACGCCGCAGCGATAATCATCGCATTTATATGTTTTCTTTTATTTCTTTCCAACTTTACATCTCCTCCAAAATATATAAATCAAAATATAATCATTTCTCGAATAAATGATAATGATTTTCATTATCATTGTCAACTAAAAAAATAAAAAGTTTACAAAAAAATAACCCCTTTACAAGGGGTTATGCCATTCTTTCTCCTGATTCTTCTTTAAAAAAGCTCTTCATCGCATGAAATACATCTGCTTTTTGCTTTAAAATATAATATCTGAAATTCTCGTCTTTAATATTTTTATATGCTGACATAAGCGTACTGTGGCGGTTGTACTGATTCACTTCCCCATACCCAAACATATTACACTTCTTCATCAACTCTTCCACAAGCTTTACGCATCTAGCATTATCCGAAGTTAAATTATCACCGTCTGAAAAATGGAATGGATAAATATTATAACGGTCTGGTGAATATTTATTATCGATTAACTCAAGTGCTTTTTTGTATACGGAAGAACAGATCGTTCCGCCACTTTCCCCTTTTGAGAAAAACTCTTCTTCTGTGACGACCTTCGCTTCCGTATGGTGAGCAATAAACTCAATGTCTACGGTTTCATACTTTGTGCGTAAAAATCTTGTCATCCAGAAAAAGAAGCTACGTGCCATATACTTCTCCCATATCCCCATCGATCCACTCGTATCCATCATCGCTAATACAACAGCTTTTGAATCTGGCTTTAACACTTCATTCCAAGTACGGAACTTTAAATCTTCTTGGTGAATTGGATGGAAAGATGCTTTACCACGCATTGCATTTCGTTTATATGCAGATATCATCGTCCGTTTCTTATCAATATTTCCCCATAATCCTGTTTTTCTAATATCATTAAATTCAATATGTTCAATCCGGTTTTCATCTATTTCTTTTCTCTTTAAATTAGGCAGCTCTAACTCTTTGAAAAACGCTTGCTCCAATTCTAAAATTGAGACTTCTGCTTCATAATAATCTTCTCCAGCTGTATCTCCTGCCCCTTGCCCTTTTCCTGGTCCCTTCTGCTTTTGACCACCTGATCCATCTCTTGCAACAACATCACCAACTTTACTGTCACCGTTTCCTTGCCCAACGTGTTTGTTTTTATCATAATTGTATCTAATCTTATATTCATCTAAAGAACGAATCGGTATTTTCACAACATCCTTACCATTAGACATAACTATACTTTCTTCTGTTACAAGGTCTGGTAAATTATTTTTGATTGCCTCCTGCACTTTTTCTTGATGGCGTTGTTGGTCGTCATATCCTTTGCGATGGAGGGACCAGTTTTCCTGTGAAATCGTGTAATTTGGTTGGTTTTCTTCGCTCATTCCTTTCCCTCCTTACTGTAATTGTCTTCCCCTATGAACAGCAATCTATAATTTTGTTTTCTAGTGTGCATAACTAGAATATTTGAAAAATAACTGTTCATCGAAAATCATCCCATAAACATATATAGCGTTTTTCATACAATACTCCGAGCATCCTAAACAAAATTTTGCCACTCACATAATAGAAAGAAACATTCAGCCGTTGATAAGAAAGAAACACAATGCATTGTTGCACACATTTTCGTTTTGCAACATATTGTATTGTGTTGGCTTTTTTGTATGAATGGTTGGTTACTCTATCATATGCATATTGTAAAAATAATTGACAAGAAATTCATAAAATCGCATCTTAATTTATTATATTCGGACAAGCTATGACATTTTTTACAAATATCAATAGATAACAAAACGCCGCCCCAAGAATAAGAGACAGCGTTTTGTTATCAAACTATCGATTTAACAAACTACCTACATATCGTAACAATTCATTCGCAGATGAAGAATTATAGCCATGCTCATCAATTAAGCGTGCAACAACATCATTGATTTTCTTAAGCTGATTTTCGTCTGGTGTTTTCGTTGATGTTGTAATTTTCACTATATCTTTTAAATCGGCAAATAGTTTTTTCTGAATCGCTTCACGAAGACGTTCGTGTGAATTATAATCAAAGCGTTTTCCTTTACGTGCATAAGCAGAAATGCGAATTAAAATTTCTTCACGGAATGCCTTTTTAGCATTTTCTGAAATTCCAATTTGCTCTTCAATCGAACGCATAAGTTTTTCATCTGGGCTCATTTCTTCACCAGTTAACGGATCACGTAATTTTGATTTATTGCAGTATGCTTCGACGTTATCTAAGTAATTATCCATAAGTGTCTTAGCTGATTCTTCGTATGAATAAACAAATGCTTTTTGTACTTCTTTCTTAGCAATTTCATCGTATTCTTTTCTCGCTAATGAGATGAAATTCATATAGCGCTCTCGGTCCTCACTACTAATTGACGGGTGCTGATCCAATCCGTCTTTTAACGATCTCAGTACATCTAGTGCATTAATAGATGGTACCTCTTTTCGAATAATTGTAGAAGAAATTCGGTTAATGACATAACGAGGGTCAATCCCCTTCATACCTTCATCTTGATATTCGCGTTGCAGTTCCTCTACATCAATCGTATTATATCCTTCTACCGTTTCTCCATCATATAAACGCATCTTTTTAATTAAATCAATATCTGGACGCTTCGGATCTTTTAAACGAGTTAAAATAGTGAACATTGCTGCAACGCGAAGTGTATGCGGTGCAATATGAACATTGGACACATCACTTTCACGAATCATTTTTTCATAAATATGTTCTTCTTCACTAACCCGTAAATTATATGGAACCGGCATTACAATAATTCGTGAATGCAATGCTTCATTTTTCTTATTTGCTATGAAGGAACGATACTCTGTTTCATTTGTATGCGCTACAATTAATTCATCTGCTGAAATAAGCGCAAATCTTCCTGCTTTAAAATTCCCTTCTTGTGTAAGCGATAGTAAATGCCATAAAAATTTCTCATCACATTTTAACATCTCTTGGAATTCCATCATGCCGCGGTTCGCCTTATTTAATTCTCCATCAAATCGATATGCACGAGGATCTGATTCCGAACCGTATTCTGCAATTGTAGAAAAGTCTAGACTACCTGTTAAATCGGCAATATCTTGTGATTTTGGATCAGAAGGACTAAATGTACCAATTCCTGTACGGCGATCTTCAGAGAAGAAAATACGCTCTACAACTACATCCTCAATTCTTGACCCATATTCTTGCTCTAGACGCATAACATTTAATGGTGATAAATTCCCTTCAATCCTTACTCCATATTCATCAAAGAAATCATTCCGTAAATGTTGCGGAATTAAATGAAGTGGATCTTCATGCATTGGGCATCCTTTTATTGCAAAAATCGCTCCACGATCTGTTCGTGAATATGTTTCTAATCCTCGTTTCAACATCGTAACTAATGTTGATTTCCCCCCACTAACAGGCCCCATTAATAACAAAATACGTTTCCTAACATCTAATCGTTTTGCAGATGGATGAAAATATTCTTCCACAAGGCGTTCTAAAGCATCCTCTAATCCAAATAGCTGATTACTAAAGAAGTTATATTTTCTTCTACCATCAACTTCTTCAATTCCAGCATCTTTTATCATATTGTAAATGCGAGAGTGTGCTGTTTGAGCCACCCATGGTCTTTCTTTCACAAGCTCCAAATACTCCGCAAACGTACCTTCCCATTGTAAACGTTCTTCTGCTTCCCGATATTGTTCAATTTTCTTTAGAATATCCATTATAGCTCCTCCCCCATCTCCTTGTTCAATCGGATTATTATAAAAGGTATGCTAGGATGTCCTTAAACATTCTTTAAATCAAAACGAAATATATAATAGCGCGATAAAATTCTCTCCAAAATTCAAAGAAAATTCTGTATAATAAAGGTATTAAAGTTTTCACGCTGCTATTCATTGTAAATAAATTCTTTTCTTCTGGGAACCTTACATACATTTCGATTCACAAATAGGATTCGTAAACCGAAAAAGTAAGGGGGAAATTAGTATGAAGTTATTATTAATTTTAGGTGTATCACTCACATTTCTTACAGCTATTTTCACATCTGGTTATAACGATAAACCAGGTACACAAAAAAAGTAATGTGCTGAAAAGCACATCACTTTTTTTCTTGTTTTTTATACACTATTTAAAATAAATATTTTCCACATCGTATATCGATAAAGGGCGATTATAAAAATAACCTTGTACGATTTTCACATTCTTTTCCTTTAAGAACTGTATTTGTTCCGCCTTTTCTACTCCTTCTGCAATTACATTTAACCCTAGAGTATGTGCTAAATGAATAATTGCAGCCGTAATATTCGTATCTCTTTCATCTTTATATATACCTTCCATAAAAGAACGATCAATTTTTAACGTATCAATCGGATATGTTTTTAAATAACTTAAAGATGAATATCCCGTTCCAAAGTCATCTAAATGAATCTTTAAATTTTGTTCTTTTAACTGCAATAACACTCTTTTTGATACATCTTTATGTATAAGAGCCCCTTCTGTAACTTCTATTGCTAATAAATGAGGGGGAACGTTGTACTTATTTAAAGCACGTGTAATCATCTCTATTAATGTAATAGAACGAAAATGTCTAGCTGAAATATTAACTGCGATTGGTACAACCTCATATCCTTTATTTAACCATTCACGCATCTGTTCACAAACTTGATGTACTACCCATTCATCAAGTTTAATAATAAACCCTGTTCTTTCAGCAAGTGGGATAAATTGATTTGGCGAGACAAAACCTAGCTCCTTATTCTCCCACCTTATTAAGGCTTCCATACTGGCCATCTTTCCCGTTTCAATATTAATTTGAGGTTGATAATAGAGGGAAAATTCATTTTTCTCTATAGCACGATGTAACTGATTTTCTATTATAAACCTTTGTTCACGTTCACAATCTAATCCACTACAATAAAAATGATAATACCCTTTTCCTTTTTCCTTTGCTTTTTCCAAAGCTGCGTCGACTCTTTGGAAAAGCATTTTTTCATCCATTCCATCTTCTGGGGCCATTACAATCCCAATTGATGCGCTCAAATAAACATCCTCTTCTTCTATTACAAAATGCCCACTAATTTTCTTTAATATTGTTTGTGCAACTTCCTCTACGTATTCTCTCGTTATATTTTCTATTAACATAACAAATTGATCATCATGTTCTCTAAATAAATGCATATCTTCTATTTTTAGGTCTCGTAAGCATTCAGTAACTTTTTTTAAGACTTGATCCCCTTCTTTATGACCAAATGTATCATTAATAAGGTGAAATTCATCCAAATCTATAAAAACCAATGCGAATTCTTTATTCTCAGCTAAAAATTCATTTAGCTTATTTGTACATGATATTCTATTCATTAACCCCGTTAACTGATCAAAGTAAGCCGAATATTCTGTTTTCATCTCATTTAATACTTGCCTCGTAACATCCCTCGTAACAATGTACACCCCGACGATTTCACTATTCACAATAATGGGGATTGTCCTCACGGAAATATAAAGTTCATATCCTTCTTTATGAATATATTTCTTTGCAACAATTTGTTTTGCGCTTCCCTGTAAAGCATTTTTAAATATAATTTGAAAAGTTTTTTCATATTCTTTATTTATAAACTGAAAAATAAATTGGTCCTTTAACTCTTCATATCGATACCCAAAAATTTCATAAGTCGCTGGATTTGCATATGTAATTCTTCCAATAGAATCTACAGATATAATGGAATCATTATTATATTCTAGTAATGACTTAAATAACATTTGTTTTTCTTCTATTTCCACTTTTTTCTTAACCTGTACTGTAATATCTCTAGTAATACAAATAATAAACTGACATGTTCCATTTACATCGCATACTGGATTAAGTGAAGATTCATAATGTATATCACCAGTTGGCAAACTAATTACATCACAAAATGTAATTGCTCTCGCTTCTCTCATTACTTTTGCATAGTGTCCTTGCAATAACCTTGCCGTATCTTCTGGTAATACTTCTGCAAAAGTTTTCCCATAACATTCTTTCCCTAGCCTGGCGTGATTCATTCCTATTTTATTCACATAAATATATTTAAAAGTTTCATCATCAATAACTTTCACAATAAACACTAAATCTTGAATAGCATGTAGCAATCCCTGTCTTACTAAATCCATATCTATCATACTTAAAAAGGTATTTTGATTATTATATTGTTCCTTCATATTTATCTCAACCCGTCTTATCTATTTTTATTCATATATCTCATTCTATATGAATAGGTACCTTTTTTAAAATGTATGATTACATATTTTTTAAAAAAATAAAAAAGCCGCCAAATGGCGACTTTTAATACACGATTTCTAAATCTAATCCTGGATAATTTTGTTGACGGAACGCTTCATAAATTAAAATTGCTGCTGTATTAGATAAATTTAATGAACGTACTTTATCCGTCATTGGAATACGTAAACAATGATCGAAGTTTTCTTCAATTACATTAGCTGGTAATCCATTTGTTTCTCTTCCAAATACGAAATAGTAATCCTTCTCACGTTTGCTATAATTAAATGCTGTATGAGCTTTCTCGCCATACTTTGTTAAATAAAAGAATTCACCATCTTTATTTTTCTCATAAAATTCTTCGATTGAATCATAATACGTAACTTTTACGTGCTGCCAATAATCTAATCCTGCACGCTTTAACATTTTGTCATCCGTTGAAAATCCAAGCGGTCTAATCAAATGTAATTCTGTTCCAGTTGCTGCACAAGTACGTGCAATATTTCCTGTATTTGCTGGAATTTCTGGTTGATATAAAACAACATGTACTCCCACGCGATATTCACCTCTATTTTTTATCTACTACGTATTATACCACTTGAACGAAAAATCTCTACCCATTAATAATATGAAAGAATTTATATTTCATTTGTGGTGTATATTTACTAGAATCTTCATAGTTCCAATAACGCCTGCGGCTATTCGCTGAATGTGCATTTACAAGCGGCATACCATCTGCGTCTTTTGCTACTACAATTGTCGTATGATTCCACCTACCATCATCCTCAAAATCATACGCAATTACATCGCCAAGAATAAGGTCTTCTGGCCTTTCTACTGCTTCTGCTCGAAGCCCTGTTGTAGCACCTGACAAATACCAATAAAAAGAGTGTGCTACAGCCCAGCTCCAACTCCACTGGTTTCCCCTTTGCCACCACCCTTTACGAATGTTAGGATGTCCATTCATTGGTACTTCTCCAGTATGCAGACATTGTGAAATGAAATTTGTACAATTATCCGGAAAATTACGGTATGCAGAATTGCGATCATCCCACCAACGCTCTGCATATTTCACTGCCTCTAAACGATTATATTGATATGAACCGTATTTTTCTTTCGTGACTTCCCGTTCTAACGTTTCACCTATTCCTATTTCTTCTGACACTTCGAGAGCATAATCATCTATTATACAACTATTTTTTAAACAAACTCGTCGTTTTAATTGTTCCTCTTCGATATAAAATAATTCTTTATGCTTAATTAAATATTTCAAGTGTATTTGATAATCAATTTCTTGATGCTCATTACTATTTAATTGTCTAACGAAAGAAATATCTGCAGTTGCTTTCACTATATGTGCACTACGCTTTTGAAACAATTGTTTCTTTCTCTGTACCATTTGTAACAAATCTACTGCAATACCATCTACATCTGTTCGTTTCTCTGTTATATATGCTAAAAACTGTTGCACTTGCTTTTCAATATTCGCTTTTACAACCATTTCGTCTCCCTCCCATATTACAATATGAAAAAGGGAGATATTATCTACTCTTTTTTCTGTGCTAACAATTCAAGTCCACGATTCATTTCATGAAGAACCTCTTCATCTTTCTCACGTTCCATCGCTTTTTCAATCGCTTCTCCTACTCCATCTCCACCAATTTTCCCAAGTGCCCATGCTGCTGTTCCCCGAAGGACTGGTCTTGGATCATCTTTCATAACACCGATTAAATCAGGAATTGCTGCTGTTTCTTTAAAATGCGCAAGTGCTAAAATAGCATTTCGTTGCAATGGTTTTTTACCTCTCCATGAACCAGACATAATTCCATACTTCTCTTTAAAATCACGATTACTAATTGTTAAAAGTGGTGTTAATAACGGTTTAACTAACTCAGGGTCAGGCTCCATTTCAGGATGGTTATGAAAATCCATTCCTTTATTTTTCGGACAAACAGTCTGACACGTATCACATCCATATATACGGTTTCCTATTTTATCGCGATATTCTTCAGGCAGAAACCCTTTTGTCTGTGTTAAAAATGCAATACATTTCTTCGAGTCCAACTGCCCGCCTTGTACTAAAGCACCTGTAGGACAAATATCAATACATTTCGTACAACTTCCACATTGATCTTCTATTGGCCGATCAGGGGGGAATGGAACATTCGTAATCATTTCTCCTAAGTATACATACGAACCAAATTCCGGTGTAATAATAGCGCAGTTCTTACCACTCCATCCAATACCGGCACGCTCTGAAACAGCTCGATCACTTAGCTCCCCTGTATCAACCATTGATTTCACTTCTATATCCGGCAGCTTTTCGATTAAATACGCCTCTAACTTTTGCAAACGATCTCGTAGAACAAGGTGATAATCTTGGCCCCAAGAAGCACGGCAAAAAATCCCACGTCGTTCCCCACGTTTACTTAATGGTGCATTTTTTAATTTTGAAGGGTATGCTAAAGCAATCGCAATAATTGATTTCGCACCAGGTAACAATAGCTGTGGATTCGTTCTCTTCTCTATATCAGGCTCTTCGAATCCAGACTGATAATTCAATTGTTGTTGCTGGATTAGACGCTGCTTTAATTCCTCAAATGGTGAAGCACTGGCAAAACCTATTTTATCTATACCAATCGTTTTACTATACGCAATTACATCTTGCTTTAATTGTTCAAAGTCCATTTTCAATCGCCTCCACCGATGAATCCATCCCTTATGTAACGACTATACTGGTTATCAATTCACTTTTGGATAATATTCTTCACTTCTATTTTCGCATACAATTATGATTTTCAAACATTAAAAAACGCAATGCTTCGTTTATCTTAGAAACGAAACACTGCGTTGATCACAATTTATTAGAAAAACATTAAATAAAATTTGGAGCGGGTGAAGAGAATCGAACTCTCGACCAGAGCTTGGAAGGCTCTTGTTTTACCACTAAACTACACCCGCAAATATGAAAAAAATATAAGATATTGAAATAACTTATGTAAAGTAGTATAGCATGTAAAAAAAATCGAAGCAAGAAATTTATCGAAAAAAGTCGAAAAAGTGATGAGATACCTCATCACTTTTTCAATTCTTTATCAATCGCCTTCTTCATACTATCGAAATCAGGGTTTGCAAGATTCCCATTTATATATACTGAAGGAGCACCTTGAACTTTTAATTTTTGAGCACGATCTGAATCTTTACGTACTTTGTCTTTCATTTCTTTACTGTGTAAATCTTTTTTAAACTGCTCTACATTAATTTTCGGAAGCTTTTCTTTCACAATATTAAGAAGTAATTCTTCTGTAATCCATTCTTCCGTATCTTTCTTTTGATTTTGATAAATCTCATCATAGAAAATCCAGAATGAATCTTGATCTTGTTTATAAATTGCTTCACCGGCAGCTGCACCTAAATCAGAGTCTTTTCCGATAAACGGGAAGTTAATAAAATATAACTGCACTTTACCTTTATCAATATACTCTTCTTTTAATCGTGGTAATACTGTTACATCCCAAGTACGACAAGCTGGACATTTAAAGTCTCCAAATTCAACTACCTTAACTGGAGCATCATCTTTTCCTAAAGATTGTTGCGTAGAATAAGCAAACATCTCATTCCCTTTATCTTTCTTGTCATTTATGATGCTATACACAATCGTCCCGATTACAATCAATACTGCGATAGAAAAAACTATACCAAGAGCCATGAGTTTGTTTGATGATTTCATATACATTCCTCTTTAATTTCATATTCTGTATACATCATTGTACACAATACACATAATATCAATACTTACATAGGTCACGCAATGAACACGCTCACATAAATTACAAAAATACAACGTTTGTGACAATATTGTGTCGCCTTTTGTCACAAATTATTAAAAAAAGAAGCTCCTATGTAGGAACTTCTTTTAACTTACTGCTTTTTCACGGGCATTTTTTAACATGGATTGCTCTGTTTTTATATCATGGCGAATTACTAATTTCTCACTAACTGCTTGCACATATTCATCATGATTTATATACCCTTCTTTCTCCATTAGCCTTAAAACTACATTCCGTCTCTCAACTGCTTTATCATAATTTTGTGCAGGTGAGTAATAAGCCGGTGCTTTTACTATAGCAGCCATCATTGCACTTTCAGCCAGTGTTAATTGATCCACTTTTTTACCGAAGTAAAGGTTTGCTGCTTTTTCAATCCCCCATGCGCCTTCTCCGTAGTAAATATTACTTACATACAATTTTAATATCTCATCCTTTGTGAATGTACGTTCAATCTTTTTCGTATAAAAAATTTCTTTCCACTTACGGGAAAATGTACGTTCATTAGATAAGAAAGCATTTTTAGATAACTGCTGTGTAATCGTGCTTCCTCCTTGCACAACACCACCAGCTTTTATATTCTCAATAGACGCCCTGATAATCGCTATATAGTCTAAACCGTTATGATGATAAAATCTTTTATCTTCCGTCGCAATAAATGCGTGTGTTAATGATTCTGGCACCTCTAAATTAGCAGGTACATGTAATTTACCAATATCACTTCGCTCAATCATTACATTTCCAACGAATAATAATGCAAAACTTAACAATAATAATAATATAATGGCTTTATAAAGAAATTTAGTTAATGGATTTAATGCAACTTTTTGATGATAGTTCACTCTAGATAATACTCGTTCTTTCATCTCGAACACCTCTTTTCCACACAGCATTTAACTCTTAATTTAAGAATACCTTGTTATAAAAGAATATCCCATCGATTTCTCTTACACCTACCTTACAACATTGTAAGGTGTAAAAATGTATTGTATCACAGTCCCTTTTTATCTACTATTCATATGAAATATTGAATATACATTTATTTATCACACTATTCATAGGAAGTAGGACTCTCCTTAATTTCACTTTATTCTTTTATTATATCAGTTTATACATTTATGCTTTTAAACATCTAGCAATCTAATTATATACGATATATCACCATTATACAGAACGAACGTTCTATAAATCAATACTAGCTTTCGGATTATCTCGCTATTTGTGTGCAGTAAGAATTCTCCCTCAAAACTTGGCTAAAACTAGGAAATTAGGTGGTAGTCCTGCTTCCTCCACCAATTATTAGCCTACACTTTATTATTGTGACCTTTTTCTGAAACGGTATACATAAAGAAAAGGTTAGCAATTTGAGCTGTCCTCAAATAACTAACCTTTTCTTTACAACCTTCCTATAAGATTATATGGCTGAACTTCCCATGTTTCGTATGGAATAAAATGCATTGCTTTCATCGCATCAAGTGTCCTTGATTTCATATGAGGACGCGTTATATACTCATCAATGTTCTCTTCGTTTAAAGCAACAAATTTAGCCTCTTGTATTTCTTCAGATTGAATTTTTATTTCACCACTAACATATGCTACTTTAAAAACAACAGCTACAATATGCATAGAAGCATTATAATAAATCCCTGTAACTCCGATAGGCTTCACAGTTAATCCTGTTTCCTCCATTATTTCTCTGCAAACAGCTTGATCGAGCGCTTCCCCTTCTTCTACCTGTCCTCCAGGCATTTCCCACGTATCTGCTCGCCAGTGCACTTTCGTTAAAAGCACCTCATTCTTTTCATTTTTTAAATAACCTGCTACGGCAACAATATGCTTTGGTGTTTTATGCTCCACAGAAATACCTCCTAGAAATATGATTATTTAAAATACAAACCTATAACCATATTCCCTAGCAGCTACAAAATACCTTTAATACTTTACCACCTTAATTAACTCCATAAAAAAAGACCCTATCCGTTAAAGGAAAGGGTCTTCTGTCTTATATTATTCCCCTAAGTCTACGTTGTGGTAAACTTGCTGTACATCTTCTAAATCTTCTAATGCATCAACCATTTTTTCAAATTGCACTTGAGCATCTTCAGGAAGTTCTACATCACTTTGTGCAAGCATTGTTAATTCTGCAACTGTAAATTCTTCAACACCAGCACCTTTAAGTGCAGATTGTACTGAATGGAACTGATCAGGTTCAGCATAAACGATAACAGAATCTTCTTCTTCTAGAATGTCACGTGCATCTACATCTGCTTCCATTAAAATTTCAAGAACTTCATCTGATGTTTTACCTTCAAGACCGATAACAGCTGTCGCATCAAACATGTAAGCGACAGAACCGTTTACACCCATGTTACCACTGTTTTTGCTAAATGCAGCTCGTACATCTGCTGCAGTACGGTTTACGTTATTTGTCAGTGTATCTACAATTACCATAGATCCGTTTGGTCCAAAGCCTTCATAACGAAGCTCGTCATAGTTTTCTTCTGAACCGCCTTTTGCCTTTTCAATCGCACGGTCAATAATTGTTCTTGGCACGTTGTATGTTTTCGCACGTTCTAATACAACTCTTAACGTTTGGTTTGATTCTGGATCTGGCTCGCCTTGTTTTGCTGCCACATAAATTTCACGTCCAAATTTCGCGTATATACGGCTTGTATTTGCATCTTTTGATGCTTTTTTTTCTTTAATATTGTTCCATTTACGGCCCATACTTTCCACTCTCTTTCCCATTTTAAATCTACATAAAAATATTAATATGAAATATAATGTGTATTCAACACATTTTTAAAAGAAATATAAAAAGTTCATTTTTGATTCATATTACAGACATAATATAAATCACTATCATTTTGTTCTTTCGACAAGTTATATTATACATGAATTCCTAAGTTTATTACGAATTTTAGAATCACATAGCATAATTTAACAAAAAAAACCTAACATTTCTGTTAGGGTCTTTTTAGGTGACATTTATATAGAGTGCTACCCTTAAAATCCTTTATTTTAAACCATTTTAAAAATTTTGAGCTTCTTTAAACATGATAAATTAAAATGAAACGGAGCCAAAATGGAATCATATTAAATAACTAACACCTTTTACTTTCATTTCTCTCCCTTGATTAAATTTATCATATTTCATTTATTACTGTGATGATTTATTTTATTATTTCTCGCTAAACAATAAGAAACAGGGCAAAGCTGCCATGTCCTTTTAAATATTTGTTATGTAGTATGTTATGAACTATTCATTATCAAACTAAAGTTATTCCTTTTCATTCCTCTACTAATCCCATAATATTTCCTTAATTACTTTCTATTGCTGTATAATTAAAATAGGAAAAAATTTGAAGAAAAGATAGGGGGGAGAATTATGACACATTCAAATGAGAAAAAATCATATGGTTTTAAAGGAATAGGAGAGAAGTTAAACCCAACTATCTATCAAGTGAGATTCATAAAATTGGATGGTCCAATTCAATTTGATTCGTTCCCTAAATTAAAGGAATTAGGGGACTGGTTAAGTACTTCAACGCAAATATGGTCGTGTCACTCAACTATGTACAAGTACAACAGAGAAGAGTTTGAAAAGAAGTTTTTCGAAATTACGAAATTACCAGCTGATAATGTGGTAATTTCAACTGGTGGTATCGGATTTAACTTCATGTCACCAGGGTGGAGAGATTCTCTCTAGAGTGCTCGAAAAAATTCTTGTATATGTAATATTCTACTGAAATTTTATCCTTTTAATACTTCATAGTTTCTTCCAACTGTATCTAAAGTTCATCACTTACTCACCGCACACTACAAAATAAGCACTATTAGTGCTTATTTTGTAGTGTGAAGAAAACACAAAAAAACTCTACACAATTAGTGTAGAGCCTTGATGTTACGCCGTTCGTGATACCGATGGTCGGGGTCGAACCGACACTCCCGAAGGAACACGATTTTGAGTCGTGCGCGTCTGCCAATTCCGCCACATCGGCATAAAAGAAAGGCGGCAACCGGATTTGAACCGGTGGTAAAGGTTTTGCAGACCTCTGCCTTACCACTTGGCTATGCCGCCATATGAAGTTAAAATGGAGCGGAAGACGGGATTCGAACCCGCGACCCCAACCTTGGCAAGGTTGTATTCTACCACTGAACTACTTCCGCAAAAATGGCTGGGCTAGCTGGATTCGAACCAGCGCATGACGGAGTCAAAGTCCGTTGCCTTACCGCTTGGCTATAGCCCACCGAAGTTTTACTTAATTATATGTAAGTATCCATTAATTTATTTGTAATTTTTAAAAAAAATAAAAATGGGGCGACTGATGGGAATTGAACCCACGAATGCCGGAGCCACAATCCGGTGCGTTAACCACTTCGCCACAACCGCCATGTTGTGTTTATATATTTGGCAGGGGCAGTAGGAATTGAACCCACACTGGAGGTTTTGGAGACCTCAGTTCTACCTTTAAACTATGCCCCTATGTAAAATGGTGGAGGGGGGCAGATTCGAACTGCCGAACCCGAAGGAGCGGATTTACAGTCCGCCGCGTTTAGCCACTTCGCTACCCCTCCGAAACTTACATGGTGCCGGCTAGAGGACTTGAACCCCCAACCTACTGATTACAAGTCAGTTGCTCTACCAATTGAGCTAAGCCGGCATATTTTATTAAAATGGTGGCTCGGGACGGAATCGAACCGCCGACACGAGGATTTTCAGTCCTCTGCTCTACCGACTGAGCTACCGAGCCTTATTAAAATGGCGGTCCCGACCGGGGTCGAACCGGCGATCTCCTGCGTGACAGGCAGGCATGTTAACCACTACACCACGGGACCATTTGGTTGCGGGGACAGGATTTGAACCT
>NZ_JAKUDX010000009.1:0-178857 GCF_022662615.1 Bacillus cereus group sp. BfR-BA-01523
CATTCGCTCGACTTGCATGTATTAGGCACGCCGCCAGCGTTCATCCTGAGCCAGGATCAAACTCTCCAATAAAGTTAGTTTGTCTAGCATCTAAAAATAAAAATTGACGTTTCACGTTGTTTGTTTCGTTTAGTTTTCAAAGTTCAACATCGCGTTTCAGCGACTTTCATAATATATCACAGTATATTATTTTCGTCAACAAGTTTTTTTCGATAACTTGTATCTCTCATTTGCTGACTTTTCCTATTATATACACTTTCCTATTGCTATGCAAGTATTATTATAAAAAAATAAGAGGGGGAGAAATCCCCACTCTTACTCTTCAGACGAATCCTCTTCATTAGATTCTTCTTCTTCATCTTTTTGCGCTTTTGCTACTGTCGCTACCTCTTGCTCATCTTCTAATCGAATTAGACGAACACCCTGTGTATTACGTCCCATTTGAGAAATTTGATCAACCGGCATACGAATAATAACGCCTGCTGCTGTAATTAACATAATGTCTTCTTCACCTGTTACAGACTTAACCGCTACTAACTTACCGTTTTTATCTGTAATATTACAAGTCTTCAGACCTTTACCACCACGACTTTGCAGACGGTATTCATCAATCGGTGTACGCTTTCCATAACCATTTTTGGTTACAATTAGAACATTTACATCCTCTTCGACAATTTCCATACCTACAACTTGATCTTCATCACCTAATGTAATTGCTTTTACACCAGCCGCATTACGTCCCATTGAACGCACATCTTGCTCATTGAAACGAATTAACATACCGTTACTTGTCCCAACGATAATATCCTTATCACCAGATGTTAAGCGTACAGAGATTAATTCATCCTCTTCACGAAGAGAAATTGCAATTAAACCATTTGTACGTATATTGGCAAATGATGAAAGTGGTGTTCTCTTAGAGATACCTTGTTTCGTTGTAAAGAATAAGAACTGGTCGTCACCAAATTCACGAATTGGAATAATAGCGTTGATCCACTCACCCTTATCTACCCCTAATAGATTAATAATCGGTATACCTTTTGCTGTACGACTATACTCTGGAATTTCATATCCTTTTGTACGGTATACTTTACCCTTGTTTGTGAAGAATAAAATATGATCATGAGTAGACGTTGTTAATAAATGTTCGACAAAGTCATCATCATTCGTACCCATTCCTTGTACACCACGTCCCCCACGGTTCTGTGTTTTGTACGTAGAAGCCGGTAACCTCTTAATATAACCATTATGAGTAAGTGTAATTGCGATATTTTGTTCTGGGATTAAATCTTCATCCTCTATAGCTTCCATACCGCCAATTGTAATTTCTGTTCTTCTCTTATCATTAAAACGCTCTTTTACTTCAGCTAATTCCTCGCGAATAATTTCAAGAACTTTTTCTTCGTCTGCTAAAATTGCTTTTAACTCTGCAATTATCTTCATTAAATCTTGATATTCTTGTTCGATTTTTTCGCGTTCTAATCCAGTTAAACGTTGCAAACGCATATCTAAAATCGCTTGCGCTTGTTTCTCACTTAAGCCGAAACGTTCCATTAAACCTTGTTTTGCAATATCAGCTGTTTTTGAACTACGGATTAAAGTAATAACTTCATCAAGATGATCTAAAGCAATTCGTAAGCCTTCTAAAATATGAGCACGCGCTTCTGCTTTCTCTAATTCATAAGCAGTACGTCTACGAATCACTACCTTTTGATGCTCTAAATAATAATATAGATTTTGTTTTAAATTTAAGACTTGTGGCTCTCCATTTACAAGAGACAACATATTAATACCGAAGCTTGTTTGGAGTGCTGTATGTTTATATAGATTATTTAATAGTACATTGGCATTGGCATCACGACGTACTTCCATAACAATACGCATACCATTTCGATCTGATTCATCACGTAAATCTGTAATACCTTCAATTTTCTTATCACGAACTAGTTCTGCGATCTTTTCAATTAATCGCGCCTTATTAACTTGATAAGGTAGTTCTGTTACGATAATAGTTTGTTTACCATTTGCTTTCTCTTCAATTTCAACTTTAGCACGAAGTATAATAGAACCGCGACCTGTTTCGTAAGCTCTTCGAATTCCACTTCGCCCTAAGATTAAACCTGAAGTTGGGAAGTCTGGCCCAGGAATATATTCCATTAATTCCGCGATAGTGATATCAGGGTTATGACTTAATGCCAACACACCATCAATTACTTCTCCAAGTTGATGCGGTGGAATGTTTGTTGCCATACCAACCGCAATACCCGTCGTACCATTGACTAATAAGTTAGGGAAACGCGCTGGTAATACAACTGGCTCTCTTTCAGAACCATCGTAGTTATCTTGATAATCAATTGTATTCTTTGTAATATCGCGTATTAATTCCATAGAAATCTTAGACATTCTTGCTTCTGTATAACGCATTGCTGCCGCTGAATCTCCATCAACAGAACCGAAATTACCATGTCCATCAACAAGCATGTAACGTTGACTAAAATCTTGTGCCATACGTACCATTGTTTCATAAACAGCTGAATCACCGTGCGGGTGATACTTACCAATTACTTCGCCGACAATACGCGCCGACTTCTTATATGCTTTATCAGCTGTAATTCCTAAATCATTCATCGCATATAAAACCCTACGATGAACTGGTTTTAATCCATCACGAACATCTGGTAATGCACGAGACACGATAACACTCATTGCGTAATCTAAAAATGAGGTACGCATTTCATGACTAATATTAATTTCTCGAATTCGTGCTTGTTGTTGATTGTCTGACATCAACGAGCACCTCCTCTTACATTTCCGTTACACATACATTGATTTATATGTAGAAGACAGGAATACTTAGATTCCTGTCATTACTCACTTAAATATCAAGGTTTTTCACGTATTTTGCATTTTCTTGGATAAAGTTACGACGCGGCTCTACTTTATCACCCATCAAAATTTCAAATGTTTCATCCGCTTCAATTGCATCTTGAAGGGAAACTTGAAGTAACGAACGTACTTCTGGGTCCATTGTCGTCTCCCACAGCTGAGTTGGATTCATTTCCCCTAGACCTTTATAACGCTGAATCCCGGGCTTAGGTTGAGCTGGTAATTCAGCTAGTATTTTTTCAAGTTCTTTATTGTTATAAGCATATTGAATTTTTTTACCTTGTTGTACTTTAAACAACGGTGGCTGTGCGATATATATATATCCACACTCAATGATTTGGCGCATATAACGATAGAAGAACGTTAATAATAGGGTACGAATATGTGCACCATCAACATCGGCATCTGTCATAATAATAACTTTATGATAGCGAGCTTTTTCAATAGCAAAATCCCCACCAATATTTGTACCGATTGCTGTAATAATTGTACGAACTTCATCATTTGATAAAATCTTATCTAAACGTGCCTTTTCAACGTTAATAATTTTACCCTTCAGTGGTAAAATCGCTTGAAAATGACGATCGCGTCCTTGTTTTGCAGATCCGCCCGCAGAGTCACCCTCCACGATGTAAATTTCGCTAATTGCTGGATCTTTAGAAGAACAATCAGCTAGCTTCCCTGGTAAACTTGAAACTTCTAGAGCACTCTTTCGGCGCGTTAGTTCACGAGCCTTTTTAGCCGCTACACGTGCACGTGCTGCCATAGTCCCTTTATCTATAATTTTACGTGCAACATTGGGATTTTCTAGTAAGAACTTTTCAAACGCCTCTGAGAATACAGACTCTGTAATCGTTCTCGCTTCACTATTTCCAAGTTTCGTCTTTGTTTGTCCTTCAAATTGTGGATTTGGATGCTTAATTGACACGATTGCTGTTAAGCCTTCACGAACATCTTCACCAGTTAAATTACTATCCGCATCTTTTAAAATATTATTTTTACGACCATAATCGTTAATTACACGTGTTAGAGCAGTCTTAAAACCTACCTCATGTGTACCGCCTTCATACGTATGAATATTATTTGTAAATGAATAAATATGATTTGTATAGCCTTCGTTATATTGAAGAGCAACCTCAACCTGAATCCCATCTTTTGAACCGTCAACATATACAGGTTCTTCATGAATCGGTTGTTTTGAACGATTTAAATGTTCAACATATGATTTAATTCCACCTTCATAATGGAATTCTTTCTTTTGCTTATGTTCACGCTTATCTTCAATTGTTAATTTAATATTACGATTTAAAAACGCCAACTCACGCATACGAGTCGCTAATGTATCAAATTCGTATTCTGTCGTCTCTGTAAAAATTTCTGAATCTGGCTTAAAGCGTGTGATCGTTCCTGTACGATCAGTTTCACCTATTACTTTTAAATCTGCAGCTGGGACCCCGCGTTCATATTTTTGATAGTGTATTTTTCCATCTCGATGTACAAATACCTCTAATTCTGTTGATAAAGCATTTACAACAGATGCACCTACACCATGCAAACCACCAGAAACTTTATAACCACCACCGCCAAATTTACCACCGGCATGGAGTACCGTCATAATAACTTCTACAGCAGGACGTCCCATTTTTTCTTGTATACCAACAGGGATACCACGACCATCATCTGTTACAACAATACTATTATCTTCTTCAATACTGACATTAATTTCATCACAATATCCTGCTAAAGCTTCATCAATACTGTTATCAACAATTTCCCACACGAGGTGATGAAGACCTTTTCCACTTGTAGAACCAATATACATACCAGGACGCTTTCGAACTGCCTCCAGTCCTTCTAACACCTGAATCTGACTTTCATCATATGCATTTTCCTGCATTTGCTTTTGTTCCATTGACACAAAGATCACCTACTTTTCCATTTAAACAGAAATTATTTTCTGTCTATTTCACAATCTACCGTGCCGTTCGTTACATGAATTGTTTTCGCTTCTTTCAATGTTTCGTGTTCAATTCCCTCGACACTCGTCGTTGTCACAAAGGTTTGTACTTTTCCTTGAATTGTATTTAGCAGATGCGATTGACGATAATCATCTAATTCTGATAACACATCATCTAGTAAAAGAATTGGATATTCCTTAACCTCTGAGTATATCAATTCAATTTCGGCCAATTTTAGGGATAGTGCGGTTGTTCGTTGTTGTCCTTGTGAACCAAAGACTTGAACATTTTTACTATTAACGAAGAATTGTAAATCATCACGATGAGGACCAAGTAAAGTTGTACCCCGAAAAATTTCACGTTGTTTCACAGATTGAAAACTTTCATAGTATACTTCTTTTATTTTCGACAAATCCATTGATTCTGATACATCTACACTTGGTTTATAAACGATTTCTAACTCCTCTAATCCCCTGCTAATTCCGCGATGAATTGGAGCAGCCCATTCTTGTAGTAAATGCAAAAACTCAAAACGTTTTCGCAAAATTTTTGCACCATGCTCAATAAGTTGAAGTGTAAATACATCCAACATCGTTTCCTCATTTTTACTATTCCCTTGCATCTTCTTAAGTAAATGATTTCGTTGCGTGAGTACCTTTTGATATTGACTTAATTCATACAAATAGACCGGAGCTATTTGTCCAAGTTCCATATCCAAAAAGCGTCTTCGTACTTGAGGGCTTCCTTTTACAAGATTTAAATCTTCTGGGGCAAACATAACAACATTCATTTCACCAATATACTGGCTCAATTTTTGTTGTTCTAACTGATTTAACTTTGCCTTTTTACCTTTTTTTGAAATATTTAATTCTAAGGATACTGAACTATTTCGCCTTTGTAATCTACCTTTTATATTACCATAATCCTCATCCCAACGAATGAGTTCACGATCGTTCGAAGTTCTATGAGATTTCGCCATCGCCAATACATAAATAGCTTCCATCAGATTCGTTTTCCCTTGCGCATTTTCACCAATAATTACATTGACTTTATCCTCAAAGGAAAGCTCTAAATGCTCATAATTGCGATAGTTTTTTAATTGTATTTCTGTAATAAACAAAGGGATCCCCCTTTATGCCTGAACTTGGAAAGTTCCGCTTCCCGGAATTTCAACAATATCATTTGCATATAACTTTCGGCCTCTTCTATTTTCAAGTTCTTGATTCACGTATACTTCATATTCTTGTAAGAACCATTTCACAGCGCCACCTGTATCAATTACATCAGCTAACTTTAAAAATTGTCCTAGTGTAATGTATTCTGTTGAAATCTTAATAAGTTTCATAAAATCGCTCACTTTCTGAAAGTGTTCATTCTTTCATTGTACTAAATAAACTAGCATTAGGAAAGTAATACCCCACAAATCAAATAAGGGTCACTAGTACCTTTACACTAGCAACCCTTAATCCTTACTTAGTAAGTACGGACTGGTAAAATTAATTGGATAATGGAATCATCATTTACTGTGCGAATTAAAAACGGTCTCATCGCTCCAGTAAAACTAACTTTAATTTCTGTACTATCTAAAGCCTTTAATGCGTCCATCATATATTTTGCACTAAAAGATATTTTTAATTCTTCTCCATCTACATTTTCACATTGAACCTCTTCTACTACTTTTCCGATTTCTGGTGCATTCGAAGAAATCTCTAACATCTGTTGTTCTAATGTCGATAATTTAACAACGTTGTTACGACCATCTCTTGCTAACAGCGACGCACGATCAATCGCTTGTAAAAATTCCTTTGTATTTACAAATATATCAGTTTTACTTTCAGCTGGAATTAAACGCGTTGTATCTGGATAATTTCCTTCTAATAATCTTGAGAAGAATAATAAATGTTTTGTACGGAATAATACTTGATACTCCGTAATAACGATATCTACCATTTCTTCAGATTCATCTAGAATTTTACTTAATTCACTTAAGCTCTTACCAGGAATAACGACATTCGCTTGAAATTCATCGGCAATATTATACCCTTCGATTTTTGCTTTACGAAGTGCTAGTCTGTGACTATCTGTTGCAATACAAGTTAGCTCGCTGTTATATACCTTCCAGTTTACACCTGTCAAGATCGGTCTTGTTTCAGAACTTGAAACTGCAAATACTGTTTGACGAATCATGTGCTTTAGTAAATCTGTTGGAATTTTAAATACATGATGTTCTTCGATTTGTGGTAATAACGGATATTCAGCAGCATCTAAACCATTTAAGTTGAACTCTGATTTTCCAGATTTTATTTTTGTCATAAAATGATTTTCCACAGAAATTTCGACAGTTTCTTTAGGTAATTTTTTTACGATCTCACTAAAATATTTTGCTTGTAAAATAATACTTCCTGATTGTTTAATTTCCACAATTTCTTTTCCAGCATCTTCGACTGGGATAAATGATTCGATAGAGATGTCTGCATCACTACCTGTTAAAGTAACTCCTTCTTCAGTTGCTACAACTTTAATCCCTGTAAGAATTGGAATTGTTGTACGAGAAGAAACTGCCTTCATTACATCTTGTACACTTCTTACAAGATAGTCTTTTTGTATTGTAAAACGCATAACGAAAAACCTCCGGTAAGTATAAGATTTTATTTATTTAATAAAGATAAAAAAGTAGTAGTAATAGTAATAGGGCTTGTGGATATGTGGATAACCCTGTTTAAAGATGTAAAAACAGTCTATCTACATGTGGATAGACTGTGCGTAAAATAAGCTAAGTTATTCACACTATTCAGCTACTACTATTTTAAAATATCCTTAACTTCTTCAACGTGTTTTTGTAATTGAGTATCCGTTTTTAATAGCTTCGAAATTTTTTCGTGAGCATGGATTACTGTTGTATGATCGCGGCCACCAAATTCTTCACCTATTTTTGGCAAAGATGAGTCCGTAAGTTCACGTGATAAATACATCGCAATTTGGCGAGGGAATGCAACGGATTTTGTCCGTTTTTTTGCTTTGAAATCTTCTAATTTTACTTGATAGACGCCCCCAACAGCCTTTTGAATATCAGAAATAGAAATAATTCTAGGTATAGAGTTTGGAATAATATTTTTAAGCGCTTCAGCCGCTAAATCAGCATTCATATCTTTATTAATTAAAGATGAATAAGCTACAACTCGAATAAGTGCACCCTCTAGTTCACGAATATTTGAATCGATTTGATTTGCGATATAAAGCATAACTTCATTTGGTATATCAAGACCTTCTGCTTTTGCTTTTTTACGTAAAATTGCGATTCTAGTTTCTAAATCTGGTGGCGTAATGTCCGTAATTAACCCCCATTCAAAGCGAGAACGAAGGCGATCTTCTAAAGTTGGGATTTCTTTTGGTGGTCTATCGCTTGAAATCACAATTTGTTTACTTTCTTCATGTAACGCATTAAATGTATGGAAAAACTCTTCCTGTGTTTGTTCTTTTCCAGCAAGAAATTGAATATCATCTATCAATAAGACATCTACATTACGATATTTATTACGAAAATCGACAGCTTTATTATCACGAATTGAATTAATAAATTCATTTGTAAATTTTTCAGATGATAAATATACAACTTTTGCATTTGGGTTGTGTTCAATTACATAATGCCCAATTGCGTGCATTAAATGTGTTTTTCCAAGTCCAACGCCCCCGTAAATAAAGAGCGGATTATAGGCTTTAGCTGGTGCTTCAGCTACAGCTAAAGAAGCAGCATGTGCAAAACGATTACCAGAGCCAATAACAAATGTATCAAATGTATATTTTGGGTTTAACATACTCTGTGGTAAGTGATTAGACTCATCATGTGCGTGTTTTTGCTTAACAGAAGGGAGATCTATATCCTCTTCTGCCTGACTTTGGGGAATGATAAAACGAATAGCTAGTTTTGCCCCTGTTAAATCATAAAGTGTTTCGGAGATTAGTTCCGAATAATGAGATTCTAGCCAGTCACGAGCGAATTCATTTGGAGCTGTAATAGTTAATACATCTTTTTTTAAGTTATGAGCAGTTGTTGATTTTAACCAGGTTTCATAACTTGGCTTGCTTACCTTTTTTTCTAATTCTTTTAAGGCACTATTCCATAAATCAGAGATATTTTCCAAAGGTGTCCCTCCTTTACAAAGATGGTAAAAGAATAAGGTTGCGCAACAATTGTACAACCTGTAAATATTTCTAATGCATATTTATACGAAACGTATTTTAAAATATAAAAACGTCGTTAGTATCCGAGATAGAGTTTTCGACAAAATAACACATGTGGACAACTATTTACTCACATGTGATTTAAACTATCCACATGTTATACACAAATTGTGGATAAAATAAAGGTGTGGAAAACTTATTCAAAGTGAAAACACAACTATAATATCAAAAAAAAGCAGCTATAGCAATGAATTTAAGAAAGTTATCCACAAAATCAATACCTTGTGGAATAAACTTGTCCACAACACGATATACTGTGTAAAAGTAAAAAAAGAGTTTGTGGATATAAAAAAGAGAAAAAATATTTATCCACAAGGAAATATAGGGACTGTGAAAAAGTATGTGAATAGGTTGAAAATGAATATTTGATGAAAATTTCGAGAACCATTGACATTTTCCTATTTGATTTACTATAATTTATTAGACTGTCTTTAACAGATATTCCTCAGGGAGGTGTCATATAATGAAAAGAACTTACCAACCAAATAAACGTAAGCGCAGCAAAGTACATGGTTTCCGCAGCCGTATGAGCACAGCAAACGGACGTAGAGTGCTTGCAGCTCGTCGTCGTAAAGGAAGAAAAGTATTATCTGCGTAGACCACTGAACGTTCAGTGGTCTTTTTTTCTAATAATAATGAGTTTCCGCTGATGAAATACAGGAGTGTCAAATGATATGAAGAAAAAAAATCGTATAAAAAAGAATGATGAATTCCAGGCTGTTTTCCAAAAAGGACAATCAAATGCCAATCGCCAGTTTGTTGTATACAAATTAGATAAAGAAAAACAGCCGCATTTTCGCATTGGTCTTTCTGTTAGTAAGAAAATAGGAAATGCAGTAGTGCGTAATCGAATTAAGCGTATGATTCGCCAATCGATTATAGAATTAAAAGATGAGATAGATTCTGGAAAAGATTTTGTTATAATAGCAAGGAAGCCTTGTGCAGAGATGACATATGAAGAGTTAAAGAAAAGCTTAATTCATGTCTTTAAACGCTCTGGTATGAAAAGAATAAAAAAGTAGCGTAAGGAAATGAATTACACTATATACATACCGAAACAAGGAGGAGCAGGCTTTGAAAAAGAAAATAGGTTTATTAGCCATGGTTATTATGTTAATGGCAATCGCTACCGGTTGTAGTGAAACAAATCAGCCGATTACACCGAAAAGCACTGGGATTTGGAATGAATATTTCGTATACCCGCTTTCTCAGTTAATCACGTATTTTGCAGAATTATTTGGTAGTAATTACGGTTTAGCAATCGTTGTTACAACTCTTATCATTCGTTTTGCATTATTACCATTAATGATTAAACAAACGAAGAGTACGAAAGCAATGCAGGCGTTACAACCAGAAATGGTGAAATTAAAAGAGAAATATAGTTCTAAAGATCAAGCAACACAGCAAAAACTACAACAAGAAATGATGCAGTTATATCAAAAGAATGGTGTAAACCCATTAGCAGGATGTTTACCAATATTTGTTCAGATGCCTATTTTATTCGCGTTTTATCATGCGATTATGAGAACAACAGCAATTAGTGAACATACATTTTTATGGTTCGATTTAGGACAGGCGGATCCGTTCTATATCCTTCCAATTGTTGCAGCTATTACGACGTTTATTCAGCAAAAGCTTGCAATGGCAGGAACGGCTGGACAAAATCCGCAAATGGCAATGATGATTTGGCTTATGCCAATTATGATTTTAGTCTTTGCAATTAACTTCCCAGCAGCACTATCATTGTACTGGGTAGTTGGTAATATCTTTGGTATCGCTCAAATGTATATGATCAAAGGGCCTGAAATTAAGGCTAGTAAGGCAGGAGGATCAAGCAAGTGAGTATGATTACTGCTAAAGGACAAACAGTCGAGCTGGCAGTACAAGATGCTTTAAGACAATTAAATGCTTCGAAAGATCGAGTAGATATAAATATTATCGATGAGGGTAAGAGGGGGTTCCTAGGTTTATTTGGGAATCGCCCCGCTGTTGTAGAAGTTGTATTGAAAAAAGATCCAATCCAAGAATGTGAAGAATATTTAAAAAATGTTATTCAAAATATGGGTGTGGAAGTTGAAATTAGAAAAATTGTAAAAGGACGCGAAGTTGAATTTACAATTTCTGGTGAAAACATTGGTGTTTTAATTGGTAAAAGAGGGAATACGTTGAATTCTTTACAGTATTTAACAAAGCTTGTTGCGAACCGTAATACAAAGCAATATATTGGTATTACACTGGATGCTGAAAACTATCGTAGTAAAAGAAAAAATACGTTAGAAACTCTTTCCTATCGATTAGCAAAACAAGTAGTGAGTACGAAAAAAAGAGTTGTTCTAGAACCAATGCCTTCTTTTGAACGAAAAATTATTCACCAAGCATTATCTAATCATCAAAATATCATTACAACTTCTGAAGGGAAAGAACCACATCGGTATGTTGTAATATCTTCCAAGTGACCGGTTACTCAATTGAGTGCCGGTTTTTTTGAGGAGAAAATAAATGTGGATAACTAAAAAACACTAAACTTATCCACTGTGAATAAGTTTAGTGTTTTTTACATAAGGACATAATAAAATGAGTTATTATTCTTTTGTAGATAGGTTCGTTATGGTATCCTAATAATTTAGTGACGGAAAAAGTTCATGTTGAAATAGAGATAAATAAGCAAGTGAGGTGAAAGGACATGGAATTTGATACAATTGCCGCAATTTCCACAGCACTTGGGGAAGGTGCAATTGCCATTGTTCGAGTAAGTGGGGATGATGCGATTGAGAAAGTCAATCGTATTTTTAAAGGGAAGGATTTAACACAGGTTTCTTCTCATACAATTCATTATGGTCATATTGTCGATTTAGATACAAATCAAGTTATTGAAGAAGTTATGGTGTCCATTATGCGTGCACCAAGGACTTTTACGCGTGAAAATATAGTAGAAATTAACTGTCATGGTGGACTTGTTTCGGTAAATAAAGTATTACAGCTTATTTTAGCGCAAGGAGTACGACTGGCAGAGCCTGGTGAATTTACAAAACGTGCTTTTTTAAATGGACGTATTGATTTATCACAAGCGGAAGCTGTTATGGACTTAATCCGTGCGAAAACAGATCGTGCTATGAATGTAGCGATTAACCAAATGGAAGGACGATTATCTAAATTAATCGGCCATCTGCGTCAAGAAATATTAGAAACATTAGCTCATATTGAGGTGAATATAGATTACCCAGAATATGATGATGTAGAAGAGATGACGCATAATATTTTAATTGAGAAAGCTACACATGTCCGTGCTGAAATTGCAAAGATATTAGAAACATCGAAGCAAGGAAAGATTTTACGTGAAGGCATTTCTACCGCGATTATCGGTAGACCTAACGTTGGGAAATCATCGCTATTAAATAGTCTTGTTCAGGAGAAAAAGGCAATTGTAACTGATATTGCAGGAACAACTCGTGATGTTATTGAAGAGTACGTTAATGTGCGTGGTGTACCACTTAAACTTATAGATACAGCCGGAATTCGTGAAACGGAAGATATTGTTGAACGAATTGGTGTAGAGCGTTCGAAGGAAATGATGAGCCAAGCAGACTTAGTGTTAATTGTAGTGAACTATAGCGAGGCTTTAACAAATGAAGATGAGGATCTATTCCGTGCCGTACAGGGAAAAGATTTCATTGTCATTGTAAATAAGACAGATTTACCGCAAGAAATTGATATGGAACGTGTTACAGATTTAGCGGTAGGCAATCGTGTTATTACAACATCTTTAATTGAGGAGCAAGGAATAGATGAGCTTGAAAAGGCAATAGCTGATTTATTCTTTGAAGGAACAATTGATTCTGCGGATATGACATACGTGTCTAATGCGAGACATATCGGATTATTAACACAAGCAGGAAGAACAATTAACGATGCAATTGAAGCGATAGAAAATGGTGTTCCGATTGATATGGTTCAAATTGATTTAACAAGAGCGTGGGAAATACTTGGTGAAATTACTGGTGATACTGTCCATGAAAGTTTAATTGACCAATTGTTCTCTCAATTTTGTTTAGGAAAATAAAGTAAAACTTTAATCAGAGATGATTTAGTAAGATAGAGGTTATTAGGAGGAATAAACAATGGGATACAATGCCGGTTCATATGATGTCATAGTAATCGGTGCAGGTCATGCAGGATGTGAAGCTGGTCTTGCGGCAGCACGAATGGGCTCAAAAACATTAATGTTAACAATTAACTTAGATATGGTAGCGTTCATGCCATGTAACCCTTCTGTTGGTGGACCAGCAAAAGGGATTGTTGTTCGTGAAATTGATGCATTAGGCGGAGAAATGGGACGCAATATTGATAAAACACATATTCAAATGCGTATGTTAAATACGGGTAAAGGACCAGCTGTACGCGCGCTTCGTGCACAAGCTGATAAATTCTCTTACCAGCATGAATTAAAGAAAACAATTGAAGAAACACCAAACTTAACGTTGTTTCAAGGTCTGGTAGAGCGTTTAATTATTGAAGATGGTGTATGTAAAGGGGTAATTACGCAAGCTGGTGCTGAATACACAGCGAAAACAGTTGTAATTACAACGGGAACATTTTTACGTGGTGAGATTATTATGGGCGATTTAAAATATTCAAGTGGTCCAAATAATCAGCAACCATCTATTACATTATCTGAACACTTAGAGGAACTTGGTTTTGATCTTGTTAGATTTAAAACAGGTACACCTCCGCGTGTAAACAGTAATACGATTGATTATAGTAAAACAGAAATTCAACCAGGTGATGATAAGCCACGTGCTTTCTCTTTTGAAACGACAAAATTTATTATGGATCAAATTCCATGTTGGTTAACGTATACAAGTACAGAAACACATCGTTTAATAGATGAAAACTTACATCGCTCAGCTATGTATTCTGGTATGATTAAAGGAACAGGTCCTAGATATTGCCCTTCAATTGAAGACAAGGTAGTAAGATTTAATGATAAACCACGTCATCAAATTTTCTTAGAGCCAGAAGGACGTAATACACAAGAAGTATATGTACAAGGCTTATCGACGAGCTTACCAGAAGATGTACAGCGTGCAATGCTTAGAACAATTCCTGGCCTGGAAAATGTTGAAATGATGCGTACGGGTTATGCAATTGAATATGATGCGATCGTACCAACTCAACTATGGCCAACACTTGAAACGAAAAAAATTAAAAATTTATATACAGCAGGACAAATTAACGGAACTTCTGGTTACGAAGAAGCAGCAGGACAAGGGCTTATGGCTGGGATTAATGCAGCGTGTCGTTCTTTAGGTAAAAAAGAAGTTATTTTAGGTCGTGCTGATGCTTATATTGGTGTTTTAATTGATGACCTTGTAACGAAAGGTACAAATGAACCATATCGTTTATTAACGTCTCGTGCAGAATATCGCCTATTATTACGCCATGATAATGCTGACCTTCGTTTAACTGAAGTTGGTCGTGAAATTGGCTTAATTAAAGAAGATCGCTATGAGCGATTTACAAATAAAAAGTTACAAATTGAACAGGAGAAGGAACGGTTAGAGAGTATTTTTATTAAACCGCGTCCTGAAGTTCAAGAATTAATTCGTAGTATTGGCGGAAGTGAATTGAAAGATGGAATACGTGCAAGTGACTTATTACGTCGTCCAGAGGTGACATATGAGCATATTCATCTTTTAGTACCAAGTGAAGTAGCATTAAGTGATGAAATTACGGAACAAGTTGAAATTCAGACCAAGTACGAAGGATATATCGAGAAATCTTTACAGCAAGTAGAACGTATGAAGAAAATGGAAAACAAAAAAATCCCTGTGGATATTGATTATGATGCGATTTCTAGCCTTGCCTCAGAAGCAAGACAGAAATTGAAAGATGTTCGTCCGCTTTCAATGGGGCAAGCTTCACGTATTTCTGGTGTAAATCCAGCTGATGTTTCAATTTTGCTTATTTACATTGAACAAGGAAAAATTGCACGAGTATCGAACCAATAACATAGTAAGGAGATATTGCTAGATGAACATAGAACAATTTCAATCTATGCTAGAAGAGAAGGGGATTTCCCTCTCTTCTAGACAGTTAGAGCAGTTCGGAATCTATTTTGAAACATTAGTAGAGTGGAATGAAAAAATGAACTTAACGGCTATTACGGAGAAAGAAGAAGTATACTTAAAACACTTTTTTGATTCTGTTACAGCGGCTTTTTATTATGATTTTTCGAAACCATTTTCTATTTGTGATGTTGGAGCAGGAGCTGGATTCCCAAGTATCCCTTTAAAAATCTGTTTCCCGCACTTAAAAGTAACAATTGTAGATTCATTACAAAAACGTATTAATTTCTTAAATCACTTAGCGCAAAAGTTAGAATTAAGTGATGTTGCATTTTGTCATGATCGTGCTGAAACATTTGGAAAAAAAGAAGGTGTACGTGAAGCATACGATATTGTAATGGCACGTGCAGTTGCACGTCTTTCTGTATTAAGTGAGCTATGTTTACCACTTGTAAAAGTAGGGGGAACATTCATTGCAATGAAAGGTGCAGCGGCGAACGAAGAAATCGAAAATGGCAAATATGCTTTAGAGGTACTTGGCGGAGAATTGAAAGAAATGTCTACGTTCCAATTACCGTTTGAAGAAAGCGAGCGTAATATTTTATTAATCGAGAAAAAGCGCAAGACACCAAAGAAATATCCACGCAAACCGGGAACGCCCAATAAATTACCTATTGAAAAATAAATCTTATTAGACGTAAGATTAAATTATATAAATGAAAACGTAAATGTTTCATAGGAAACATTTTATGTAGAACAGTCAATAGGCCTAAAAGGTGGTGGAATATGTATGAAAAATACGTTTTCTCGTTTATTTGGCTTTGGAGATAAAGAGAGCGAATTCGAATTACAAGACGAAAGCCATGAAGAAATAGCTAAAAAGGTATATGAAGAAATACAGGAAATTCCGATAGTAAACATTACCCCTAACCGTTATCAACCACGAACAGTTTTTGACGATGCACGTATTGAGGAGCTAGCATTAACGATTCGTACACATGGGCTTATCCAGCCGATTGTTGTGAGACAGTATGAGGATGATAAGTACGAGATTATTGCCGGGGAAAGGCGTTTCCGCGCAGCAACAAAGTTAGGGTGGGAAAAAGTTCCTGCAATAATAAAGAATTTAAATGATACTGAGACAGCTTCTGTAGCGTTAATTGAAAATTTGCAGCGTGAGGAATTAACAGCAATCGAGGAAGCTGTGGCATATCAAAAGCTGATTGAGTTACATAATTTAACACAAGAAGCATTGGCACAACGACTTGGAAAAGGACAATCGACAGTCGCAAATAAATTGCGATTATTAAAATTGCCTGAAGAAATCAAAAGTGCATTATTAGAAAAAAGTATTACAGAACGGCATGCTCGCGCCCTTATTCCTTTGAAAAATGAGGAATTACAACTGAAGGTTTTACAAGAGATTGTGGAGAAGCAATTGAATGTAAAGCAAACAGAAGAACGAATTGCAAAGTTACTAGAAGAAGTAAAACCAAAGCGCAAAGCGAAGCAAAAAGCAGTAAGTCGAGATGCGAGAATTGCTATGAACACGATTAGACAATCATTACAAATGGTTGCTAACAGTGGTTTGAATGTTAATTCTGCGGAAGAAGAGTTTGATGAATACTATCAAATTACGATTAAAATTCCGAAGAAAAAATAATTACGTGCTAGAGACCTTATCCTATTGGAGAGGTCTCTTTTACTATATTTTCTTGTTAAAGCAAGAAGGAGTTTAGAAATAAATTTTGAAGTTTAATAAGGACGTAAAAGAAAAACTTTTATTTCATGTTACAATAAACGTAATTGTTTCTAGAATAAGAAAGAAAGGTTGAAAGTAGGTGACATCATGGGAAAAATCATTGCTATTGCTAATCAAAAAGGCGGTGTTGGAAAAACAACAACATCCGTTAATTTAGGGGCTGGATTGGCACAAGTAGGAAAAAAAGTCCTTCTCGTAGATATTGATGCTCAAGGAAATGCAACGACTGGTGTAGGGATTGAAAAGTCTGAATTAGATCAATGTATTTATAATGTTCTTGTAGAAGATGCAGATGTTCAAGGTGCCATACGGAAAACCGCAACTGAAAACTTAGATGTTCTACCCGCTACAATTCAATTGGCTGGTGCTGAAATTGAATTGGTACCAACCATTTCCCGGGAAGTACGCTTGCAAAGAGCGTTACAGCCAATTCGTGATGAATATGAGTATATTATTATTGACTGTCCCCCATCCTTAGGGTTATTAACGATTAATGCATTAACAGCAGCAGATTCTGTTATTATTCCTGTACAGTGTGAATATTACGCGCTGGAAGGGTTAAGTCAGCTATTAAATACAGTTCGACTTGTGCAAAAGCATTTAAATAAAAATTTAGCAATTCAAGGTGTATTGTTAACGATGTTGGATGCTCGTACAAATTTAGGAATTCAAGTTATAGATGAAGTGAAAAAATACTTTAGAGATAAAGTATATCGTTCGATTATTCCTCGTAATGTTCGCTTAAGTGAGGCACCAAGTCATGGAAAACCAATTATGCAGTATGACGCTAAATCAAGAGGAGCAGAAGTATATTTAGATTTAGCAGAGGAAGTGATTGCAGGTGGCTAAGGGATTAGGAAGAGGAATCAACGTGTTTTTTCCAGATTTAGATGTGAAAGAAGAAGAAACAATTCAGGAGATTATAGTAACTGAATTAAGGCCGAATCCATATCAACCACGTAAATATTTCAATAAAGAAGCGATTCAGGAATTAGCGGCTTCTATTAAAGAGCACGGTATATTGCAACCTTTAATTGCTCGAAAGAGTATTAAAGGATATGAAATAGTTGCAGGTGAAAGAAGATATCGTGCTGCTAAAGAGGCCGGACTTGAGAAAGTGCCTGCTGTCGTAAGGCAATTAAATGAGCAGCAAATGATGGAATTTGCTTTGCTTGAAAACTTACAACGAGAAGATTTAAATCCTATGGAAGAGGCAATGGCATATCAGATGTTAATGAACGAGCTAAATGTAACACAAGAACAATTAGCAAAACGTCTTGGTAAAAGTAGGCCTTATATCGCAAATTATACTCGTTTGTTAAGCCTCCCTTCATTCGTTCAAGATATGATTGCAAACGGTCAACTTTCAATGGCTCATGGAAGAACTTTACTTACAATAAAAGATGAAGAACAGTTGAAATCTTTATTGAAGCGAATTGAAAAAGAAGGACTGAATGTTCGCCAATTGGAACAAATTGTCCAGGAAATTAATCAACGTGTTTCACGTGAAACACAACAAGTGAAAAAAGAAAGAAATATATTTTTTGTAGAGCGTGAAACGTTTTTAAGAGAAAAGTTTGGTACGGATGTAAAAATTAAAGAAACGAAAAAAGAAAAAGGTAAAATCGAAATCGAATTTTTTAATAAAGAAGATTTAAACCGAATTTTAGAATTATTATCAAAGGGAAATTAAAAAGCAAACCATCTTATTGTTTATAGATGGTTTGCTTTTTTTAATGCAGATAATTTTTGATCGGTTTCTTTTATACTTTGTGCAATTACATCGGCCATCTTCATAACTAAACTTAGTCTTGTATTTTGAAGTACGAAAAACTCCATGAAACCATTTAAATTTACGATGCCATGAATATGCAAATCACCAATTTCAGGTAATTTCTTATTCATCGCAGCTCCAGGTTTACTGGGACCCTTTCCGGTAGTTATAGAACCGATACTTTGAGATTTTCCTAAACATGCATCAACAGCAATAATAAATGAAGTAGGGTTTTCTTTCTGTATATTCTGAATTTTCTCCTCTAGATTTAGTGCATGTATTGGTTCGTCTAGTGTGCCGAATACTTGAAGGTTTTTGATTTCAATTTGTTCTAGTTTAGTACCAACTAATGGACCAAGTGCATCACCGGTGGAACGGTCTGTTCCGATACAAACGAGAATGAGTGGCATATTAGTCTTAATGGGAATATGGGAAAGTAAGAAATTACTGATTGTCTCAGAGGCTTCTAAGTCATGATGCATAACATTTTGAGTTTCTTTTTCAAAAAAAGGTAAGCGAAAACTTCTAATATTCATGAAGCACCCATCCTTTTAATAAATTTTCACAATATGTTATATGGTGTGTGAAATGGAAAATTATAAGTGCATACTTTTTACAAACTGTGAATGAAAATGGAAATAATAGTACTAGTATATATATATTCGTTTCATTTTATACCTGAATGGAAGTTAACAAATGGAATTAAAGTCATAAATTTTTTTCAGAAATCAGAGAGAGTTCTGATACAATAATAAGGATAACTAAAAAGAAATTTTAGCTAGAGAGGTAGAGGGACATGGATTTAGCGTTGAAATGGTTTGAGTCCATTGATTGGACGAATATAGGTGTGAAGTCACTAAAAATAATCGTTATTTTAATACTTGGTGCAATCGTTGTGCGAGTTGCAAGGGCAATTGTACGAAATGCGTTTCGTATGGGAAGCCGTTCGCCGATTCAAATTTCAGAACGTCGTACAGTTACGGTAGCGAAGTTGCTTGAAAATATTGTGGCATACGTTGTTATGTTCATTATGTTAATTGCGATTTTAGGTGTGTTTGATATTAATGCATCAGGTCTATTAGCCGGTGCTGGGGTAATTGGTTTAGCAGTCGGTTTTGGTGCACAAAGTTTAGTTAAAGATGTTATTACAGGATTATTTATTTTGTTAGAGGATCAATTTTCAGTAGGTGATTATGTAAGAATAGGGCAATTTGAAGGAACTGTTTTGGAAATTGGACTACGTACAACAAAGATGAAAAGCTGGACAGGTGAAATTCATATAATACCAAATGGTAGTATTGTACAAGTAACGAACTTTTCCGTTAGTAATAGTGTAGCATTTGTTGATGTATCTATTTCTTATGAAAGTGATATAGTACGAGCGGAGCAAGTTATTGAAGATTTATTAGTAGAATTACCAGGAAAATATGAGAAAATGGTAACAACACCTCAATTGCTAGGTGTTCAAACATTGGCAGCGTCTGAAGTTGTATTACGTGTTATTGCTGAAGTTGAGCCGATGCAGCATGCAGTTATTGCGAGGGCTCTTCGCAAAGAGATTAAAAATCGTCTTGATTTACATGGGATTGAAATTCCATACCCACGTATGGTTTTATATAGTCGCGAAGAATTAGTTAGTGAAAAAGCAATTTAATAGTGGGAGGGATTTAGAGAATGGAGCAAAAGCAATATAACTTGTACGATGTTGTGGAAATGAAGAAAGCCCATCCATGTGGTGAAAATCGCTGGAAGATTATTCGTATGGGAATGGATATCCGCGTTAAGTGCGAGGGGTGTGACCATTCGGTAATGATTCCTCGAAGAGAGTTTGATCGCAAGGTAAAAAAAATACTTGTGAAGCACGAAGAATAGTGAAAAAGCAACGGCTGCAGTAGACAGCCGTTGCTTTTTTTCATTTGGTGGAAACTTGTCATTTTTTTCGTTACTATCTATAATGATGAAAGATTGAGACATAGGAGTGAAAAATATGGGATTAACGGCTGGGATTGTTGGATTACCTAACGTAGGTAAGTCCACTTTATTTAATGCAATTACACAAGCAGGAGCAGAATCTGCGAACTATCCATTCTGTACAATCGATCCAAACGTAGGGATTGTAGAAGTACCAGATGAGCGTTTAAATAAATTAACGGAATTAGTAGAACCGAAAAAAACTGTTCCGACTGTATTTGAATTTACTGATATTGCAGGTATCGTAAAAGGTGCGAGTAAAGGTGAAGGGTTAGGAAATAAATTCTTATCTCACATTCGTCAAGTAGATGCAATTTGCCAAGTTGTTCGTTGTTTTGAAGATGAAAATATTACGCACGTTTCAGGAAAAGTAGATCCAATTGATGACATTGAAACAATTAACTTAGAACTAATCTTAGCGGATTTGGAATCTGTTGATAAGCGTATCGAACGAGTTGCGAAGTTAGCAAGACAAAAAGATAAAGAAGCTGTATATGAGCATGAAATTTTAGTTCGTTTAAAAGAAGCTTTTGAAGAGGGAAAACCAGCTCGTACTGTTGAATTTACAGAAGAGCAAATGAAGATTGTTAAAGGCCTTCATTTACTTACAACGAAAGAAATGCTATATGTAGCAAACGTAAGTGAAGATGATATTATGGATCCTTCTGACAATAAATATGTACAAATGGTAAAAGAATTTGCAGCAAATGAAAATTCTCAAGTAATCGTTGTATGTGCAAAAATCGAAGAAGAAATCGCTGAGCTAGACGAGGAAGAGAAAAAAGTATTCCTTGAAGAACTAGGCATTGAAGAATCTGGTTTAGATCAATTAATTCGTGCTGCATATGATTTATTAGGACTTGCAACTTACTTCACAGCTGGTGTGCAAGAAGTACGTGCATGGACGTTTAAACAAGGTATGAAGGCACCACAATGTGCTGGCGTAATTCATACAGACTTTGAGCGTGGATTTATTCGCGCAGAAACAGTTTCTTATGATGATTTAATGACAAAAGGTTCTATGACAGCTGCAAAAGAAGCTGGAAAAGTACGTTTAGAAGGAAAAGAGTATATCGTAAAAGACGGAGATGTTATGCACTTCCGCTTCAACGTTTAATTTAATATTTCCTAGGAAAAATAAAGATATGAGCTTGGCAAATATATTATGTGTTTGCCAAGTTTTTTACGTATTGGTGAGTTGATTCATATAACTTACTATGATATAATCTAAACTCGTGAGTAATTACTATAAATTAATTGCTCCTTGCCCATTATGGGCCGTTTAGACCAAAAGGAGGTGAAAGTGTAATGAGAAAGTACGAAATTATGTACATCATTCGTCCTGGCGTTGAAGAAGAAGCTCAAAAAGCTTTAGTTGAACGTTTTGCAGGTGTTTTAACAAACAATGGTGCAGAAATCATTAACACGAAAGAGTGGGGTAAGCGTCGTTTAGCTTACGAAATCAACGACTTACGTGAAGGTTTCTACATGATCTTAAACGTGAACTCTAACTCAGAGGCGATTAACGAATTCGACCGTTTAGCTAAGATCAACGAAGATATCCTTCGTCATATCGTTGTTAAAGAAGAAGAAAAATAATTGATA
Source organism: Bacillus cereus group sp. BfR-BA-01523 (assembly GCF_022662615.1). Lineage (NCBI taxonomy): Bacteria > Bacillati > Bacillota > Bacilli > Caryophanales > Bacillaceae > Bacillus > Bacillus cereus group sp. BfR-BA-01523. The sequence continues at coordinate 22,264 of NZ_JAKUDX010000009.1, forward strand.
TATAAGGGAGAGTGGTTCGATTGATGAATCGTGTTATCCTCGTTGGTCGTTTAACTAAGGACCCTGACTTACGTTACACGCCCAATGGTGTTGCAGTAGCTACTTTTACGTTAGCTGTGAATCGCGCATTTGCGAATCAACAAGGTGAGCGTGAAGCTGACTTTATTAATTGTGTAATATGGCGTAAACAAGCAGAAAACGTGGCAAATTATTTGAAAAAAGGTAGCTTAGCAGGCGTAGACGGACGTCTTCAAACTCGTAATTACGATGGACAAGATGGTAAACGTGTATATGTAACAGAAGTTCTTGCGGAGAGCGTACAATTTTTAGAGCCGCGTAATGGCGGTGGGGAGCAACGTGGTTCATTCAATCAGCAACCATCAGGAGCTGGTTTCGGTAACCAAAGCTCTAACCCATTTGGTCAATCTAGTAATTCAGGTAACCAAGGTAATCAAGGTAACTCTGGATTTACGAAGAATGACGATCCATTTTCGAATGTTGGTCAACCGATTGACATTTCGGACGACGATTTACCATTTTAATGGTGTGAATCGGCTATTTTTAACAAAGAATGGAGGGAATAGACATGGCAGGACGCAAAGGTGGACGTGCGAAGCGTCGTAAGGTGTGTTTCTTCACATCTAACGGCATCACTCGCATTGACTATAAAGATGTTGATTTATTAAAACGTTTCGTTTCTGAGCGCGGTAAAATTTTACCTCGTCGTGTAACAGGAACAAGCGCGAAATACCAACGCAAACTTACAGTTGCAATTAAACGTGCTCGTCAAATGGCACTTTTACCATATGTTGGTGAATAATAGCGTATGAAATGCACAGTAGAGTCGGACTCTACTGTGCATTTTGCTATGCTTTTCTTTTTTGAAAGAGAGGTTAGATGATGAAGAATACGAAATTTATTACTGAGGGTGCAGCACTGTTAGCGATATATGCAATGTTATTGCTTATATCTATGTATGTTCCAATTTTAGGTACAGTTGTAACGTTTGCGTTGCCATTGCCATTTATATTGCTAACGATAAGATATAGATTATCTAACGCCTTTATAGTTTTTACTGCGGCGCTTTTTATTACTGTTATTGTCAGCCAGCCGATGAACCTAGTAAAGACAACTATGTTTGGATTGATAGGTATCGTTTTAGGATATATGTATAAAAAACGAAAAAATCCGGTAGAAACTTTAATGGCGGGGACGCTTGCGTACTTAATTGGTATTATGCTCATTTATGTTGCGAGTATAAAGTTTTTTAACATAGATTTAATGAAGCTAATGCAAAATATGTTTAATGAAAGTATGGCGCAAAGTGAAAAGATAGTTACTGCTGCGGGTATGCCTATTAGTAAAGAGCAAAAAGAATTATTTGCACAATTTAATGATGTGTTACAAACGTTATTCCCAAGTTTGCTTGTAATGGTTTCTGTATGTTTTTCTTGGATTACAGTTATGATATCAGGTAGTGTTTTGAGAAAACTAAAGCATGACGTTATACCGTGGCCTAAATTTAAAGATATACAATTACCAAAGAGTATTGTTTGGTATTACGTTATATTTATTTTGCTATCAACTTTTATAAAAGTAGAACCGACATCATATTTACATATGGTATTTTCTAATTTATATGTCATATTTGCTTTACTACTAGTACTGCAAGGTCTGACATTTATCGCTTTTATAGCGCATAGCAAAGGTTTTACGAAAGGTGTTCCTATTATTAGTTTTATTGTCTGCATGTTTATTCCGATGATGTTTCCTCTTGTAACAATCTTAGGTATAATTGATTTAGGGATTTCATTGCGTTCTAAAATAGGGGAATAAAATAATATTCCTTACACTATTTTAATTTGTTTAACTAACTGGAAAGTGAGTTAGTTTTACTTTATAGGAGTTGTATACATGCCTGAATTTTATAAGAAACAGTGGTTTTTATATCCTGTTTACGTATTGGCATTTTTTGTATTCGTGCTAATTTCACTCCTCTGTTACTTTCATTTAATTATGGGGATATCAGCCTTCTTTATCTTTTGTATTGTACTTTTTTTCGTTATACGATTCGAACTTACTTTTCAAAGGAATTTTGAAAAACATACGACAGATATGATTACAAGGGTAAAGAAAGTGAGTAATGAAGCATTTAACCAAATGCCAATTGGTATTTTGTTATACAATAAGGATTATGGGATTGATTGGGCGAATCCTTATTTATCATCATGTTTGGGGCAGCATGCATTAGCTGGTTGGCACCTTTACGATGTATCAGAAACATTACTCCTTTTTATTAAGGGGGAAACTTCTGACGATATAGTTTCTTTAAATAATCGAAAGTTTCGTGTTTTTGTAAGGAAAGAAGAAAAGCTAATTTATTTCTTTGATGTAACGGAACAAACAGAAATTGAAAAGATGTATGAAGATCAGCGCACTGTTTTAGCTGTTATTTATTTAGATAACTATGATGAAGTTACACAAGGATTAGATGACCAATTACGTACGAATATAACAAGTCTTGTGACGTCACGTCTAAATGAATGGGCCGTTAAGTATGGTGCATATTTGAAACGTGCATCTTCAGAAAGATTCTTCGTTGTACTAAATGAAAGTATTTTAGCGCAAATGGAGAAAGGGAAATTTAGTATTTTGGATCAAGTGCGTGAAGAAACATCAAAAAGGAATATACCACTTACATTAAGTGTTGGTGTTGGCTCAGGTGATTTACCTTTATCAGAACTTGGAGCGATGGCTCAATCTGGTTTAGACCTTGCATTAGGACGAGGAGGAGACCAAGTAGCTATTAAACAAGCAACGGGTAAAGTTAAGTTTTACGGTGGTAAGACGAATCCGGTTGAAAAGCGTACTCGTGTACGTGCTAGGGTTATTTCACATGCATTAAAGGATTTAGTATTAGAAAGCAGTAATGTCATTATAATGGGGCATAGAGCTCCTGATATGGATGCGATTGGTGCAGCGATTGGTATTTTAAAGGTAGCTCAATTAAATGAGCGCAAAGGATATATTGTATTAGATGAAAATGATTCTGATAAAGGAATCAAACGTTTGATGGATAAAGTGAAACAAAATGAAGAGTTATGGTCACATTTTATTACACCAGGGCAAGCGATGGAATTTGCAAATGATGATTCATTACTTGTTGTTGTTGACACGCATAAACCTTCAATGGTGATGGAGGAAAAACTGTTACACAAGATTGAAAATGTAGTAGTTATTGACCATCATCGCCGCGGGGAAGATTTCATTGAAGATCCATTACTTGTTTATATGGAGCCATACGCTTCTTCAACGGCAGAGCTTGTTACAGAATTACTTGAGTATCAACCGAAAAATTTAAAGATGACAATGTTAGAAGCAACGGCATTGTTAGCTGGTATTATTGTTGATACGAAAAGTTTTACATTCCGTACAGGCGCTCGTACATTTGATGCCGCTTCTTATTTACGCTCGCATGGCGCAGACACTGTACTTGTACAAGAGCTTTTAAAAGAAGATATGGGTCAGTATTTACGAGTTGCAAAAGCCATTAAAAATGCGTACATTTATAAAAATGGAATTGCGATTGCTAAAGTTGATGGTGATGAATATTATGACCAAGTACTTATTGCACAATCAGCAGACACATTATTGACAATGACAGGTATCATTGCATCGTTTGTTATTGCAAAACGTGGAGAAAATTTCATTGGAATTAGTGGTAGATCTTTAGGTGAATTGAATGTACAGCTAATTATGGAGAATTTAGGAGGTGGCGGGCACTTAACAAATGCAGCCACACAAATGAAAAATGTTACAGTAGATGAAGCGGAGGAGAAGCTTCAATTTGTTATTGATGACTATTTACAGGGAGGCACACAATCATGAAAGTAATTTTTCTAAAAGACGTAAAAGGTAAAGGTAAAAAAGGAGAAATAAAAAACGTACCAGACGGTTATGCAAATAATTTCTTACTAAAACAGGGGTTAGCTGCCGAAGCGACAAACAGCAGTATGAAAACTTTAGATGCTCAAAAGCGCAAAGAGGAAAAAGATGCAGCAGCAGAAGTTGAGAATGCAAAAGAGCTGAAAGAAACATTAGAGAAATTAACTGTAGAAGTAAAGGCGAAATCTGGAGAAGGTGGCCGCTTATTTGGTTCTATCACGAGTAAACAAATTGTAGATGTAATGCAAAAGTCACACAAGATTAAACTTGATAAGCGTAAATTTGAAATGGATGATGCAATCCGTGCATTAGGTTATACAAACGTCAATGTGAAATTGCATCCGCAAGTAACAGCAACAGTAAAAGTTCATGTTAGTGAACAATAAAAATAAATTAAGCAAGGAGGATTGCGCATGAGTGATGTAATGGCTGATCGTACCCCTCCGCATAATATAGAAGCTGAGCAGGCAGTCTTAGGTGCCATATTAATTGATCAGGATGCGTTAACGTCAGCATCGGAACTATTGGTACCTGACTCATTTTATCGAACGAAACATCAAAAAATTTTTGAAGTCATGCTTGGGTTGTCTGATAAGGGAGAACCAATCGACTTAGTAATAATGACATCAGCGATGGCTGATCAAGGATTACTAGAAGAAGTTGGTGGGGTTTCTTATCTAGCAGAGTTAGCAGAAGTTGTTCCAACAGCTGCTAACGTAGAATATTATGCACGCATCATCGCTGAAAAGGCACTTTTACGTCGTTTAATTCGAACGGCGACTCATATTGTATCGGATGGATACGAGCGAGAAGATGATGTGGATGGCCTTTTAAATGAGGCTGAGAAAAAAATATTAGAAGTATCTCACCAAACAAATGCAAAAGCATTCCAAAACATTAAAGATGTTCTTGTAGATGCTTATGATAAAATTGAACTTTTGCATAATCAAAAGGGTGAAGTTACCGGGATACCAACTGGATTTACTGAATTAGATAAGATGACCGCAGGTTTTCAGCGAAATGATTTAATCATCGTGGCGGCGCGTCCATCGGTAGGGAAAACTGCATTTTCACTAAATATCGCACAAAACGTAGCGACGAAAACTGATGAAAATGTAGCGATTTTTAGTTTAGAGATGGGCTCTGATCAGCTTGTTATGCGTATGCTTTGTGCAGAAGGAAATATTGATGCACAAAGACTTCGTACCGGTTCATTAACTTCTGATGATTGGGCGAAATTAACAATGGCGATGGGTAGCCTTTCTAATGCTGGTATATATATTGATGATACACCAGGGATTAAAGTAAATGAGATTCGAGCAAAATGTCGTAGATTAAAGCAAGAGCAAGGTCTTGGGATGGTTTTGATTGACTATTTACAGCTTATTCAAGGAAGTGGGAAATCAGGAGAAAACCGTCAGCAGGAAGTATCTGAGATTTCTCGTACATTAAAAGGGATTGCACGTGAATTGCAAGTACCTGTTATTGCCTTGTCGCAGTTATCTCGTGGTGTAGAATCTCGTCAAGATAAACGTCCGATGATGTCTGACATTCGTGAATCAGGAAGTATCGAGCAGGATGCTGACATTGTAGCCTTCCTATATCGTGAAGATTACTATGATCGTGAAACAGAAAATAAAAATACAATTGAAATTATCATTGCAAAGCAACGTAATGGTCCGGTAGGTTCAGTAGAGCTTGCGTTTGTTAAGGAATTTAATAAATTCGTCAACTTAGAACGCCGCTTTGAGGATGGACATGCACCGCACGCATAAAGGCAGTATAAAAAAGAAACACATTTCTTATAATAAGATGTGTTTCTTTTTTTTTATATGAAAGATAGGGCTTTCATAAGGTGAATATGTAATTCTTACGAACGAAAACGTTTTTCGATAAAAAAATGTTCGCTTTTTGGTTGACTTCTCTTTCTGTTTTGGTACAATTATATTGTTTGAATAGATCGTTTGAAAATTGCGGAGGTGCTTTAATAATGTCTTCAGTAGTAGTTGTAGGAACACAATGGGGCGACGAAGGAAAAGGTAAAATCACTGATTTTCTTTCTGAGCATGCGGAAGTAGTTGCAAGATATCAAGGTGGAAATAACGCGGGACATACAATTGTTTTCGGCGGAGTTAAATATAAATTACACTTAATTCCATCTGGTATTTTCTATAAAGAGAAAATTTGTGTAATCGGAAATGGCTTAGTAGTAGATCCGAAAGCATTACTTGAAGAGTTGAAATACTTACACGATCGTGGTGTAAGTACTGATAATTTACGTGTAAGTAACCGTGCGCACGTTATTTTACCTTATCACTTAAAACAAGATGAATTAGAAGAAGCGAGTAAAGGTGATAACAAGATTGGTACAACGAAAAAAGGTATCGGTCCTGCATATATGGATAAAGCTGCTCGTATTGGTATCCGTATGGCTGATCTTTTAGACCGTGAAGCATTTAAAGAGAAGCTTGAGCGTAATTTAGTGGAGAAAAATCGTTTGTTTGAAAAAATGTACGATACAGAAGGTTTCAGCGTAGAAGAAATCTTTGAAGAGTACTTCGAATACGGACAACAAATCGCACATTACGTATGCGATACATCTGTCGTATTAAATGATGCACTAGATAACAATAATCGTGTATTATTTGAAGGTGCACAAGGTGTTATGCTTGATATCGACCACGGTACGTATCCGTTCGTTACATCTTCTAACCCAATTGCTGGTGGTGTAACAGTTGGAACTGGAGTTGGTCCTGCGAAAGTTACTCGCGTTGTAGGTGTATGTAAAGCATATACAAGCCGTGTTGGTGATGGTCCATTCCCTACTGAACTTAATGATGAAATCGGTCACCAAATTCGTGAAGTTGGTCGTGAATACGGAACAACAACTGGTCGTCCACGCCGTGTAGGTTGGTTCGATAGCGTTGTTGTAAGACATGCACGTCGTGTTAGTGGTTTAACAGACTTATCATTAAACTCTATCGATGTATTAACAGGTATCCCAACTCTTAAAATTTGTGTTGCTTACAAATACAATGGCGAAGTTATCGATGAAGTTCCAGCTAACTTAAACATTTTAGCGAAATGTGAGCCTGTATATGAAGAGCTTCCAGGTTGGACAGAAGATGTTACTACTATGAAATCATTGGATGAACTTCCTGAAAATGCAAGAAAATACGTAGAGCGTGTTTCTGAATTAACAGGAATCCAATTATCTATGTTCTCGGTTGGACCAGATCGTAATCAAACAAATATCGTTCGTAATGTATACGAAGCTTAATTGATATAAAAAATTGATTTTTTTAAGAAAAAACTCATATTTTTATGAGTTTTTTCTTATTTTTTTATAAAAAATAAGAAAAGGTATTGCAAAAATGAAAGATAACATGTTATGATATGTCTTGTCGTCACGAAAATATGACGTTGGTGAGTATGAGCCATTAGCTCAGTTGGTAGAGCATCTGACTTTTAATCAGAGGGTCGAAGGTTCGAATCCTTCATGGCTCACCATTTTATTTTTCGTGGCCCGTTGGTCAAGTGGTTAAGACACCGCCCTTTCACGGCGGTAACACGGGTTCGAATCCCGTACGGGTCATGTTTTTTTATGTTCATTTTTGGTCCCGTGGTGTAGTGGTTAACATGCCTGCCTGTCACGCAGGAGATCGCCGGTTCGACCCCGGTCGGGACCGCCACTTTTGTTTATACCACCATTAGTGGTTTTATATATAGTTTTGGCTCGGTAGCTCAGTCGGTAGAGCAGAGGACTGAAAATCCTCGTGTCGGCGGTTCGATTCCGTCCCGAGCCACTCTCAGGATATTAAGTGGGCCCACTTAATATCCTTTTTATTTTGTCCAGTTTTACAAATGTGGGTAGTTATTTTACAATAGAATGAGGAGCCTCTAGCAGTTGAAGCTAGAGGTTTTTCTATAGATCGTATAGGATTCCGTGTAAAAGTGGATGATACATGAGTCTATGAGAATAGAGGAGAAATACTTAGACTAAGATTGTTGTCATATAGGAACATACTATAGAAACACCAATATGTTTGAGGATTATTGATCATATTTTTATAAGGAGGAAATAGACGATGATGGGAAAGAAAATTTTAGTAGTTGATGATGAAAAGCCAATTGCGGATATTTTGAAGTTCAACCTAGAAAAAGAAGGTTTTGAAATTGTAATGGCGCATGATGGTGATGAGGCGATTGAAAAAGCAAATGAAGAACAGCCAGATATGGTTTTATTAGATATTATGTTACCGGGAAAAGACGGTTTAGAGGTATGTCGTGAAATACGTAAAAGCTCAGAAATGCCAATTATTATGCTTACAGCAAAAGACTCTGAAATTGATAAAGTATTAGGGCTTGAGCTTGGGGCAGATGATTATGTAACGAAGCCATTTAGTACGAGGGAGTTACTTGCTCGTGTGAAAGCGAATTTACGTCGCCATCAGCAGGGTGGTGCTGCAGAGAAAGAAGAAAATACCGAAATGGTTATTGGACCAATCGTTATCAATTCGAACGCTTATAGTGTAACAAAGCGTGAAGAAAGCATTGAGCTTACACATCGTGAATTTGAATTACTACATTATTTAGCAAAGCATTTAGGTCAAGTTATGACTCGTGAACATTTATTACAAACAGTTTGGGGTTATGATTATTTTGGAGATGTACGTACAGTAGACGTAACAGTACGTCGTTTACGCGAAAAAATTGAAGATAATCCAAGTCATCCTACTTTAATTGTAACTAGACGTGGGGTAGGGTATTACTTGCGTGACCCAGAACAGGAATAGTATATGAAGAAAGTTGGCTTTTTTCAATCTATTCATTTAAAATTTGTGCTCATATATATGCTGTTAATATTAATAGCAATGCAAGTAATTGGTGTATATTTCGTCAGGGAATTAGAAAAAAGCCTTGTAAAAGGCTTTCAAGATTCCTTAACGCAGCAAACAAATCTACTTTCTTATAACCTGAAGCAAGAGTTTGTAAAAGAACGTCCTAAAACAGAATCAGTAGATAAAGCTATTAATGATTCGATTCAAAAATTCGCATCAGATCGTAAGAAAGATATTCAAGAAGTAAGTGTAATTGATTCTACTAAAAAATTAATGGCAATTTCAGACGGATCTAAGCAAAATAAGGTAGGAAGAACGTCAGCAGATACAGCTGTACAACGTGTAATGGTACAAAAGAAACCAGAGTCAAAGATTGAAAAAGATGGAAATACAGGTCATCGAGTTCAAGTTATGATTACCCCTATTCTAAAAGAGCCAGGCGGAGAGGTACTTGGTGTCATTCATATCGTTGCATCTATGGAAGATGTGTACAAACAAATGAAGGACATCAACCAAATTTTCGCAACGGGGACAGTAATTGCTTTATTAGTAACAGCTGTACTTGGAATTTTATTGGCTCAAACAATTACGAGACCAATTTCAGATATGCGAAGACAAGCAATTGAAATGGCGAAAGGAAATTATTCGCGAAAAGTAAAGGTGCATAGTCACGATGAGATTGGGCAATTAGCATTATCTTTTAACAATTTATCTAAAAAATTACAACAAGCTCGTTCCTCCACAGAAAGTGAAAGACGAAAATTATCATCCGTTTTATCACATATGACAGATGGAGTAATTGCTACTGATCGAAAAGGGGATATCATTTTATTAAATGATCCTGCGGAAAAGATGTTAAATGTTTCGCGTGAAACGGCACTAGATCAATCAGTGTTAGAAGTGCTAGGAATACAAGAAGAATTTACACTGGATCATTTATATGAAGAGCCTGATTCAGTTTTATTAGATTTTAGTACGAGAAATGAACCATATATTTTACGTGCTAGTTTCTCTGTTATTCAAAAAGAAACAGGGAAGGCAAATGGTTTAATTGCTGTATTATATGATGTAACAGAGCAGGAGCGGATAGAACAAGAGCGCCGTGAGTTTGTTGCGAACGTATCTCATGAGTTAAGAACGCCGTTAACAACGATGCGCAGTTACTTAGAAGCACTTACTGATGGGGCATGGCAAGATCCAAATATTGCACCGCAATTTTTAACAGTTACACAAGAAGAAACGGAAAGAATGATCAGGCTTGTAAATGCATTGTTACAACTATCTAAACTAGATAGTACAGAACATCGCTTAATGAAGGAATGGGTCGACTTTACTGATTTCTTTAATAACGTTATCGATCGTTTTGAAATGTCTAAAGAGCAAAATGTAAGCTTCAAACGATCTTTCTCTAAAAAATCTCGATTTATTGATATGGATACAGACAAAATTACACAAGTTTTATATAACATTATTTCCAATGCACTAAAATATTCGCCAGAAGGTGGTACAGTAACATATCGCCTACGTGACCGCGGGGAGTTATTAGAGATTAGTGTGAGTGATCAAGGAATGGGAATTCCGAAAGAAAATGTAGATAAAATATTTGAACGTTTTTATCGTGTAGATAAAGCGCGTTCGAGACAAATGGGTGGTACAGGTCTTGGGTTAGCCATTGCGAAAGAAATGATCGAGGCACATGGCGGCTCAGTTTGGGCGAAAAGTGAGGAAGGAAAAGGGACAACTATTTATTTCACATTGCCAATGGCGACAGATGAAGAGGACGATTGGGAATGAGTATGGAAAACTTTAAAACGATAGTTCTAATTAATTTGGTTGTCATTAGTCTATTTCTTACTTTTAACTTGTGGACATATGTTCCTGATTCTACTTCTATGCAAAATACAAAGTTCGTTCAAGGTAACGAAGAGATAAATACGATAAAGATTTCGGAGGTTGTTCGCCCATCCTCTGTCGTTATTCATAAAGAGAAAAATCATTATGTAAGCGAAAAGAAGGAAAATGTGGATTCGATCTATAAAATTCTTGAAAACGGAGAATTACATAATTTCGAGGAAATAACGGGGACAGTCCCTAAAGGTGATTTTCTGTCTTATGTACACGGAGAAGAAAAAATTGAATTTGTTTTTCCTACAAATATCCCGTTAGATACGATTAAAAATATGTTTAATATTAAAGATAAAAACATAGGAAGTAACAGAAGTTTTAATCGTATTATAATTGATCCTTCTAGAAGTAAGGACCAAGAAATTAAAGTTAGCTTTGTTTCCTATGATACTCCTCATAAAATATATCAAGCAACATTGAGTGGTGCTTATATAAAGGATATTATAAATGCTCAAAATCAACTTATAACAGTAGCAAGACCATATTTTGAGTATCAAATAAATGATACAAAAAAACTTTTTTTACCAGAGGGGATTACGGAATTAAGTAAGGCAGAGTATATTACAGCTAAACTAGAAGTGGATCCATTTAAAAATGCTTTATTTAGTGATCCACGTTATTTAAGTCCTATTTCTGAAAAAACAAAGGAAACATTTACAGATGGTATCCGTTCTATGGAAATTGATAAGTCGGATGCAATGTTGAAATATAAAAATTCCGCTGTACATGGTGATAAATCTACGGATAATGCGGTAATTTTACAAAAAAGTTTTGACTTTGTAAGTGGGCATAGTGGATCCTTGAAGTCCTATCGTTTTGATTATATTAATGGGAGGAAAACTTCATTCCGTTTATATGAGGATGGTTTGCCTGTATTTAATGCAAATGGAATAGCGGAATTAAAACAAGTATGGGGTTCAGGTGAAATTATGCAGTATGAAAGACCCTTTTTTGAGTTCAGTATTACTTTGCCTAGTAAACAACAAACAACTTCTCTCGCATCAGGTCGTACAGTGATGACATCACTAGAGAATAATCCAGAAATTGATAAAAAATCAATTCAGGATGTTGGTATTGGTTATAAAATGTCATTGGAACCGTCCATCAGTGATGTGAGAATCGCTGTCTTACAGCCGATATGGTATGTAAAATGTGAAGAAGATGGTAAGCAACAAATATATAAGTGGAGTGAGGGGGGACTAAATGGATTGGGATCGAATTAAAACCATATTTATTGTGACCTTTTTTGTTTTAGACCTCTTTCTTATCTTTCAGTTCATTCAAAAGCAAGATAGTAATCAATTAGAACTTGTGACGGAAACGAAAATCGATCAACAATTAAAAGCTGAAAAAATTACTATGGGAAATTTCCCTAAAGAACCGAAAAAAGAGTCATTTATAATGGCAAAAAATAAGGGTTTCAAAGAAGAAGATGTGCAATCTTTAAAAAATCAGACAGCGCATGTGCAAGATGAATATCAAATAGAGGGTAAATTAAAAGAGCCTTTTTTAAATACAAAATCATTGTCAAAAGATAAGTATAATGAGTTTTTGAAAAATTATGTGCTGGATGGACAAAAATATGAGTTTGGAGCAATAAAGGACTCAAAAGTTTACTTCTTTCAAAAGTATAAAGATAAACCAATCTTCTACAATAATCGTGCGATGATTGTTGTAGATTTAAATGAAAAAAATGAGCTTATTTCATATACACAAACAATGTTAACGGATTTGAAGGAAATGGGCGAAAGCGAAAAGACGAAAGAACAAGAAATTATTACTGCTCAAACAGCTTTAGAAAATATATATTTGAAAAATAAAATTGCAGAAAATACGCACGTGAAAGAGGCGCAGATTGGATATGCGACTCTTGCGGAGTCTTCTTCTAATATACAAGTGCTTGCTCCAACATGGAACTTAAAGACAGAACAAAAAAAGGATTTTTTTGTGAATGCAATTGAAGGACAAGTTATGGAATTAGGGGAAACTCAAGTGCCGGAAGAACATAATGGAGTGAGAAAGAATGAGCATGCATTTTAGTGTACTTGCAAGTGGAAGTACAGGGAATATGCTATATGTAGGAACAGATGAAAAAAAACTGCTTGTCGATGCAGGTTTAAGTGGTAAAGCTACAGAGGCGTTATTTAAACAGGCGGAACTGAATATAAATGACATATCAGGTATTCTTGTAACACATGAGCATAGTGATCACATTAAAGGATTAGGTGTATTGGCGCGTAAATATGATTTACCTGTTTATGCGAACGAGAAAACATGGAATGCAATGGAACATTTAGTAGGCAATATCCCAACTGATCAAAAATTCATTTTCTCAGTAGGAGACGTGAAAACATTTGGGGATATTGAAGTTGAATCATTTGGTGTTTCTCATGATGCGGCGGAACCGATGTTTTACGCTTTTCATAACAATAATAGAAAGTTAGCTCTTATTACAGATACGGGCTACGTAAGTGATCGTATGAAAGGTGTTATTAAGGGAGCAAATGCTTTCGTGTTTGAAAGCAATCATGATGTGGAAATGCTTCGTATGGGACGCTATCCATGGAGCATTAAGCGACGTATTTTAAGCGACGTTGGCCACGTTTGTAATGAGGACGCTGCATTAGCGATGGCTGATGTTATTACAGATGAGACAAAACACATTTATTTAGCGCATTTAAGCCTAGATAATAACATGAAAGAATTAGCGCGTATGTCTGTATCACAAGTATTAGAAGAAAAAGGTTTTGGGGTTGGAGAATCCTTTGAAATACATGATACGGATCAAAAAATGCCTACGAAAATTCAATACGTATAATTCTTCATTTTAGTAAACAATAAAGGTGAATATAGTTGTTTTCAGGAAGATAGGTGAACAAATATGTCCTTTATTGATGAAGAAAAATATCGTATTAAACGTGCAGGGAAAAAGAAACATAAAGGTATTGTCATTTCTAGCATAGCAGGGACAATTGTAGGGGCTTCATTATTTGCATTTGGAGCTCCTTTATTTTCAAATCATGCAGGTAAGCTTCCGCAAGCTGAAGCAAGTGAAAAAAATATGGCTGAAGCTCAAAGTGGAAATGTTCCTGTTAAACAGATTAGCTTTGTAGACGCTGTTGATCGTGCTTCAGAGGCTGTTGTTGGTGTTATTAATATTCAACGAGACGATTTTTCAGAGGCTGATTCGGAAGCTGGTACAGGATCTGGTGTGATTTATAAGAAAACAGATGGAAATGCGTATATTGTAACGAATAACCACGTTGTTGCTGGGGCGAATCGTATTGAAGTGAGCTTAAGTGACGGTAAGAAAATTCCAGGTAAAGTATTAGGAACCGATGTAGTCACTGATTTAGCGGTACTTGAAATAGATGCGAAGTATGTGAAGAAAGTGATTGAAATTGGCGACTCTAATACCGTTCGTAGAGGAGAACCAGTTATTGCGATTGGAAATCCACTTGGGCTACAATTTTCCGGAACTGTCACACAAGGTATTATTTCGGCTAATGAGCGTATTGTTCCTGTAGATTTAAATCAAGATGGACATTACGATTGGCAAGTAGAAGTATTGCAAACAGATGCGGCAATTAATCCAGGTAATAGTGGTGGAGCGCTTGTAAATGTAGCGGGACAATTAATAGGTATTAACTCAATGAAAATTGCAGCAAAAGAAGTAGAAGGAATTGGACTAGCTATTCCAGTTACGAGAGCTGTTCCTATTATGAATGAACTAGAAAAGTACGGTAAAGTAAAAAGACCTTACGTTGGGATTGAACTAAGATCATTAAATGAGATTCCGAGTTACTATTGGTCAAAAACATTACACTTACCAGGTAACGTAACAGAAGGGGTCTGCATTTTAGATGTGAAAAGTCCTTCGCCAGGTACGGATGCGGGTCTTAGAGAACATGATGTTATTGTGGCGGTAGATGGAAAAGCGGTGCACGATATTATTGGGTTCCGCACGGCCTTATATAATAAAAAAATTAATGATAAAATGACTCTTACGTTTTATCGTGGTACAAAACGAGCGACAACAACGGTGAAATTAGGCATTCAAAAGTATTAAAAACAGGAGGGCCTACCTCCTGTTTTCTATTGTAGAAAAGTGAGGTGAAGAATATGAATTTACCTTGTTGTTTAGAACATGTTGAATTAGCATTAGATATCATTGTGGATGAGTGTGAAGTCGCACCGGTTATTAACAATGTGGATAACTCTAAAGAAGAGAAAAAAACATGTGAATTTTGTCAAAATGAGGCGACATATGTTGTATCGAACACAGATTCTCACACAATATGTGGGTAACATTTGTGGATATGTGGATAAGTCCTGTGGATAACGTGTTTGTAAGGTGGGGAATAAATGTGAATATCTCGATTATTTCAATCGGAAAATTAAAAGAAAAATACTTAAAACAAGGTATAGCAGAATACTTAAAACGATTATCTTCTTACGCAAAAGTAGAAGTAATTGAATTGCCAGATGAAAAGGCACCAGAAAATTTAAGTGCAGCAGAAATGTTAATTGTAAAAGAAAAAGAAGGTATTCGTATACTGGATAAAATTTCTGATGATACGCATGTCATTGCGTTAGCTATAGAAGGAAAACAAAAATCATCAGAAGAATTTGCGGTAAGTATAGATCGCCTTGCTACATATGGAAAGAGCAAGATCACATTTGTAATTGGTGGATCACTGGGGCTTAGTTCTGAAGTAATGAAGCGTTCAAACGAATCTCTTTCTTTTTCGAAGATGACATTACCACATCAATTAATGCGATTAGTATTGCTTGAGCAGGTGTATAGAGCGTTTCGGATTAATCGTGGTGAACCGTATCATAAATAAATTTTTCATTTGTATATAAAGAGTAAAAAAGACCATTGGACAAAAATCACCGATGGTCTTTTAAACATTAATAGATGGTATGTAGATTTCCTAAAATAAGTATGTTTCTATTTCTAAAAAAATATGCTGTAATATGAAGAGGGAAAAAGTATAAGTAGTCATAGAAGTGAGGAATTAAAGGTGAAGAAGTTTAAGAAGTTTTACTTGGAGATTACGAGTGTATGTAATCTTGCGTGCAGCTTTTGTCCGCCGACGGAAAGGCAGAAGCAATTCATTTCTGTAGAGGATTTTGCTAAAAGATTAGACCAAATTAAACCTCACACAGACTACATTTATTTGCACGTGAAGGGTGAGCCGTTGCTCCATCCGAAAATAGATCAACTATTAGATTTAAGCCATGAAAAAGGGTTTAAAGTTAATATTACAACGAACGGAACGTTAATTAATAAGAGAAGGCATAGACTGTTAAATAAGCCTGCGTTAAGACAAATGAATTTTTCACTGCACAGTTTTGATGGACACCCAGGTTCGCAAGATAAAGAGGGCTATGTAAGGAGTATACTTTCTTTCATTAGAGAGGCAACAAGTCAATCGGACTTAATCGTTTCACTAAGATTATGGAATTTAACTCAGGATAATAAAACAAATGCTGAAATCCAAAAAAATAGGGATTTATTATCTATAATTGAAAATGAGTTTGATCTATCTTATCAAATTGAAGAGAAGCTTACACCGGGAAAAGGTATAAAAATTGCGGAACGTGTCTTTATTAATCAAGACTATGAGTTCCAGTGGCCGGCATTGCATGAAGAAGAGGATGATGGAAAAGGATTCTGTCATGGTCTTCGAAATCAGGCTGGAATCTTAGCGAACGGAACGGTTATTCCTTGTTGTCTAGATGGTGAGGGAATTATTAATCTTGGAAATATTAATAATGATTCATTCTCTAATATTATTGAAGGTGAAAGAGCGAACAATATTGTGGATGGATTTTCAAAAAGGGTTGCAGTAGAAGAACTATGTAGAAAGTGCGGATACCGCAAAAGATTTGGAAAGTAAATATAGAATAAGCCCTCATAAAGCGAGGGCTTATTTTTATTCTTGATAAGAACGTTCTAATTCATCAATTAAGGAACCGACGTAAGAAACGGCTTTACGGATTGCATCTGGTTTTGACATGTCTACTCCAGCGTGTTTCATTAATTCAAGTGGTTTCATTGTACCGCCTGCACGGAGTACATCAAGCCAGCGATCAACAGCAGGTTGTCCCTCTTCTTTAATCATTTGAGCTACAGCGGTAGAAGCAGTTAGTCCCGCAGAATATGTGTAAGAATATAAGCCCATATAATAGTGAGGTTGACGCATCCATGTTAAACCGGCGCCTTCATCAATTTCTACGGAATCTCCCCAGAATGTCGAAAGGACCTTCGTTTTTATTTCAGTTAAAGTTGTAGCTGTGAGTGCTTGCCCTTCTTCTGCTAGAGCGTATACTCTTCTTTGATATTCTCCCTCAAGTAGATGGGTAACGAAGTTGTGGTAATATGTGCCGAGTAGTTGCAGAATAACCCATCTGCGCATTCTCTTATCTTCAGTAGTCGCAAGTAAATGCTGGGCTAATAGTAATTCATTCATTGTTGATGGAGCTTCAACGAAGTACATAGATGGACGCACATTCATAATACGCTGATTTTTATTTGCTAAATAAAAATGACCAGCATGTCCAAATTCATGAGCTAATGTGAAACACCCGCGCATCGTACCCTGCCATGTAATTAAAATATAAGGGTGAGAACCGTATGGGCTAGAGCAGAAGGCACCTGTTGATTTTCCTACGTTATCTGCAAGGTCTACCCATCTTTCTTTGAAGCCCTTTTCGATAATGGAACTATATTCATTTCCTAATACTTTTAAAGAATCTTGAATGAGTTTGCCAGCTTCTTCGTAAGTGATTGTTGGATTAAATTCAGGATCTAACGGTGCATGTAAGTCACAGAAAAGCATTTGATCAAGCCCTAATACATTCTTTTTTAAATCTGCAAAACGGCGCATATGAGGCGCTAATTCGTTATAAATAATATCTAGTTGGTTGTTATACATTTCAAGTGGAACTTTTTGAGGTTCTAAAAGCATATGGGTAACGGACTCGTACTTGCGCAAACGAGAAAGCGCCACTTGTTTTTTTACTTCAGTAGCATATGTTGTTGCAACTGTATTTTTATATCGTTTCAATGTGGAAACAAATGATGAATATGCTTTTTTACGTATATATGCGCTTGGAGAAAACTCATATTTGCTTTCGAATAATGCAAACGATACAGGCAAATCATTTCCCTGTTCATCTTGTATAGAAGGGAAATCCATATCGGCTAATTTAGTCATGCCGTAAATTTTGTAGGGTGAACTATGAACTTCGCCGAGTGCAGCAAGAGCTTCTTCTGTTTCAGGAGAGAGTGTGTGCTGCCTCTTTTTGAGTATCTCTAGTAATGATTTACGGAAAGGTTCAAGTTTTATTTCCTCAGTTAAATATTTTTCAATTGTTCCCTCCTCAAATGAGAGAATTTCGTTATGAATAAAGGATAGTGCAGTATGTACATTCGTTCTTAGAGCGGAAATTTTGGAAGAGTTCGCTTGAATAACTGAATCTGTACGATCAGCGGATTCTTTTAAATTTGCATATGCGCCGAGTTTTGTTAGCTTCATTAAAAGCTCTTCTTCTAAAAGTAGGCAATTTAATAAGGTAGCGGGGCTAGTGTGTAATTGTCCTTTAAATGCATCAAGTTTTTTTATATCGTCTGTTAATACACGTAATGCAGTTTCCCACTCTTTGTCAGATTCGTATAAATCAGAAAGGTCCCATGTCAATTCAGTAGAGACTTCCGCGCGAATAAGGCGCTTCTCAATTACATTTTTCATTTGTTATATCCCCCTTATTATAAGTATCTAAAAACATAATACTAGAAAATTCAGTTAAATGAAAATATTTTACATTTTTATACATGAAAAAGAAGGACAAGCATAAAAAATGCTTGTCCTTCTAGTTAAATTTATAAATTAATATACTTTGTCACCGTTGAAAATAGAGTTTTTCACGACTACATAATCTACAGTACGAATTGCGTCTAATTTTGTTCCACCAGCGTAAGAGATAGAAGATTGAAGATCTTGTTCCATTTCGATTAAAGTGTCTTCTAAAGAACCTTTATGCTCAACGAACATTTTCTTACCTTCAACGTTTTTCTTCTCACCTTTTTGGAATTCAGAAGCTGAACCGAAGTACTCTTTATAAAGTTTGCCATCTTTTTCGATTGTTTCCCCTGGAGACTCTTCATGACCTGCGAATAGAGAACCGACCATAACCATAGTTGCTCCAAATCGAATTGATTTAGCTACGTCGCCATGTGTACGAATACCACCGTCAGCGATAATTGGCTTACTTGCAGCTTTTGCACACCAGCGAAGTGCAGCTAGCTGCCAACCGCCAGTTCCAAAGCCTGTTTTAATTTTAGTAATACAAACTTTACCAGGTCCAATGCCAACTTTTGTTGCATCAGCACCAGCGTTTTCTAATTCTCTTACCGCTTCTGGAGTTCCAACGTTTCCAGCGATAACGAAGCTTTCTGGTAAATGTTTTTTAATATGTTGAATCATGTTGATCACAGCGTTAGAGTGACCATGTGCGATATCGATTGTAATGTATTCAGGTGAAAGTTGCTCAGCAGCTAATTGTTGTACGAATTCGTACTCGTCTTCTTTAACACCAACGCTGATTGAAGCAATTAATCCACGTGATTGCATATCTCTAATGAATGAAATTCGTTTCTCTGGTTGGAAACGATGCATGATATAGAAGTAATTATTTTCAGCTAAATAAGTTGCGATTCTTTCATCAATAATCGTTTGCATATTTGCAGGTACGACAGGTAATTTAAATTTATGTTTTCCTAAAGTGACAGTTGTATCACATTCAGATCGGCTATTTACAATGCATTTTGCAGGAATTAATTGAATATCTTCATAGTCAAATACGTTTTCCATCATTTACACCCCTAAAATACGAATATTTTATTTTTATTGATTGAAAATGTTCGTCTATAGGATAATTTACATCATTTTCAGTAAGAAGTCAAAGATTTTCTTAACGTTTTTTTGAAAAGAAGCTAATATATTTTAAAAATAACGTTAAAAACGAATTTAAATAGGTTTCTTATGAATAATGTTCGTTTATAAAAAGTAAGGGAAGTTGCGATAATTGCATAAGATTGTATGTATGCCTCTTATTTTGAGCGAGGGGGGCTAAGGAAATACTATGAAAAAGTTAATACTAATAATAGGAATAACTTTGTTGGTTACTGCCGGATGTAGCAATAATGATGCATTTGATAAGGCAGAGAAACAAGGAGATTTAGCATTGGAAAATAAAGAATACGATAGAGCAGTCGCATCTTTTGAATTAGCATTAAAAGAAAAGAAGGATGATCGGGAATAAGGCTGAAGGTGAATCAAACAAATAAAATGATTGAAGCGTTACAGGAAAGTAATATAGACCGAGCAATTTCGTTATTGAGGGAAATTGAAAATGATTCTGCTAGTTCAGTTATATTAGCCAAACAAAAGAAAAACGAGAAGTTTTAGCTAATCAAAAAGATGAGGAAGAAAAATATAAGCAAATGCTAGTTAAAGTAGAGGATTTGAAAAACGAGCAGAAGTTTGCGGATGTAAAAGAGCAACTTAACGTAATTATTAGGGAAACGAAAGGGAAAGAACAGTTTAAAATATATTATCAAAATGCGAATGAACAAATTATACAGAGTGTGCCGAGGGCAGTAGATGTAGATAAAACAAAAGATGAGAACCGTAAGGAAGAAAAAGTAATAGAAGAGAAGCCGAAGAAAGAAAGTGTTATTACCGGTCAGAAGGCAGAATAATATTTTTGAAAAATTTTTAAAATAGAAGATCCTTTTGTTTAGTCGGGCGAATCACGAATGATTCGCCTTTTTATGTGAGCTTTCAAGTATAATGAATAAGGTGATAATAAGGTATATGATGATTCATTGATAGAAAAAGCGAAAAAAGAAAATAATACAGAATAAAAAGAGGTTAATATATGAGTAAAAAAAGTTTTGCTGATTATGCATTAAGTAAAGAAATTGTAAGAGCACTTACTGGTTTAGGATATGAACATCCAACGGAAGTGCAAGGAGAGGTTATTCCAGTTGCCTTGCAAAAGAAAGACCTTGTCGTGAAATCACAGACTGGAAGTGGAAAAACCGCTTCATTTGGCATACCACTTTGTGAAATGGTGGAGTGGGAAGAGAATAAGCCACAAGCTTTAGTTTTAACACCGACGAGAGAGCTTGCGGTGCAAGTAAAAGAAGATATTACGAATATAGGTCGTTTCAAAAGAATTAAGGCCGCTGCAGTTTATGGTAAATCTCCATTTGCACGTCAAAAATTAGAGTTAAAGCAAAAAACACATATTGTAGTTGGGACTCCTGGCCGTGTGTTAGATCATATTGAAAAAGGTACCCTTTCTTTAGATTGTTTGAAGTATTTAGTTATTGATGAAGCGGATGAAATGCTGAATATGGGTTTTATCGATCAAGTAGAGGCAATTATTGACGAATTACCTAAAAAACGAATGACAATGCTATTTTCAGCAACACTTCCAAAAGATGTTGAAAAGTTATCTCGTACGTATATGGATTCGCCAACGCATATTGAAATTAAGGCTACCGGGATTACAACAGATAAAATTGAACATACACTTTTTGAGATGAGAGAAGAGGAGAAGCTTTCACTTCTTAAAGATGTAACAACGATTGAGAATCCAGATAGTTGTATTATTTTTTGCCGTACGCAAGAAAATGTAGATCATGTATTTCAGCAGTTAAAGCGGGTTAACTATCCTTGTGACAAAATACATGGTGGTATGGTACAAGAAGATCGTTTTGAAGTTATGGACGATTTTAGAAAAGGAAAGTTCCGTTATTTAGTAGCGACAGACGTAGCTGCTAGAGGAATTGATATTGATAATATTACACATGTTATTAACTATGATATTCCATTAGAAAAAGAAAGTTATGTACATCGTACGGGAAGAACGGGACGAGCTGGTAATAACGGGAAAGCTATTACATTCATGACGCCGTATGAAAATAGATTTTTAGAAGAGATTGAGGAGTACATTGGCTTTGAAATTCCAAAGGCACTTGCACCTTCAAAAGAAGAAGTTATGAAAGGGAAAGCAGTATTTGAGGAAAAGATACATGCTAAACCAATTATAAAGAAAGATAAAAATGCAGACCTAAACAAAGGAATTATGAAATTGTACTTTAATGGCGGGAAGAAAAAGAAAATTAGGGCGGTAGATTTCGTCGGTACAATTGCTAAAATTAAAGGTGTTACAGCAGAAGATATAGGAATTATTACAATACAAGACAATGTTTCTTACGTTGAAATATTAAATGGAAAAGGACCACTTGTTTTAAAAAATATGAAAAACACAACGATTAAAGGAAAACAATTAAAGGTTCATGAAGCAATTAAGTAAACAAAAAAACTATCCACCTCTAACAGGTGGATAGTTTTTTTTGTTTAAGTTTCTTTGAGGTCATCAACTAGTTTCTCTGCTAAACGTCTATACATATTACTCATAGTCACGAAGGATGTTAGTAATAAAAACTTTTCTAGCTTTGGATCTTCTAAGGAAGAAACCTCGTTTACTTCCTTAACACGGTTATTCACGTCTTGCTTAAAGCTTTCCACATTGGTGTCAGTAAGAGAAAGGTAATCTTTATATAGAGCATTTAATTCGAATGTATCATCGTTTATTAACGGTGCATTTATATTTTCTAAGGAGCTTTTTATATCATTAATGGAAAGAGCTCCTTTTAATTGATAAATTAAGCTGATTAAAATCATATGTTCTTTTGAATACTTTTTATTTTTGATAGGGATGAATAATTTCCCTTTTGCGTAATTGTTAATCATTGTTTTTGTTAATACTTTTTCATCATCAGTTCTCGTTGTATCCGCATAAGTATTCTCAAATAGTTGGACAACTTGGTCTACATATAAGTCGACATTTGGGATATCCTCAAGTTTAATACTTTTTTCTAAATGTAATGATTCAAGTAATTTATTTATATTTTCCACGTAGAACCCCTCACTTTTATAACTTAGTGGAACTTAATGTTTAGTATATCTTTAAATATGGTATTACGAAACAAATGAATTGTAAATGTTGACCCGTACGGATAATACGTATATAATTACATGTAGTTATGAAAACTACATGTAATTATATGAGGGGTGTTTATATGAATGTTTATGTAAGAGAACCGGTTAATGCATTTACTCACTTAGGAGGAGCTGTATTATCATTTATTGCATTATTAGCTATGCTTGTGAAAGTTTCTGTTAAGATGCCATCTGTTGCTGCAATTACAGCTGTTATTTTATTCGGTATCGGGATGATGGTCCTTTATATGGCATCAGCTGTGTATCATAGTGTCGTAGCCAGTGAACGTGTTATTTATTTCTTTAGGAAGCTAGATCATTCTATGATTTTCATATTAATTGCAGGTACATATGCACCCTTTTGCTTAATTACATTAAATTCGGCAAATGGTTTACTATTATTTTGTTTAGTTTATGCAACGGCAATTTGTGGTATTGCTTTTAAAATGTTTTGGTTTAATTGTCCAAGATGGTTATCGACAGCAATTTATCTTCTGATGGGTTGGTTAATTGTTCTATTCTTTGCACCGCTAGCTGAGAATCTAAGTACAGGAGGTATTATTTTCTTAGTACTTGGAGGCATTTTTTATACAATTGGTGGGTTTATTTACGGTGCGAAGCCAAAATGGTTGGAGTTTAAATATATGGGACACCATGAAATTTTTCATGTTTTTGTATTGTTAGGTAGTCTTGCACATTTTCTAAGTGTATATTGTTACGTAATTTGATCAAAAAACGCCACGCGATGTCTGTTATGTGGCGTTTTTTTATTACCTGATTTGAATCGTGTATTGTACTAAAAATCATGGGATAAAATGTAAGTTTCTGTGTTCGCATAATAAACATATGATAAGAAATATGTGATATACTTTGAGAAGTTTATAATGAATGAAATATGGAGGACTATAATTATGGCAATACTTGTAACAGGTGGAGCAGGATATATTGGTAGTCATACATGCGTAGAATTACTAAAAAACGGTTACGAAATTATAGTAGTAGATAATCTTTCGAATAGCTCAGCAGAGTCTATAAATCGAGTGACAGAGATAACAGGAAAACAGTTTAAATTTTATAAAGAAGATATTTTAAATCGAGAAGCACTTGATACGATTTTTGAAGAAAATACAATTGAAGCTGTTATTCACTTTGCAGGCTTTAAGGCTGTAGGGGAATCAGTAGAAATTCCGTTAACGTATTATCATAACAACATTACAAGCACATTAGTGCTATGTGAAGTGATGCAGAAGCATGATGTGAAGAAGATGATCTTCAGTTCGTCTGCAACAGTGTATGGTATTCCAGAAACATCACCAATTACGGAGGAGTTTCCATTAAGTGCAACGAATCCATATGGTCAAACGAAATTAATGATTGAACAAATTATGCGTGACGTAGCATTTGCAGATGCAGGATGGAGTATTGCATTACTTCGTTATTTCAACCCATTTGGTGCACATGAAAGTGGACGCATTGGAGAAGATCCAAACGGAATTCCAAATAACTTAATGCCATATGTAACGCAAGTAGCAGTAGGGAAGTTAGAGGAATTAAGTGTATTTGGAAATGACTATCCAACAAAAGATGGCACGGGTGTCCGTGATTATATTCATGTTGTAGACTTAGCAAATGGCCATGTAAAGGCGCTTGAAAAGGTACTTGGCACTACTGGGATAGATGCATACAATCTCGGTACAGGTACTGGTTATAGTGTGTTGGAAATGGTTGAAGCATTTGAAAAGGTTTCGGGAAAAGAAGTTCCTTATAAAATTACGGAGCGTCGACCTGGCGATGTGGCAGTATGTTTTGCAGATGCATCGAAAGCGAAGCGTGAATTAGGATGGGAAGCAAAACGCGGATTAGAAGAGATGTGTGCAGACTCTTGGAGATGGCAATCAAATAACAAAAATGGCTATCTAGAAGTTTAATAAACAGATAAAAAAATGACCTTTTGCGGGAGCAAAAGGTCATTTTTATTTATTGATTTCCATTAAGTTTATTAGCAAATTTAGTAAAGAAAGTTTGCCGTTTTATAGGAGTATTTGACTGACAAAACGTATAGTAATCAATATCTTTAATGTAAGTAAAGAGTCTAGAAATAGCATATAAGAATGTAATAGAAGATCCGAGTGCAAAACTAATACCGTAACCATTGAACCCAAATGGAAGTAGAAGAAGACTTAATAACAAATTTGCAGAAAAGAACAGGGCTGATGTTCGAAATGCCCCTTTACGATCTTCAAAATATAAGAGTAGTAACGTGATAACAAGGACCATCCCGTTTGCATAAGCACCAATTATAGTCAGCTGCAAAATAGAGTATTCAAGTGTTACGTTCCCAGATTGTGAACTAAACATCCATATTATAAAAATAATAAGTAAAGAAAAAATACCTTGATTACGAAGTATTCGTTCCATTTCTTGCTTTAGGACAAAGTTCATTGATTCTTTTAATTGTAAAATTGTATTTAATGTCGCCCCATTGTTAACTGAACCGAAGAACTTCTTATACCGTTCATAAAACCTTGTTTCAATGGATACTACGAAGAAAATATAGGTTGGGATAATGCTTAAATAAGCCCAGAAAACAGATGTATCATAAATTTGATGATAAATAAACATGTTTTCAATATTTCCTCGCCCTTCTCCGAACCAAATAACAAAGTTACATACCCAAATGCCAATATTGTAAAGTAAGCTTGACCAAAATAGTTCTGGATATTTATCTAAATAAGAAAGAAAGGTAAATTGTTCAGTAGCATCGCTATTTGGAAACATTCGTACAATAACTATACTTAACCACACTAATGTAATGAAAGTCCCGATTGTAAAAGAAATTAAAAGTAATAGGGCCAATCCGTGTTCTATTCCAAGTGTTGGATGCCAGTAAGCGATAAGTGCAATTCCAGATAAGGAGAAAATGGAACCAATTAAAAATGCAAGAGCGATGGACTGATAATCTTTAGCTGCTGTTAAATAAATGGATTGAATCCAAATGATGTTTAAAGCTAAAAATAAAAATAGCATCACAATTTTATAATACAAGGCTAATGGTTGTCCTTCAGATATACTTGTTAATACGAGAATATCTGTTTGTTTTAAGTAATCTTTAATATTTACTTTGCCGGTCATTATTACATGCTCTTCTAATCCTAATTGTTGAATTAAATCACGACATTCCTGAGCATATTCTGCTTCTTCCGTATCAGGACCTAGTAAGTAAAATATAAATGGAATATCTTTTTCTAATAATAATTTAGCTGCATAAATCATTGTTTTTACATCTTTAATTGGTACAACTCGTATAATAGCGTAAATGATGAGTTTATCCGAATTGTATTTTGGTTTACGTAACCCTTTATAGTCAGATAAAGTAACGCCATTTGGAACGATTTTTAGTTTATGGGCCGGAGCACCTAATTCTTTTTGATATGCACTATTTCGGCCGAACAACGTAATTACATCAGCGGCTTGTTCATATGCTTGATGAGACAAGTGATGAAAGAAAGAAACCCATCTTTTTTTATATTCAATTGGTATCCAAGTAGATTGTAGTATTTCTTCTTCACACTCCCGAGAATAAATACCGTGTTCAGTTAGAATAAATGGTATATCGGACTTGGCACTAATTGCAGCACCAAGCAATCCACCATACCCTGTCGATACAGAATGAATAAGATCTAATTCAGGAAAATCAATTTGTAAAATTTGAATGATTGGTGTGAACATAAATCTCCACATCCAAAAGTAATTTAAGAAGGATCCACTACTTTCTTCATATAAATAGCAAGTGTTCAAAATGAGAAACTATCAAGATTGACTATCACGCTTTAGGTCAGTAATACGATTATCTTATAAAGATAAATGTATTACTGACCAGCCCCTTTCACATAATAGGGGGAGATTTAATGAATTCGAACGAGTTGTTTATGGTATACTGTATTACCTTCTTGGCTTGTATATGGCGGGATACTTCGCCCAAAACAATTTGCAACAATATTGGAGTGGCCAGGATAAGAAATACGAATTTCATACAAATCAATAGAGTCATCTAAATCAGCATAAAAAACTGCTAAGTGGTTGCCTTGTAAAATATATGGGAATGCTACTTCCGTATTTTCACCAAGTAGTACAGGTAATTTTACAGGATTAGAATAGTTAGACCAATCCCAAACCTCTATAGTTACATGGTGTGTGTAATATGCATCTAAATTTACAATGTTTACTACTGCTGAAACAGTTGCGAGCTCTCTTGTTAATACACCTGTGGAGTGAAAAACAAAATGATTTGGATAATGAAGAGGCATAAATATCAAACCTTTCTAAATTAATATGAGTGTACGATATTCTATGCAAAAAATTAATAGAATGAGATAGGGAAAATGTATCATTCTACTAATTTTTTATAGAAATTCAAAACGTAGTATTGAAAAGTATTCCAACACTTGTATCATTGTTAGAGTACGTTTATAATCAAGGAATCCTATTTCATGTTTTGATAGGGTTATTTATTATTGAAAGCGTTTTAAATTTGTTGTTTTTTAAGGTAGGAAGTCTAACTTATTCAGATTAAAAATTATGTATGTAGTTTTAAATAGGAAGAAAAATAATAAAGTGAAACTTTAATCAGTGGGTGGGGGTTGTTCATCCCCACTGATTATTAGCTTTCACCAATCGGGCTTTACGGGCAGTTGATCTCCCACTTAACTTCTTTGCTCTAGCTGAATTTTGAGGTGGGGGTTTTACTGCTCGTTAATGCAGGATAAAGTATCACTTTATATTGTGGGGAGGTTAAAAGTGTGAAAGGGAAAGATTTTCACACGAATATATATGGGTTACGTAGGATTATTACTTTCAGGTGCAGCTTTATTTTTAAATAGTCTTGTCATATTAGGAAAAGTAGAGATGAAAAGTGCAGGTGTTTTTAATTTATTTGTAGGGGCGTTACAAATTATTATACCGTTTTATTTAATTATGATTTCTGATCAAAGTAATTGGACGGTATATTCATATGCAGCTACTTTTTTATTTGGTTTAACTTATTTATATGTAGGCGTTACTTTTATTAAAGGAATGGATAGTAGTGGACTAGGCTGGTTCTGTATTTGGGTAGCACTTATTGCTTTATTCTATATGGTTGTTTCATTTGTTCAATTCCACGATGTTGTTAATGCGTTAACATGGTTTATGTGGGCATTACTTTGGTATTTATTCTTTGTATTAAATGCACAAAAAAAGAATATCAATCAATATCTTGGCAGAATTGCTTTTGTACAATCGTGGGTAACATTGACGTTGCCTTCACTCTTTTATTTTATGGGAGTATGGGGCGAGGGATTCATATATGAACTATGGGTTTATGTATCAGTAATTTCTATTTTATATTGCTGCTATTGTATTTTTAAATATCGAGTACGTTAATGTATCGTGTGTAGAAAAAACATGGAATCGTTAAACTGATTCCATGTTTTTTTATTTTAGCGTTTATAATAATAGAGGTAGTATTTTACAATTTGTAAAAACGGGGATGATGAAGGTGAAAAAAGTATTGGTGCTAGGGGGAACAAGATTTTTTGGTAAACATTTAGTAGAAGTACTGTTGCAAGCTGGACATGATGTAACGATTGCGACGAGGGGAGTTACTGAAGATCCCTTTGGAAGTGCAGTAAAAAGACTGATTGTAGATAGAGAAGATGAGAGGCTACTAGAAGAGCGTTTTGAAGGTAAAAGTTATGATATCGTATACGATAATTTATGCTATAGCTCGAATGCAGCGAAGATAATATGTGAAGTGCTAAAAGGAAAAACGAAGAAATACATTATGACATCTTCAATGGCTGTCTATGAGCCTGCGCTAGGCCTGTTAGAAGAAAACTTCAATCCGTACGAGTATACAATTACGTATGGAGGTAGGAATGATTTCAATTATAGTGAAGGTAAGCGATTAGCTGAAGCAGTTTTATTTCAACATGCAACATTCCCAGTCGTTGCGGTAAGATTTCCCGTCGTTATTGGAGAAAACGATTATACGAAAAGATTACAATCTTACGTTGAACATGTTGTGAAACAAGAGTCTATCGTTGTGGATCATGTAGATGGAGAGTTGTCATTTATACATGAAAAAGAAGCAGGAGAATTTTTAGCTTGGTGCGGGATGAAGGACATAGAAGGGCCAATTAATGCTTGTAGTAACGGGGTGGTTTCTACCAGAGAAGTTATGCGTTTCATAGAAGAGAATACCGGGATAAAAGCGCTCATTCAAGAAGTAGGAGAGAATATAGCTCCTTATAATGGAGTGATTAATTGTACGTTACATAATGGAAAGGCTCGTGAATTAGGATTCCCGTTCCGAGAGTTGAAATTAGAGACGGAAAAAGTTTTACTTTATTACATAAATACAATGAAATAATCATAAATCCCCCGGTGGCAATCCGGGGGATTCTGGAGGATTTCGACAATACTAATTTTACATTACCAAATTTACCTTATACGCACGACTAATGTGTTTGTGATTGAATTGCTTGTAAATACTTTTCATTTACCCGGTCCCAGTTCACCGTATGCCACCAGTTGGTAACAAATTCTGGACGCCGATTTTGATACTTTAAATAATAGGCGTGTTCCCATACATCGATGACGAGTAATGGAATTTTACCTTCTTGCAAAGGTGTATCTTGATTGGGTGTACTCATAACGGAAAGTTCCTCACCGTCCAGAACAAGCCATCCATAGCCACTTCCAAAACGACTAATAGCTGCTTTGGAAAGTTGATCTTTTAAGTTGTCAAAGGTATTGAAATAATAATCAATTACTTTTGCAACGTCTCCATTAGGCTCACCGCCACCTCGCGGGCTCATTAATTCCCAAAAAAGACTATGACAATAATGTCCACCACCGTTATTTCTGACAGCTGTAACAATTTCTTTTGGTAAAGTTTTTAAATTACATAGTAACTCTTCTAAAGATTTATTATGTAATTCCGTATAGTTTTCTAAAGCGGCATTCAAGTTATTTACGTATGTCGCATGGTGCTTTCCATGATGAATAGAAAGCGTGTTGCTATCGATATATGGCTCTAGTTCATCATAGTCATATGAAAGCTTTGGCAATTGAAATGAAGACATAACATTCCCTCCTTTCTTATTAAAAAAGTTGGTCTAGGTAAAAATAATTTACCTGAGTCAAAAATACACCTATTTTTTATACAAGTCAATAGTAATCTCTTTAATTTTCTGAAAAATATTACAATAAAAGTAACACTTCGACTTTCATTTGTGACTCTTATTCTTTTTGCTTATACTGTAAAGTAGTAACGTTTTGTTGAAATAGAAGGAGATCGTTTATGAGTAAAACGAAACAATTAATAGAGGAAGCGAGTCATTTTATTACGGTTTGCTATAAAGAGCTTAATAAAGAACAATTCATAGAAGAGAGAATAAAAGAAATTCAAATTGAAATAGAGAAGACGGGGACGTATGAGCATACATTTGAAGAACTTGTTCATGGATCACGAATGGCATGGCGCAATAGTAATCGATGTATCGGAAGACTATTTTGGAGTAAGATGCACATATTAGATGCACGTGAAGTAAATGATGAGGAAGGTGTATACAATGCATTAATTCATCATATTAAATATGCAACGAACGATGGGAAAGTTAAACCGACAATTACAATTTTTAAGCAATATCAAGGTGAAGAAAATAATATACGAATTTATAATCACCAATTGATTCGGTATGCAGGATATAAAACAGAAATGGGAGTGATTGGTGACGCTCATTCCACTGAGTTTACGGATTTTTGTCAGGAACTTGGCTGGCAAGGAGAAGGTACGAATTTCGATGTATTGCCACTTGTGTTTTCTATAAACGGGAAGGCACCTATATATAAAGAAATTCCGAGAGAAGAAGTAAAAGAAGTGCCAATTGAACACCCAGAATACCCGATTTCGTCACTTGGAGCAAAATGGTATGGGGTTCCAATGATTTCAGATATGCGCTTAGAAATTGGTGGTATTTCTTATACGGCAGCCCCGTTCAATGGATGGTATATGGGAACGGAGATTGGGGCTCGTAACTTAGCGGATCATGATCGCTATAATTTACTTCCGGCTGTTGCGGAGATGATGAAGCTCGATACATCGAGAAACGGTACGTTATGGAAAGACAAGGCGCTAATTGAATTAAACGTGGCTGTTTTACATTCTTTTAAAAAACAAGGAGTTAGTATTGTGGATCACCATACAGCTGCACAACAATTTCAACAATTTGAGAAGCAGGAAGTGGCATGTGGACGGGTTGTAACAGGTAATTGGGTGTGGCTCATTCCACCGTTGTCGCCAGCTACCACTCATATTTATCATAAACCGTATCCAAATGAAATTTTGAAGCCGAATTTCTTTCATAAATAATAGCTAGTATAGTTTTTTTTCTGCAAAATATAATTTTTTTTAATTACTGTTACGTAGCAAATGGAAGCCTTTACTATCGGTTATTTTTGGAAAGGACTTTTTGAACCAAGGAGTTCCTTATGTTATAATCAAATTTCTGTTTCGAAGACCTTATAGAAATATAAGGTCTTTTGTTTTGCTTTTTTATGTAATAGGAATAGAAATTTTCTTTTAAATAAGGGATTTAGCATATTTTTAGGGACAACATAAGTGTGTAGGAAATTGATGAATTATTATTCTTATATAATCATTGTGTTTTGGGTGTAAACAAGAAAACATAATAAAGTTGTTTTTTTAGATTGCTGAGGAAGGAGGAAGTGTAAATGAGGATGAAGAGTCGAAAAACGGATTGGCCTGTATTTCTTATTAGTGGTGGCTCACTTTTATTATTTGTAATTGCAGTTATTTTAAATAAAAGTTACGTAGAGGGAGCCATTAATAGCGGTTTTGCAGCTTCAATTAAATATTTTGGTGCCTTTTGGCAGGTTTTATTAATTGGTACATTTGTTGTTGCAATGTGTATGGCGTTTTCGAAATATGGGAGAGTTAAACTTGGGGGATTAGAAAAACCTGAGATTAGTACGACAAAATGGCTCGCTATTATTATGTCTACATTACTTGCTGGAGGTGGCGTTTTTTGGGCAGCCGCAGAGCCGATGTACCACTTGATGACGGTGCCACCAATACATGAAGGTATAACTGCTGGAACGAAAGAAGCGGTAATGCCTGCTTTAGCACAAAGTTATATGCACTGGGGTTTCCTGGCTTGGACGATTTTAGGTACAATTAGTGCGGTAGTTATGATGTACGGGCATTATCATAAAGATATGCCTTTAAAGCCTCGAACGCTTTTATATCCTATTTTTGGAGAGAAATTGCGAAAGAGTTGGCTTGGAACGATGATTGATGTATTTGCCATTATTGCAGTAGCTGCAGGGACGATTGGTCCAATCGGATTTTTAGGCTTGCAAGCAAGCTATGGGTTACAAGCATTGTTTAACATTCCTGATGTGTTTACTACTCAATTAGCCATTATTGTTTGTGTAGTAGCTGTTTCTACTATATCTGCGGTAACAGGAATTGATAAAGGGATTCAAATTATAAGTAATTTAAATGTTAGGTTAGCAGTTCTATTAATGGTATTTGTATTACTATTTGGACCAGGTGGATTTATTATCGATTCATTTGTTTCTTCGTTTGGATTTTATATAAATGAATTTATTCCAATGAGCACATATCGTGGTGATACAGCTTGGTTAGGATCGTGGACAATCTTTTTCTGGGGATGGTTTATTGGATATGGACCGATGATGGCAATTTTAGTGAGCCGAATTTCAAGAGGAAGAACAATCCGAGAAATCATCGTTGCAATTGGAATTATTGCACCTATTATTACAACGTTTTGGTTTACTATACTAGGGGGATCAGGTGTGTTTTATGAGTTAATGAATCCTGGTTCTATCTCGACCGCATTAAGTGAATCTGGTATGCCAGCGGCTATGATTGCAATTACAGAGCAACTGCCACTATCTAATATTATTGGACCTGCATTTCTTTTATTAACAATTTTATTTGTAGTGACAACAGGAGATTCAATGGCTTATTCGATTTCAATGGCAGTGACTGGAGATGGAGATCCTAGAATTAGTTTGCGAGTTTTTTGGTCGCTTATTATGGGCGCAGTTGCGGCGATTCTTTTATATATGGGTGAGGGAAGTATTAACGCCTTACAATCCTTCATTGTAGTGACGGCTGTTCCGGTATCTATTCTGTTATTCCCAATGCTATGGCTAGCGCCTAAAGTCGCAGGGGAATTAGCGTTAAAACAAGGTATTGTAAAAGAAGAAGATAAAACTAGCTTCTTGTTTCAAAAAGCTAGTAAATCAAAATAAATAATTGTATTTATATAAGAAGAGGAAGCATTTCATTTGAGATGCTTCCTCTTTGCTATTTATCCAAATACTTTTCCTGAGGGGACAGTATTTGGATAAACATTTCGTACAGTTTCAATCTATTCTAATACTTTATCTTTCGTCTCTGGGACACATAATAGCATTGTAACTAAACCTATTGGATAGATAATGAAGATGAGAGATAATGCTCCCATTAAATTACCACCTGCAGCAAGTAAGCCGATAATAACAGGTCCAAATCCAGCTAACCCACGTCCTGTACCGAAAATAAAGTTCTCTGCTGTCGAGCGAGCTTCAGCAGGATAGTTTTCAGCTAAAACTGCTCCGAATCCACCCATCATGCCATTGGCAAAGAATCCAAGCAGTGCACTTCCCCATAACAATGATGTTGAGTCTGTGAATAAGAAGAAGTAAATGAGACAGTATATAGTACCACCGACATAATAGATTGTAAAAGTTTTACGGCGGCCAATTTTATCGGCTAGAATACCAAAAGTTGCAATTCCAATTAGCATGCCGATTGTAGAGATGAACATCCAACCGCTCGCTTTTGCTAATGTGTAGTTATATTTATTCGCTAAAATAGTTGGCATCCATGTGAAAATTCCATAATATCCGAAGTTCTGGATGAATGACATAATAATAAGACCAATTGTTGTTATCGTTACTTTTTTATTGGCAAATAACTTTCGAAGTGGGAACTTTTTCATTTGCTTTAGTTGTTCTGCCTCAGTAGTTGTTAAATTACCTTTAGCTTCTTTTTGTAACAATTCTTTTTTGTATCGTTGTTTTTGTTCCCATATTTTCGGTTCACTTAAACTTTTGCGGACGTAAACAGCTAGTAGAGCGGGAATGAGTCCAAATAAGAAAACAGCTCTCCATCCGAAATGTGGGACGATAAATGCCGGAAGGAGTGAAGCGACTAGTACGCCAAATTGCCATCCAAGTGCAACAACGGATGTCGCCTTAGCGCGCATTTCTTTAGACCATGTTTCAGTTACGATGGCCATCCCAATCCCGAATTCACCACCAACTCCCATTCCAACTAAAAAGCGAAGAATTAATAATTGCCAATAATCTGTTGCGAAATAAATAAGTGCTGTTGCTAGTGAGAATAGTAAGATTGTGAAGGACATCGTACGGATACGCCCAAATAAATCAGCAATAAATCCAAATAAATAAGACCCGATTAGCATTCCTATTGTGGTAGCTAATGTTAAGTTTCCACCTTCAACAGGGCTTAAATGAAATTCTTTTAAAATGTAGACGAGTACGAAAGATAAGAGCAACATGTCTAAACCTTCTGCTGCATATCCTAGCGCAGAACCAAACAATGTTTTATATCTTTTCTCTTTCGTCTCCTCTGTTGTTGATTGTACATCAGTAGTGACGTTCATCATTAATCCTCCTTATTTTCTTCTACAGTCGCTATGGAAGAATAACAAAAGGCCTTCTCACCTGATATGATGAGAAGGCCAAAAAAGCATACGTATCCCTAAAAAAGACCATACGTATAGTATATTCCGACTTCCTTCTCAACCTCACGGGGTTGGGTTAAAGGACTGTATTATATTACTTTATTTTTAGCACTCTTCTGTTAGATTGTCAAATAAAGAGGGGATAGTTATGTGTAAAATATTTCAAAAAACATTTCATTCTCCTTGACGCACGCTTCATTATTTTCCCATAATAAAACTAACTAATATAAAAAGGAATGAATCACAGATGCTAAATTTAGTACTTATGATGATTGAACGCGTCGGACTTATTGTTATTTTAGGATTTTTACTTTCTCATATTAAAACGTTCCGGCGTCTTCTTCATAAGCAAGACGGATATGTAGATAAGTTTAAGCTTATTTGTATTTTTTCAGTGTTTACAATTGTAAGCAATTACACAGGGATTGAAATAGCAGGAAATACTATTATGAATGAAAATTGGTTACAAGGTGTTTCATCATCCAGCACAATTGCGAATACACGAATCATGGGTGTTGGAATTAGTGGATTGCTTGGCGGTCCTATCGTCGGAATTGGAGTAGGTTCTATTGCGGGTATTCATCGTTATATGCTTGGTGGGACGACGGCAGTAAGTTGTGCAATTTCATCAATTTTGGCTGGGATTATAACAGGTTATATTGGATACATTTTCAAAAAATATAACCGTACTATTACTCCTAAATTTTCTGCGATTTTAAGTGTTTTTATCGTTACTTTAGAAATGCTTATGATTCTATTAATTATAGAAGATGGACTTAGTGTTGTGAAAACAATTGCGCTACCGATGATTCTTGTAAATAGTTTTGGCAGTTTCATTTTACTTTCGATGATACTAGCTATTTTACGACAAGAAGAAAACGCAAAAGCTTTGCAAACGCATAAAGTATTACGAATTGCTGATAAGACGTTACCATATTTCCGCCAAGGGTTAACAGAAGAGTCTTGTAAACATGTGGCACAAATTATTCACCGCTTTACGGGAACAGATGCGGTATCCTTAACAGATACAGAGGAAATCTTAGCTCACGTTGGATTAGCATCAGATCATCATATTCCTTCACACAGTTTAATAACAGGTTTATCAAAAGAAGTATTAAAAACAGGGAAAATAATGAAGGCAAAATCACGTGAGATTATTAATTGTCAACATGAAGGGTGTCCATTACAAGCGGCAGTTGTTATTCCATTAACTTCACATGGAAATACGATAGGAACATTAAAACTTTATTTTAAAAACCCTAATCAATTAAGTCGTGTTGAAGAAGAGTTAGCGGAAGGGCTAGCGAAAATATTCTCCACACAGCTTGAGTTAGGTGAAGCTGAGTTACAAAGTAAGTTATTGCAAGATGCAGAAATAAAAGCGTTGCAAGCACAAATCAATCCGCATTTTTTATTTAATGCAATTAATACAGTATCAGCTTTATGCCGAACAGATGTAGAGAAAGCGAGAAAATTATTATTGCAGCTTAGCGTTTATTTTCGTTGTAATTTGCAAGGGGCACGACAATTACTTATTCCATTAGAACAAGAGTTGAATCATGTACATGCATATTTATCGTTAGAGCAAGCGAGGTTTCCGAATAAGTATGAAGTGAAGATGTACATTGAAGAGGCACTAAAGGTGACTTTAGTTCCACCATTTGTGCTTCAGCTATTAGTTGAAAATGCATTGCGCCATGCTTTTCCGAAAAAGCAGCCAGTGTGCCAAGTCGAGGTACATGTGTTTGAAAAAGAAGGGATGGTTCACTTTGAAGTAAAGGATAATGGACAAGGGATTGAGAGTGAACGTCTAGAGCAATTAGGAAAAATGGTAGTTCCATCAAAGAAAGGGACGGGAACAGCCTTATATAA
The DNA here is from genome assembly GCF_022662615.1 of Bacillus cereus group sp. BfR-BA-01523. Lineage (NCBI taxonomy): Bacteria > Bacillati > Bacillota > Bacilli > Caryophanales > Bacillaceae > Bacillus > Bacillus cereus group sp. BfR-BA-01523. The sequence goes on from NZ_JAKUDX010000009.1 coordinate 58,756, forward strand.
TATTAATGAACGACTTATCGGGTTATTTGGGAAAGAGACAATGCTTCAAATTGAAAGTGAATTAGAGCAAGGGACAAAGATCCTCTTTGTGATTCCGAAAAAAGTAGAGGAGGAAAAACGGAGTGTTAAAAGTATTAGTAGTTGATGATGAAATGTTAGCACGGGATGAATTGAAATATTTATTAGAGAAAACAAAAGAAGTAGAGATAATTGGTGAGGCGGATTGTGTAGAGGATGCATTAGAAGAATTAATGAAAAACAAACCAGATATTGTTTTTCTAGATATTCAATTATCTGATGATAATGGATTTGAAATCGCAAATATATTAAAGAAAATGAAAAACCCACCTTCAATTGTGTTTGCTACTGCATATGATCAATATGCGTTGCAAGCATTTGAAGTAGATGCGTTAGATTACATTTTAAAGCCATTTGATGAAGAACGTATCGTACAGACATTAAAGAAATATAAAAAACAAAAGCAAATAAAGTTAGAAACAAAGCAAGATGTAAAGAGTGTAGATGTAACGGCCGAGATGCATAAATTAGCATTACCAATTGAGGAATCAATTGTACTTGTTAACATTGAAGATATTATTTATGTAGGGCTTGTAGATGGGAAAGTAACTGTAAAAACAATGAAAGAAACATATGTAACACATGATACGCTTGTCATTTTGGAAAAGAAATTACCACAAACAATTTTTATGCGTGTTCATCGTAGTTTCGTTGCTAATATTAATCATATTTCTGAGATACAGCCGTGGTTTAATTCGACTTATAACTTAATTATGAAAGAGGGATCAAAAGTCCCGGTTAGCCGTACATATGCAAAAGAACTTAAAAAGCTGCTTCGTATTTAAGAAGCAGCTTTTTGTATTTCGTCTGCCTATTTTTGTAACTAATTTTGCATATTTGACGTTCTGTTATGAGAGCGCTTACAGTTTTGTTTTTATCTTATACAATAAAGGTACCAAATCGAAAGAGGTGGCCAAAATGAGTACGAAAAAAGTATATAGTTTCTTATCACAAGCATTCATATTTTCAGCTATTATGTTAGTTTCTAATATTATTGCAACGCATTTACCAATTCCGATGCCTTCATCGGTGATCGGATTAGTTATTTTATTTAGCCTATTATGTTTAAAAGTTATTAAATTGGAACAAGTTGAATCACTCGGAACGGCTTTAACAGGTATTATCGGATTCCTTTTCGTTCCATCAGGTATTTCGGTTATTAATTCTCTCGGTGTAATGGGACAATATTTTGTACAAATTTTAACTGTAATTGTTGTCGCAACAATTATTTTACTCGCTGTAACAGGATTATTTGCACAATTTATTTTAGGAAAAGACGATAAAGAAATAGAAGATACGAAAGAATTGAAAGTAGTAAATAAAGGACGTAGGCACGGAAAAGTTGCGTAACCAATTTAGTATATATTGTTAGGAGGGAATGAACATGGCAAGCACAATGACTCCATATTTCGGAATCGTCGTTTCATTAATCGCATACGGAATCGGAACATTATTATTTAAGCATTCAAAAGGGTTCTTCTTATTCACACCATTATTCGTAGCGATGGTATTAGGGATTGTCTTTCTAAAAGTAGGTAACTTTACTTTTGAAGAATATAATACTGGCGGAAAAATGATTAGCTTCTTCTTAGAACCAGCAACAATCGCGTTTGCAATTCCATTATATAAACAAGTTGATAAGTTAAAAAAATATTGGTGGCCAATTTTATCGGCTATTGTGGTTGGATCTATTTGTTCAGTGGTTGTTGTGTTCATTGTCGCAAAAGCAATTGGTCTAGATACAGCTGTAATGAACTCAATGTTACCACAAGCAGCAACAACAGCAATTGCATTACCAATCTCTGAAAGTATCGGTGGTATTCCAGCAATTACATCATTTGCAGTTATTTTTAATGCTGTTATCGTATACGCATTAGGAGCTTTATTCTTAAAAACATTTAGAGTTAAACATCCGATTGCTAAAGGTTTAGCGCTTGGAACAGCAGGACATGCGTTAGGGGTTGCAGTAGGTATCGAAATGGGTGAAGTAGAAGCAGCTATGGCCAGTATCGCTGTGACAGTGGTTGGTGTCGTAACAGTGGTGGTTATTCCAATGTTCATGCCGTTTATTGGATGATAAAACTTACTAAAAAAAATATAAAAGCAAGTTATTTGTAGGACGGATTTCTACTGATAGCTTGCTTTTTATGTTACAGTAGTGGTAAGACCTATTGAAGGATAAAAGTTTCCTTAAATCTTCATTAATACTACGTATAATGCGTTCTGAAATAGGTCATTGTATTGTAAAATAAGAAGTAACATAATATATAGCACAATTAACGGGTGGTTAGAGTTGAATATAAATTGCTCGCAATGGCTTTAATATTAAAGGATAATTATAAGTAGAGAATAGAGAGAGATCTACTTGTTAATGTTTTACTTTATAGGACAGGAGAGAGTACTCGTCGATTATGCAAATAAAAAACCTGTTTCAAAGCAAAGGATTTCAGAGGTTAATCGTATTAGTATTACTTGCTCTCATATTGTATGGGATGCAAAGTATGTTAAATTTAATTTTAATTACGTTTATGTTGACGTATTTAATGGATCGATTCCAAAAGTTTATTTCTCGTAAATTAGATCATTTCATGCCAATTAATCGAAAAATTATTATAGCGCTTTTATATGTAATGTTAGTGGCAGGAATTGCCATTACGCTATTTAAATATTTACCGGTATTAACAATACAAATTTCACAATTGATTTATCAATTTAATGTATTTTTAAGAAATCCACCTGATAGTGAATTAATTAAGTATGCAGTTAATGCTGTTAATCATATGGAGCTTTCTAAATATGTGGGGCAAGGCGTAGACATTTTGTATAAATCTATTACGAATGTTGGGAAATTTGGCCTTCAAGTTTTACTTTCTGTAATTTTAAGCTTATTTTTCTTACTTGAAAAAGCACGTATCGTTGCTTTTACTTCGAAATTTAAAGAAAGCCGACTTGCAATTTTCTATAACGAAATAGAGTATTTCGGAAAGAAATTTGCACGTTCATTTGGAAAAGTAATCGAAGCACAATTTTTAATTGCAATTGTTAACTGTGTTTTATCTGTTATTGCATTATGGATATTAGGATTCCCGCAATTACTAGGTTTAGCGTTAATGATTTTCTTGCTTGGTTTAATTCCAGTGGCGGGTGTTATTATCTCGTTATTCCCACTCTGTATGATTGCTTACAATATTGGCGGTATTATGTATGTCGTTTATATTGTAGTTATCGTAACAGTAATTCATGCACTTGAGAGCTATGTATTAAATCCGAAGTTTATGTCACAAAAAACAAACTTACCAATCTTCTACACATTTATGATATTAATTTTCTCTGAGCATTTCTTAGGTGTGTGGGGACTTATTATCGGTATTCCAATCTTCATTTTCTTATTAGATGTCTTAGATGTGACAAGTGATGAAATGGAGAAGGACGTTGGAAAAAAATAAAGTGAAGTAAAGAAAAAGCATCGATGTTCGATGCTTTTTCTTTTATAACATGACGTTCCTTATGCCATACTGTAAGGAGAAGATAGAATAGGGGTGAAATAATGGCTGTAAATGAAAAGATAGAGTTAGCTACGTTTGCCGGAGGGTGTTTCTGGTGTATGGTTTCGCCATTTGAAGAGATGGAAGGGATTATACAGGTTGTTTCAGGCTATACAGGTGGCCATAAAGAGGATCCAACGTATAAAGAAGTGTGCTCGGAAACAACTGGGCATTATGAAGCAGTACAAATTACATTTGATGCAAATAAAATGCCGTATGAAGAGTTGTTAAATATATATTGGAGACAAATTGACCCGACTGATATAGGGGGACAATTCCACGACCGCGGGCAGTCTTATGAAACGGTGATTTTTTATCATAATGAAGAACAACATAAAAAGGCAGAGGCTTCAAAAGAAGAGCTCGAGAAAAGTGGGCATTTTTCGAAGCCAATTGCGACAAAAATATTGCCAGCTGCTACGTTTTATCCAGCTGAAGAATATCACCAAGGATATTATAAGAAGAATACATTTCGCTATGAGTTATATCGTAAAGGCTCAGGTCGAGATGCTTTTATTAAACAACATTGGCCAAAGAATAATGCTCATTTAAAAGAAAGATTAAACGAGATGCAGTTTTATGTAACACAGGAAAATGGGACAGAACCGCCTTTTCAAAATGAGTATTGGAATCATAAAGAAGAAGGGCTTTATGTAGATATTGTTTCGGGGGAACCATTATTTACTTCTTTCGATAAGTTCGATAGCGGCTGTGGATGGCCGAGTTTTACGAAACCAGTTATGTCAGCTAGTGTGAAAGAAAAAATGGACGTTAGCCATAATATGACGCGTACGGAAGTGAGAAGTAAAGAAGGAAATTCACATCTTGGGCATGTATTTCCAGACGGCCCAGGACAAAACGGCCTTCGTTATTGTATTAATTCGGCAGCGCTACGCTTTATTCAAAAAGAAGATTTAGAAAAAGAAGGATATGGTGATTTCCTAATCTTGTTTGGGAATAAAAAATAACCTCGCAGTCAGCGAGGTTATTTTTTTATTTTACTTTTTTCTTTTTAAATTTGCTTAATGCTTCATAAACGATCGGAACAATAAGGAGTGTTAATAACGTTGAACTTGTTAATCCACCAATTACTGTTACGCCAAGTCCTTTAGAAATTAAGCCGCTACCTTCAAATCCTAATGCAAGCGGGATAAGAGCCCCGATTGTTGCAATTGCAGTCATTAAGATAGGACGCAGGCGTGTTGTACCAGCTTCTAATAATGCTTCACGTGTTGATAGGCCGTCATTTTCTTTATGAATAACACGGTCAATGAGCACGATTGCGTTCGTTACAACGATACCAATTAGCATAAGAGCCCCAATCATCGCAGATACGCTTAACGTTTCGCCAGAAATTAATAAGGCAACGAGTGCACCAATGATTGTGAATGGTAGCGAGAATAAAATTGCGAATGGTGCAAGGGCACCGCCAAATGTAACAACAAGAACGAAGTATACAATGGCAATCGCAGCTAACATCGCTAAGCCAAGTTGTTTGAATGATTCTTGAATATCTTGTGTAACACCACCCATAGAAACATCTATACCAGAAGGAAGATCCATTTTATCTACTTCTTTTTGAACAGCGGCAGATGCTTTTGAAACGTCATCAGATGTTAGTTTTGCACTAACTTCCGCATAAACACGGCCATCACGATGTGTTACTGTGTTAGAAGTTTCACCTTCTTTTACAGTCATAACATCTTTAACAGCAACTTCATTACCAAGTGGTGTTGTAATTTTACGATTTGTTAAGTCATCGATCGTTTCATAGTTTTGTTTTTCAGTTTCTACATATACATTTATATCTTTATCATCTTTTTTAATTGTTGTAAGAACAGGGCGGTCATGTTGATTAGAAAGTCCCATTCCAATTTGAGCAGCAGTTAGCCCCATCTTACTTAACTTTTCTTGATCAGCGACTAAAGTATATTCTGCATATGTTTTTGCAACACTAGAGTCTATGTCTTTTAAATCTTTATTTTTCTTCATGATATTTTGAATGTCTTTCACGACAGGCTTAATTTCTTCAGAGCTATCTCCATAAACGTATAGCTTAATTTCGTTACTACCGCCACCTGCTCCGAAATCTTGGTTTTTCCATTCACCTTTTCCAGACATCTTTTGTAAATCTTTAACGACTTGTTCTTTCTCTTTTTCAAAGTTTTTCGTATCGTTATCATATTGAACGAAGAACATCGCTTGATTTGTTTGACCAGGGCTCATTGGGTTTTCGCCGCCTAATGAGAATTGAATCGTTTTGACGTCTTTTTTATCTTGGAAATGCTTTTCAGCTTGCGTTGCAATTTTTTCAACGTCGTCTAAAGTTTGACCTGGCTCAGGTTTGTACGTTGCGATAATCATTTTTTCTTCTTCAGATGGTAAGAAGCTGACACCGATGATTGGTACAAGTGCAAGGCTGCCTACTAATAGGAGGACTGTGATACTTGATGTAATAATTTTATGGTTTAACGCCCATTCAAGTATACGTTTATAGCCGTTTGCTAATTTGCTTGGTTTTTCCTCATGATGTACTTCTTTTTCTCTCATGCTTTCCTTCTTAAATAAGGAATGTGCTAGCATCGGCACAATTGTAACTGCCACAAGTAAGGAAGCAAGTAGGGCAAAAACAATTGTTAAAGCAAATGGTAAGAACATTTCACCAATCATACCCTTTACAAGCCCAAGAGGTAAGAATACAGCGATTGTTACAATTGTAGAAGACATAATCGGGATAAACATTTCTTTCGTAGCTTCACGAATTAAATCTTTCCCACGTAATTTCTCTTCTGATAAAGACATACGTCGGTAAATATTTTCAATAACAACAATTGAGTCATCAACAACGCGTCCAATAGCAACTGTCATTGCTCCAAGTGTCATAATGTTAAGGGTAATATCCATTTGTTTTATTACTAAAACTGCAATTAATAAAGAAAGTGGTATAGAAACGACAGAGATTAGTGTTGTTCGAATGTTTCGCAGGAACAACATAATAATAACAATCGCAAAGATAGCACCGGAAATAGCTTTGCTAAGCATTGTTTCGACTGATTTTTCAATAGGCGCACCTTGATCGAATGTTGAAATAATCTCTAAGTCTTTATATTTTTTCTCAAGGTCTTTTACTTTATCTTTAACTGCATTTACAACATCAACTGTATTCGCATCAGCAGCCTTCACAATTTGAATACCGATTGCTTCTTTTCCATTCGTTCGAGAAATGGATTCTGCTTTTCCAACTTCTTTAATATCAGCAATCTCTTCTAATGTAACCGTTGGTATGCCATTCATAGCGGCCGGATTCATCTGTGGTGCTTGTGTTCCAGCACCAGCGTTTTGGCTACCTTGACCATTCGGTGATGAAGGGATAGCTGGAATTTTTAATTCTTTTAATGCTTTAATTGTTGTAATGTTACCATCGACAACAACTGATTTTTCCGTATCTTTAAATGTATATAAGCCAAGTGGTAACGATACGTCCGAACCTTTAATCATATTTTTTACAGTATCTTCACTTAAACCTAATTCTTTCATCTTATCTTTTTTGAAGACAAGCTGTACTTCGTCTACTTGTTGACCTGCGATTTGAACAGATGCGACACCATCAAGTCCTTTTAATCCAGGAACAATATTTTTTTCTACATTTTCTGTTAAGGAAGCTAAAGATTCATTTTTACTTGCTACGCTTAATGAAATAACAGGAAAGGCATTAAAGTTTACTCGTGAGACTTTCGGGTCTTTCACACCTTCTGGCAGTTTCACGTTTGCGAGCGATTCTTTAATTTCCGTTTCGGCTTTTTCCATATTTTTATCAAAATCATATTCTACCTGAATAGAAGATGCGTTTTGATAAGATGATGAACTAACAACGTTTACACCACTTAAATTTTGGAGTTGCTCTTCCATTGGTTTTGAAATTTTATCAGCTACTTCTTCTGGTGTAGCACCAGGATAAACCGTGGTTACTGTTACAATCGGTGTTGTAATATCAGGAATTGTCTCCAGCTTCATATTGAGTCCAGAATAAATACCCGCAATAGTAACAATAATGGTTAGTAGCCAAACTGCGAACTTATTTTTTAACGTGAAATTGATGATTTTGTTCATGTTTGCGCTCCCTTTTTATTATATTGACCAATCGGTCAGTCTAATACATAATATAACTGACCGATTGGTCAGTCGTCAATGAAAAGAGATGGTATAATAAAATCAAACTGTAAGTAGTCGGTTTCCTATTCTTTTTCTGATCATTGGCTTTTACTAACCGGATTTTATAGATGGAAAGGCTTCTATATAAACCATTTACTCCATTAAATTTTAGATGGGGAGTTTTATTTTCAGTTAATGTGGAATAAAATCAAGTTTGAATTTACATAAGATGCGAGATTAAATTTAGGAGAGAGAATATGAAAGAAAAAGAGCGCTTAATTATAGAGATGGCTATGAGGTTATTTGCAACTAAGGGTGTAAATGCAACGTCAGTACAAGAAATCGTAACCGCATGTGGTATATCAAAAGGAGCTTTTTATTTATATTTCAAATCAAAAGATGAGTTATTATTGGCCACACTTCGATATTATTATGACAAGATTCAGAAGAAAATGCTGGATATTGAAAAAGAATCTTTATTACCACGTGAAAAATTTGACAAACAATTATATTGTCAGTTTACTGATGTGCAAAAACATAAAGAATTTATTATTATGCATGCAAGAGAAAATGCAATTCCGTTTAATAAAGAAGTAGAAGAGTTTATGATGAGGATGAAATTAGAGTCTCATACATTTTATCGGAATAGCTTACTGTCCATTTATGGTGACAAAGTCAGTCCATATTTGTTAGATTTGGTAATTATGGTAGAAGGAATATGCCACGGTTATTTACAATTAATTATTTTAAATGCACCGGAAATTGATTTATCCTATGTTTCGACCTTTATTTTACAGAGGATAGATAATTTAGTAGAGGGGCTTCTAGAATCTTCGGAGGAACCTGTCCTACATGAAGAGAGACTAGGAGAATTTCTTTGTAGTTCCGAGTTTATTAAGGAACAGGTGAAGGAACATTTTCTAAGTGAAATTATTGTATTTAAACGAACATTAGCTGATCAATTAGAAAATGATGAGTTACTTGTAACTTTAGATGTTTTAGAAGCAGAAATGAGATTGCAAAATCCAAGAATTCCAGTTATTCAAGGAATGCTATCTAATTTAGAGGTATATCCAAATTTAAAGGAATTTCGCTTGCGGCTTATGGGATATTACAATATAAAAAGGTAACAATGATATTTATCATTGTTACCTTTTTTATTTAGATGGCACTCGCCTTTTCTTTTTGTTGTAAAGTATTTTCTTGATCCACATTAATTGTTTCTTTCACGATATAAATCGGACGGTTTTTACTTTCGTCATAAATACGAGCAATATACTGACCTACAATTCCAAGGCCAAGTAATTGAATGCCGCTAAAGAATGTAATTGCGACCATAATAGATGCCCAACCTGTTTGAGTATCATTTCCGATGATTTTCACAGTAATTGTATACAGTAAGACAATTATGGAAATGAGAACTGATAATAAGCCTAAAGACATAACGATTCGTAACGGTTTTGTCGAAAATGCAATGATTCCATCGGATGCAAACTTAATCATTTTCTTTAATGGATATTTTGTTTCACCAGCAAAGCGCTCATCACGTTCATATTCAACATACGTTTGGCGGAAGCCAACCCAAGACATCATGCCGCGAATAAAGCGATTTCGTTCCGTCATTTGATTAAAAACATCAGCAACTTTGCGATCGATGATTCGGAAATCACCTGTATCTTTTGGAATATCGATATCAGACATATAGTTTAAGGCTTTATAGAAATATTTAGCGGTTAACAGTTTAAACCAAGTTTCACCTTTACGTTGTTTACGTTTTGCATAAACAACTTCATATCCTTCTTCCCATTTGGCAATAAGTTCAGGAATAACTTCCGGTGGATCTTGTAAGTCTGCATCTATAATTACAATAGCGTCACCTTTTGCAGCAGCAATACCAGCAGTAACAGCTATTTGATGTCCGAAGTTGCGTGCGAAATTAACAATTTTTGTACGATAATCATTTGCAGCAATTTCTGATAGAATTTCCATTGTACGATCTGTGCTACCATCATTTACGAAAACAAACTCATAATTAATATTATTTTGAAGCATAACGGATTTTAAACGATTATAGCATTCCTGTGCTACTTCTTCTTCAAAGTACATAGGAACGACAACCGAGATTAGTTTTTTCATGCTAAATCCTCCTATAGTTTTAATAAATTTATTTATAGGCTTTTTTCAGTTTGACTAAAAGTCCACATTTTATTAAGGAAAAAGTTTATCATCATACCGATACCGATTGCAAAAATTTGTGCAATAAATTCATTGATTGAAAATTTAGCTACTAGTATAAACAAACTCAATGTATTAAAAGCAAATACGATTAAATTTACGGTTAAAAATTTGATGAATATTGATAAATCTTTCCCATTAGATTGAAATACCCAATTTTTATTCCAATAATAGCTATTAGCTACACCGATTGAATATGAAAGTGTATTAGCGACAAGGTAATTCATTCCTAGCTTTACTAAAATAACATAGCTAATAATTGTAATTAGCGTATTAGCAATCCCGACTAAGCCAAATTTTAAAAATTTCTCCATATTAATGTCCTCATCTTTATAAAATAGATAAATTATATATAAAAAAAATTAAACGTTTTATTACTTAATAGAGTCAAGTAACAATTAACAATTATAGCATATTTTTGGTTTGTATATTAACTTTTTTATAAGGTGCTTAGCTTGTCTAACGGAAGAATATGATTTTTATTTTAAAATACGTAGAGAAAGGGAAAGGTGCAAAGATAAATATAGAAGAGATTATCACTTGATTGCAAAGTGTAAGAAACGATTAGACAGTTAACTCAATTGGTCTTATTATTATAGATGGATAAATCATCGGATATTTTGTATTATCACGGGATGAAACAAAAAAGCTATATGTTAACAATAAATGAGAAGGAGTGAACGTATTGAGTGCGTTTTTGAAAGGACTATCAAGTTTTTCAACAAGAACTATATATATGATTTATAGTATTTTTGCTATAACGTTGATTGTTAGTTATTTTACGGATTTTCAGAAAGAAAATTACGTAGTAATATTATGTGGTTTTTTATTTTTATGCTCAATTGGGGTAATGATACTGCAAAAAGGCTCGTCATATTTAGAGAAATATAATGAGAAAGCAGTTTTTCTTGTCTTACTACTTTTATGCCTTGGAATTAAATTATCTTGGATTCTAGTGTATAGAATTCAGCCATTAGTTGATTATGCAACTTTTTATTATACTGCAGAAGCATTAAGTAAAGATTTTGTTATTAATAGTAGGTATGTGGCACTGTTTCCTCATATTTTCGGTTACTCATCATTTTTAAGTATTTTCTTTAAAATATTTGGGGCAAGCTATATGATTCCACCTATTCTAAATGTCGTATTAACTACGATATGCATGGGATTAATTTATTTTATTTGCAGAAGAATTGCAGGAGTTAAAGCGGCGATTATTGCAAGTGTGCTATGGATCTTGTTGCCTTCACAAACTATATATAATATGTTTGCAATGTCAGAACCACTGTATTGTGCAGAGCTCTTATTAATATGGGCCATTATTATTATCGTGCACGATAAATTCTTAAATATTAACATGATTAAATTACTTTGTTATGCGGTATTGTTAGGGATGTTACTGGCGATGATGAATATGGCGCGTCCAATCGCTGCTGTACCAATTATTGCTTTAGGTATTTGGCTTTTCGTTATAGATACAAAGCATATAAGAGAAAGGAACATCTTGTTTAAGAAAGGTATATATATGGGAGTAATTGTGGCAGGTTATGTCCTATTTTCTTCATTAGCTCAATATTATACGACGATAAGGCTTGGAGAAGAAATCGCAACTACGCCTGGTTACAATATTCATGTAGGGTTTAATGAGAAAAATTTAGGTAGATGGAATGAGGAAGATTCTGCGCTACTTATAGGCTATAGTGAAAAAGTTGGCTGGACTGCTAATGAGGTTCAGAAGCAAATGTTAGAAGAGGCGAAGGATAGGATCAAAGATGGAAATATTAATTTCCCGAAGTTATTCTTTGATAAGTTCCTCGTATTTTTAGATGATGACAGTGTAGCAGTTGAATATGCAAACACTGTAATAGATCATAAAATTCGATATATTACTTTATGTAATATGTTTTACTATTTCTTAATTGCGACTTCATTATTTGGCGCGTTAATTGCATTTAAACGTAGAGATAAATCTCCAGCGTTCCTTATTTGTATATACTTCATTGGATTAACATTGGCTCAAATGATAGTAGAAGTAGCACCAAGGTATCATTATTCAGCTACGCTAACAATGGTTATTTTAGCGGCTTTAGGAATTTGTCATACTTCTAAGGAGAGAACGGTAAATTAGAAGAGGAATAAATAAGAAGTGCCTTCCAATAGGGAGGCACTTCTTATTTATTGAGGGGCGAAAAGAGTAAACTTATTTACTTTGATATTAGACAACTTCACATAAATAGAGGAAGGTGTCTAACACCTATAAAAGTTAAAATTAAGAATTACTTTGAGCCCACTCTTCTATATTCCAAACTTTTGTTACCCAAGCTTCATAAAATTCTGGTTCGTGACATACAAGAAGGATTGTCCCTTTATATGCTTTCAGAGCCTTTTGTAGTTCTTCTTTTGCTGTAACATCAAGATGGTTTGTTGGCTCATCAAATAGGATCCAGTTACTTTCTTCACCCATTAACTTACATAAACGAACTTTTGCTTGTTCGCCACCACTTAATTGATTTAGCGGGCGAGAGATATGCTCATTTTTTAATCCGCATTTCGCTAACATTGCACGAACTTGATGTTGGTCCATACTAGGGAATGTGTTCCAAACATCATCAATTGGTGTTATATTATCAGCTTTTACTTCTTGCTCGAAGTATGCAGGCTCTAAGAAGTCACCAAGACTCGTTTTACCGCTTAAAGGTTTAATTTTTCCTAAAATTGTTTTTAGTAATGTTGATTTACCGACACCATTACATCCAACGATAGCAATTTTTTCACCGCGTTCAATTGTCATTGTTAGTTTTGGTAGTAATGGGTGTGTATATCCGATTTCTACATTTTCACCTTCAAAGACGAAACGGCTACTTGCACGACATTCTTTAAATGAGAATTCTGGCTTAATTGCTGTTTCAGGACGATCAATACGCTCCATGCGATCAAGTTGTTTTTGACGACTTTTTGCACGACCTGTCGTTGAATAACGAGCTTTGTTCTTTGCAATAAAGTCTTCCTGCTTTTTAATAAACTCTTTCTGTTTTTCATAAGCATTTATATGTTGATTTTTATTAATTTCGGCTAACTCTAGGAATTTTTCGTATGTCGCTGTATAGCGCGTCATTTTTGTAAATTCTAGATGGAAAATAACATCAACGCATTTGTTCATAAATTCCGTATCATGAGAAATTAATAAGAATGCATGTGGATATTCTTTTAAATAATTAGTTAACCAATGAATATGTTCAACGTCTAAATAGTTAGTAGGCTCATCGAGTAATAACACTTCTGGTTGCTCAAGTAATAGCTTTGCAAGTAATACTTTTGTACGTTGTCCACCACTTAGTGCTGAAACATCACGATCTAAACCGATTGCATCAATTCCAAGACCTCTTGCTGCCTCTTCGATTTTCATATCTAGTAAATAGAAACCACCTGCTTCGAGAGCATCTTGGATTTCTGCCATCTGCTCAAGAAGGTCCTCTAATTCTTCCGGTGTTGCCGTTCCCATTTTTTCTGCAACTGCATTTAAAGCTTTTTCTTTTTCAAATAAAGGTAAAAACGCGTCAGCTAATACATCACGAATTGTGCGACCAGGTGTTAAAATTGTATGCTGGTCTAAGTAACTGTAATTTGTACCAGGTGTCCATTCTACACGGCCTTCATCATGGATAAGTTGACCAGTAATAATATTCATAAATGTTGATTTGCCAACACCGTTTGCACCGACTAATCCGACATGTTCTCCTGCTAGTAAACGCATGGATACATCTTTAAATAATGTGCGATCGCCAAATGTATGGCCTAGTTTTTCTACTGTTAATAAGCTCATAGTATCCTCCGTCCAACTTGAAATAGTACCTTGAATCATGATACTAAATTCTTTCGTATAATGCTATCATTTCAAAAAGGTACATTATTTATTTTCCAGATCTTTATGGATAAAATATAGGGAATTGGCTAAGTTATTATGTTTTTTTGTGTATATGAGGAATTGATTAACTGGAAAAAAAACAAATAAAAAATAAGTATATTGAAGCTGATTAGATGACTGGATAAGTAGATGAAAGAATTTGTTGGGATACTATATTTAATAGGAGAACCTGTTATACTAAGTGAAGGGAATTATGAAAAGTACATTGAAAAAATACAACGAAGTTCATATTAGTACTTTACAGGAGACTGTTATATATATGGAAAATAGATGTATCTATTTATATAATATGAAGCAATTTTAAATTCTTTTTTATGGAGGTCAACAATGCCTAAAATTACGGTGCTAATGCCTGTATATAATGGTGAGAAATACTTAAGAGAGTCTGTTGATAGTATTTTGAACCAAACTTTTACAGATTTTGAATTACTAATTATAAACGATGGATCAACAGATAGTAGTATGGAGATTTTGAATTCTTATAATGATTCACGAATAAGAATAGTGACAAATGAAGAGAATTTAAGGTTGATAAAGACGTTAAATAAAGGAATTGATTTAGCAACAGGAGAGTATATTGCTAGGATGGATTGTGATGATATAGCAGATCCAAAACGTTTAGAAGTTCAATTGCAGTATATGGAGAAGCATCCTGATGTTGCAGTTTGTGGAACTGGCGTTAAGGTTATAGGTCAGAATCGAAAACCGTGGCAAATTTCAGGTTCTCCAGATTTAATTAGAAATTGTTTATGTGTTCGAAGTTGTATGATTCATCCATCTGTGATGATGCGTACGGAATTTTTAAAAGAAAATAATATTTATTATGATTTGAATTATTTACATGCTGAAGATTATGAGCTGTTTCAGAGACTAAGTGAGAAGTATAAGGTAATTAACTTAGAAGAGCCATTATTGAATTATCGGTGGTCAGAAACAAGTGTAAGTAGTCTTAATGCTTCCGATCAAGAGGTTATGGCTGCAAAGATTTCTACAGAGGCTCTATCTCGTATCGGAATTGAATTTGATCGCGTACCATATGCAAGGAATACATTAACAAAAGAAGAGCTATTAGAAGTAAAGCGCCGATTAGAAGAACAATATAATAAAGCAAACAAAGAGAATCAAAATGTTAAACAAGTATTTCAATTTTTATGGCTGGATATGATTCTGAAAGGAACGCATCATGGTTTATGGAATATAAAAATGCTGTTTTCTCCTAAATTCAGTTCTATTTCGTTGATGGATAAAGGTCTTCTGACACGTATAATCGCGAAAAGTTTACTGAAAAAGTAATTGAAATACAACCTAAGGTTGATATATTACAGTGAAAATAGTTTTTATAAGATCAAAAATAAATAAAGCGACGTGCTATTCAGGAGTGAATGAATGGCACGTCGCTTTTTGTTACGTCTTTAAGATTTTTTAAATTTAGTTGATAACTTAGAAAGAACCATGAATAAAATTTCATCTTTTGTCAGGAATAACAATAGAATATATGCAAGTCCATTTGCGATAACTAATGTTAGAAATAAAGGGACTGTTCCTGACACGTATAGCTGAACTACATAAGAAATTGGTATGAATGTAAGAGAATATAGTAAATATTTTAAGTTGGCCATCGTAAACAGACGATAGTTTATCTTTAAGGATTTCTTGATATAAAAATATATATACGCCACAAGCAATAGTGTTGAAATTGTCGTTGTCAAAGTTGCTGACGTTGGTGTGAATTGGTCGAACTTCAATAGTATTACTTTAAGTATAATATTTATAACACCAAATACTAATAACGCACGTACGAGTATGTGTTCCTTACGTTTAATGTACATAATTTGGTTTCCAAGAATAGATTGAATACCTAACACAACCATATAAACAGAAAAAACGGCCAATGTAGGTCCAGCAGCTGCGTATTCTGCTCCACCATAGATTACAACAATTAAATTTGAGACAATGATAAGCCCGATTGCTGCTGGGAATAAGGTAATGAAATAAAGTTGGGATATTGTATTTAATAATTTATCATATGCTTTTTCATCATTACTTTCAGATAAATAAGAAAGCCTTGGTATAGTTACTTGTATAACGCTTAACATGAGTAAGTTAATAATAGACATAATTTGGAAAGCTATTACGTAGAAAGAAATATATTTTTCACCTACGTATTCACCAAGGAAGAAGCGGTCCAAATGAGTATAAAGTATATTCGCATTTGAAAAAATGGCAATTAATAACAATGGCTTTAAATGTTTTTTGATAGTGATATTTGAAAAATCAAATTTCACAGTGCGCCTTATATATATGTAACTAATGATGTTATTTAAGAAATTAGAAAGTACTAATAGTCCTGTAAATTGATAAAAATCTTGAGAAGTTTGTACAAAGATAAAGAGCATTACGACATAAATTAATTTTACAATGATGGTTTTCAATGTAATAAAATCGAAATTTTCGTAGGCTTCATTTAACCACTCTACATAAAAAATATTTGCAATAAAGTTAAATCCGAATATAAGGAGGATATAAAACAGTCCTTTTTCTGCATATCCGAAGTAACTAAATAGTAAGTATGCCCCAAATGTTAATAAATTCGTAAAGATACTTAATATAAATAAACTAGTAAATAATTGTTCAGATTTCTTTTTATTATCTTTAATGGCACTAATTTCTCTTAATCCATATTGATGAATGCCGAATACAGCAAAGATAAAAAAGTAAGTGAAAATTGTTTCAGAGAAGTTCACTTTTCCCATTGAAGAGGCACCTAGTGTACGATAAGCATAGGGACCAACAAGAATTGGAAGTATGACATTGAAAACGTTTAATAAAATTTTGTATATAATATTTTTAGCAATTGATTTTTGCATAATAGAATCCTTCCACATATGTTTTTATTTGTGTAATAGATTAAAAATATCTATAGTTACTTTTAAAGTATAGGAGTAACCAGAAGAACATCTGTATAAGTTTACCGCATATAAACTTTATAACGCAACTCTAGGTATTTTATATGAAAAGCGTGTAAACAAATGCTTCATATAAAAAACCTTCCTTTTTGATTAGAAAAAAGGAAGGTAAATCAGTTATTAAATACTCCAAGGTTTATTCAAAGTTAACACTTCAGCCATTTCTTTACTTTTCAAACGTCCTTTTTTTCTATTTTCTGCACGCTCTGAACCAGTTGTATGTAGCCAATGTTCTTCCTCTGTTTCAGGAATTACTTGTGGTACAGATGAAGGTTTTCCGTCTTTTAATGCGACAAATGTAATGAAACATGTTGCGGCCATTCTACGCTCGCCTGCTAGTAGATCCTCTGCAATTACTTTTACAAAAACTTCCATTGAAGATTTTCCTGTATAACATACGAATGCTTCATAACAAACAGAATCTGCTTGGTGAATTGGAGTTAAAAAATCAACGGAATCGATAGATGCTGTTACGCAATGTTTACGGCTATGTCTTGCAGCTGCAATCGAAGCGATACTATCAATTTCTGCTAATAATTTCCCCCCGAAAAGTGTTTGGTGATTATTTAAATCGTTAGGAAAAACACGTGTTGTTTTAATTGCTTTTGATTCTCGCATGAATTTCTTTTCCATATATTCAGCCCCTATTTTCTGTTTTCAATCAGAGTGACATGTGTAAGTGGAGTACTCATATTAGATATTTAATGAAGTAAAGTGTTCCAAGAGGATTATCCCGCTATTTGCGGGATAATAGTCAGTGGAAGATGAAAAAAACCCCCGCGGATTAAAGTTTCACTTTATTGAAATTTCTGTATTTGTATTCATGTAACTGAAAGAAAATTTATCGTATATAAAATGTAGTTTAAAAGAGGATTCGCTTACATTGCAAGTGAAAAAGTAATGACTATGTATTTGTCATAGAAATTCCCTATTAACCTTGTGCCTATTCATGATAGAATCGTTTTGTTATGAATGGAAGTAGAGGTGCAATGGACATATGAATCATATAAGAACAAATTTTTCGTCCTTCTTCAGTAAAATAACGATTGGTGCGATGCTCGCATTTTTTGTTTATAGTTGTTGGTCGGCTTTTGAAACAAGTAAGCAATTTTTTGGGGGAAGTACAACAAGTATAACAATCGTATTAGTGATTTTTGTTATTCTTATTTTGTTAGTAGCGTCGATTTTGCAATATCGTTTTACAGATAAGCAATTTCTTATTTTTCTTATAAGCATATCTATAGTTGTAAGACTTATCACAGTTCTATTTGTAGATGGTCCAATGATAGGTGATATGAAAGCTATGTATGAGTCTGCAAAGCAGATTGCAATTGGTAATAATATAGAGAATGTAGCACAGTTACCTTTTATTATTTATGAATCGATCATCATCCGTATATTTGGTGATACGGTATTCGCTTTACAACTATTTAATATTTTATTTTGTACAGGAACTGCATTTTTCATTTATCGCATTGCTTCAATGGTCTTTGGGGAAGAGTGTGGTCGTATTGCGTCAATGTTTTACGCTTTATATATTCCAAATATATTTATGAGTTCTGTATTAACGGCAGAATCACTCGCAATATTTTTATTTTATTGTGCTTGTTACATACTTTTATATAAAGGATTAGATCATCCTTATATGTGGGTAATTTCAGCCGTTTTATTTGCGCTCAGCAATATAATTTTCCCGATGGGGTTATTTTTACCTATTTTTATAGCTGTATATGTGCTGCTAATTGAATTATTTCAATCAAGGGCGAAACAAAAATTACTATTAAAAATGATAGGAATACTTATTCTGTTTTATAGTACTCATTTTGGTGTGAGCTATGGTATCAAGATGATGGGAATGTCACAGTATACAATTTCTAATCAGACTTATGTTCAATCCGTTTTAATTGGAAAAGGTCAAAATGAAGAAAAAACATCCAAAAATCAAAGTGTAAAAGAACACATTGATCAAGAGTTAAAAGAAATGGAAGTAGAAAGATTTAAACTGTTAAAACCAGTTATTAACCAGTTTTCAGATGAGGGAATAAATTCTATCATTTTTAAATGTGAAAAGCTTATATATATAGTGGTGACATTATTTATGGCCATAGCTTTATTACATTTTCTAATTAAGAAACAGCAAAATGAAGGATATATGTTGTTTGTATTATTAATTACCGGATATGTATCGTTAAGGCTCTTTCGAGTTGATATGGCATATTATAATATTATTATGCCAGCTTTGTTTATTTTACAAAGCTTTGGTGTTTATATGAGTTGTTTTTATTGCCAAAAAATCTTTTTCAGAAAATAAAAGAACCCATTTTGGGTTCTTTTTTTGTAGATGGATGATAAGGATGAATACAAAGTGGAGATGAAGAATCTCCACTTTGTATCGATTTGCCTATCGGTTTAGTTCTAGTTGTAAATTATCCGCTGTTAAGGCCATTTTCGAGGAATCGTCTTGAATACTCTTCATTACTTGTGAAATAGTTTCTAATTCATTTTCAATTTTTTTGTTTTGTTCTTTAGAGTTAGACATATCTTTTACGATTTCTTGGAAATATTGATCTGTCGCATGCATACTATCTGTCCCTTCAGATACGAGAGAGCTTATTTGTTCCACGGAAGAAGAGACGTGTATAATTTGTTCATTCGTTTTTTCAACGAGTTTTGTAACGTTGAAAATGGATTCTTTCGTTTGCTCTGATAATTTTCGGATTTCTCCCGCTACGACTGAAAAACCTTTACCGAATTCGCCAGCACGTGCAGATTCAATAGCGGCATTTAATGCTAGTAAATTTGTTTGCTCGGCGATTGATTTTACAATATCAATGATTTCATTAATTTTGTTAGAAATATCAAGAAGTTCACGGGTATCAGTAATAATAGTTTCCATATTCGTTTGAATGCTTTCCATCCGTTTGTTTTGCAGATTTAATTGTTCTTTTCCTTTGTTGGCCTTTTCTTCTGATGTCGTAGCTAATGATGTACCTGTTTTTGCAATTCCTACGATACTTTCTGATTTAGATGTTAACTGTTGAATAGAAGAACTTGTTTTTTCAGATACTGCGGCTAGTTCTGTTGCAATATGTGTAATCGTCATAGTTGTCAGTTCTTTTTCTTTTTCATGTTCTTTTTGGATTCTTTCATATTCGGATTCATAAGCTGCAATAACAAGTTCTTGTTCTAATGTGAATAATTTATTTATTACGTTTATAGAATAAGAAAAATCGTCTATCGTTGAAATTTTCGTTTGCAAAATCTTTATGACGGAGCGGAATAATTCTTGATAAGCAGCGGTATACCATTTTCTATGTAAACCAATTTGTACGTGCCTTTTTGCAATTTTAACACGTTGTTCAATAAAATCTTCATTCATATTCCCGCTGAACAATTCTTTAATATGTGTCTTTAAAGTTTGTTTTAATTTGGGAATAGAGCTGTAGCGTTCAATAACAGCAATTAAATTAGGTTGTTTTGTGATGTTGGTGTAGAATTTTTCTGTTATCCAATCTATTTCCTCATAAATAAATGGCTGTAATACTTTAACAATTTGTAAATCTTCCTTTGAAATATGTAGCATATCCATTTGAGTTTTTAGTTCAGAATTAGCAGGCACGTTACATATGATTTGTTGGCCTTTGCTTAATTCAATTATACTGGTGTTTGTTTTATTTTTTTTAAAAACCCCAAGCATCATTCTTCCCCCTGTTTATAAAACGTTTTCATTTTTTATTCTAATGTAATTATATATTTTTATATACCATTACTCTATAGTATATGGAATTGTATATAAATTAAGAGAATTCTATGTAGAATTCTCTTAATGGCCTTTATTAATTTTTGCATGTGTTTTAAAGAAAACTGGGAAATGTACATTATATATTACGGTGACTACACGAATAATGAATGTTACTAATAAACAGACATAGAAAGCTAATATGTGTGCCCCCATTGCATGTGTAATTAAGAAACTAACTGCTCCTAGAATAGAAGCAATTGCATATATCTCTTTTCGGAATACATACGGGATATCTTGAGCGCAAATGTCACGTAAAATACCGCCCCCAATACCTGTAATAACTCCCATTGAAACGACTAAAAACGAGGCGTCAACGTGATGTGACATTGCTGCATTTGCACCAATAGCTGTAAATACCCCTAAACCAACAGCATCAGAAAGCATAATAACGACTTGAAGTTTATTAATGCGCTCAAAAAACATACATGTGAATAATGCTGATAGTACACTTACAAAAAAGTAAATTGGTTTTACAAATGCGACAGGAGGCAGGTTACCAATCATAATATCACGAATAATACCGCCGCCGAGCGCAGTAGCTACAGCTAAACAAAGGACACCAAATAAATCTAGATCTTTTTTTAAACCAACTAATGTACCAGAAATGGCAGCGGCGATAATGCCAAGAAACGTAAATATATCGATTAATAACATGGCTTTAATTCCTTCCTCTTAAAGATGTTCCAGAGAAAAAATATACACTAAAGTTTTGGAAATAACAATTACTTTTCGCTACATGTAGAAAAATGGATGAAATAGCTAAAGAAAGCGTTTGAAAATGCTTGATAAGTAGCAATAAAGTAAAGCGAGAAAGTGTGGAAAGATTAATAGTATAGTTTTTTGATGTAGCTTAGTTGGAGGGATGGTACAATAAGATAAGTCCGCTTTGTACATTTGTATAAAATGATAAAAAAATATTTCTGTACGGTCGAAAATAAGTGCATATGTGTTAGATAGTTTTTATAGGGATAGGGAAGGATAGCTAAAGGTCAATGTTTTCGGTTACTAATAATGCTGGACTTGACTAGTTTCGGCATGAAAAATAGTTCTCAATTTAAATATGAGTTATGTTATAATTGCTAGGTGTGTTTAAACAGTAGAAAACTATGATTAAAAGATAATGTGAAGATTTTGTATGGAGGTCTTGGAATGTTAGCAAATCAAGCTAGGGTTAGATTTGAGCATTTTTTGCTCTTTTTTATTATTTTACAGCCTGTTTTAGATTTATTAACGTCTCTTAGCATTGAGTTATTAAAAGTAAATGCGACAGTTGGAATTATGGTGAGATTCCTCATTATGGCAATGGGCGGTATCTATATTTTAATTCAGGCAAAAGAAAGAGAAAATAGGAAGTTTTTGATTTATCTTGTATTACTAGGAGTTGCATTAGGAATAGGGTTTATTAATAACAAGTTAATCAAGAGTCCTATTGTACTCGCAGAAGAAGTTAAATTCATTGGAAAAGCATTGTATATATATATTATGCTTGGTTCATACATTTTAGCTTTAAAATCACTAAAGAAAACAGTAAATATTAGCGATAAAGTTAGAAATAACATTATGTATTCAACATTAATTATTAGTGCTGTTATGGTTATTTCTATTACGACAGGTACAGATTTCGGTAGTTATGAATGGATGAAAGTTGGTTCCCGAGGATGGTTCTATGCAGGTAATGAACTAGGGTCAATCTTAGCTATTATTTTCCCTATCGTGGTACTATATTCTATTCAAAAAACAAAGAGCGTGAAAAACGTTTTATATTGGATTCCATCGCTTTTAATGATTTACTCGTTAATTCAAGTTGGTACGAAAGTAGGGATGGGCTCAATTGGTGCTACGTTAGCAGCAGCAATCGGGATTATCGTACTACAATTATTATTTGATAGAAGAAATCCAAACAAAAGGTCTCTTGTACTTAATGGATTAATCGCTATTGTCCTATTAGCTGGTGTTGCTGGAACGTTTAAAAAGACACCATTAGCACAAAATATGGGTATTCATACTAACTATTTAGCAGAACAAAACGTAGCACAACAAGGGCAAAAAGAAAAAGAAATTAAAGATAAAATAAAAAAAGAACAAGAAGTTAAAGAAAAAGAAGAAAAGCAACATAAGGCTGAAAAGCCAGAAGAGAAAGCAAAGATAGAAGAAGAAGAAGTTAAGAAAGAGCTTGAGAAAGAGCAAAAGAAAGAAAATCAAGAGAATCTTATTTTCAGTGGACGTCAAGTATATGAAGAAAGGCATAAGCAGTCCTTTAATGAAGCACCAATGTCACAAAAATTATTCGGAATGGGTTATGCAGGTAACTTTAAATATAATGAGCAAAAGCAGCCAGATCCAAAGTTAATTGAAATGGACTTTCATGATTGGTTTTATGATTTTGGGATTATTGGTTTTGCGTTACTGATGCTTCCACTTATTTATTATGGCCTAAGAATCCTACTAGCATTTGTTACAAGATTTAAGGAAATATTCAATGTGAAATATGGAATGATTTCAGCAAGCTTAGTATTAGCACTAGGTATTGCGTATATTGCAGGGCATATTTTGACAGCACCAGGAGTCGGGATTTACTTTGTAGTGGTGTTAGCTTGTCTAATTGTAGATTTAGAAATTGAATGATAAAAATAAAAGCTAACTTTTGTTAGCTTTTATTTTTTAGTACAGTAAAATAAAGATAGATGGAAATGTAGCGAGGATTTAAAGGAGGAAAAAATATGAGGATATTGCATATGAATGCAGGAGCAGAAGATGGTGGAGGAAAAACACATATTATTTCACTGCTCGATCAGTTTCCGGATGGTGAAGTAGAATTAGCAGTATTTGAAGATGGAATTGTTGCGAAAGAAGCAAGAGAGCTAGGAATAAAAGTTCATGTGTTTTCACAAAAATCTCGCTATGATTTATCCATTTTAAAGAACATAAGTGAATTCATTAATAAAGAAAAATTTGATGTAGTTCATACACACGGTCCTAGGGCGAATTTCTTTGTTTCTCTAATGAAGAAGAAATTCGCGGCAAAATGGGTTACGACAATTCATAGTGATCCATTTCAAGACTTTACTAAACAAGGCTTAAAAGGCTGGATTTTTACTAAATTAAATTTGAAAGCTTTAAAAAATATAGATTTATTTTTTGTTGTAACGAATAGGTTGAAAAAAAGCTTAGCCGCATTAGGTATTTCAAATGAAAAGATGCATGTTATCTATAACGGGATTGAATATGATCAGGAAAAAGCGGATGGCTATAATAAAAAGGAAATGTTTAATATTGATGAAGATGTGTTTACGGCAATCCAAGTAGCGCGTTTGCATCCTGTTAAAGGACATGAAGTTTTATTCGATGCGTTACAACAAACAAAATTGGAGAAAATTAAAGTGTTATTAGTTGGTGACGGGCCGTTAGAAAGAGAACTAAAGGCGTTAGCTACTGAAAAAGGGATTAATGATAAAGTTGAATTTTTAGGGCATCGTCAAGATGTGAAACAATTATTTGCTTCATCACATGTCAATTTGTTAACTTCCCATAGCGAAGGATTTCCATTAGTTTTATTAGAAGCGGCAAATCAACGTGTACCATCAATTGTGACTAGAGCTGGAGAAATCGAACCGTTAATTGCAGATGAAACTTATGGGTGGATTGTACCAACTGGTGATGGAAAAGCATTGGCATCGGCATTAGAAGAGGCGTATGATAAGTGGAAAACTGGAGAGTTATCAGTAATGGGCAAGCATATTTATGAGCATGCTACTATGAACTTCTCACTTCAAAAATTATATGAAGATACGAAAGAAACATATAAGCAATTAATAGCGAAAAACCTTTAATGATAGAGAGGATAGTTAAATATGGCAGTACAAACGGTTGATATTCTAGGTGTTCCTTTCTCTACAATGACAATGGATGAAACGGTCCAATATTTAAAGGAACAACTAGAATTGGAGCAAACTCATACTTTTCAGGTAGTAACAGCAAATCCTGAAATTGTTATGTGTGCAAAAAAGGATGAAGAGTTCCATAAAACATTACTAAATACCGATTTAATTACACCTGATGGTATTGGGGTTGTAAAAGCAAGTGGTATGCTTGGTACACCTGTAAAAGAACGTGTAGCAGGTTTTGATTTAATGTGTAATTTATTTGCGAAGTTATCAGAAGAGAATAAACCAGTATCTGTTTTCTTATTAGGTGCAAAACCACATGTTGTACAAGCCGCGGCTGATCATTTAACGAAGACATATTCGGCTGCATCTATCGTGGGGATACAAGATGGATATTTTAAACAAGAAGAAGAAGAGAATATTGTTTCACGTATTCAAGAGGCAAAACCAGATCTATTACTTGTTGCACTTGGCTTTCCAAGACAAGAAAACTTTATCCAAAACAATAAGCATCGTTTAGAAACGAAAATGGCTGTTGGAGTAGGCGGTAGTTTAGATGTGTGGGCTGGAGAGGTAAAGCGTGCGCCAAAATGGATTCAATCTATTCATTTAGAGTGGTTTTACAGATTATGTAGTAATCCAACACGTTGGCGTCGTCAGTTAGTATTAGCTGAATTTTTAAAAGAAGTAATGCGTTCAAAAAAGTAGCGGAACATCGCTACTTTTTTTATTTGTTTATTTTTGATAAACATTTTACTTTTTGGGAATGATGAAGGAGAAATTTTTATAAGAAAGTATTTTACTTATGCAATACACACATGTAAAATGATGTGTAAAGACAGCTGTGTAAGGAGGACTTCTTGTGAGCAAGGTAAAAGAAATTTCGAAGCGAAAGCTACTTGGTATAGCAGGGCTTGGCTGGCTATTTGATGCAATGGATGTTGGAATGCTTTCATTTGTAATCGTAGCACTCCAAAAAGATTGGGGATTAAGTACTCAAGAAATGGGTTGGATAGGTAGCGTTAATTCAATTGGTATGGCAGTAGGAGCGCTCCTTTTTGGGATACTATCAGATAAAATAGGACGGAAATCAGTCTTTATTATTACATTATTACTATTTTCCATCGGTAGTGGTTTAACTGCTTTAACGACGACATTCGCGATGTTCCTCGTTTTACGCTTTTTAATTGGTATGGGACTTGGCGGGGAACTTCCAGTTGCATCTACTCTTGTATCAGAAAGTGTTGAAGCGCACGAACGTGGAAAAATAGTTGTACTATTAGAAAGCTTTTGGGCTGGTGGTTGGTTAATCGCAGCTCTTATCTCATATTTTGTTATTCCTAAATACGGTTGGGAAGTTGCTATGGTAATAAGTGCAGTTCCAGCGTTATATGCTTTATATTTAAGATGGAATTTACCCGATTCTCCAAGGTTCCAAAAGGTTGCAAAAAGGCCATCTGTTATTGAAAATATAAAATCGGTTTGGTCTGGAGAATATCGTAAAGCAACAATTATGTTATGGATTCTATGGTTTTGTGTGGTCTTTTCCTATTATGGAATGTTCCTTTGGTTACCTAGTGTAATGGTACTGAAAGGCTTTAGTTTAATAAAAAGTTTTCAGTACGTACTCATTATGACTTTAGCTCAACTTCCAGGATATTTCACAGCTGCATGGTTTATTGAACGTCTTGGTCGTAAATTTGTATTGGTTACGTATTTAATTGGTACAGCATGTAGTGCTTATGTGTTCGGAATTGCGGATTCATTAACAGCATTAATAGTGGCGGGTATGTTACTATCCTTCTTTAATTTAGGTGCTTGGGGTGCATTATACGCTTATACACCGGAACAGTATCCAACAACTATTCGCGGTACAGGTGCAGGAATGGCAGCTGCATTTGGGCGTATTGGTGGTATTCTTGGACCACTATTAGTAGGGTATTTAGTTGCTTCACAAGCTTCACTATCGCTAATATTTACGATTTTCTGTGGATCAATTTTAATTGGGGCACTTGCTGTAGTTATACTTGGTCAAGAAACGAAACAGAGGGAATTAGTATAAAGAGAAACCTTAATCAGTGGTGTTTTGTCCATCAACCACTGATTATTAGCCCGCACCAATCGGGATAAAAGAAAAGGGGAACCAAAGTGGTTTCCTTTTTTCTGTTTTTTTAGATAAATAATGGTATAGTAAGAAAAAGGGAATGTTTCTTACTAAAGCGAATGTATACAACAAGACATATGGACAAAGGAATTAGGTGGCTGGATAAATGAAAATCTTACTTATCATGGAAGAAACAGAAGAGCGAAGAAAATTAGTTGAGAACTTTACTGAAAACATTCGAAATGTAGAATGTTTTGAAGCGAAAACTGGAACAGAATCTTTGCTAATAATGAAAAAACATACACCTGATTTTGTTTTTTTAAATTCGCAATTAATGGATGGTACTGGTTTTGAATATTCGAGTTTGTTACGAGAAGTGAATTGTTATACGAAATTTATTTTTATTGGTGAGGATATAGAAGAGGCAATTACAGCTTTTCGTTTCCAAGCGTTTTATTATTTATTACGACCATTTCGTGAAGAAGATTTACAATTCATTTTATATAAAATGGGAAAAGAACAAGGTGAGAAAGCAAAGAGTCATCTGCGTAAACTGCCGATAGAAGGCCATGAGGGGATTAGATATATTCTCCCGGAGGATATTGTATATATTAGTAAAAATAAGGAAAACAAAACCGTTTCAATTTATACAACGAATAATCAGTATATTTCAACATACACACTCCAGGAATTAGAAAATAAACTAAATGCATATGATTTTTTACGTGTACATAAAAGCTATTTAATTAATATGTCATATGTACAAGAACTTAAACCTTATTATAATGGCACGTATAATTTGCATTTAGACAGGTACGATGAGCAACCGATTCCAGTAAGCCGTAATTATGTAAAACGGCTTCGAAATAAAATTGAGCTATGACAAGTAATGAGAGAATTTTAACATAATAGCCTAGAAATCCTTCATGATAAGGAGGATTCAAATTAAATATTCAGAAAATTTAGTACAATCTCCTCTAAGAAGTAGTAATGGGGGGATTGTACGTGAAAACATTGAAATCAATTTTACTTTGGGGAGTTATTGCAGCGGTAGGAGCATCTGCTTTTGGTGTAATAGCTTTATCACAAGGTGAGACAATTAATGCTGTATGGCTATTAGTTGCTGCTGTATCAGTGTATGCGATTGCTTATCGCTTTTATAGTAGATTTATAGCAAGGAAAGTTTTTGGCCTAGATAATAATAGGCAAACGCCTGCTCATACGTTAAATGATGGGAAGGATTATGTTCCAACAAATAAATGGGTTTTATTCGGACATCACTTCGCTGCGATTGCAGGGGCAGGTCCTTTAGTAGGACCAATTTTGGCGGCGCAGATGGGATATTTACCTGGGACTATTTGGATTATTGTTGGGGTAGTTATTGCCGGAGCTGTACAAGATTTTGTAATTTTATTTGCTTCAATGAGACGTAATGGTAAATCATTAGGAGAAATGATTAAAGATGAAATTGGTCCTGTTACAGGATTAATTGCGATGATTGGTATTTTAGGTATTATGATAATTTTATTAGCAGTATTAGCTTTAGTAGTTGTTAAGGCACTTGTTGGAAGCCCATGGGGAATGTTTACAATCGCAGCAACAATTCCAATTGCTATTTTAATGGGAGTTTACATGCGTTACATTAGACCAGGGCGAGTAGGGGAAGGATCAGTAATCGGTATTGTTCTACTAGTCCTATCGCTTATTGGTGGACAGTATGTAGCAGAAAATCCAACACTTGCAAGTATGTTTACTTTTAGTGGTGAAACAATTGCTATTATGCTTATCGTATATGGATTCATTGCATCGGCATTACCAGTTTGGATGCTCCTTGCACCACGTGATTATTTAAGTACATTTTTAAAAATAGGAACGATACTTGGATTAGCAATTGGTATTTTAATTGTAGCTCCAGATTTGAAGATGCCGGCAGTATCTAAGTTTATTGATGGAACAGGCCCTGTCTTCTCCGGGAATTTATTTCCGTTCTTATTTATTACAATAGCTTGCGGTGCTGTCTCTGGATTCCACGCTCTCGTTTCATCAGGTACGACGCCGAAAATGATTGAGCAAGAAGGTCATGCACAGCCAATTGGTTATGGGGCAATGTTAATGGAATCATTTGTAGCAGCGATGGCTATGATTGCAGCTTGTGTATTAACACCAGGAACTTATTTTGCAATTAATAGTCCAGCAGCACTGATCGGAACAGATGTATCACAAGCGGCTCAAGTTATTTCTTCGTGGGGATTTGCTATTACACCGAATGAATTAAAAGAAATTGCTGTTAACGTCGGAGAACAGACCATTTTATCACGTACAGGTGGCGCACCAACATTAGCAATTGGTATGGCACATATATTTTCACAAGTAATAGGTGGAACGGCGATGATGGCATTTTGGTACCATTTTGCCATTCTTTTTGAAGCACTATTTATTTTAACAACGATTGATGCTGGAACACGTGTAGGACGATTTATGATTCAAGATATTTTAGGGCATGTGTACAAGCCGTTTGCGAAAACAGATTCCACAATAGCGAATGTGGTTGCTACAACGTTATGCGTATTAGGCTGGGGGTACTTCTTATATCAAGGGGTGGTTGACCCTCTCGGTGGAATTAATACGCTATGGCCACTTTTCGGTATTGCAAATCAAATGTTAGCGGGGATTGCATTATTACTTGGAACAACAATTTTATTCAAAATGGGGAAAAAGGCATACGTTTGGGTAACGCTTATTCCGACTATAGGATTACTTATTGTAACGATGACAGCTGGTTATCAAAAGTTATTTCATGAAAATCCTAAAATAGGATTTCTATCACATGCGAAAGTATTTCAGGGAGCATTAGATGATGGTAAGGTATTAGCTCCAGCTAAAAATGTTGCGCAAATGAAACAAATTATTTTTAATGACTATATTGATGCGGCACTTTGTGGAATTTTTATGATAGTTGTAATTGCTGTATTAATTTCTGCACTTCGAATTTGGATTCAAGTATTAAGAAATAAGCCAATGCCGTTAAAAGAGGCACCATATATTCCAAAAGATGAAAGTGAGTCGAGGAACTATGCTTAAAAATTTACGGAACGTATGGGGAAAGAGAAAGCAATTTATTAGTTTACTTGTTGGAGTTCCAAGTTATGAAACGTA
The DNA here is from genome assembly GCF_022662615.1 of Bacillus cereus group sp. BfR-BA-01523. Taxonomy (NCBI): domain Bacteria; kingdom Bacillati; phylum Bacillota; class Bacilli; order Caryophanales; family Bacillaceae; genus Bacillus; species Bacillus cereus group sp. BfR-BA-01523. The sequence goes on from NZ_JAKUDX010000009.1 coordinate 88,603, forward strand.
TGTAAATCACATGAAAATAAATCATCCAGAAGAGAAAATTCTATGTCAAAAGCAATTTTTTGCTGAGGCACAAGAAGCTAGATTTAATGCAAAAGGCGGAAAGATATCACGATGTTGTTAATGGAGGAGACGAAATTTCGTCTCCTTTTTTATTTTGCTGTTCCACGTGGAACAATAAAATAAAAAGTTTGGGAATTATAGGGATTTCGTAATACAATAACATATAGAAGGGGATAGAAGGAAAAGAAAAAGTAGGGAGATTATTTTATGTTTAGAGATCTATTTGTAAATATGACAATCATTCTGTCCTTTATCTTTGTAGGTGCTCAGATTTTAAGAGATAAGCCATTAAAAGAAGGATTCTCTTTTTGGCAGAAATGTTTGGTCGGTATTTTAACTGGGATATTAAGTATATTATTGATGCATTTTGGTGTACATATTGAAGATATTATGTTGGATTTACGTTATTTAGCGGTTGTTTTGGCGATTATAATTGGTGGCCCGATAGCTAGTAGTATAACAGTTATGTTCACTTTAATAACACGGGTATTTTTTACTGAGTATTCTTTAGCCTCTGAATTGGCCTGCTATACTATCGTGGCAATAGGGATTGGTGTTACTCTCATTTGGCGGATGAAGATTTCTATATTTACAAAATGGATATGGTTTAATGTATATAGTTTATCTATTTTAATACTACCACTTTATATTTTATTTAAGGATATATATGTAGTGGCATTATATTTAGTTTGTTGTATTGTAGCGGCATATTTCACATTTGTAAGTGCAAGTTATGTATTGCAATCCAATGAATTATTTCAAACGATGAAGCATTATGCAACGATAGATGCATTAACGAATCTAGGAAATGTAAGACAGTTTGATTTCGAGATGAATCGTCATATTGGTAGCACGCATATGAAAAATGACTCACTCTGTTTATTACTTATCGATATTGATCACTTTAAGTATGTAAATGATACGTACGGTCATCCTGCTGGAGATGAAGTGTTAAAACAACTAGGGCGTATTTTGTTAGAAAATGCACCATTCCCAAATTTAGTCTTTCGAAAAGGTGGCGAAGAGTTTGCTCTGTTGTTACCAAAAAAGAGAGTAGCATTTGGAACTCGTATAGGGGAACAAATTCGACTAGCAGTTGAAAAGCATTCATTTCAACTGCAAAATGGGGAAAAAATTAAAATTACAGTTTCTGTTGGGCTTTCAGAATATAAAAAATCACCTGAGCAATTTATTCAATCAGCGGATGATGCGTTATATTATTCAAAAAGAAATGGTAGAAACAAGGTTAGTTCAGCATCATAGGAATTCGGGGAGTACTTTAAAAGATTTCTGTAAAGTAATTAAAACCCACAGAACAATAAATGTTCTGTGGGTTTTAATCTATTTTTAAATTTATGAATAAAAAGCTGTATGTTAGACAAGTTCTTTCGGTGCAACGAATTTGCGGTATGCACCGTGATGTGTTGGTCCTACATATTCGTTAATCTTAAATGAATGACGAATTGCAGCTGTGATGAATTCTTTCGCAGTTTTTACTGCTTCTTTCACCGTTTTTCCTTTTGCAAGTTCTGCTGTAATTGCAGCAGAATATGTACAACCTGCACCGTGTGTATTTGTCGTATCGATCTTTTCTGATTCTAGAAGATCGAATGTTTCTCCGTCATATAATACATCAATAGCAGTTTCTGTGCCTAGTTTGCTACCACCTTTAATCAGTACGTATTTAGCACCTAAAGCATGGATTTTTTTTGCCGCTTCTTTCATGTCCTCAAGAGAATTAATTTTCACACCACTTAATTGATATGCTTCAAATAAGTTTGGCGTTACGACTAATGCCTTTGGAACAAGAACGTCACGTAAGCAGTCATTTGTTTCAGGATGTAACGCTTCATCCGCTCCCTTACATACCATAACAGGATCAACTACTACATTTTCGAAATTGTGCTTTTCAATTGTTTCCGCAACCATTTCGATAATTTCTACTGATCCAAGCATACCCGTTTTTAAAGCATCTACACCAACGCCTTCAATTGTCGTTTCTAATTGTGGTTTTAATGTAGAAGCTGGGATTGGGAATACGTTATGTGCCCAACCGTTATGTGGATCCATCGTTACGATTGTCGTAAGAGATGTCATTCCGTATACACCAAGTTCTTGGAATGTTTTTAAATCTGCTTGTATACCAGCACCGCCACTTGTGTCAGAACCAGCGATAGTAAGTGCCTTATTCAATGTCATTATGAAAGCCCCCTCAAGTGATATAATGAAAACTATGTTTTCACCATTATATCAATGTTACGAATAAGTACAAAGTGAAAAGTAGATGATTTATGTTAAGTACTATTTAAAATCTTGTATGTAGGAGACGAATTATGTTTCAAGAGAATCGTACAAATGAATTAGTTATATTAAAAGAGATTGCAGAAACGTTGAATACCTCAAATGATACATATCACGTACTTCAAGCTGTGCTGGAAAAGCTGTTGAATGTAACTGGTTTAACGACAGGATGGATTTTCCTTGCGGATGAAAATGGTAGATATACAAAATTAATTGATTACCAATTACCAGAGGGATTGAAATTCGAAAATAAACGACCGATGTGTGAGGGGAATTGCTGGTGCTTACACCGCTTTGTGGAAGGAAAACTAGAGCGAGCAGTTAATATTATTGAATGTAAGAGAATTAATAATGCGATTGAATACAAATGGGGAGATACAGAAGGGATTGTACATCATGCGACAGTACCGCTAAAAGCGGGAGAAGATGAATTTGGCGTGTTAAATGTAGCTAGCCCAGGTAAAACGCATTTTTCGGAAGAAGAATTAGTACTATTACAATCAGTTGCCTTTCAAATTGGAACGGCATTAAAGCGTACAAAACTGTATGAAAATGAAAAGAGAAGAGCTCATTATTATGTAAAGTTAGAACGCTTTATTCAAGCTTTAAGGACAATTCATAAATTTAATGCATTACCAGAAGAGATTGTAATGCAAATAGGGAGCTTATTTCTATGGGAGCAAGTTGTATTCTTTATTAGAGAAGAAAATGAACTAGCTGTGAGAGCTTCTTATAAGAAAGGTGAACTACAAGATGATTTGAGGGCAGCAGCACAGGAAGCGTTGGAAAAAGAAGAGTCTGTCTTGTCAAAGCGTCAGGTTGGGAATATAGAGCATCCCAATAGGGCAGTTATCGCTATTCCGATACATATTCAAGATCATATATTTGGAGTATTAAGTGTAAGTTCTAATAATGGAGAATTTGATATAAATACGATAGATGTAGTACAAGCGTTAGCAAATCATATTTCATTAATGATAGAGAACTTAAGATTAAATGAAAAACGCCGCGAACTTGTACGAATGGAAGAGCGTAATCGTTTAGCTAGAGATTTACATGATTCTGTTTCACAAAAGTTGTTTTCATTAACATTTATGACGAAAGGCGCTGAAGCTGTCTTAAAGGGTCAAAATGAAAAGGTAGATCAGTCTTTGTATGAGATGCGTGAATTAGCACAAGGTGCCTTAAAGGAAATGAGGACATTAATTTGGCAGCTCCGTCCGGCTGGATTAGAGAAAGGGTTATTACCAGCTTTAAAGCAATATGGTGAAAGTTTAGGACTGAAAATTCGGGAACAAGTTACAGGTGTACGTGATTTGCCGCGTGTAGTAGAAGAAGCGCTATGGCGAATTGGACAAGAAGCTTTAAATAACGTAAGCAAGCATGCGAATGTAGGAGAAGCGACGATTTATTTCAAAGTGACGGAGAAAAATGTATCATTAGAAATAGTCGATCAAGGAAATGGGTTTGTAGAAAAGGATATAAAAGAGAAGAAATCACTCGGTATGACTACGATGCGTGAAAGAGTAGAATTAGTTGGTGGAACAATTAAAATTGTAAGTAGTAAGAAACGAACGAGTGTAAAAGTAAATGTACCATTATGATGTGAAAATGAGGGAAGTTTGTGAAAATAAAAGTATTGTTAGTTGATGATCATACAGTTGTTTTAAAAGGATTAGCATTTTTTCTAAGCACACAGGAAGATTTTGAATTAGTTGGGGAAGCAAACAATGGGAAAGAGGCGCTAGTGAAAGTAGGCGAAACGAGTCCAGATGTCGTATTAATGGATTTATATATGCCTGAGATGGATGGAATTGAGGCAACAAATTGTATTAAAAAAGAATATCCAAACGTGAAAGTAATTGTATTGACTAGTTTTTCTGATCAAGCTCATGTATTGCCGGCACTAAAAGCTGGGGCGAGCGGTTATATTTTAAAAGATATCGAACCAGATCAGCTTGTTGAAGCTATTCGAAGCGCGTATAAAGGTAATATTCAATTACATCCAGATATAGCAAATGCCCTTCTTTCTCAAACATTACCACAGGAAGAGAAAGAAGAAGAACCTTCCGTTCAAGTGGATGTATTAACAGCGAGAGAAAATGAAGTATTGCAGTTATTGGCGAAAGGGATGAGTAATAAAGAAATTGCTTCTGTTTTAGTTATTACAGAAAAAACGGTAAAAGCTCATATGAGTAGTATTTTGAGTAAGTTACATTTATCCGATCGCACACAAGCAGCATTATATGCAGTGAAAAATGGAATTGTATAAGACAAAAGTCGTAAGACCTAGTTCGCCTTTAGAAGGTGGACTTTTTTTATGGAAAAATACGTCTATGTGAGGACGTAATTGTCTTGATATAAAGATAAAATGTATTTGTAAGCAACAATAATTATAAGGGAGTACCCTTTTTCGTAAGTGATATATAACAACATAAGAGTGAGTAGTAGGAGGAAAAACAATGGCAACAGTTTTATTCGTAAAAGCAAACAACCGCCCAGCGGAACAAGCAGTTAGTGTGAAATTATACGAGGCATTTTTAGCAAACTATAAAGAAGCGCATCCAAATGATACAGTGGTAGAACTTGATTTATATAAAGAAGAATTGCCATATGTAGGCGTAGATATGATTAATGGTACATTCAAAGCAGGTAGAGGATTTGATTTAACAGAAGAAGAAGCAAAAGTGGTAGCAGTTGCTGATAAGTATTTAAATCAATTTCTAGAAGCTGATAAAGTAGTTTTCGGTTTCCCATTATGGAACTTAACGATTCCAGCCGTATTACACACGTATATTGATTATTTAAACCGTGCTGGTAAAACGTTTAAATATACACCAGAAGGTCCAGTTGGGCTTATTGGAGATAAGAAGATTGCGTTATTAAATGCACGCGGCGGCGTATATTCTGAAGGACCAGCAGCTGAAATGGAAATGGCTGTAAAATATGTAGCGAGCATGATGGGCTTCTTCGGCGCAACAAATATGGAAACGGTAGTTATTGAAGGACATAACCAATTCCCAGATAAAGCAGAAGAGATCATTGCAGCAGGTCTTGAAGAAGCGGCTAAAGTAGCAAGTAAATTTTAATTAAAAATATAATCGTCACTCGAAAAAACAGCATTAACTTTTATGTTAATGCTGTTTTTTTATATTTTTAGCTCGTCAGCAAGTTTTTCTAATTGATTTCGATCTTGTATATAATATGTTCGGCCTTCTTTTTTTAAATAGTTTTGCTGGCAAAACTGGTTTAATACATATAAAAGATGGCGGTAACTGACGTTTAAGTATTCTGAGGCCTCAGTATGTTTTTCGGTATAGCAACTATTTTGTTCCGTTAATAGAATGAACGCAGCTAATCGGTTTTCAAATGGATAACTATAGTTTTTGGCGTAATTTTCTGTTCGGATAATTGTTTTTTCTCCAATAAATTTGCATAGTTTCTGTAGAAAGGTAGCATCTTGCAATAAAAGATGCTGACAATCTTTAAGAGGAAGCGCTAAGCAAATACAATCTTCAATCACCTCAACCGCTTTCGTAACAGATTCTACGCCAATTAATCCTAATTCTCCAATGAATGAAGGTGCTTGAATAAAATTAATTAAAGAGACTTTCCCATTTTTATGGCTCATATATATTTTTGCTTTCCCGGAAATTAAGTAATAGAGATAAGGGAGGTCGACTCCCTCCTTACATATCATCTCTTTCTTTTGAAAAGAATGGAGTTCTACATATGGTAAGACATGAAAGGAAAAAAGAGTATGGAATTGATGAATTTGCATGTGTTGATAAATTTCTTTCTCATTTTTACTGATTTTCATATTTTCACCCCTGTTTGTAGTATGAGATATCTCCTATTATTTTTACAAGGAAGAATGATACGATTTATGTAAATTTGTTTTTGTAGAAAAGAGAGTGTGAGGGGTTTATGAAAAAATATAAAACATTGCTATTTGATGTAGATGATACATTGTTAGATTTTCAGAAGGCGGAGAAAGTGGCGTTACGTATGCTCTTTGAAGAGAAAGGGATTCCTTTAACTAGCGAGGTTGAAGCGCAGTATAAAAAAATTAATAAAAGCCTTTGGGATGCTTTTGAAGAAGGTGAAATAAACCGTGATGAAGTCGTAAATACACGATTTTCGATTTTGTTTAAAGAGTACGGGGAAGAAGTAGATGGGATATTATTCGAAAATAATTATCGTAGCTACTTAGAAGAAGGAAACCAACTCATGCAAGGTGCATTTGAATTTATAAATCAAATTCAAAATGAGTATGATTTATATATAGTGACAAACGGTATTTCTAAGACGCAAGATAAACGTTTACGTAATGCAGGATTACATTCATTGTTTAAAGATATTTTTGTTTCTGAAGATACGGGATTCCAAAAGCCGATGGAAGAGTATTTTGATTATGTTTTTGAAAGGATTCCTAATTTCGCTTTTGAAGAAGGGCTCATTATTGGGGATTCGTTAAGTGCCGATATTAAAGGTGGATATGTAGCGGGAATTGATACTTGTTGGTTTAATTCAGAAAAGAAACCAAATAATAGCGAGATTGTGCCAACATATGAAGTGCATAGTTTTGAAGCGTTATACGCGCTATTAAAGCAGCATGTGTAATAAAGTGAAACTTTAATCAGTGTGGATTTTGGCCATCCCCCACTGATTATTAGCCTTCACCAATCGGGCAGTTACGGGCAGTTATCTCCCACCCAACTCCCTCGCACTTGCCGGATTTTGAGGTGGGAGTCTTACTGCTCGCAAATAGCGGGATAAAAACAGGCAGTGGAACTTTTGTCCCTACTGCCTGTATGTATTAGTTTGTAGCTTCATTGTTTCTAGGAAGCGGAAATGCATTCCCAATCGCTGCTGCCCCGAGCATCGGTAATAATAAATTGAGCGGGAAAAACATGAGTAATAGTAATGTTATAGCTATTGGTTTTCTTAATGCATAGCTTGAAATAGCTGTCGTGACGATGGCTACAGAAGCTATTGGATCTATAGGGATAATAGAAGCTATAGCATATCCGATACTTGATCCAGCAAATATAATTGGGAAAATATGTCCGCCGCGCCAACCCGTATTTAAACAAACGGCAGTAATACATAATTTTAAAATTCCTGAAAGAAGTAGTACCCAGAAGGATAAATGGCTCCATTCAACGACTAAATCTTTTAATTGATGTTCTCCTGAGAATAACGTGTAAGGAAGAAAAGTTCCTGTAATTCCTAATAAAATACCGCCTATAATTCCAAGTGATACCTTGTATTCTTTGAAGGGGTGGATTAATTTCTCTAATGTGAATTCTAATTTGAAATAAAAGAAACCAACTATAGCACCAATGCTAGCAAGTGGTAGAAAGGCGATCCATTCATTAAGAGCAAGAGACTCTTCCCCAAAATCAACAATAAAGGATCCACGATTATCGAGTTTACTAAGCAATAAGTAAACGGAAAAACCGGCAAAAGTGGTAGCTAAATATACAATTGCTTTTTTTCCTTTCGAAAATTCATTAATTTGTTCACCCTCATTTTCATTCGGAGCTAAGTAACCGAATAATGGTGCATTAAAAATTACACTTAAAGTAGCACCAATTCCAACCTCTGTTAGTTCATTCATTCCCTTTAAAGCAAAATTAAAGCGATCTCCTACCCATGTACAAAGTCCACCGATAATTCCAACAAGTGCTGCTTCTGGGCCTAAACTAGCTCCAAATATTAAAACGATAATCGCAGTTAAAGTAGCTTTATGTACAAAACTGTATTCGATTCTACCTGTTTTTTTATATTCAGCCATCACTTCGGGCATAAGACGTGGATATGTACCGAAGTATTTTTGTGTTAAACCAACGAGGATACCACCGATGATTGTTACACAAATGGTGTAATAAGGCGGAGAAGAGAAAATAGTAGGTAAGTATCCCCAAATAAAGTGAATTCCGATATTTATTGTAACTAAAAATAACCAGACTGTAGCTCCTACTATAGAGCCTAAAAGAATGCCATATAGGACGAGTATATAGTGCATGTCTTTTTTATTTGTCATGTTGTACCTCCGTTATGTAAATTTTCATGTAGAAAGGATTAAATATGCTAGTGTGAAATGAATTGAATATATATAGTATCTTTTTGAGGGTTTGGCTTATTCAATATATTGAAATCTCATGAAAATTTGAAACCAACGCGGTTAAACCACTTATTTAATTTTATATATTGATCGGAGTTTTTAAAAGGTCTTTTTCAAATGAATATGGAATATATTTCTTTTGTTGTTTATATTAAATTCCTCGCATTTAATTTAGAACATTCAGAAAAACCATTTGACATCAGGAAATTATTGCTATAAAATCAACGGTAATTGCATAGTCTTATCAAGAAAAGGTGGAGGGACAGGCCCGATGAAACCTTGGCAACAGCCGTATAACGGAATTGTGCCAAATCCTGCAGGTAATAATCCTGAGAGATAAGAAAGAGCCTTAGAGCGTGTTTTCAAACTGCTCCTTTCTTGTTTTCAGGGAAGGGGCAGTTTTTTATTTTGGATAAAGTGAAACTTTAATCAGTGGGGGTTTTGCCCCTCCCCCGCTAATTATTAGCCTTCATCAATCGGGCAGTTATCTCCCACCTAATTTCCTCGCATTTGCCGAATTTGGAGGTGGGAGTCTTACTGCCCGCAAATAGCGGGATAAAAGAAAGGAGAATGAGAGATGGGAGAATCATGGGGGAAAGGAACGATTTGTGTGCAAGGTGGCTATACGCCAAAAAATGGTGAGCCGCGTGTTTTGCCACTTTATCAAAGTACAACGTATAAATACGATACGTCAGATGATTTAGCAGCACTATTTAATTTGGAGGCAGAGGGATATATATATACGCGTATTGGAAATCCTACTCTAGCCGCATTTGAGCAGAAGTTATCAGATTTAGAAGGCGGTGTAGGGGCTGTTGCAACAGCTTCTGGGCAGGCAGCCATTATGCTTGCGGTTTTAAATATTTGCAGTAGTGGAGACCATTTACTTTGTTCTTCAACTGTTTACGGAGGAACGTTTAATTTATTTGGAGTGAGTTTGCGAAAGCTGGGCATAGATGTTACGTTCTTTAATCCTAATTTAACGGCAGATGAAATTGCGGCACTTGCTAATGATAAGACAAAACTCGTTTATGCAGAGTCGTTAGGAAATCCAGCAATGAACGTTTTGAATTTCAAAGAACTTTCAGCGGCAGCAAAAGAATTAGAAGTACCTTTTATCGTTGATAATACATTGGCGACGCCTTATTTATGCCAGGCGTTTGAACATGGGGCAAATATCATTGTCCATTCTACAACGAAATATATTGATGGCCATGCAAGTTCTCTAGGTGGGATTGTAATAGATGGAGGGAACTTCGATTGGACAAATGGAAAATACCCTGAGCTTGTCGAACCTGACCCGAGTTATCATGGCGTAAGCTATGTTCAAAATTTTGGAGCAGCAGCGTATATTGTGAAAGCACGCGTTCAGTTATTAAGAGACTACGGAAACTGTATGAGTCCATTCAATGCATATATTAGCAACATTGGCCTTGAAACATTGCATTTACGAATGGAGCGTCATAGTGAAAATGCTCTCGAAGTTGCTAAGTGGCTTGCCAATCATGATCGCATTGAATGGGTGAATTATCCAGGATTAGATAGTAATGAAAATTATTCGTTAGCACAAAAGTATTTGAAAAAAGGTGCTAGTGGAGTTTTAACATTTGGTATTAAGGGCGGATTAGAAGCAGCGAAAGAATTTATCGCAAATGTAAAGCTTGCAACTCTTGTAACGCATGTAGCTGATGCAAGAACTTGTGTAATACATCCTGCTAGTACGACGCACAGACAATTAAGCGCAGAAAATCAGCGTTTAGCTGGCGTTACATCTGATTTAATCCGTTTATCGGTCGGTATAGAAGATGTTTCTGATATTATTGCAGATTTAGAAGCGGCACTAGTCGGAGGCAAACAACATGCCGATCATAATTGATAAAGATTTACCAGCTCGCAAAGTATTGCAGAAGGAAAATATTTTTGTAATGACGAAGGAGCGAGCAGTAGCACAAGATATACGTGCTTTGAAAATTGCTATATTAAATTTAATGCCTACAAAACAAGAAACAGAGGCGCAATTACTTCGTTTAATTGGAAATACACCGTTGCAATTAGATGTTCATTTACTTCATATGGAATCGCATCTGTCTCGCAATGTAGCGCAGGACCATTTAACGAGCTTCTATAAAACATTCCGTGATATTGAGAATGAAAAATTTGATGGACTCATTATTACAGGAGCACCAGTTGAAACTCTTTCTTTTGAAGAAGTAGATTATTGGGAAGAGCTTGGACGTATTATGGAGTATTCAAAAACGAATGTAACATCTACGCTTCATATTTGCTGGGGGGCACAAGCTGGTTTGTATTACCACTATGGTGTGCCGAAGTATCCTCTTGCGGAAAAAATGTTTGGTGTATTTGAACATGAGGTTCGCGAGCAACATGTGAAATTGTTACAAGGGTTTGATGAAGTGTTTTTTGCTCCGCATTCTCGTCATACAGAAGTACGAGAGAGCGATATTGAAAAAGTGAAAGAATTAACGTTATTAGCCAATTCTGAAGAAGCAGGCGTTCATCTTGCTATTGGGCAAGAGGGAAGACAAGTTTTCGCACTCGGACATAGTGAATACAGTTGTGATACGTTAAAGCAAGAATACGAACGGGACTGCCAAAAAGGATTAAATATTGATGTGCCAAAAAATTATTTTAAACATAATAATCCAAATGAGAAGCCAATTGTTAGGTGGAGGAGTCATGGGAATTTATTATTCTCTAATTGGCTGAATTATTACGTGTATCAAGAAACCCCTTATATATTGTAAATGATTGTATAACAAGTGGTAGCGTTTTATTTGTAAAGATTAACCTTTATTTTTCTTAATATTCAAAATACATTGTTTTTCAGATTTTTTGTCTATATAATGGCATCTAAACACAATTTTTGAGGGGTGGACAGTATTATGAAAGAAATTCAAGTGGGGTTATTAGGTCTTGGGACAGTTGGTAGTGGTGTAGTTCGTATTATTACAGATCATCAAGAACGACTTATACACCAAGTAGGTTGTCCAGTGAAAGTAACGAAAGTATTGGTGCAAAACATTGAGAAAGAGAGAGAAGTAGACGTGCCTTCTACTTTATTAACACAAGATGTGAATGAAATTTTAGATAATCCTAATATTGATGTTGTCATTGAAGTAATGGGCGGCATTGATGATGCAAAAGCATATATTTTACAAGCTTTAAAAAGCGGGAAGCACGTTGTGACTGCAAATAAAGATTTAATGGCGTTACACGGAGCGGAACTCTTAGCGGTAGCAAAAGATAATCAGGCTGATTTATTTTACGAAGCAAGTGTAGCTGGAGGGATTCCAATTTTACGAAGCATCGTAGAAGGACTTTCTTCAGATCTTATTACGAAAGTAATGGGAATTGTAAATGGAACGACAAATTTTATTTTGACGAAAATGTCAGACGAAGGGAGAGCATATAACGACGTGTTAAAAGAAGCTCAGCAGCTTGGATTTGCAGAAGCAGATCCAACATCAGACGTAGAAGGTTTGGATGCAGCAAGAAAAATGACGATTTTGGCTACTCTCGGTTTCTCTACAAATGTAGAGCTTGGAGATGTGAAGGTAAAAGGGATTACTTCTATTACAGCAGAAGATATTGAATATAGTAAGAGCTTAGGCTATACGATTAAATTAATTGGTCTTGCAAAGCGAGATGGCGAGAAATTAGAGGTTACAGTTGAGCCAACGCTACTTCCAAATGCACACCCTCTTGCGGCAGTGCAAAATGAATATAATGCTGTGTATGTGTATGGTGAAGCGGTAGGAGAAACGATGTTTTATGGTCCGGGAGCAGGAAGCTTACCGACAGCGACAGCTGTTGTTTCTGATCTAGTTGCTGTAATGCAAAATATTAGGTTAGGTGTAACAGGAAATAGTGCTGTAGTTCCGCAATATCAAAAGGTACTAAAAGAGCCAGATGAAATTATTGTGAAAAAGTTTTTAAGACTTCATGTGAAAGACGAAATTGGTGTGTTTGCAAAAATTACATCATTGTTCTCTGAGCGCGGTGTTAGTTTTGAAAAGATTATTCAAATGCCACTTGAAGAGAAAGGGAAAGCAGAAATAGTAATTGTAACGCATCGTGCTTCTCTTGCGGATTATGAGTACATTCTACATACATTGCAATCGTATGAAGAAATAGATTGTGTGAAAGCAAATTATCGAATTGAAGGAGATGCTAAGTAGTATCTTTTCTAATAAAACGAAAAAACCTATTAAGCGGCTTGCTTAATAGGTTTTTTTCTATTTAAAATTTGCGTACCAACTTGAATAAAAGCTTGAATAATCCAACCTGTTGTAAAGGATAAGATAATTGTTCCAAAATAGATTGGCCCATCTAATAAGAAGCTTAATGTTAAAAATAAAAAAGCTAATGAAATTTCTGTTCTTCTAAATGTCCATTTCTTTTTCTCAGCAACAGTTAAAACGAAAGCCTCTTGAGGTGCTGCGCAAAGGTTAGTAGAGACGTAAAGACCAATTCCGGCTCCGACGAATAGGTTTCCGCAAATAAGTGTTATATATTTTGGAAGAGAGCGGATAATGTCCATAATGGTCGTAATAGAACCAACCCAATCAACAAAAAGAGAAATAAGAATCATCGTTACAATTGTGCCGATTGTAATTTGTTTTTTGTCCCAAAAGAGTACGATCAGGGTAAAAACAAAGTTAATCATGAAAATCCAAAAACCAATACTTATCCCAAAATTTTGATATAGTGCAATAAAGAAGGAATCATAAGGGCTAAGTCCAAAAGAAGTAATTGTCGTCATCATATTAATACCGATGGCGAGAATGAGTAAACCGCCAATGAAAAATATATATTCTAGTTTGAATCGAAGCATAGTTGTATATCCTTTCAAAATGTATTTGCTAAGAAAGGATATACTGTGGAAAGCTTACCAGGTCAAGCGAGAATTTTTGAGGGGAAGGGGAGAATGAGATGACTAATATAAGAAAGATTGCTGAACTTGCTGGGGTATCTGTTTCAACTGTTTCACGTGTACTCAATAATCATCCGTATGTGAATGAACAGAAACGAAAAGAGATTTTAGCGATTATTGAAGAATTAAATTACACGCAAAATGTGAATGCGATTCATTTAGTGAAAGGAAAAACGAATGTAATTGGCGTTTTATTGCCGCACGTAAATGATCAATATTACAGTGCCATTATTGGGGGGATATCAAAGGAAACCGCAAGGAACAATTATAATATGATGCTTTGCCAGACAAATTATAGCGAAGAAAAAGAGCTTGAAATTTTACATATGTTAAAAATGAAAAAGCTTGATGGAGTAATTATATGTTCACGGACAAATAGTAAGGAAAAACTTGAAGAGTATACGAAGTTTGGTCCAATTGTGATGTGTGAAGAAATAGATTCGAATTTCATTTCGAGTGTACATATTGATTACTACAAAGTATTTTTGCGCGGGATGAAAAGCTTAATAGATGCTGGTCATACACGTATCGGATATTGCATTGGAAGAAGTAATAGTATTAATAGCCAGAGGCGAAAAAAGGCATATGAGGATTCACTTCAACAGATTGTTGTAACACCGTTAGATGCCTGGAAGTTTAAGGGCTGTTTTACGGTGGAAGATGGGCGCAATGTAGTCAGAGAATGGGCTCGTATGTCTGTAAAACCGACGGCTTTTCTTGTATCTTGCAATCATATTGCTGCAGGAATGGTAACGGAGGCGAAAAAACAAGGAATTCGTATCCCAGAGGATATTACGATTATCGGATGTGATGATCAAGAGGTGGCAAATATATTAGGTATTACGACGATTTCGCATTCCAGTAAAAATGTTGGTGTAAAGGCATTTGAATTATTATATGAAAAGATTAATGATGAGGAAACAGATGTGAAACATGTAGAGTTATTACCAAATTTGGTAGATAGGGAAACGACATAATAGAGAAGGTGTGAAAATCGCTTTTCGAAAATTCGTTTGGTATAATTATGGACAATCTATAGGGGCTAAAAGGGGTTTTGATATGAGATCAAAATTAGTAAAAGTAATTCTACTCATTACAATTGCGTCTTTCTGTTTATTTGCATACGGTTTTGTTTCGGGTGTAAATGATGTATTAAATCCGAAAGCTTCAAAATTAATTACGAAGACTGACGTAGTGGAAAAAGAGAAAAAGAAAACAGGAACGTTACAAGTAGTTAGTTTAGGTGATTCGTTAACGCGCGGCGTTGGTGATAAAGAAGGAATTGGCTATATTGGACGAATGAAAGAGAATTTACAAAAAGATTATAAACAAAAAGTTGCACTAAGCAATTTGGCAGTTAGTGGTGCGAAAATGCCCGATTTATTAAAACAAATCGAAAGCAGCGGAGCTCAATATTCAATTAAGCAAGCAGATGTAATTGTTTTAACAATTGGAGGAAATGATTTGTTCCCAGGATGGGAATCGCTCGGAAAGATAGATTTAGAGACGTATCGTCCTGATACGGAAACGTTTCAAAATGAAGCGAAGAAAATTATAGAAGAAATTCGTAAATTAAACACAGATAGCCCTATTTTTTGGTTAGGATTATACAATCCTTTTGAAGATGTAGAAGATTTGAGAGGTTCATCAAATATTGTTGTTGATTGGAACGCTTCTTTAGAGAAGTTAGCATTAAATGATAAAAACGTATATATTACACCGACATTTGATTTATTCCAAAATCGTGGGAAAGATTTATTATACTCAGATCATTTTCATCCGAATGAAGTAGGTTACACATATATGGCGGAGCGTTTAGTCCAAAATGTTGTAAGTAAATTAAAACTAGAGCAAGGAGGGATAAAATGACGACGATACTTTCTGTACGAGACTTGAAGAAGGTAATTGGAAAGAAGACGCTTGTAGAGGACATTTCATTTGATGTAAAACAAGGAGAAGTGTTTGGTTTCTTAGGACCGAACGGAGCCGGGAAAACGACAACAATTCGAATGTTAGTCGGACTGATTAAAGCGACAGAAGGTACTATTTCTATCGGTGGTTATTCTATTAAGGAAAATTTCAGAGAAGCGATGCGTCAAATTGGAAGTATCGTTGAAAACCCAGAGCTTTATACATATTTAACAGGATGGGAAAACTTAAAGCAATTTGCGCGCATGCTTGGTGATATATCTGATGAACGTATTATTGAAATTGCAAAAATGGTTCACTTAGATGAGCGTATTCACGATAAGGTAAAAACATATTCCCTTGGTATGAAGCAGCGCCTTGGAATTGCACAGGCGTTGCTTGGAAACCCGAAATTGCTCATATTAGATGAACCGACGAATGGTTTAGATCCAGCTGGGATTAGAGAACTTAGGGAATTTATACATAAGCTTGTAAAAGAAGAAAATATGAGTGTATTTATTTCGAGTCACTTGCTAAGTGAAGTGCAACTGATATGCGACCGTGTTGCTATTATTCATAAAGGAAAAATGATAACAGTTGCACCTATTGAAGAGTTGATCAAAACAGCGAGTGATCGTGTGGAATGGGCCGTTACACCGATTTCCAAAGCGAAAGACATGTTAGAAGCTGCTGAAGAGATAGAGGAAGTTAGTGTAGAAGATGAGCGTTTATTATGTCGTATGGATGTTGCGTCTATTAATGTTTGGAATAAGCATTTTGTAGAAAACGGGATAGATGTACATAGCGTCAAAGAGCTTGTATTTACGCTAGAAGATTTATTTATTGAACTCACGAGGGGTGAGCAACATGCGTGAATTTGCGAATCTAGTTTTAAATGAATCAGAAAAGATTTATCGTAAGAAACGAATTGTTGTTGTCATGCTTATTTTAGCAATCTTGATTCCACTTTTTGTGTATGCTCAGTATCGTGAAATAGAAACGACACAAAAAAGGCTGGGCACGACCGATTGGAAAGTATCATTACAGCAACAAATTGTTGATTCACAAAACCGTTTGAACAATTCTAGATTGCCAGAAGAATGGCGGGATTGGTTAAAAGTAAGAGTGGAACAACAACAATATTATTTAGATCATAATATTAATCCGACTGCGCCAGGAGCACCGACATTTGTGAGGGCATTTATTGAACAAGGAATAACGTTATTTATTCCATTGCTCGTTATGATTGTCGCCATTGATATTGTTTCAGGAGAACGAAGCGATGGTACGATGAAAATGCTTCTGACGAGGCCAATTCGGCGCTGGAAAATACTCCTTAGTAAATATGTGACGATGTTATTTTTCATTTCGCTCATATTGCTTCTTGTCGGTTTGTTTGCTTACGCATTATCAGGGCTTGTATTTGGATACTCTGGATGGAATTTACCTGTATTAACAGGATTCGTCATTGATAAGGAAACGTTAAATACAAACTTTGTACACCTTATTCCGCAGTGGCAATACATTTTAATGGCGTACGGATTAGCTTGGTTTGTTGCCATTGTGGTTGGAACTATATCATTCATGGTTTCTGTTTTAATTCGAAATACACCAGCTGGTATGGGCGTTATGTTAGCTGCGTTAATCGCAGGTGGCATTTTAAGTTCATTCGCAACGTCTTGGGAAGGTGCGAAATACATTTTTAGTGTCAATTTATCGTTAACGGATTATTTATCAGGAAAACTGCCTGCATTACAAGGATTATCAATGGGATTTTCTTTAATGAATTTAACGGTTTGGGCAGTAGTATCTCTTATCATTTCATTTGTAGTATTTACAAGGCAGGATATGGTGAATTAATTGGATAGGAAGTGAAGGCATGGAAAACATTTTGCAGAATGATTGGGGACCATTACTGGGGTCAGAATTTGAGAAAGAATACTATCAAGCTTTAGCTAATTTTTTAAAAGAAGAGTATGAGGAGCATGTGATTTATCCAAAGAAAGAAGATATCTTTAACGCTCTTCAGTATACAAGTTATGAAGGTACAAAGGTCGTTATTTTAGGACAAGACCCATATCATGGACCGAATCAAGCGCATGGTTTAAGCTTTTCTGTACAACCTGGCATTAAAACGCCACCGTCATTGCTAAATATGTATAAAGAACTTCGAGATGAATATGGTTATGAAATTCCGAATAACGGTTATTTAGTAAAATGGGCGGAGCAAGGAGTCTTATTATTAAACGCGGTATTGACGGTTCGTCAAGCTGAAGCAAATTCTCATAAAGGAAAAGGATGGGAGCATTTCACAGATCGCATAATTGAGCTATTAAATGAACGTGAAAAGCCAGTTATTTTCATATTATGGGGACGCCATGCTCAGGCGAAGAAAAAGTTAATTACGAATACGAATCATTATATTATAGAGTCCGTACATCCAAGTCCATTATCAGCAAGACGAGGTTTCTTTGGAAGTAAGCCGTACTCTAAAGTAAATACGATTTTAGTTAATATGGGCGAAAGAGAAATTAATTGGGAAATTCCAAATTTATAAATAGAAAAGGTAGTTAACAGTTGTTAACTACCTTTTTATTATTGTTGTTCGTTCTTTAGTTTTGCATCTAGTACAAAAGTACCGAATGGGATAACTGATGAAACGAATGCCCCAAGTGCCCATAAAATTGATTTACGGTGTACGATTGTTACTTGAATTACCGCAAAGATGAATAGAATAAATAAAACGCCATGAGCCATGCCTGTAATTTTAACAGCTGTTGCAAACCCTGCAAAATATTTTAATGGCATTGCTACAAATAATAGTAATAGGAAAGAAATCCCCTCAATTAAGCCGATTGCTCTTAATCTTCCGATTGGTGTAGATAACATGAAGTAGCCTCCTTTAATGTATGCTTGTATATAGTAAATTTGTATTCTTTTTCAAAATGAAATAGTCTATTTTGTTTAATTATATACAAAAAGAAAGTTTACACTACGAGAATAGTGCAAAGTTCAAAATATAGTCACAAAAGCATTGCAATTTAAATAAAAACCTATTTGAAGTATTTGACTTCAAATAGGTTTTATGAATGAAAATATTAAACAAGCGCTTCTCTTTTTAGTACAAATTTCTCTACAACTTTAGCAACACCATCGTTCATATTTGTATCTGTCACGTAGTTTGCGATTTCTTTAATATCATCGGGTGCATTGCCCATCGCAACGCCAAGACCAGCAAATTCAATCATCGCTTGATCGTTATAGCTATCGCCCATTGCGATAACTTCTTCGCGTTTAATACCAAGTTTTTGGATTAGTTGGTTTAGGCTTGTTCCTTTTGTAACACCATATTCAGTAAATTCTAAGAAGAATGGTTTAGAACGCATAACGCTTAATTGGCCTTCTAGTTGTTTTTGTAGTTTCTTTTCTACTTCAACAAGACGTTCAGCTTCTTTGTTCATTAATACTTTTACTACAGGCTCTGTTACAGCGGCTTTAAAATCATCTACTACAACGATTGGCATACCAGTAATGTCGCCCTCAATTTCAGTATACGGATTATTTTCTTCCGTTACGATATCATCGCCAATATAAGTATGAATCCATACGTCTTCAGTTTTACTAATTTCAAATAGGTTGTGAACGATTTCAGGAGATAGCGTGCTACTGAAGATTTCTTCATTTGTTTTACAGTTAATAATTTTTGCGCCGTTAAAAGATAGAATGAAGCTACCGTATTCCTCTAAACGAAGTTCTTTTGCAACATTGCGCATACCAAACGTTGGGCGCCCAGAAGCAAGTACAACTTTAACTCCTTGCTCTTGTGCTGTCATTAAAGCCTCTTTCGTACGAGGTGAAATTGTATGGTCGTCGCGTAATAAAGTATCATCTAAATCTAAAACAATCATTTTATAAGTCATATAGAAAATTCCTTTCTTTGTTGAAATAGAAATAAATTTTTATGAAGATAGTGGGGAATATATAGTAAGACATCGAACTTCTTTACATGAAACTAGGAGAAGTTCTGCATTGTTAGTATAAATTATCATGAGCGTGTTGCCCATGATAATTTATCCCGCTATTTGCCGGGCAGTAAGACTCCCAACTCAAAATTTAGCTGGAGCAACGAAGTTAGATGGGGGATCCACTGCCCGTAAATGCCCGATTGGTTCAACTAATAATCAGTGGGGATGAACCCCCCCCCACTGATTAAAGTTTCACTTTATCATTATCGTAACAACTCTAAAGATAGAGTGCAATAATGGAAGTTTTCCAATTTACGATAGTTGTTTTTCGTGCGAACGAGAAAATAGTATTTCCAGCAAGATAGCCATTACAGATCCAAGAACAAGACCGTTACTTAAAAAAGATGCTAAAAATGGCGGCAGCGTAGAAAATGCTCCGGCTGGAACGAACATAACTCCGATTCCCGTAAAGATTGAAAGACCTGCTACTTTAAATAATTTTTCTTTATTTTGTACAGTGTCATATTCGCGAAAGGCGAGACCAATCATGCTTGCAAATACAGGGTAAATCGCAGCATACCCAACTGCGACGGGGATTGCTGCAAAGAATGAAGTAATCTTTGGGAATATACTAACAAGAATGATAAAGCTTGACCCTAACATAAATGGGAGGCGTTTATAAATATTTGTCGTTGCAATAAATCCTGCGGATCCAGAAATGGCAACAGGACCAATGGCTGAAAATAGACCGCCTAGCAATTGATTTATTCCTGTTATAATGCCAGCTTGTTTGAAGCGATCTGGAGCAGCACCTTCTTCATACTTAGAAACAACCTTTTGTACAACGCGAATACTTGCTAACATATTTGTTAGAAGTAGTAGTGTGACGAAAACTACCGTAATTGCCATGTTCCATTCAATGCGAGGCATTCCGAAAACAAATAGAGATGGAAGACGAATTATATCTGTCACAGGTGTTACTGGATTAGATAATCCGAAGCACGCAAATAATATCCAGCCGCAGACGATACTGAAAAGAACGGAATATCGTCCAATAATAGGTAGCTTCATAATGAAAAAAGATAGTAAAATAACAATGAGTGAAAGAATAAATACCTTTGGCTGTACTTCTGTATGTTGTCCATCAAGGCCAAACATGCCTTTTAAGAAGGAGCCACTAAGTTGTGCGACCAAAAGGAATAAATACGTTCCAATTACTGTAGGTGTAAAGTAGCGAACTAGTTTATCGATAAGTCCAAAAACACTAAGAATAATACAAATAACTCCGCTTAGTAGGAAAGCGTACTGAAGGACCTTAAGTGTTTCATTACTTGATCCAAATAATACGACGCCTAAACTTGCATACAGGGAGAAAATTCCCCACCAAAGGCCTGCGGGACCTTCTTGAATAGGAAGTTTATGCCCAAATATAGCTTGCAGTAGGCCGGCAAAACCGAGAACAAATAATGTTCTTTGTACAAACGCGATAGCTTCAGTGCCATCAAGGCCGTAACTAGTTGCGACACTAATTGGTACAATAAGACTTCCAGCTAAAATAAATAGTGCCCATTGTAAGGCAGAAAGAAATAGCTTCATTATATCAACCTCTTTCATAGATTCCGTTTTCTAGTATATACGTATTTCATTTCCTCTGGCAAAGATTGTAGATAGAGAAAAGAGTTGAAACATAATATGAATGTACGGAAGCAATTATGGATAGCGGTTATATGTATGACTTTTGTTGTAATTCTAGGAATGCTATGATTTATGACAATTGAAGAGATTAGCTTGTTTCAAGCATTTTGGATGACGATGATTACTGTATTAACGGTTGGATATTGCGAATCCGTTAACAGTGCATTATATTGATACAGTATTGTATGGAATAGAGCAATCATTTGTAATTGAAGAAATTCAAGTTGGTAAAGGTTCTAACTTAGCTAGTAAATCGTTATTAGAGAGTAATGTGAGAAATCAATTTGGTGTAACAATTTTAGCGATTTTAAGAGATGGGGATATTATCCATAATCCAACAGGGCAGGAAAAACTGCAAGAACATGATATGATAATAGTATTTGGTTCAGTGGAGAAACTGAGGCAATTTGAGAAAGAACTACAAAGTAAGAGGTGACAAGGAATGCAAGTATCTAGCGATAAGGTTTTAAATAAAATGGCGAGTGAAATTGCAAAGGCAAAAAGTAGTGAAGGACAAAAATCAAAAGAGCATTTATTAGTTGTGCGTGCATTATGTGATTTATTATTAGATGAACAAGTTGAGCCTTCTACGTATAGAGAACCACAAGTTCAATCACAAATAATCGGATCTCAGCCTATAACAACAGTTCAACCAGTTATGCCAGTTTCTGGAGAACCTGTGTATATAAAAGAAGAAGGTGCAAATGGTAATTCTTTATTTGATTTTTAGGGATTAAATCGTTTGGATTATATGTGAAAATTGCTTATGATAAAAATAAAAAGGGGAATTAAGATGAAAATTTTCTTTTTACTAGGTTGTATTGCAGCGGGGCTATCTGTTGCATTAGGGGCTTTTGGAGCACATGGTTTAGAAAATAAAATTTCTGCAAAAATGTTAGAAGTGTGGAAGACGGGCGTTACATATCAAATGTTTCATGCAGGTGGCTTATTCGTAGTTGCTCTATTAATGGACAAAATGCAATCATCACTTTTAAGCACTGCGGGTTGGCTTATGGTAGCTGGGATTATTATGTTCTCAGGCAGTCTTTATGCATTAAGTACAACAGGTATTAAATTCTTTGGCCCAATTACACCCCTTGGTGGTGTAGCGTTTATTGTGGCGTGGATTTTAGTCGGAACTGCAGTTGTAAAAGGGTTATAAAAAACAAAAGCTGGCATTCGCCAGCTTTTTTTTATGGTCTTGGAGCATAAGTTGCTTGTTGACCAGGTAAATACGTAATTTCTCCTGGGAATTCTACATAATCTAAATAAATCATTAGTAGTAAAAAGCGTTTTCCAGATTTCGGCTCACTAATTACGATATGATCACGGCCAGCTGCCTCGATGATCCCTGTATAAGATTGTGTACCAAGCGAACTACCGCGTTCATAAGTCATTACAACTGTAGCTGGCTTACCCTTATTTAAACGAAGGATGTTTTCAATATACGATTGCTCTAGTGGTAACATACCTTGAGAAACTGCAAGTTGAGCTTGAGCAGCTTGTTGTTGCATCGCTTGCTGTTGTTGTTGCTGTTGCTGCTGCTGTGGGGTCATTTGTTGCGGTTGCACATAAGTTCCAGATGGTTGATAAAAACCTGTTCCGTAGTACGGGTTTTGTTGCTGTGTCATTCAAAAATCCCTCCTCATTTTCATTCCTTAATATACGCCTGGACAATCTCCACCAGATGGTTGGAAGAAGCAGTGTTTTTTAAAGCGACCAGAATTTTGTTGGTCATACCAAGTTGGTGGGCAGGGACCTTCAGGTCTAAAGAACCATAAGGCGAAGTTGGCGGGCCAAAAACGTTGTCCCTGAATTGTCCGGCGGGCTAAGGCAATATCTTGTTCTCTCGCTCGTTGATAAAAATACCCTTTTTGAGTTGCTTCAAAACCACCAGGATTTTGATAAACCATTTGACGTAAATTACGTATTTTTTTGAAATCTAAACAATTTCCGCGGACACGATTTACCCCAACGTTTCCGACCATTAACATCCCTTGTTGGCCTTCTCCTTCGGCTTCAGCACGCATCAGTCTAGCTAATAACTTAACATCTTCTTCGTTATACGCGATAACACCCATTATGTGTCACCTCTCTTTTTGGAATGCCTTGTAGAAAGAGGTTCATTTCTAGATGAAGTGTGGAACAATTACTAGTTCATACGTATGAGAAAAAGGACGCAGATATGACAACCAAACGAAGTTTTACATCTAGAGGGGAAAATAAAAAAAGCTAGCGTGAGCTAGCTTTTCATCATTAAAATACTTTAGACCATAAGTTTGAGAAGAAATCGCCAATTGAACGCATTGTTAATACGAACCAATTTGCTTTTTCTACTTCTTCAGTCGCTTTTGCAGTAACTTTTATACTTTTATTTCCGTCTAAGAAACCATATTTATCAGTTGGTTCTAAGATGATTGAACCTACCTTTGCATCTTTCTTAATAGGAGCAACTAAATGCCCATCTTCAGCAAGTGATTTATCTGCTTCAGTAGAAATTTTGTAAGGTGATTTGCTACCTTTTGTAGTAACTACTGTCACTTCTTTTTCTGGTGCAACTGTTACGTAGTCTTCTTTTCCTTTTACTACAGAAATTTTGTTGTTTTTATCTATTTTTAATTTCTGTTTTTCGAAGTTATTAAATCCATATTCAATTAATGCGCGAGATTCTGTGAAACGTTCGTCCATTGATTTCGTTTTAATAATAACAGATATAAGACGTAAATCACCGCGTTTTGCTGTAATGGTAAAACCATACCCAGCTGTATCGGAACTTCCTGTTTTTAAACCATCTGCTCCTTCATAAGAGAAAGCAGCACCTGGTAACATCCAGTTCCAATTTTCCATACGAATTGGTTTTGGATGATTATCTGGGAAGTTTCTAAATCTTTGTTTTGTATCCTCTAGCATTTCTGGATACTTTGTAATAATTGTTTTTGAAAGAATACCCATATCGCGAGCTGACATGGAGTTTTCTCCATTCGGATCAGTTCCTTCAGGATGTTTTCCTTTTAAATCAGCGTTATTTAACCCAGTAGCGTTTACAAATTTATATTTCTTTAACCCTAGTTTTTTCGCATGTTCATTTGCGAGATTTAAGAAGTTCTTTTCACTTCCTGCAAGTAATTCTGCTAAAGCAATACTAGATCCATTTGCAGAGAAGATAACGATAGAATGGTATAACTCTCTTACAGTATATTGACGTCCTTTTTCGAACGGCACGTTAGAGAATTCATTATTACGTGAAACTTCATAAGCGTAATCAGAAATAGTTACTTTCGTATCCCAAGTGATTTTTCCTTCTTTAATTGCTTCTAATACGGCATAAATAACAATTAATTTTGACATACTAGCGATAGCTAGTAATTCATCTGGATTTTGTTCATGCAGTATTTTTCCTGTATCCGCATCAAATAGCAGTGCAGCAGCTGCCTCTATATGTATTTTTTCTTCTGCATGGGATGTTGTTACTCCTAAGGAAGAAATTGACAATAGAGACACTAGTAAAATAGACAAGATTTTCTTCATATACATTATCACCTTCGCATCGTTATTAGCATATAGCTCGTACCATTTTAGCATAAATTTGGATATAGAAAGGTTACAATTTTGTAAGGAAATTGAAAAGAATTTGTCGATTTTTGT
The DNA here is from genome assembly GCF_022662615.1 of Bacillus cereus group sp. BfR-BA-01523. Taxonomy (NCBI): domain Bacteria; kingdom Bacillati; phylum Bacillota; class Bacilli; order Caryophanales; family Bacillaceae; genus Bacillus; species Bacillus cereus group sp. BfR-BA-01523. Next base: position 113,261 of record NZ_JAKUDX010000009.1, read on the forward strand.
TCAAATTTGCAGAGAAAAGAAGTTTTTTGTGGGTAAATATAGAGGATAATAAAAAAAGGAACGACATTCGTTCCTTTTTCATTATTATATGTGTAAAAATTTCTCTACTTTTTCGTCTGGTAAAATGTTCCCAACGAAGAATGTACCGAATTCACCGTAACGGGCACTTACTTCATCGAAGCGCATTTCATATATAAGCTTCTTAAATTGAAGAACATCGTCAGCGAATAATGTTACGCCCCACTCGAAATCGTCGAATCCGACTGATCCGGAAATTACTTGGCGTACTTTCCCTGCGTATTGGCGACCGATTTTACTGTGACTGTACATCATTTTTTTACGTTCTTCCATAGGAAGCATGTACCAGTTGTCATCACCTTGGCGACGCTTGTCCATTGGATAGAAGCAAATATGATTTGCTTTTGGTAACTCAGGATATAAGCGAGCTAAGATTTGTGGGTTTTGGTATGGATCTTCATCAGCTGGAAGGTAGTTGCTTAGTTCAACAACAGATACGTAAGAATATGCAGGAACTAAATATTCAGCTAATGTTGTTTTATTTAATTCTGTTTCGATTTCATTTAACTCTTCCATTGTTGGACGTAAGATCATAAGCATAATATCTGCTTTTTGACCAACAACTGTATACATTGCATGACTGCCTTTTTTTGAAGTAGCTACTTCGTTCCATTTTTCAACGACATTTAAAAATTCAGACACTGCTTGTCCGCGTTCGTCACTAGATAATGTTTTCCATGCTGCCCAATCAATAGAACGTAAATCATGTAAACAATACCAGCCATCTAACGTTGTTGTTGCTTCACTCATTCTATTCACCTCAGTTAATGATATTTTACACGTTAACTATAGCATATATAGGATTAAAAACATCTACATAAAGTTTCAGCGCATAAAATTGTCACATTTAAATTTACTTGAAAATAGGAGGAGATAAGGCTTAAAGGGGCTTTATTTCTATGCTGAATTTTATGAAAATATAATCATTTTCATTTTATCTATTTTTTGGGAGCTATAAGTTTAAAATATAGAGGAAAAGCAGTATTCTTAAAGATAGAGTTTTTTAACATATGTAGGAGGGTTTATTCGTGAGCAACTTATTTACAACAGTAAAAGAAAAAGTTCAAGGAAAAGGCATTTCTATCGTACTTCCTGAAGGAACTGATGAAAGAATTTTAGGCGCTGCAGAGCGTTTAGCAAAAGAAGAGTTAGTAAAACCAATCTTAGTTGGTAATAAAGAAGAAATTAGCGCAAAAGCAGCTAGCATGAACTTAACATTAGCAGGCGTTGATATTTATGACCCAGCTACATACGAAGAAATGGATGCAATGGTAGCATCTTTCGTTGAACGCCGTAAAGGTAAAGCAACAGAAGAAGATGCTCGCAAAATCCTTAAAGACGAAAACTACTTCGGTACGATGCTTGTATACATGGGCAAAGCACAAGGTTTAGTAAGTGGTGCAGCTCACTCTACAGCTGATACAGTTCGTCCAGCACTTCAAATTATTAAAACAAAACCAGGCGTTACAAAAACTTCAGGCGTATTCATCATGGTACGTGAAGAAGAGAAGTATGTATTCGCTGATTGCGCAATTAACATTGCACCAAACAGCCAAGATTTAGCTGAAATTGGTATCGAAAGTGCGAAAACTGCTGAACTATTCGGTATTGACCCACGCGTTGCTATGTTAAGCTTCTCTACAAAAGGTTCTGCGAAATCTCCAGAAACAGAAAAAGTTGTAGAAGCAACTCGCATTGCAAAAGAAATGGCTCCTGAATTAACTTTAGATGGAGAATTCCAATTCGATGCTGCATTCGTACCATCTGTAGCTGAGAAGAAAGCTCCAGGTTCTACAATTAAAGGTGATGCTAACGTATTCGTATTCCCAAGCTTAGAAGCTGGTAATATCGGCTACAAAATCGCTCAACGCTTAGGTAACTTCGAAGCAGTAGGACCAATCTTACAAGGTTTAAATATGCCTGTAAATGATCTGTCTCGTGGATGTAACGAAGAAGAAGTGTACAAGTTAGCTTTAATTACAGCAGCTCAAGCACTTTAATTCTATAACGAATTAATATGAAAAAAGACCATCCTATTTCTTTTGAAATGAGGGTGGTCTTTTTGGTTTCTATTTTTCTAAACCAAGTGCCTTATTATTACGGTCAATAATACGTTGTAAATTCGTCTCATATAAAGGAACTTCATCTACTGTTAGCTGAGATGGTGTTAACTTTGGCGCGAATTGTTGCAACGTTTTTAAAAGGCGCATCATTAAATCTTGCACTGTAATTGTTTCGCCAAGTAATTCAGATAGTGAAGCCATCGTACTCGGTACAATTTCAGGATACGTAAATCTTGTTTCTTCGCCTTGAATTGCTACGTTGTAAAAATCACGAACGAGTGCGGCACGCTCAGATCCGCTTCCTGTCGCACATAAGTAAATTTGTACAGCAACGCCTCCGCGAATACGACGCTGAGAAATACCAGCAAATTTTTGATCGCGAATGCTCAAATCGTAGCTACCAGGACAATAAGAACCAACAATTTCTTTTGCTTCGATAGTAACATCGTAATCTTTTAACATTTCCTTAATTAAATGCCACATCGTATCGTATCCAAGGTCGATATCGATACCCTTTTCTGTTTCTTGGAATAAAAGTGATACGTTTAAAACACCTTCATCAAGTACGACAGCAAGTCCACCAGAATTACGAACGATAACATTGAAGTCGTTTTCTTTTAAAAAAGAAATACCTTCTTCTAAATGTGGTAGGCGTGAATCTTGAATGCCAAGAACAATTGTATTGTGATGAACCCAAGAGCGCATTGTTGCAGCGGATAGACCATTTCCAATACTTGTGCATAACGCGTCATCCATTGCGAATGACTGAAGTGCATGGAAAGTTGGTCCTAAACTAGACTGATCTACAATACGCCACTCTGGCTGAGATAAAATCGAACGGGAATTGCTCATATAACTAACCCCTTATTTTTAAAATGACAATCTCTATTATAGCAAAAAATGTAGAAAGGGGTTTTCTCATATATAAAGGAAAGTTTAGAGGTGAAAGAATAAAAAGGATGCATTGCATGCATCCTTTTTATTCTGCAATTTTTTCTAAGTTACCGTTTCGATCCATGCGGAAAGATGTTTGTGAGCGTTCCTCATCATCCATTACTGCTAATTTACGAGCACGGTTCATAATATTCATAAGTGTTTCGTAATCCTCTTGTACAGTATGAGATTGTTGTTCTAATTTTTCTAGTTTCTTTTCTAGTTCTTCATTTCGCAGGATTTGCGTTTTAATTTCTTGTTTCAATCTCGTATTCTCGTTTTCAAGAGCTGTTACTTTTATATTTGAAGATCCAACTGTTTGTAAAAAGTAAATAACATCTTGCATTGTTATTGAGCTTTTTGGAGCAGGGACAGTCGGCTTTTGATATGGAGTAGCTTCTGTATATTGAACAGCTGTTTCATACGGTACGTGTTCTTCATAATCAGTTATCGCCGCCGCTGAAGCTGGTGGTGTGTAAAGCAAACGTTTTTTTGTCTGTTCACCGCCCGCAGCACGCATTTTATCTTTACGATGTTTTTTTGCTAGTTGAAGAGCTTGTTCATAGCTATAGCGAACAACAGCATTCCAGCGGAAACCACAAGCAGCAGATGTGCGATTTAACTGATCTCCTACTTCTTCAAAAGCATTTAATTGAGTACTTCCTTCTCGAACATGGCGAAGCACCGTTTCAGCAAGTAATAAATCGTCCTCGTCTGTCCAAGCATCTTGTCTTACTTTCATAGATTCAACTCCCTTTTCTTTTTATGAACTTCCTATTTTTATAATGGGCAAAAAAATGAGCTTTTATACAAAGCTTTTAAAAATATGGTAGATTTCAATGAAGAGAAGAAATATGGCTATGAATGATGAAAGCTTTTGAAGGAGAAAATATAAAAAATAGGTAGCTTTATATAGGAATAGAGCTACGCCCGGAGACTTGCAACAAGCTTCAAAGAGCGGTAAAATACCATTTAGTGTTTATTTTTAAATGTACTTGTGAAAAGTTTAAAATAGAGGAAGTGTTATATATAATGGGAAACGAATTTCGTGTGTGTGATGATTGTCAGGCAACGAACGTTAAAACGTTGATTCCGAAGTTAAAAAAAGTAGATTCATGTGCAACGATTGAGGTTGCATGTCAGTCTTACTGTGGCCCTGGTCGTAAAAAATCATTCGCGTTTGTAAATAATCGTCCAGTTGCGGCTCCAACAGAAGACGAATTAATTGTAAAAATTGAAGCAAAATTAAATAAGTAAGAAAAAGAAGAGTGAACAGATTACTCTTCTTTTTTTATGTCCATAAGATAGCGTTTTGTATGAATTCGTATTTCAAAATAATGGTTGACAGTCTTTTGACGTGGTAGGTAGAATAGAAAGTGTCTGATTCTGATAATCATTATCATGAAAAAGGTCAATTCACCTAATTTTTTTATTATTATTTGAGAATAAATTTCATTTTATTAAATATATGTTGTTGGTTAGGATGGTTGAGGGATGGAAGCGAGCGCAAGGAGTATAGAACAGCAAGATGTGAATGTTAAAGAGATTAAGAGCAGACCGCTCGTTGCTTCTATTATTTTAATAGCAGGCACAATTTTGTTAGCTTTAAGTATGGCAGTTTCTATTTCGTTTGGTGCAGCAGATATTAGTTTAAAGACCGTTTGGCAAGCTGTATTTCAGTTTGATGGTTCCATAACGCACCATAACGTAATTCAAGAACTTCGCATGCCTAGAGCAATAGGGGGCGTAGTTGCAGGTGCTTTTTTAGCGGTATCAGGTGCAATTATGCAAGGTATGACACGAAATCCACTTGCATCTCCATCGTTAATGGGGATTACAGATGGTGCTGTATTCGGAATTGCAATTATGTATGCATTCTTCCCTAATTCACCTTATTTAATGTTTGTTATCGCATCTTTTATTGGAGCTGCGTTTGGAGCGAGCATTGTATATGGTATTGGGTCTTCTTCACCAGGTGGATTAACGCCTGTAAAATTAGCTTTAGCAGGTGCAGCAATTAGTGCTTTATTAGGGGCAATTTCATCTGGAATTGCATTGTATTTCAACCTTGCCCAAGAGGTAAGTATGTGGAATGCAGGCGGTGTTGCCGGAGTGAAATGGCAAAGTATTAATATGTTAGTACCGATTGGTCTTGTTTGTCTCGTTATAGCAATTATGATGTCGAGATATATCACAATTTTAAGCTTTGGTGAAGAAATTGCGATTGGACTTGGTCAAAATACGACATTAATTAAATTTATCGGAACAGTACTTGTTCTTGTATTAACAGGTTCTGCGGTTTCTATGGCAGGATCAGTTGGATTTGTTGGCCTTGTAATTCCGCATATGACTCGTTTCCTTGTAGGCTCAGATTATAGATGGGTTATTCCATGTTCTGCGGTCTTAGGTGGATTGCTAATCGAATGTGCAGATATGTTATCTCGCGTTATTAATCCACCATTTGAAACGCCAATTGGAGCAATTACAGCGCTAATTGGGGTGCCATTCTTCCTCTACTTAGCACGTAATGAAGGGAGAGGAAAGATGTGAGGACGAGTGTCTTAACAAAAAAGAACGTTTCTATTTTAACGATTTTAGTAGGATTAATTGTTGCTGTATTTTTAATAAGTTTAAATACAGGAACATTTAAAATTCCTCCAATAGATGTATTAAAGTCATTGATTGGATTAGGTGCAGAAGATCAATCTGTTATTTTATTTGAATTTCGTATGCCGCGTATGGTTATTGCTATATTAGTTGGTTCTGCATTAGCTATGTCAGGTGCAATTATGCAAGGGTTATCACGAAATCCACTTGCTGATCCAGGTATTATAGGTATTAACGCTGGAGCGGGATTAACAGTTGTTGTATTCGTCTACTTTTTCTTTGGAAAAGTTGGAACAGGTACATTTTTATCTGTATTTATCCTTCCATTCTTCGCGCTAGTTGGTGCGATATTAGCAGCGGTTATTATTTATTTACTAGCATGGAAAGACGGCATTTCATCCACTCGATTAATTCTTGTTGGTATCGCTGTTGCAGCCGGATTTGGTGCTGTTAGTTTAATTTTTTCTATGAAGATGACATCTAACGACTTCCGTTTTGCAACGATTTGGTTGGCAGGAAGTTTATGGGGAACAGATTGGAAGTTCGTACTAAGTGTACTCCCATGGATGGTTATTTTCTTACCACTTGCCATTAGTAAAGCGCACATATTAAATGTAATGAATTTAGGCGACTCTACAGCAGTTGGTCTTGGTGTAAACGTAGAAAAGGAAAGACGTAAATTATTATTTATTGCAGTTTGTTTAGCTGGTGCATCTGTCGCGGTGGCGGGCGGTATTGGTTTTATCGGTTTAATGGCTCCGCATTTAGCGAGAAGCCTCGTTGGTGGTAAACATCAAATTATGTTACCAACGGCTGCATTAATAGGAACGTTCTTGCTTTTATTTGCAGATGTAATTTCAAGAAGTGTGTTACCAACTTCAGAAATACCGGTCGGTCTTGTTATTTCTGTAATTGGTGCACCATATTTCATATATTTACTTATGAGGACAAAATAAAGGGAGGCTTTTTGTATGGCAACTTTAGCAGTTGATGCGGTATCTGTTGGGTATAATGAAGGGTTAATTATAGATGGATTAACAGTTGAAATTCCGGAAGGACAAATTACAACGATTATTGGACCAAATGGTTGTGGGAAATCCACATTGTTAAAAACGGCTTCTCGTATTTTGAAAGCAAAACGAGGTACTGTTTATCTTGATGGAAAAGCAATTGAGAAACAGCCAACGAAAGAAATCGCAAAGAAAATGGCGATTTTACCACAAACTGCAGAAGTGCCAACAGGCCTTACTGTGTTTGAACTTGTTTCATATGGACGTTTTCCTCATCAAAAAGGATTTGGAACATTGAAAGAAGAGGATTATCGCTACATTCATTGGGCACTTGAAGTGACGGGGATGACAGAATTCGCAAATCGTCCAGCAGAAGCTTTATCAGGTGGTCAACGTCAACGTGTATGGATTGCGATGGCTCTTGCACAAGGAACAGATTTACTTGTGTTAGATGAACCAACAACATACTTAGATATGGCTCATCAACTTGAGATATTAAACTTACTGAAGAAGTTAAACAAAGAAGAAGGCAGAACGATTGTTATGGTTATTCACGATTTAAATCATGCTTCTCGTTTCTCTGATCATATGATTGCATTAAAAGCAGGTAAGTTAATGAAACAAGGAACGCCAGATGAAGTTATGACGAGTGAAACACTTCGTAACGTATTTGAGATTGAAGCGCAAATCGTTCCATGTCCAGTAAACTGTAAACCAATTTGTTTAACATACGATTTAGCGATGATTAATAATCAATTGCGTAAAAAAGCATAATTAATAGAATTTCCCCCTCTTAAAGAGGTGAGAGGGGGAGTTCTAATGGACGTTGAGCTTCTTACCCACGGATGGGAAGTTGAACGCCCGTTAGAACGGGTTATAAACAACAGTTAATGAAAATATATTAATTAAATGTTGTTTTGTTTCTTATAGTTACATGCAAATTATAAGAGAAATACAGCTAGAAGGAGTCGGAATATGAAGAATTTTAAAATGGCACTATTAGCAATGGTACTAGTTGTTACTTCTGTACTATTTGCAGCTTGTTCTAACAAAGAAGAAGAAAAGAAAGCAGATGCGAAAACTGAAGAGCGCACTGTACAACACGCAAAAGGGGAAATTAAAATTCCTGCAAATCCAAAGAAAATTGCTGACCTTAGTGGTTCAACAGAAGAATTATTAATTTTCGGTATGAAACCGATTATTACTGCAAATACAACACAAGAAAAAATTGATTCACATATTGAGAAGAAATTGAAAGATGTAAAACCGGTTGGTTCTGCGTGGGGCGATAAAATTAACATCGAAGCAGTGGCTGCTGCAAAACCAGATTTAATTATTGTAAACAATCGTCAAGAAAAGATTTATGATCAATTATCTAAAATTGCACCAACAGTTATGTTAAAAACTCCATTAGACCAATGGCGTCCAAAATTCGAAGAAGTAGGTCAAATCTTCGGTAAAGAGAAAGAAACAAAAGAATGGTTCAAAAAGTATGATGAAAAAGCAAGCAAATTACATGACAAAATCGTTGCTAAAACTGGCGATGCAACATTCATGAAAATGGCTGCATATCCAAATGCATTCCGTGTATACGGTGACTACGGTTACGGTAGCGTAATCTTTGGTGATTTAAAATTACCAGCAGTTAAAGGTACACCAACTGATAAACCGTTAGTACAAATACAAAAAGAAGCTTTAATTGATTACAACCCAGATTACTTATTCGTATTTACAACTGGTGACGGTTCTCAGCGTCTAAAAGAATTCCAAGAAGAATCAATTTGGAAAAATATGAACGCTGTTAAAAACAACCATGTATTTACAATCAGTAATGAAGATGTAAACAAAGGATACTTCCCACTAGGTAAAGAAATGATCCTAGACGAAGTTACTGAGTTCATTTTAGGAAAATAATATATAAAGAAAAATCACCTTTGCTTTGGTAAAGGTGATTTTTCTTTATATAACAGGAATTAATATAGTCTTTCATTTCTTTCTGTTTCCTATATCGTTTATAATATATAGTAAGAATGCAGTAAAGAAAGGGGGATGTCGGAAAGTGGTATATTTAAACGACAAACTCAGCGAAACAAAAGTGTTTAAAGACCCAGTACATAAATATGTACACGTGCGTGATCGCGTTATTTGGGATTTAATCGGAACGAAAGAATTTCAACGCTTGCGCCGTATTAAGCAGCTTGGTACGACATTTTTTACATTTCACGGTGCAGAGCATAGTCGCTTTACTCATTCGTTAGGTGTATATGAAATTATTCGTCGTATGATTGATGATGTGTTTGATGGCAGACCGAACTGGAATGCTGAAGATAGATTGTTATGTTTATGTGCGTCATTACTTCATGATGTCGGTCACGGCCCATTTTCTCACTCGTTTGAAAAAGTATTTTCGTTAGATCATGAGAAATTTACGCAAAAGATTATCGTTGGTGATACGGAAATTAATCGTGTGTTAAGCCGTGTGGATAAGGATTTCCCGCAAAAGGTAGCAGATGTAATTGCGAAAACATCTACTAATAAATTAGCGATTAGTATGATTTCGAGCCAAATTGATGCCGATCGTATGGATTATTTATTAAGAGATGCATATTTTACTGGTGTAAAGTATGGGAACTTTGATATGGAACGTATACTGCGTGTCATGCGCCCGTACGGTAATCAAGTTGTCATTAAAAATAGTGGTATGCATGCTGTAGAGCATTATATTATGAGCCGTTATCAAATGTATTGGCAAGTATATTTTCATCCGGTAACACGTAGTGCAGAAGTAATTTTAACGAAGATTTTACACCGAGCTAAATCACTGCATGAGAAGTATTATGCGTTTAAAAATCATCCTGTTCATTTCTATTCTTTATTTGAAGAAGAAGTGACAGTAGAGGATTATTTAAAGTTAGACGAGAACGTAATGTATTATTACTTCCAAGTATGGCAAGACGAAGAAGATCCGATTTTAAGTGACTTATGCCGCCGTTTTATGAATCGAAATCTATTTAAATATGTAGAGTTTACAGATAAGCACGGTTTAGATAATTGGATGGAGCTAAGTAGCTTATTTAAAAAGATTGGACTCGATCCAGAGTATTACTTAGTTGTGGATTCAACATCGGATTTACCGTATGACTTTTACCGCGCAGGAGAAGAAGAAGAGCGTCTGCCAATCTTACTTCTTATGCCGAACGGGGAACTTAGAGAGCTTTCGCGTGAATCGGATATTGTTGAGGCGATTACAGGTAAGAAGCGAACGGATCAAAAGCTATTCTATCCGCATGATTTAATCTATGAAGATGGAAGAAAAGGAAAATATAAAGAGAGAATTATCGAGTTGTTAGAAGGAAAGAAATAAGAAGCAGCTAAGAGCTGCTTCTTATGAAAAAACTTGAAATTATTTGTCGCTTAAGCGTTTTCCGCCAACTGCATAATGGTTTTTAGACATTTCTTCGATGAAAACAACGATGTTTTCTTCAGGAGCACCAGTTGTTTCGCTTACTGCTGCTGTTACTTTCTCAGCAAGAGCTTTCTTTTGTTCTTCTGTGCGTCCTTCTAGCATTTTCACTGTTACGTATGGCATGTATAATCGCTCCTTTTATGTAAGTTACACTCTTATTATAGCGGATTATGAGGAAGAACAATCGGAAAAACAAATAATTTCTTTTTTTGACATATGGAAGAGGAGATGAGTTATGGATCAGTTATTTAGATACCCATTGCAACAAATTCCATTGGTAGCAATGGCAATTATTATTGCGCTATCTGTGCATGAATTTGCACATGCGTATGTTGCATATAAATTTGGAGACGATACAGCGAAAAAGCAAGGACGTTTAACGTTATCACCGATGGCTCATTTAGATCCTATCGGTATGATTGCTGTACTAATTCTTGGATTCGGTTGGGCAAGACCAGTACCTGTTAATCCGTATAACTTTAAAAGACCGCGTCTTGCGGGAATATTAGTTTCTATTGCGGGACCGATAAGTAATCTTATCTTAAGTGCAATTGGTTTAATTATTTGGTATAGCTTAATAACGTTTGGTGTGTTAGATGCGATGCCACTTGCAGTAGCAGATACGCTGGATCAATTTTTCCAAATTTTTATTATGCTTAATATTGTTTTACTTGTATTTAATTTATTACCAATCCCGCCACTTGATGGTTATCGCGTTGTGGAAGATTTAGCACCAGCAAATATTCGTGCGAAAATGACACAGTATGAAAAGTATGGATCAATTGCGTTATTAATTCTTGTTATTACACCGCTTAGCAATTACACAATTCAACCTATTTTCAATGTTGTTATTCCATATGTATTAGTATTTTTACAAAATATCATTGCGCCTATTTTCAGGCTTTTTTAATCATTAAGCGAGGAGGAGTTTACATATGACAGAGAAAAAGAAAAAAATCGGTTTTAATATCGTGAAAAATGATTCAACAGATGGACATGGTGGTTTTGGCGTTGGGGCATTAAGTTTAGAAAATATTTCTCCTGTATTTGTTGATGTATTAGAGAAAACTGCGTTCGTTGATATCGGTGCGATGCATGCGCGTAGTACAGTAGAAAAAGGAATTAAGTTTTTAACAAATAAAGATGAAGTTCCAAACGGAAAACCGTTTTGGCTTGTTTGGGTAACAATTGAAAGAACACCAAACGGTGCTTATTACGCAGGTGCAACAGCCTGTGAAATGACAGTTGATCGTGAAATTCGCCGCGGATATAAATCACTTCCAGAGCATGTAAATAAAATGGATAAATCCCTAAAGCGTCACATCATGATTGATCATATGGATGAATCATCTAAAAAAGTACTTGGTACATTCTTAAAAGAGCATAATGAAGCAATTTGGAACGAATCTAGTGAAGAATTGCGCCACGCATTATTAGGCGAATAAAAATAGCTGACGGATTTCCGTCAGCTATTTTTTTACCACGGGAGATATTTTTTCCACCAACCCGTCTTTTTCTTCTCTTCATTAACCTTTTCGAACTCTTCCTTATCATCAACGTGATCCATACAATACTCTGTTGGCTCTGTACCTTTTGCGAAATACATTTTCACAGAAATGGGACAATTTTTTGTAGCAATCTTACCGTTTTCAGGATTAACATCGACTGCAACAACATCTGCTGGTTGTTTGAACTCTTGTTTAGGCTGTCCATCTAATCCTTTTTCCATTGTATCGGTCCATATTTTTTTTGCGTATCCTTGTTCTGCTACGTTTGAAATGGATTTAGGTTGATCGTATCCAATCCAAACCCCTGTTACGAGCTGCGGGGTAAATCCAATCATCCAACTATCAGTTTCTGTAGAACCAGACTTTCCAGCATATGTTCTTGATAGTTTTGATAACATCGATTGGCCGGTCACAGCGGCATAACTGCTTAGTTTTTTATTAAACATACCTGCCATCATTTCTTCCATCACAAAGGCTTTGCTTTTATCTAGAACTTGTTTACTTTCTAAATGAGCATCGTATAGCATATTTCCTTCATGATCAACGATGCGCCTTATAAAGATTGGTTTTACTTCTTTCCCGCCGTTTGCAAACATGCTATAAGCATTGACCATTTCAATTGGTTTTACAGGAGATGTGCCGAGAGCAAGAGACGGAACATCTTTTAATGCGCTAGTAATACCGAATTGCTTCGCTGTTTTTGTAAGAATGTCTTCGCCTAAAAATAGATTTGTCTTCACAGCATATACGTTATCAGAAACAGCGAGTGCTTGTGCCATTGTCACAAAGTCGTCTGCATAATAGTTTTTATAATTTTTTGGTTTATATTTGGAAACACCGTCACCTAAAGTGAATACAGTGTATTCGCTTTTTAAGCGCGTAGCAGGGGTGAATCCTCGTTCTAAGGCTGCGTAATATAGGAATGGCTTAAATGTAGAGCCGGGCTGACGAGTGGCTTGTGTAGCTCTGTTAAATTGACTCGTATTATAATCAGTTCCACCAACAAGGGCAGCCACTTCACCCGTTTTTGGATTCATAGAGACGAGGGCAGTTTGGATGTTTGTTGTTTCAGGTATATGATTTTTTACAGCTTGCTCTGCTACAGATTGTAATTTAGGGTCTAGCGTTGTATAAATACGTAAGCCGCCTCGCTGTAAGGCTTGCTCATCTAATCCGATATCACGAAGAAGAGAAGCTTGTACAGCATCTTGGAAATAAGGCGCGACCTCTGCCACTTTTTTCGTATCTAATGAGGCGAAAGTTAGCGGTTCCTTTTTTGCCGAGGCAGCTTGCTGTTTTGTAATATAACCTTGTTCTACCATTTCATCTAGTATGAGAGATTGACGCCCTTTAGCACGCTCCTCTTTTAAAAAGGGAGAGTAAAAGCTAGGTCCTTTCGGAATGCCTGCGAGCATACTCGCTTCTGCTAATGTTAATTCTTTTGCAGTTTTATCGAAATACAGGCGAGAAGCAGCTTCGATTCCGTAAGCACCATGCCCGTAATAAATTGTATTTAAATATCCTTCTAAAATATGATTTTTATTATAGTTCACTTCAAGGCGAACGGTATACATTGCCTCTAATAGTTTACGCTTCCACGTTTTATCATGATCTAAGTATAGGTTACGAGCATACTGTTGTGTAATAGTACTAGCACCTTGTACTTTTGCCATTGCTTTTAAATCGGCAACAATGGCACCAACAATGCGCTTTATATCAAATCCATGATGTTTGTAGAATCGTTGATCTTCAATAGATAGTGTTGCCTCTTTTACATAAGGAGAAATTTCATCAAGAGATACATTATAGCGCTTTTGTGTTTCATTACTTTGTCCTATAACAGTGTCATCATTAGCGTAAAAGACACTCGTTTGCGGCACTGCAACAGGGGGAGGCCCCATAATTTTTGCAGCTATAATGATAATAAAAAAGGAAAAAACGAAAAAAAGAACACAAGAAAACATTACGGTGAAGAAAAGACGTTTATATTTTTTAAGTTTTGGATTCATAGTTTGATCCATCTTTTTCAGCCCCTCATTAATACAAGCATTATTGTATTAGTATTGAGGGTTTTCGTTTATTTTAAACAATGAAATTTTGAAAACAAAAAAGCCCCTTCAATTAAGAAAGGAGCTCAAAGGCACGTGCTGGCCAATCGGTAATGATGACATCTACACCATAGTCAATCATAGTTTGTAAATCTTTATATTCATTAATAGTGTAAGGACGAAAAACGTATCCTTGCCCCTGTGCTAATTGGACAAACTCTTTCGTTAATAATTGAAAGTTTGGATGTAATCCAGTCGCCTCGCGCCTTTTTGCTTCAGCAATAGGATCTGCAAGTGGTGTATCGTACAAAATCGCTCTTGGAATTTCTGGAGCAATTTCTGCTAATAATGAAACGGAATCGTGGTTAAATGATGAAAATACAATTTGATTGGATAGATGATATTCACGAACAAGAGCAACAACTTTTTCTTCAATATTTGGATAATGAAGAACATCTGTTTTTAATTCAATGTTAAGTTGTAAATTTGTTGTAGAGAGCCAAATAAATACTTCTCGTAATGTTGGGATTTTCGCCTCATGGAAAGAAGGATCTTTATGGCTACCAGCATCTAAAGCTTGTAATTCCTCTACAGTTTTCTCAGAAACAAGTCCCACGCCATTTGTTGTGCGGTCCACCGTTTCATCATGAATAACAACTAGTTCACCATCTTTTGATAGATGAACATCAAGTTCAATTCCGTGAGCACTAATGCGTTCAGCCTCTTGGAAGGCAATCATCGTATTTTCTGGGTGTGTTCCTTTTACCCCGCGGTGAGCGAAAATAAGTGGTTTATTCATGTGAAAATCTCCTTATCATCTCTTTTCTTTCATTATGAAACTGCTTTGAGAAAAATACAATTCATATGACAAACATTTACAAAAGTATAACAGTTGCACAAAAGTTAACGTTAACGTAAAATGTAATAATCGGTGAAGGGAGGAATACACATGTATAAAATTGATGAAGTAACAAAGCAAGTTGGTTTAACAAAGCGTACACTTCGTTATTATGAGGAAATTGGTTTAATTCATCCCCCAGAACGCAGTGAAGGGAACATTCGCCTGTATACAGACGAGGACATTGCGAGAATTAAAAGGATTGTGGAAGCGAAAGAAGTACTAGGAATTACGCTTCAAGAAATGCAACATTTCTTATCGTTAAAAGAAAGAATGGAACAAAGAAGAAATAGTGAGAATCCGCGTGACCGTGAAGTGATTCAAGAAATTAAAGAGATGCTTGAAAAACAAGTGCAAACGTTAGACGAAAAAATGGAGCAAATGCAGCGTGTTAAGGCAGAGCTAGAGGATAGTTTAAGCCGTGCAGTTACATTTTTAGAGAATACAAAAGGAGAGTAATCAAAATGGAGAGCAAACAAAAATTAGGGAGATTGATTACAGTGGTGGCTACCTTCCTTGCCTTTTCAGGTATAGGAGTAGTCGACCCAATTTTACCAAGTATTGCTGAACAAATTGGTGCTTCGCATTGGCAAGTCGAGATGTTATTTACAGCATATATTTTAACGATGGCAATTATGATGTTACCAGCTGGAATATTTGCATCAAGATTTGGTGATAAACGAATGATGACGATCGGTCTTGCGATTGTAACTGTATTTGCATTTATATGTGGTATATCGCAAACGATTGCTCAATTATCTCTTTTCCGCGCGGGGTGGGGATTAGGAAATGCGATGTTCTTTGCAACGGCGATGACATTATTAATTGCATTAAGTAAAGAAGTTCATGAAGCAGTAGGATTATATGAAGCAGCTATCGGTTTAGGGATGGCAGGTGGCCCATTGTTAGGTGGTATATTAGGTGGACATTCTTGGCGTTACCCATTTTTTGCGACGAGTATTTTAATTTCTTTAGCATTTATTTTAGTTTTCTTTTTTGTAAAAGAACCGGAGCGAAAAGTGAAGCGTAAAGCAGCAGGCGTAGGAGAATTAATTAACCTGGTGAAGTATAAACCGTTTATGCAAGGTGCCATTTCTGGGATGTTATATTACTACGGATTTTTCGTCGTGTTAGCATATTCACCACTTATTATGCATTTATCTGCTATTCAATTAGGATTTGTATTTTGCGGATGGGGATTAGCATTAGCTTACGGATCAGCAATTTTAGCGCATAAGCTAGAAGGTAAATATGAACCAAAAACATTGTTAAAAGGTAGTTTACTCGTATTTGCGATTTTCTTAATTGCACTATTCTTCGTTAAAATCATGTGGTTACAAATC
This sequence comes from Bacillus cereus group sp. BfR-BA-01523, assembly GCF_022662615.1. Lineage (NCBI taxonomy): Bacteria > Bacillati > Bacillota > Bacilli > Caryophanales > Bacillaceae > Bacillus > Bacillus cereus group sp. BfR-BA-01523. The sequence goes on from NZ_JAKUDX010000009.1 coordinate 129,215, forward strand.
GTGTTAATCGTTCTATCAGGATTAGCATCAGGCTTAAATAACGCGTTATTTACAAGTTATGTAATGGATATTTCACCTTATGAAAGATCTGTTACATCAGGTGTTTATAACTTCGTTCGTTGGTTAGGAGGCGCGATTGCTCCAATTTTATCAGGGGTCATCGGTCATACAGTTTCACCACAAAGTCCGTTTTTAGTCGGTGGAATTGTTGTGTTAGTTGGTTGCGTAATGATCTTAATTCCGATTCGTAAACCGGTAGAAATAGAGACAAAAACCCTTTCTTAAGAAAGGGTTTTCTTTCCTATTACAGAGCAATCCCTTTTCACATATATGTTAGAACCCTCTGACTAAAATATATTTTCGGTATTTTTGTACTTTTAACTATACTTTTTGGATGTTTTGTTTTATTTTTGTTAGGGGACATTAATGATGTCCCTATTATAAATTTGCATTGAAAGGCGTGATTGTACGATGGAACTATGGTTCACTGAAAAACAAACAAAGCATTTTGGAATTACGGCGCGTATTAACCGCACATTACATACGGAGCAAACAGAATTCCAAAAACTTGATATGGTTGAAACGGAAGAGTTCGGAAACATGCTTATTTTAGATGGCATGGTTATGACAACAGAAAAGGACGAGTTCGTTTATCATGAAATGGTAGCGCACGTACCTTTATTTACACATCCAAACCCTGAGAACGTATTAGTAGTAGGCGGTGGCGATGGTGGTGTTATTCGTGAAGTATTAAAACACCCAAGCGTAAAGAAAGCAACTCTTGTTGAAATTGATGGAAAAGTAATTGAGTACTCTAAACAATACTTACCATCAATTGCAGGCGCATTAGATGATGAGCGTGTAGAAGTAAAAGTAGGAGACGGTTTCCTACACATCGCAGAAAGCGAAAATGAATATGACGTAATTATGGTAGATTCTACTGAGCCAGTAGGCCCAGCAGTAAACCTATTTACAAAAGGCTTCTACGCTGGAATTTCTAAAGCGTTAAAAGAAGATGGTATTTTCGTTGCTCAAACGGACAACCCTTGGTTTACACCAGAACTAATTACAACTGTGTTTAAAGACGTAAAAGAGATTTTCCCAATTACTCGTCTATACACAGCAAACATTCCGACATATCCAAGTGGACTTTGGACGTTCACAATCGGATCTAAAAAACATGATCCATTAGAAGTAAGTGAAGAGCGTTTCCATGAAATCGAAACGAAATATTACACAAAAGAATTACACAATGCAGCATTCGCATTACCGAAATTTGTTGGCGATTTAATTAAGTAAGAGCGTTAAATTGAAATAAATAAAGTGTAAGTAACTCATTTAAGGTGTTTGTCTAGAAGGCTTGAACATGCTAGTTACTTACACTGCTACAAATGAAGTAGTCTTCTTGTGATAACAAGAAGGCCCAGGTAAATCGAGAAAGAGGAGCAATGCGCTCCAAATTTGAGAAATAGTGAAAGGTTGGGATACCTTAAGTTCCACATAAGGAGGAAAAGAATATGCGTTTTGATGAAGCTTATTCAGGTAAAGTATTTATTAAAAGTCATCCAAGTTTTGAAGAGTCAGAGGCAGTTATTTACGGGATGCCTATGGATTGGACAGTAAGTTTCCGTCCAGGATCTCGCTTTGGCCCTGCACGTATTCGTGAAGTATCAATCGGTCTTGAAGAATATAGTCCGTATTTAGATCGTGAACTAGAAGAGATAAAATATTTTGATGCGGGTGATATCCCATTACCATTTGGGAATCCACAGCGCAGCATAGACATGATTGAAGAATATGTAACAAAACTATTAGATGCCGGTAAGTTTCCACTAGGTCTCGGCGGAGAGCACTTAGTGTCTTGGCCAATTTTTAAGGCAATGGCAAAAAAATATCCGGATTTAGCAATCATCCATATGGATGCTCATACTGATTTACGTGAGTCATATGAAGGAGAGCCTTTATCCCACTCTACACCAATTCGTAAAGTGTGCGATTTAATTGGTCCGGAAAACGTATATTCTTTCGGTATTCGTTCTGGAATGAAGGAAGAATTCGAATGGGCAAAAGAAGTAGGTATGAACTTATATAAATTTGACGTATTAGAACCGTTAAAGGAAGTATTACCGAAACTTGCAGGACGCCCAGTCTATGTCACAATTGACATCGACGTATTAGACCCAGCTCACGCTCCTGGAACAGGAACATTAGAAGCTGGAGGTATCACATCTAAAGAACTATTAGAGTCCATCGTAGCAATTGCAAATTCAAATATAAAAGTAGTCGGAGCAGACTTAGTAGAAGTAGCTCCAGTCTACGATCATAGTGATCAAACACCAATCGCAGCAAGCAAATTCGTGCGGGAAATGCTGCTCGGTTGGGTTAAATAAAAGCGTAGGCAGCTCGCTCAGAATGTGAGGGGGATGGAGCTTCAGACGTAGAGGCGTTTTTTGTCTCGAAGGAAGAAGCGAAGCCACCGATCATTCTAGCCGCTGTAGCTGGATAAAGTAAAAGTGAAGCCGACTCAAAAAGTGTTTTGAGTCGGCTTCTTTTATTAATAGGTAGGTTATTATTGTCTTATTTAGTAGTTAAGTCGATATATGCGGAGTTGTGTTCAGTATAATTTCACTTACCGTCAAGCGACATAAAAAAGAGCTATTCTCAAACGATGAGAATAGCTCCCTTTCTTTACGCAACTTTCTCTTCCGAAGTAATTCCGCGAATTTCATCAGCAGAACGGATTGGATATTTGCGGAACACAATGGAACCGACGTATCCAACAATAGTGGTAACGATTCCACATAATACGGCAGCAATCGTTACTTTTATTACATCATTAAATCCGAACAGTACGAGAAGTCCTGGAATTGGTGATGCTGTCCCTGGTGCATTATTAACGAGCTGGAATAGCGACGTAATAATACCGGCAAGCGCACCGCCAACAAAGTTTGTCATATAGATAGGAATTGGATTTGCTGAGACAACATCGGCCTGTGTTAACGGCTCGATTGCCACGGCGATTGTATCTTTCTTTGAACAGATTTTTAGTCGTTTAAAGAAAATGAAGTTCATTGGGGCAGAAGCTGCTACCGCAAGACTACCAATTGCCATTGGTAAACCAGTTAATCCAAGCATTGCAGTTAGTGCCATAGAACTTAATGGAGATGTAGAAATAACTGTTATTAATCCACCAAGCATAATACCCATAATGATAGGACTTTCTGTAGTCGCAACTGAAATCATAGAACCGATTTTACCGAGTGTTGCGTTAACGAGTGGATCCATAAGCATGGCCATTCCACGTGAAATTGGTGCGGCAATACATAGAATTGCTAAAAATTCTACACCAGCTGGTAATTTCTTTTCGAGAAATTTCACGACGAAAGCACAAACGTATCCAGCGAAAAATCCTGGTAAAATACCGAATCCACTAGTAGCTATACCGATTAAAACAGCGTATACGGGTGAGACACCGATTGCTAATGCGACTAAAATTGCCGCTGCGACACCGCTCATGCTACCAGAAGCTACTCCTACTGATTGTAAAAAGTCATTATGAAACATTTCTCCACCAATATAACGGTGAAATGCTTCAATAAGAAAACTTGCGATTGCTGCATTAGCTAAAGCGCCCATTGCTTTCATTCCGTAAGGCGCACGGTAACTGAAAAGTGTAAATAGACAAAGTACAACAAGTAATAGTGCTAAACCTTGCAAGATAGCCATTTGAAAATTGTCTCCTTTGATTTTTGTAATAAAAATTTGTATCATTCAATAATAATATAAAAGTTTGTTAAACGGAAAAATTTTTTGTTGGGAAATTGCTGTAAGGTGAAAAACTCTTACAATAATGTAAGGAAAGTGTAAGGCATTTCGATAGAGTATAGTATGCCTTTTTTCGTATAATACAGGTATAGACATACGGCTAGTGAGAAAGCAGTGCAAACAGGAGGCGCATTTATGAAATTGGTAATTAAAGTTTTAGCTGTGTTCGCCATTATTTTAGGTGGAACAGCATATTATTTAAACACGAAAACAGAAGGTGTGCATGCTTTTGTAGACAACTTCTTTTCAAATAAAGAAATACAAGATTATTATGCTGTTATAGATAAAAGTGAGAAAAAAGACGATGAATATTTGTATACATTTAAAGGGTATACAGAAGATGGAAAGTTACAAGTTATTAAAAGAATGGTGAACCGTGAATTGCATACGGGTGCTTTTATAAAAATTTATGCAAAAGGTATGCAGGGAAAAGGATGGGCTGAAATCTCGAAAGAATCAATCCCGCAAAAAGCGTTGCAAAAAATAGAAAAACCATAAAAGGAGCGAATCGTTCGCTCCTTTTTTAGTGCGTTAAAATGGTGATAGCTGAACTTTCTTTATTAGAAATGATTTTTGCCCTTCCGCCAATTGGGAAAGTAAAGATTGGAGTTGTATGTCCGAAACTGGCATTCGCAATAATAGGGATATGAGCAAGTTCAGGCTTTGAAGCAATCATTTCTTGAATGTCCTCTATCATACATTCTGCTCCTTTTTGCATTCGTCCTATAAGAATGCCTTTTACATGTTCAAAGTCAGGTTGCTGCATAAGAGAATGTAAATATCGATCAAAAGTTTTTAGGGTAGATTTTCCTGTTAAACTATCCTCTTCAATAAATAAAATTTTGCCCTGTAAGCTTGGCATATATGGTGTACCTTGCAGTAAATTAAATGTACTCATATTGCCACCAATAATATCTCCCATCGCTTCCCCTTCTTGAATTGAAACATATCCTTCATTTTTAATAAATTCTCGATTTTCTTGATCCATATACCAAGAGTCATCGCTCCAAGTTTCAGCTGGTAGTATTTCAATAGGTTCATGAGAAGTTAAGCACTTTAAAAAGTAATCGGTCGTATAATCGAGCCCTTTCTCCATTCCAAATGAAGAGAAGTGAGGACCTGAATATGTAACTAAGCCTGTTTTAGCATAAATCGCGTTACTTAAAGCGGTAATATCAGAATAACCGCAGAAAATTTTCGGATTTTCTCGAATTAAATCATAATCGAGATGTTTCAATAAACCATTAGAGTTGTATCCGCCAAGTGTCGTCAAAATGGCTTTTACATTAGGATCTCTAAATGCTTCGTGGAGGTCTTGAACTCGTGAAGAAATAGAAGAGGAGGCGAATCGATCTATCTCATCAGCATATTTTGAGAATGTAACTTGAAAGCCTATGTCGGTTAATCTTTTTATAGCAAGGTCTCTGTTTTCATTTGAGACAATACTTAAACTACAAGATGGTGAAATAACCCTTATTTCATCACCTTTTTTTAATTTTGTTGGTAGCACCAAATTCACCCCTTAAAATGAAAGAATATTTAGATTTAAAAAATATTTTAACATATGAAATAAAGTGAAGGTGAATTATTTTTTGAAAAGGAGTTTTCCTGATTTTTCAGCAGACAGACAGAGTCTTTTTTTGATATGATAGGAAAAGTGATTTATTATAAGTAGTATTTAATATCTATAACATTTGAAGGGTGTGCAAGACGTGAAGAAACAACTTGCAGGCTTGCCGGTACACGTTCATTTCGTAACAGAAATCCGTGAAGGGGCGAGGAAGGAAACCGTTGCTTTTGAAGCAAATGGTCAATACTATGTAAAAGGTCAAGGTACATATATAACATTCCAAGAGCCGAACGAACAAGGCGAAGTGAAAACAATTATTAAAATTCAAGATGAACAAGTTCTCATTATGCGTTCAGGTGCTATTTCTATGCGTCAGACGCATGTGAAAGGTGAATGGACAACTGGTACGTATACGAGTGAACTTGGTACGTTTGCATTGCAAACGAAAACTGATAACGTTCTTTTTAAATGGTCGGATGAAAAGAAAAAAGGACAACTCTTCTTAACGTACGCATTGCTTCTAAGTGAACAAGAAGCTGGCAGATATACAATTACACTTAATTTGAAGGAGGCAAAATAATGAATTCTTTAGAACAAGTAAAAGGATTGATTAAAGAAGAAATTCAAGCTGCTGTATTAAAGGCAGAACTAGCGACAGAAGAACAAATTCCAAACGTTGTATTAGAATCTCCAAAAGATAAAACAAATGGTGACTTCTCTACAAATATGGCAATGCAACTTGCACGCGTTGCGAAAAAAGCACCTCGTATGATTGCAGAAGACTTAGTTGCAAACTTCGATAAAGCAAAAGCTTCTATTGAAAAAATTGAAATCGCTGGTCCTGGTTTCATTAACTTCTACATGGATAATAGCTACTTAACAGACTTAATCCCAACAATCGTCAACGCTGGTGAAGCATACGGTGAAACGAATACTGGTAAAGGTGAAAAAGTACAAATTGAGTTCGTATCTGCGAATCCAACAGGTGATCTTCACTTAGGACATGCACGTGGTGCGGCAGTAGGTGACACTTTATGTAACGTATTAGCAAAAGCAGGATATGATGTATCTCGTGAGTACTACATTAATGATGCTGGTAACCAAATTCATAACTTAGCTCTTTCTGTTGAAGCTCGTTACATGCAAGCTTTAGGTTTAGAGAAAGAAATGCCAGAAGACGGTTACCATGGTGCGGACATCATTGGAATCGGTAAACGTTTAGCTGAAGAGTTTGGCGATCGTTATGCAAAAGCTGATGCAGAAGAAAGCTATGAATTCTATCGTTCATACGGTTTAAAATATGAGTTAGCAAAACTTCAAAAAGATTTAGCAAGCTTCCGTGTTAACTTCGATGTGTGGTTCTCAGAAACATCATTATACAAAAACGGAAAAATTGATCAGGCTCTTGCTGTATTAAAAGAGCGTGACGAAATCTTTGAAGAAGGCGGAGCAACTTGGTTCCGTTCAATGACTTACGGTGACGACAAAAACCGTGTATTAATTAAAAATGATGGTTCTTACACATACTTAACGCCAGATATCGCTTATCACCGTGATAAATTAGAGCGTGGTTTCGATAAGCTAATCAACATTTGGGGTGCTGACCACCACGGTTACATTCCTCGTATGAAGGCTGCTATTCAAGCACTAGGTTACGATAAAGAAACACTTGAAGTAGAAATCATCCAAATGGTACAACTGTACCAAAATGGTGAAAAAATGAAAATGAGTAAGCGTACAGGTAAAGCAGTTACACTTCGTGAGCTTATGGAAGAAGTAGGCGTGGACGCAATGCGATACTTCTTCGCAATGCGTAGCGGTGATTCTCATTTAGACTTCGATATGGACTTAGCTGTATCAAAATCTAATGAAAACCCAGTATACTATGCACAATATGCACATGCTCGTGTATGCAGTATCCTTCGTCAAGGTGAAGAGTTAGGATTAGCTACAGGCGGAGATGTGAATTACAAACTTGTTACTTCTGAGAAAGAAGTAGAGTTACTGAAAAAACTTGGTGAATTCCCGGCTGTAGTTGCGGATGCAGCGCAAAAACGTCTGCCACACCGCATTACAAGCTATGCATTTGAATTAGCTGCAGCATTACACAGCTTCTACAATGCAGAAAAAGTATTAAACCAAGATAACTTAGAATTAAGTAAAGCTCGTTACGAATTAATGAAAGCAGTACGCACGACACTTCAAAATGCATTAGCAATCGTAGGAGTATCTGCACCAGAAAAAATGTAATAAAGAAGAGCGGAAGCGGCTCGTTTAGAATAGGAGGTGGATGGAGCTCCTGACAGAGAGGCGTACTTTGCCTCGGAGGAAGGCGCGAAGCCACCGAGTATTCTAGCCGCTGGAGCTGGACATAAAGAAAAGCGGAGCCGACTGTTCGTTTTAAATAAAAAGCAATCACATGATGTTGTGATTGCTTTTTTATATGGAATAATAAAAAAATTATCCAACAAAAGGAGAGTTTGCATCGTCTTATATAAGTGACAGAGGGGTTACGATGGAAGAAAAGGTGGAGAGATCGAGTATTGGATTTGTTTCATAAAGAAGGGCCTTGTAAGAGGCCCTTTTTCTATTGAATAGTATAAGTAACAGAAAAGCTAACAGGACTATAGTAAACGTAAGGTGCATGAAGTTGAACGTACATATTTCCATCTGTTTTTGCAGTGAAAATTCGGCCGTAACCATCAGAATAACGCCCAATAAGGTTATGATTTGAGTCATAAACACTGTAACTAGGAGTTTTGCTGTTAGGTTGAATTGTTAGCTCTTGTCCCTTTTGAAGGAAAATAGGTTCTTGTTCAGAACTAGCTCCAGTTTGCAAAGAATAAAATTTTGTAAAGCTTTGTTCTTGAGCGGCAGCAGCGACTTTTGTTTCAGGAATAAACGCGGTAGCGCCAGTAATTCCTGTTAAAGTTAATGCGCCGGCTAAAATCATATTTTTCATAGTAGAAAAGCCTCCTTATTAGTTGTAATCATTTTTGTTACAGTTAATATTGTATACGATAATGAATAGGAAAAAATATGCTTTTATGCATATATATTTTTTCTCAATAAAAGACCACTAATTAAATCAGTGGTCTTTTAAATGATTAAGCAGCTTTTTGTTCAGTTTGAGCAACAGGTTTTTGAAGGGTGTTATAAACACCAGTTCCGATAACTTCTAATGCCATTTTCATACGTTCTGGTGAAATGTTCTCAAATACATTATCTTGAGGCGTGTGATATACCTTTTCGATATGATAGATTAATGGATTCCAACTATCGACACCCATCCAAATAAATAGTGCAGAAGGAATACCCACTTCAGCAAATGGTACGTGATCACTAGAGCCGAATTTTCCTTGAAGAACGAGATCATTATTTAATTGTTTACCTGCTTGTAAGGCAGCATCTGTTACAAGGTTCGTTGATCCATCAGGAGTCATTGCATATAAATTCTTTGCTTTATCATAATTTGTTGCAACCATGTCTGCGTTAAAGACACCTAAAATTCGATCACGTTCTTTTTGGGACAGACTATTAACATAATAATCAGAGCCAAGTAAGCCAGTTTCTTCAGAACCAAAAGCAATAAAACGAATTTCTTTATCAGTTTCTACATTTTGAAAAGCACGAGCTAATTCTAATACTAATCCTGTACCAGAAGCATTATCATTTGCCCCAGGTGCTCCAACGACACTATCATAGTGTGAACTTACAACAACAGCTTTTTCATTACCTGTACTATTTTTTGGTTTCTTTTTAGCGATGACATTTAAGGATGTTAAATTAGATTCATGTCTCGCTTTTAGGGAAAGAATTGTTGTCTCTTTTTTAGCGATTTCTTCTTTAAATGCATTTCCTTGAGCATAAGCAAGACCGAAGACAGGGATAGCCTGTTTTTTAGTTAAGCGAGGATTGAAAGTTTGTCCATAGTTTCCGCGTCCACCAATTAAGCTGTATAAAAGAACACCTTTTGCCCCTTTACTAACAGCATTTTCAACCTGTTTATTATAATCTGCTACTGTTGCACCTCTTTCGAATAAAACAATTTTTCCGTTTACCTCATTTGGAATATCGTCTAATTTTGTACCACCTTGAACAAAGATAAGCGGAGCTGTAACAGCTTCTGTAGAAATTAGTGCATTTGGAGCAGCACCAGCTTGCCAATTACGCTTTGTCCCTAATGGTGATTCGATAAATCCAACGTATTGATCCGGCACTTGAAAGGGCTGATACTCTACTTCATATCCCATTGATTTAAGCTTCATACCAACATAGCGAGAAGCCCATTCTTCTGATTTTGTACCACCCGGACGGGGACCGATTGTTTCGGATAAGAAACGGATATGCTCGATGGCGCGGTTTGCATCAACTTGTTTTGTAATAGGTGGAGTCTGTGTAATTTCTGACGTGGAATCAGCTTTTGCTTGCCCGATTGGAGCTAAGCTAACGGCGAGTGATACAGCAAGCAAGGAGCTTACTATTTTTTGTTTCAGTGATTTTCTCATTTTTTCCTCTCCCATTCTTCTATTCTCTCTGACTGACAAAAGAAGACGGATAACGACTATATCCCGCTATTTTTGGGCAGTAAAACCCCCATCTCAAAATTCAGCTGTAAAGCAAAGAAGTTAGATGGGAGATCAACTGCCCGTAAAAGCCCGATTGGTGTGGGCTAATAATCAATGAGGGATGGACAAAACCCTCACTGATTAAAGTTTCACTTTATCTTACCTTTATATATCTGAATTTTCAATAAATATATGTTGAGAAATAAAAAACGCTATATGCACATTTGCATATTTTCAGCGGATATATGTATGCTATCATTTTAAATGAAGGTTCGCTTTCTGTTCTGAAGGCTCCTACATTGCATGAATCTAGTGTACCCAAACTTTAGATTATGTAGGGAAAAGGGACCCGTTATAGGGTTTCTTTTCTTTTTTTTTGTTTCAATCATGTGATGGTAACTATGTTTCCGCATTTCATAATTGTCATCAGTGATATATGTAAGGCATCCATATGAAAATACGAGGCTGTTCAAGAGTTTTCCGTACTTTTGGACAGCCTCACCCCGTTAAAAAGACGATACTTTGTGTATCGTCTTTTTTGCACAAAAAAAACAGCCAATCAACTAATAAATTGATTGGCTGTAAAACATATTATTTATAATGTTTTTTACGTTTTGTGGCTAAAATACTTAACAATCCAGCTAGTAGAAGAACGATACCTGCTGCTTGTGTATGATCTTTTTTATGACCTGTATTTGGAAGTTTTTTATCTATATTTCGATCATCTTGCTGTTTGTTTGTCTGTGTTTCAGGATTTCCTTTTTCTAGTTCCTCAGAAGTTTCTTTTCCGTGAGTCTCAAGATTTCCTTTTTCTAGCTCTTCGGAAGTTTCTTTTCCTGGTTTCTCCTCTTTATTTGGAGGAGTAATTGGTTTATCATCTCCACCTGGTGAAGATTCGATTTTCTTATTTGAAACTGTAATTTGTAGTGGTGTAGCTTGAGCTTTTTCAATTGTAAAGCTTATCGGTGAAGCATCTAATTGATAGCCTTCAGGAGCCTTTGTTTCCACTAATTGATAATTACCAGGTTTCAAATCATTTACGATTAATTTACCGTGTTGGTCTGTTTTTAGGCCTTCTCGGATTATTTTTCCATCGTGGTCTAAGATATTGAAAATGGCACCTTCAAGTGTTCCACGGTGATCAATATCAACTTTAGTTAACTCAATTGAACCTGTTGTTAAGCTATTTAAAGCTTTAACAGAGGTAACCCCAGATTGTCCCTTCGTAATTGTGAAAGGAATTGGCTTAGCACTTAAATCATAGCCAGTAGGAGCTTTCGTTTCAACGAATTGATAGTCTCCTGGACGTAAATCAGAAACGCTAATTTTCCCATCTTTATCAGTAGTTAAATCAGTACGAACATCATTGCCGCTTTGATCAACGATTTTAAAGATAGCACCTTCAAGAGTAGAGTTGTCAACGTCATCGACTTTAGTTAATTCAACAGCGCCCTTCGTTAAGCTATTTGTAGCAGTAACAGAAGCTTTAGCCGTTTGACTCTTTTCAACAGTAAACTTGATAGGGTTTTGATTTAAGTCGTAATGAGTAGGAGCCTTTGTTTCAACGAATTGATAGTCTCCTGGACGTAAATCAGAAACGCTAATTTTCCCATCTTTATCAGTAGTTAAATTAGAACGCACGTTGTTGCCGTTCATATCAACGATTTTAAATACTGCGTCTTTAAGAGCAGTACCATCAACATCATCCACTTTAGAAAGTTCAACAGCGCCTTTCGTTAAGCTATTCGTAGCAGTAACGGAAGCGATTTTTTCTTGTCCTTTTTTAACTGTGAACTTAATAGGTGTTTCGTTTAAGTCATAGTGATTAGGAGCTTTTGTTTCGATAAACTCATAGTCTCCTGGTGGTAATTCATCCACAACTAAACGGCCGTTTTTATCAGTAGTTAAATCAGTACGGACGTCGTGTCCATCCTTATTAATAATTTTAAATACCGCACCTTCAAGTGTTGTGTTTTCTTCAACATCGTCAACTTTAATTAACTCCACACTACCTTTCGTTAAGCTGTTCGTAGCTGTAACGTAGACATGTTTTGTTTGACTTCTTTCAATTGTGAACTTAATTGGTTCTTCATTTAAGTCATAATGTTTCGGAGCCTTCGTTTCAATAAATTGATAGTCTCCAGGTTGTAAGTCTTTAGCGATGATTTTTCCATCTTTATCGGTAACTAAATTCGTACGAATGTCGTTACCGTTCATATCAGTAATTTTAAATACCGCACCTTCCAGCGTTTCTTTCGCATCTAAAGAGTCAACTTTCGTTAATTCCACGCCACCCTTTGTTAAGCCATTTTTAGCAGTAACAGAAACTTGAGTTGATTGGCTTTTCTCGATAGTGAAAGGAATCGGTGTTTTATTTAAATCATAATCTTTAGGAGCTGTCGTTTCTACGAATTGATAATCTCCCGGTCGTAAATTGGAAGCAGAAACTTTCCCGTGTTCATCAGTAGTTAAATTCGTGCGAACAACTTTACCTTTCGCATCAATGATGTTAAATACCGCATCAGAAAGTTTTGTATCTGGGTTTACATCATCTACTTTAATTAACTCTACAGCACCTTCAGTTAAGCTGTTAGTAGCAGTAACTTGCAGCTGTTCTTTTTGGCTTTTCTTAACTGCAAATTTAATTGGTGTATCATTTAATTTATAGTGTTCAGGAGCTTTCGTTTCAATAAACTGGTAGTCTCCCGGACGTAAATCAGGAACAGCAACTTTACCATATGCATCTGTCGTAAGATCAGTGCGAACATCATTACCGTTCATATCAACAATTTTAAATACAGCACCTTTAAGGACAGTACCATCAATATCATCTACTTTAGAAAGCTCTACCGCACCCTTTGTTAAACCATTTTTAGCAGTAACAGAAATCGGTTCAGCTTGTCCTTTTTCAATTGTGAATGGAATTGGTTCTTTATTTAAATCGTAGTGTTTCGGAGCATTCGTCTCGATGAATTGATAATCACCAGGACGTAAGTCAGAAACGCTAATTTTACCTTGTGAATTTGTAGTAAGCTTCTCGCGAATTACAGTACCCTTCATATCAACAATGTTAAATACTGCGCCTTCAAGAGTAGTACCATCGACGTCGTCCACTTTAGTAAGGTCCACGCCGCCTTTTGTTAAACTATTTTTCATAGTAACAGTAGCGATATCTTTCTGGCTTTTCTCAACTGTAACTACAATTGGCTTTTTGTCTAAATCATAATGTTTCGGAGCCGTTGTTTCGACAAATTGATACGTACCAGGACGTAAGTTTTCAACAATGATTTTTCCTTCACTGTTCGTTTTTAAATCCGTTTTAAGTACTTTCCCGTTTTGATCTAGTAAATTAAACACAGCATCGGCAAGTTTTGTTTGATCGTTTAAATCATCAACTTTAATTAATTCGATACTACCTTGTTTTAAACTATTTTTAGCAGTTAAAGAAATAGTTTTCTTCTGTCCTTTTTCAATAGTGAAATTGATTGGTGTTTCATCTAAAACGTAATGCTTAGGAGCTTCTGTTTCGATGAATTGGTAATCACCAGGACGTAGGTCGTTAATTTCGATCTTCCCTTTACCATTTGTAACAAGGTCTTTATGAATTACAGTACCCTTCATATCAACAATGTTAAATACTGCACCTTCAAGGGTAGTGTCATCGATGTTATCCACTTTAGAAAGTTCCACTGCACCTTTTGTTAGAGCATTTTTAGCTGTAACATGAAGAATTTCAGTTTGGCTTTTCTTAATTGTAAATACGATAGGTTTTTTATTTAAATCGTAATGTTCAGGGGCTGTTATCTCAACGAATTGATACGTACCAGGACGTAGATTTTCAACAACAATTTTTCCTTCACTATTTGTTTTTAAGCTTTCTTCAACTAGCTCTCCATCTGCATCTAATAAATTAAATACAGCGTTAGCAAGTTTTGTATCAGTATCAATATCGTCAATTTTAGTTAATTCAACGCTACCTTTTGTTAAAGTGTTTTTACCTGTAACAGTAATCTTTTTCGTTTGACTTCTTTCAATTGTAAATGGAATCGGTGTTTCGTCTAATACATAGTGCTCAGGAGCCTTTGTTTCAATGAATTGATAGTCTCCCGGACGTAAATCAGAAACAGAAATTTCGCCGTTGTCGTCTGTAACAAGGTTTGTATGAACTTCCTTACCGTCCATGTCAACGATTTTAAAGATTGCGCCTTTCAGCATCGTACGATCGATGTCATCGATTTTTGTTAAAGTGACAGCACCTTTCGTTAAGCTGTTTTTAGCAGTAACGGTAATATTTTCTTTTTGACTTTTTCCGATAGTGAACGGAATAGGGTCTTTGCTTAAGTCATAATCTTTTGGAGCTTTTACTTCAATAAATTGATAATCTCCCGGACGTAAATCAGAAGCGGTAACTATACCGTTCTCATCAGTCGTTAAGCCTTTGCGAATTACCTTTTTAGTGTCATGAGCGTCAACGATTATAAATTCCGCACCTTCAAGTGTAGTGCCATCAACGTCATCTACTTTTGTTAAAGTGACGCCACCTGTAAGTAAACTATTTTTTACAATTACAGGGACTGGCAGATCATCCTTGCTACCTTTTTTAATCGTGAACTTAATAGGTGTTTGATCTAATTTATAATGTGCAGGGGCTTCTGTTTCAATAAATTGATAATCCCCTGGTGCTAAATCAGGAATAACTAGTACTCCATAATCATCTGTTTTTAAATCTTTTGCAATTTCTGTACCGTTTGCGTCTTGTAATTTGAATACCGCACCGGCAAGAGCTATTTTGCTGTCCACATCATCTTCTTTAATTAGTTTAACTTTTCCTTTCGTTAAACTATTTTTAAATGTAAGTGGAAGGAGTTCTTTTTGACTCTTTTCAATTGTAAATTCAATAGGCTCTATATTTACATCGTAGTAAATAGGAGCTTTTGTTTCGACAATTTTGTATTTGCCAGGACGTAAATCTTTTACTACTAATTTTCCCTCTTTATCAGTAGTAAGGTTTGTATGAACGTCTTCATCTTTGTCGTTAACGATTTTAAATACGGCATCTTCAAGTTTTTCTTTATCGTTTAAAGAATCTACTTTCGTTAATTCAATACCGCCTTTAGTTAAGCTGTTTGTAGCTGTAATAGATTTTGTAGCAGTTTGACTTTTCTCGATAGTGAAATCAATCGGTTTCTTGTTTAAATCATAGTGTTCAGGAGCTTTTGTTTCGATGAACTGATATTTACTAGGACGTAGTCCAGAAACAGCTATTTTCCCTTCTTTGTTAGTAATAAGGTTCGTATGAACATCTTTTCCATTTTCGTCAACGATCTTGAAGACTGCTCCTTCAAGAGCATTCCCATCCACATCATCCACTTTTAATAGTTCAACATTACCCGGTACTAAACGATTTTCTGCTGTAACAGTGATGATTTCTTTTTGGCCCTTCTCAATTGTGAAGTTGATAGGTTCTGTGCTTAGTTTATAATGCTCAGGAGCCTGTGTTTCAACAAATTGATATTTGCCAGGACGTAAATCAGAAACCTTAATTTTCCCTTCAGCATCTGTAGTTAAGTCAGTATGAACATCTTTTCCGTGTTCGTCAATAACCTTGAAGACTGCACCTTCTAGAGATTCTTTCTTATCAACGTTATCAACTTTTACTAATTCAGCGTCACCTTTCGTTAAACTGTTCTTTGCAGTAACAGAAACGAAGGAGGTTTGACTTTTTTCAATAGTGAAATCAATCTGTTCTTTATTTAATTCATAGTACTTAGGAGCTTCTGTTTCGATAAATTTATATTTACCAGGCTCTAAGTTTTTAACGATTAACTTTCCATCTGATCCTGTTTTTAAGTTTTGTTGAATTGTATCGCCTTTTTCATTGACTATTTTAAATACCGCACCTTCAAGAGTTACATTTTCTTCAACGTCGTCAACTTTCGTTAAAGTGACGCCACCTTTAATTAGGTTATTTTCTGCTTTGACAGATACCGCCTTTGTTTGTCCTTTTTCAATTTCAAACTTAATAGGTGTCGGGTCTGTAACGTAATGAAGAGGAGCTTGTGTCTCAACAAATTGATATTTGCCAGGACGTAAGTCTTTTACTTCAATATATCCATCTTTATTTGTTGTTAATTGTTCATAGCCAGGGATTACTTTACCTTTTTCGTCTTGTAAGCTAAAAATGGCACCTTCAAGAAGTTTCTTATTCTCATCAAATTTCGTTAAGATGACTGAACCCTTCTTCAGACTATTTTTAGCAGTTACATTAATTACTGTTGTTTGATCTTCTGAGACAGTAAACCAGATTGGTTGGCTATTTAGATCATAATGAACTGGAGCTTCGATTTCCTTTAATTGATAAGTTCCAGGTTTCAATGGATCTACAGTAATTTGTCCATTTTCATTAGTTGTTAATTTTTCGTAGCCAGGAATTACTTTGTTATTTCTATCTAGTAAGGCGAAAACTGCACCTTTAAGTGTTTCGTTATTATTCAGGTCATCAACCTTTGTAAGCACAGCTTTACCAACGAATTTCTTATTGCTAAGTTTGTATGTTGTCGTTTCTTGTGAACCAAGTTCAACAAGTCTGCCTTGCTTTAGATCCCAGCTAATTACATAGCCTGCTGGGGCCTTCGTTTCTTTTAATAAATATTTATCGCGTTTTAAGTTATTAAACTTAGCGATACCGTCTTTGTCTGTTGTTATTTTACGGATAACGGTTTTCCCTGTACGATCGTATAAAGTAAATTCTGCTCCGGCCAATGGTGCGTTCTTATTGTCGTTATCTACCTTTATAATTTCAAGGTTTCCGCGGCCTTTAGTAGCAGAGCCCCCACCGGAACCGGAAGACATTCGAACTTCAATCGTTTCAGTAGTTTCAGTATTTTTTACTGTTAAACTATTACCTGCGATTTTTGCTTTATTACTTACTTTTTCTTTATCGTCTGCATTAATAAATGAGCGGTATTCTAAAATATAAGCTCGATCAATTTTTTTCAAGAAGGCAATTTCGAAATGTTGCTTTCCGGTCTTATTGTCTGTTGTGATCGTTAACTTATAGTCTGTTCCTTTTTTTAATTCATTTGCTGTATCTTTTGTTAAATTTCCATATGGATCAACAGTAGTCGGGTATAAGTGGAATGAATCTTCCACAAGCACTTGATTATCTGTTGGATCGTCTGTTACAACCGCGTCTGCGATGGTTGATTGGCTTTCATTAATTGCGATACTCCAATTAATATAGTTGTCGTCTTGTACAGCTTTTTTTGTGACGAAGCTGCCACCTTTATTTACTTGAGTATCACCTTTAAGAGTGTTAACAATTTTAGAGCCATCTTTTAAATCGGCCTCGTTGTTGTAGGTAGCTTGGATAAGCTCACCATCAAGGCTTGTTTTAAAGATAATATAATAAGGTGAATTAATTGATTGTTTGAAATGAACCTTTAGGGTGTTGTTATTTTTATCTGTAGGTTCTTCAAGTTCATATTGCTCAGTTGGTACAGCATTACCAGGTCTTGCATTATCCGGGCTTCCATTTAAAATCATGTCACGTACTTCAATGGATCCTGGTACTAACTTTTGTTTATCTTTTATTACGTCTATAACATAAGGATCTTTAATCTCAACATTATTATAATTGAAGCCTATTATCCAAGTAATTTCCTTTGTTTGGGCGTTATAAGAACCGTATTTATACCCATTCGCCTTTGTGAAAGTATCAGGATCAAAATTCGCTGCATCTTTATTTGATTGTGGCTTAGAATCGGTATCTATCCAAGATAAGTTACCTGTATTTTTAAATGAAGTTTGGCCACTTTCTAATTTTGTATAATCAAAGTCTGTAGTATATTTTACGACTAATGTCTTTGTCATATTAGACTGATATGTACCTATAAGAGTAATATTGAAACCTTTATCCGTCACATCTAAAACATAGTCAGTCCCAGCTTGAAGAGTATAATCTCCGTCTTTAATTTCTAGTTGCTTATCTTTTAATTGCAATCCACCATGATCAAAGGTATCCGTAATGGTCGCGTTGTTTAATGGATAGTTGTTATTATTTACTATAATTGTCCAAGTTGTTGTTTTGTCTTTGTAGTTTGTGTCAGCTTTATTATTAGATTTAATAATGTTTTGCTGCTTGAAGCTAGCCTCATTTTCTTTACTTGAACCATTATCTGCGGTAACTGTATTTTTGACTTTTCCATCTTTTATGACTTTATCAGTTGGCTTTGTTTTATAGGTGATTACATAAGCACTGTTAATATCTTCATTAAATTGTAAATCGAACCCATTGTTCTTTTTGTTTACAGTGTAATTATTAGCAGTATCACCAGTCACAAGTTTTCCTTTATCATCATAAGCAGCATTTTTTACGACAATAGAATTTTCATCAAGTTCATGTGTATTGTCAAAAATATCTTTTAAAAGCGCATCTGTTTTTTTGATATCTCTTTGATCGCCATTGTAAGTAATTGTCCATTCGATTGTTTGTGTCTTGGGATCATATTTACTTGTTTTATCTAAATGTGTACCACGAGATACAGTTACAGTGGCATTTGCTTTTTGTTGGGACTGATTATCGCTTGTTATCGTGACATCATTTCTGAAATTCGTTGCATTTTCATCGGTTATTTTTGTTGCATATTCAATTTGATACGCTTGATTGATTTTATCCTTAAAAGCAATCTCTAACTTTGAACCATCGGATGAAACGATTTTGTACTCACTTGGGTCAGCTTCCGCACCACGTTTTACGTTCCCGTTAATATCCACATCTAAATGATAAACTTTAATAGAGTCTTTATTTAGGCTTGTATCTTGTGGAATATTATCTTTGAAAACAGCGTTTGTAAGGGTATCCTTCGTTTTATTCATTTCTACTGTCCAATTAATTTCATTTGTATTAATTGGTCTATCAGGCAATCCTTTTTTGTTCGTAGCTGTTTCTATATTTGGTTTGAAATCAATTGTAATAGAAACATCTTTATCCTTAATTGGGAAAGGAATTTCCTGTGTTGTTGTCCCTTTGATTTCGTCTTTATTGAACTCTGTTTTTAATTTAAGATTACCAACAACATCTGGATGGGTTTCAACATATTCGTTAAATGTCATGGTGACTTTCCCATCTTTTGTAACGATAAATTCCCCAATCACATTATTTTTATCATCATATAAGGGGCTTTTAATTGTATTGTAAATCTTAAAATGTTTCGGAAGATCAAAAATATAGTAATCTCCACTTTTTACATTCATTGATTTTAACAGCTCCCATTCAAACTCAATGTTGGCAGGGGAATCTGTGCTCGGACGATTATCATCGTTATTAAATGGTTTCCCATCCTTGTCCGTCAATTTTACACTTGTTAAAATTTTCTCCGTTATTTGTTTGGGAGATGGATCTGGATTCTCAGTAGGGTTGTTAACTGACTCTTGTTCCGGATTCTCAGCAGGCTTGTTAGCTGTATTTTGTTCCGGATTCTCAGCAGTTTTGTTAGTTGGGTCTTGTTCTAGATTCTTAGCAGGTTTGTTAGCTGCGTTTTGTTCTGGATTTCCAGCAGGTTTGCTAGCTGTGTTTTGTTCTGGATTCTCAGCAGGTTTGTTAGCTGCATTTTGTTCCGGATTCTCAGTAGCAGGCTTAGCTGGATCTTGTTCTTGCTTCCCGGTAGCAGGTTTAGCTACATCTTTTTCAGCTTCTTTAACCGGTTGTTCTTTATCTTTAGTATCTTCCAATTGAACAGGAACGGATATAGAATGAATCATCGTACCTAAAGGGAAAGCAATTTGAACTGATTTTGTATCGGATTTTAAAGTTGGATTAAATACAGTTTCAAGTTTAATTTTACCTTTAGCATCTTTTGAAGTTTCTACTTGATCATTAAATATTAGTTTCAGTTTGTTATCTTTAGCTGTCACAAAATATTGACCAATATGTTTTTGATCAACCACCAAATCTCCTTGCGTATCTTTAGATACTTTTAATGCAAGTGGTATTTGAAGCACTGCTGTATCGTTTGCATGTAAAACTTGAGAATCTTTTATTGACCAAGCATATTCTAACTGAATGGTGGATCCTAACTTTATTAAGTTTTTAGGATTTAATGCTTCGTCAATAATATGACCAGTTGCATCTTTCATTTCAACAGTGTCAAATAAAGAAGTTTCCTTTAACGTTTCAGCTTTTGCTTGATTGTATGGGAAACTAATAAACTGTGAAAATAGTACAAATACAATTAAACATATATTTAAAAGTTTTTTCATTTTTCCTCCCTTGAACATTCATTTGTCCATTGGGGACTTATTCCATATGAACAAATGGAATATAAAAAAGTTATTTGTTATAAGCTATTTGTTTTTACTATCCCTCCGTTTCTATACACGTTCTCTGATAAAAACAAATTATGTTCAAAGTAATATTATGTATAACGTAAAACAAAATGCATATTCAAACAGTTATATGGAATGAAATATGCATAATTCGACAAAAAATGTCGAAAAAACACTGATAAAAGGAACGATATCAGCCCTTTATATGTGAGATGATTTTCATGTAAAGTTGGTAAAAAAGAATGGTTATAAAGGTAAGTTTTACGATACATGCTAACCAAAGTAATGTATCCCATTGTGAAGGCCAGTTTTTCGCCTTAAAGTTATGTGGAAATAAAAATCTAGATAGGGTTGATTTTGGTCAGGATGAAGACAATATGTACTTTGAACATAGTTATCTGTTTTGTCAAAAGAGAGTTGTACGCTTAGTGGACCGAAGCTTAGGTATTATTGTTCCTTACATATTAGACGAATATAAGGTGTTTAGAATATTCGACTAAATCATTTTTCCGGTCATTTTTGAAGTTATTTTACATAATAAAAAAGAAGGTATTTCAAACTATAGTGATATCATCTTTTGTTAAAGATAATGATGAATAACCTCCGCTAAAGATTATATACTTAAATGATAAAGAGTTCAATAACATTTCATATATTTTCCAAAAGTGAAAAAAACGACCGTTTTAGTAGAAGAAATCTACAAATCGATCGTTTTTTATTTTAGATTTCTGTTAGAATAATCGGTTCACCGCGTGTTACGACAACTGTATGTTCACATTGTGCAACAAGGCTTTTGTCTGGTGTAACGAATGTCCAACCATCATCACCGCGCTCAATAATATGATCAGCTTTCATAGAGATGAATGGTTCTACAGCGATAACAAGGCCGTCTTTTAGAAGTGCATTATCCATTGGATCATAGTAGCTTAAGATGTGATTTGGGGCTTCGTGTAAGCTAAGACCAATGCCGTGACCAGTTAAGTTTTGGATTACATTATATCCATTTTTATGTGCAAAGTTAGAAACAGCACGACCAATTTGATTTTGTTTTGAGCCAGCTTTTACTTTTTTCATTGCTTCCCAAAATGAGTCTACTGCTGCTTGGCAAAGTTTTTCTTTTTCTTCATCGTCGCCAAGAACAAATGAGATACCTGTATCTGCATAATATCCGTCAAGTGCGGCCGATACGTCTACGTTTACTAAATCGCCTTCTTTTAATACGCGATCGCTTGGAATGCCGTGAGCAACTTCTTCGTTTACACTAATGCAAGTTACACCTGGGAATTTATATTCTTTTTCAGGCGCTGAAATAGCACCGTGCTCATCTAATACTTTTTTACCAATTAAATCAAGCTCTTTCGTTGTCATACCTGGCTTCGCTTGCTTTTTCATTTCTTCGCGTGCAAGTGCAACGATGCGGCCGATTTTTCGTAAACCTTCTAAATCTTGTTCATTACGAATAATCATGAAAACCACTGTCCTTCCTCGAATATATGTCTTATCCGATTGTATCATGTTTATTTTTGTACTGCTACTCGCGTGCGGTATGCGGGTTGATTCCTCTCATAAAGAATACATGACAATTGTCATATTGATGTCATGACGCATCATACTGTTTCCTAACTTTTCCAGAACATACAATGTAAATATAAGAAACGGCGGGGGTGGAGAGATGGAAAAGATTATTGAAGTAAATGGTGTTTCTAAAACATTTAAACATAAAAAAGCAGTAAATAACGTTTCATTTCATGTAAATAAAGGGCAAATAGTAGCATTACTCGGTCCAAATGGTGCGGGGAAAACAACGACAATTTCAATGATGCTCGGATTAAAAGATCCGACAGAGGGGAATGTCTCTATATTTGGAAAGAGTCCGAAGCATAGAGATGTTCGTAATAGCCTTGGTGCGATGCTACAAGAAGTAAGTGTAATTGATAGTATCACGGTAGAAGAGGCAATTGAGTTATTCCGTAGTTATTATACGAATCCTGTAGAGAAAGAAATATTACTGCAGTTGTCAAACTTAGAACCAGAAAGAAAGCAAAGATGTGAGAAATTATCGGGTGGCCAAAAGAGAAGGTTAAATTTTGCGCTGGCACTTGCAGGGAATCCAGAGTTGTTATTTTTAGATGAACCAACTGTAGGGATGGACATAACATCTCGAAAAACGTTTTGGGAAACGATTAGAAAATTAGCAAGTGAAGGGAAAACGATTATTTTAACAACACATTATTTAGAAGAAGCGGATGCGCTAGCAGATCGAATTTTATTATTTGCGAACGGAAAGATTATCGCAGATGGCACACCAGATGAGATGAAAGCGACGATTTCTCGAAAAACAATCTCGTTTTATTCGAAAGAGAAAATTCCTAAGAGTTTACTAAAGGAATTACCGCATGTAACAGAAGTACAGTCAAATGAAGGGCGCTTCACTTTAACGACGGAAGATACAGATGCCACTTTACAAGCAATTTATCAGAGGAATCTACCTGTAACAGACGTTTCAGTTGAACGTGGAAGCCTCGATGAAGCATTTGAACAGTTTGTTGCAAATCAGAAGGAGGGAATCGCATGAGAGCATTATGGATGCAATGTAAAATAGAGGTTTTACGTACGTTCCGCAATAAATTATTCATCTTTTTCTCATTATTAATGCCAGTTATGTTTTATTACATCTTTACAAATGTTGTTCAAGTCCCGCAAAACGGAGATGCATGGAAAGCACATTATTTAATTTCAATGGCGACTTTCAGTATTGTAGGGACTGCCCTTTTTAGTTTCGGTGTGAGACTTTCTCAGGAAAAAGGGCAAGGATGGACACATTTGTTAAAAATTACACCGCTTCCAGAGGGGGCATATTTAGCAGCTAAAATTATTGCTCAAACAGTAGTGAATGCTTTTTCAATCTTAGTTATTTTTATGGCAGGAATATTAATTAATAATGTTGAGTTAACGATAGGCCAATGGATTGGTGCCGGATTATGGCTATTACTAGGCGTGACACCATTTTTAGCCCTTGGAACAGTAATAGGTTCAATTAAGAAGGCGGATGCAGCAGCTGGTTTAGCCAATATTTTAAATATGAGTCTAGCTGTAATTGGCGGGTTATGGATGCCAATTGAAGTGTTCCCGAAAATATTAAGATCTATCGGTGAATGGACACCAACATACCACTTTGGAAGCGGTGCATGGGACATTGTAGCTGGAAAATCGATTGGGTGGGAAAATATCGCGGTACTAGGAGGTTATTTCCTTATATTTGTTGTAGTATCAATATATATAAGAAAAAGACAGGAAGCGGTATAAATGATAGAGAAGAAGAGGTTTGAGTTTTTTCCGAAACATATGGGTTTCTTCCCATATATGTGGTTAGTGTATTTATTATTTCCAATTTATAATTTAACACAAGTATCGGGATGGAAGCTTGTAATAGGGATCGGTATGTTGATAGTTTTCATTATCACATACCGTCAACTTTATTTTGTTCAGAGGACGTTCGTGTTGTGGGCGTGTATTCAAATGATACTAACCTGTTTATTTGCCGTATTTTATAATCCTTTCATGATATTCTTTGGCTTTTTTACGGCAAGTGCGATGGGATTTGCGCCAAGTAAGAAGGCATTTCGTGTGTTGTTATGTTTATTAGTTGTAATGCTTGGAGCTTTTATATTTATAAATGTTAAACAACTAACAATCCCGAGTTTAGTGAATATCGTTCCGATGTTTATTTTAATGCTACTTACGCCATTTGGAATGCGTAATTTTAATCAGAAAAAGATGTTAAAAAATCAACTAAACGAAGCAAACGAACAAATTAAAGACTTAGTAAAACGTGAAGAACGTCAGCGAATCGCAAGAGATCTTCATGATACGTTAGGGCATACGTTATCTCTTATTACTTTAAAGAGTCAGCTTGTGGAGAAATTGATTGTGAAGAATCCAGAACGCGCAAGTATAGAGGCGAAGGAGATTACACAAACATCTCGTACTGCTTTAAAACAACTGCGCGAGTTAATTTCTGATATGCGTATGATTACAGTGGAAGAAGAAATTGAGCAAATAAAAGCGATTTTGCAAGCTGCCAATATTGAATTAGAAGTAAAGCAGGAGGCTAATTCTAGCTCATTATCACCAATTGAACAAAATATTTTAGGTATGTGTTTACGTGAAGCTGTTACGAATGTCGTGAAGCATAGTAAGGCAAAGTCATGTGCAGTTTCTATATTAGAATCACAAGGTGAGTTGATTTTGAAAGTAGAAGATAATGGCATAGGTTTGGAAAATCAAAGTCATGATGGAAACGGTATTCGAGGTATGAAGGAGCGGATTTCCCTTATTGATGGAATAGTTGAACTGGATACGATCAATCCAGGGACACTGTTAACGGTGAAAGTTCCAATTGTAATTAGAACAGGAAAAGATGAGGTGAGGGCATGATTCGAATTATTATTGCAGAAGATCAGCGGATGCTTCGTGGTGCATTAGGAGCCCTGCTTGATCTGGAAGATGATATTGAAGTAGTTGGGCAAGCTGCGAATGGTGAAGAAGCGTTAAAATTAATCGAATCGTTAAAGCCAGATATAAGTATTATGGATATTGAAATGCCGATCCAAAGTGGTTTAGATGTTGCTGAAATTTTAAAGAAAGAACAATCATCTTGTAAAGTAATGATTTTAACAACATTTGCGCGTCCTGGTTATTTTGAAAGGGCAATGAAAACTGGTGTTCACGGGTATTTATTAAAGGATAGCCCGAGTGAAGATTTAGCTTCAGCAATTCGAAATGTCATGAAAGGGAAGCGAGAAATTTCGCAGGAGCTAATGTTTGGCTTATGGCAGGAACAAAATCCGCTATCAGATCGTGAAAAAGAAGTGCTGGTACTTGCGAAAGAAGGAAAGACTACAAATGAAATTGCTAAGATGCTCTATCTTTCGCCTGGTACAGTGCGTAATTATATTTCGGAAGTATTAGCAAAACTGGAAGCGAAAAATAGAATTGAGGCAATTACAATTGCGGAAGAAAAGGGATGGATATGAAAAGAAGTTTACCTACGAGTGGTAAACTTCTTTTTTCTTATAAACAAGTATTTCAATAGAAAGTTTCGTCGCAGTCGCATCGCTCAGAATTTGAAGTATATCGCGTAATTTAGATTTTACTTCATTTTTCGACAAAAAATTTGTTATAGTAAGATTAAGTTGTTGGTCTAAATTTTGGACAACTTTACCACTAACAGTTGTAATTACTCCATTTTTATCTACTTTTACAATAAGATCTTGGCCATATACTTTATAATTTTCGTAAGTTTGTGCAAGGCGAACTTCGGTTTGACTTTCTTTTGTTTCTTTATTTGTAGGTTGGGAATCTACATTCATTTCAGTTGTCACTCACTCTTGTTGAGCTTTAGCCTCGTTTATCTCATCTTTTAAATACTTTTTCACCATATTTTTTTCGTATTATTTTGAGGTTGTGTTAATTTTTTTATTGTTAAACTAGGCTGAGCAATTTCAACTTTTACTTCATTTTTGTCTAATTCTTGGGTGTGAACAGCTTCTGCTGATAAAGGATAAAGAAGACCGAATGTAACGAAAAGCACGAGCAAGTTTTCTATAATTTATCTATAAAACTTCTAATCTATTATTGTATGTGAGATGAATTATATGAAGAATTTGCGGAATTTTATATATATTATGCATTATTTCATATCAAAAATTGTCGAATTCACATTATTGTAGTGGTATGACAACTTGAAAAAATTAGATTGTTATAATGGGACGGTGAGCAAGTATGCACGCAGAAAAACTAGGAAGCGAAATAAAGAAAATTAGGGGAATGAGAGGATTAACACAGAAACAACTCTCCGATAATGTATGTCATCAATCGGAGGTGAGCAGAATTGAGTCGGGCGCGGTATACCCAAGTATGGATATATTGCAAGGTATTGCAGCAAAGTTACAAGTTCCCATTATTCATTTTTATGAGGTACTCATTTATTCTGATATCGAGAGGAAAAAGCAGTTAAAAGATCAAATCATTATGCTTTGTAAGCAAAAGAAATATAAAGAAATATATAATAAAGTATGGAATGAACTGAAAAAGGAAGAATATCATCCTGAGTTTCAGCAGTTTCTTCAATGGCAATATCATGTATCCGCGTATGTGCTAAAGAAGATTGATTATGAATATTGTATTCTGGAGCTAAAAAAGCTACTAAATCAACAGTTAACTGGAATAGACGTGTATCAAAAACTTTATATAGAAAATGCAATTGCAAATATTTATGCTGAAAATGGTTATTTTAAGAAGGGTATGGAGTTATTTGAAGGTATATTAAAGCAATTAGAGGCATTGCCTGAAAATAAAGAGTTTGATGTGAAGGTAAGACATAATCATGCAAAAACATTATACTTAGATAATCAATATGAAGAAGCACTTTATCAAATAAATAAAGCCATTGAAATATCATGTCGAATTAATAGTATGGCATTGATTGGACAGTTATACTATCAAAAAGGTGAATGCTTAGAAAAGCTAGAGTATGATGGGGCAGAGATTGAAGATGCTTATGAAAAAGCTTGCTTCTTTTTCGATATATTAGAAATGCATGCGTATAAAGAAACGCTTATAAAAAAAATGAAGAAATAAAAACGACCTAAAAAATAGATATGCATAATTGCATACGATATGGATAAATTTTCATGATATATTAAAAGAAAAATGTGGGTGATGGAATATGAAAAAACTACTTATTGGTAGTCTATTAACGTTAGCGATGGCATGGGGTATTTCATTAGCAGATACAGCTTTAGAGAAAAGCCAAGTAATTTCTCATAATGATCAAGAGGTACAATTAGCTTCAGATATGCCTTTTGAGTATTAAAAAGCAACCGTCTTACTTAGACGGTTGTTTTTTTATGGAGTAACATCCAAACATCTTTACTAGAAACAGGTTTGCTAAAGAGGAATCCTTGAATGTGGTCACAGTTTTGCTCGTGTAAAAACTTCCATTGTTCTTCTGTTTCTACACCTTCCGCAATAACCTCTAAATTTAATTCTTTTGATAGCGTAATAATGGAAGCGATAATGGCTTCTTCTAAAGGGCTATTTGTAATTCCACAAATAAATTCTCGAGCAATTTTTAATGTATTGATTGGATATTTCGTTAAATAAGCTAAAGAACTATAACCAGTTCCAAAATCATCAATTGAAATTTGAATACCAAGATTTTGAAGTTCTTCTAGTTTAGCAATTACAGAATGATTTTGATTAATCGCGATACTTTCTGTAATCTCAATATCTAGCGCTTCCGGCTTTAGTTCGGTTTCTTCCAAGACTTTTGAAATAGTTGATATTAAATCTGCGTGATTGAATTGAACAACAGATAAATTTACACCAACCTTTAAGTGAGAAAATCCTTGGTTATGCCACTTTTTTGCTTCTAAGCAGGCGGTACGTAAAATCCAATTACCAAGTTCAATAATAAATCCTGTTTCCTCTGCTAGAGGAATGAATTGGGCAGGCGATACAATTCCGAGTTTTGGATGTTTCCAGCGAATTAATGCCTCAAAACCGATAATTTGTTTTGTTTTTGTATTTACTTGTGGTTGATATTCAAGGAAAAATTCATTTTGTTGTAGAGCTTTTGAAAGTTCACCTTCTAGGAAGTGTATTTCATTTTGCGCAATACTCATTTCTTTTGAGAAGAAAATGAATCTATTTTTCCCATTAGCTTTTGCTCGATACATAGCCATATCTGCATTTTTCATTAATTCGGTTACATCGGTTCCGTAGTCAGGGTACATCGCAATTCCGATACTCGGTGTAACAGAAAGTTCTTCATCTTTAATAAAGTAAGGCTTATTTAAGATAGTTAAAATTTGTTCAGCTATAAAAGAAGCACTTTTTTCAGAGTACATATCTGGTAATAGAATCGTAAATTCATCTCCGCCTTGGCGGGCAACGATATCTTTTGAACGTAAACATCCACGTAATCTTTTTGCTACTTCAATTAATAATAAATCCCCGACATCATGGCCGAGTCGATCGTTAATTTTTTTAAATCGATCTAGGTCGAGGAACATAACCGCAACGTCATTAGTGTTGTTTTGAGCTAGATTTAAAATCGTTTTTAAATCTTTTTCGAATTTCCGTCGATTCGGTAGTCCTGTAAGTGCATCATGGAAAGCCATATGCTCTACTTGCTTTTGTTTTTCATATAAAGTTGTAATATCACGTGCGATACCAAACATCCCAACAACTTCTTTATTTATAAAAATAGGGATGAATGTAATGTGAAGGTGATAATAATAGCCTTCTTTTTCTTTTGTACGAATTTCTAGAGTTTGTGGTCTACCTTCTTTTGTAATTTGTAAAGATTTCTTCAATAATTCATGATCTTGTGGATCAATGAAGTGTTGAAGAGAATAGCTTGTTACTTCACAATAATAGGCTGTAAATAAACTTTCACAAGCCTTATTAGATTGTTGAAAAATCCCGTTCATATTTAAAGAAAAAACAGCATCAGGATGATCTTCGAATAAAGATTTATAACGTTGTTCACTTTTTGATAGGGCAGATACGCCTTCTTCAACTTCATCTTCTAGTTGTGTAGTCAACTGTTCATACGTATCGATTAATACTTGATTATCTTTCCACATGTAAAGTTGTCGTAGGAATAATAATACTAGTGATAATACTAGACCGATTAGCATGAACTTATCATCCCAAGGCTGAATAACAGCAAAGGAAAAAGTAATGATTATACTAAAATAAGGTAATATAAAGCGTACATAATCGAATCGATAATATTTCGTTTTCGTTTCATGTTGCATTGGTTTATCCAAAATGTACAGTATGGAAGACAAACCAATTAATAAAATTGAAGCAGTATGTATTAAGTAAGAGACTTCAGAAGAAGTTTCCATCCCTGCGTTTAATTGAAACAGATGTATATATCCGTACACAAGTATGATAGTAAAGCCGATAATTAATGAAATTCTGCTAGAAGAATATTGTTCTCTTCTATATAGGCTAATAACGGCGTAAATTACTAATGATTGTGCAATAAAATACCCAATCAAAATCCACGCTTCCTTCGTTAACATACGAAAGCTTGAAATATCTAAAATAAAGGTTAAGGTAAAATAAATATTCATAATAACAATAAAGATGCTGTCGAATGAAAATTGAGCAAGGCCTCTAATAGAGTAATGTTTTATAAACTTTATAGCAAAGCCAGAGAAGAGTAAAATATATTGTACGATGAAAAAAGGCAATGCCTTATATGAGAATATGACTTGATCATATATAGAAAGTGAATGAAGAAATAAAGTTATCTCCATAGCTAATCCACATATACAAGTGCATAGTACTAGAACCCAAAATAGTTTGTCACCGTGCTTCATCTTCTTAATTGCTTTATATAAGCAATAGCAAGAAAAGAGTGTAGCAAAACAAAATAAGAAGAGAATGCCAATTTCTTTTATATTCAAGCTCTTAGGAATAAGGAATATCCAAAGAAAAAATATAATTATATACATCATGACAAAGTGTACATATTTTTTTTGATTAATCATATTATGACTCCGTTTCAATAAAGTTGAATCGCAGGTGGAAAATGCTAATTCCAATCATAGCATATAAAATAGGGTGTTTTTTACTAGAAAAATTACTTTTTTTGAAAAAAATAGCGCAACATTACAATTTACCATTGCAATGTTGCGCTATTTATTCTTTTTATTCCTCTTATAGAGGATAGTTCACATATTAATTGTAGCATTGCTAAATCTTTCTGTTTACTTTCAATCATAATATCAAAATTATGATTAATTTTTTTTGTAATGTGTAAAAAGGGTTTAATAAATTCTAAATCAATATAATCTGCGTGGGCCCTAAATTCTTTTTCTGATCTAGGAGAAGAAATATGAACTTTAGGAAGGACATTTGTATGTGACCAAGTTTTAAATATCATAGGAAGCAATTCTTCTAGCGGTTCATTACAAAGGTTCGCTATGTGATGATGATAATCGAACACGAAAGGGATTTTTTCTTTTTGACAAATAGCCAAAGTTTCAGAAGTTGTATACGTTTTATCGTCATTTTCAAGAGTCATTTGTCTTTTTATATGGTAAGGGAGCTTTTGTATGTTTTCATGAAAACGTTCGATTGCCTTCTCCTTATTTCCATACGCACCACCTACATGTATATTAATGTAGGAAGAATCTGCAATTCCCATAGCATTTAACACATTATAATGATAGGTCATATCTGTAATTGCATTAGTTGTAATATGTGGTTTGTCGCTTGTAAATAGTGTGAATTGGTTTGGGTGAAAACTTACGCGTAAATTGTGTTCTTGAATTAATGCTCCTATTTTACGCCATAGTGGAGCAAATATTTGAATGTAATCAAATTCAACTTCAGGATGTGTTGCAAGCGGGACGATAGAAGATGATAAACGATATAATGGAATTTCGTGTGCAATATTGTAATGAAGGATGCGTATTGTGTGTTCTAGATTTTGCAGTGTAACATTATATAATTTATCTTCACGCTCTTGTTTTTTTAGCTTTTTCCAGCTTGTAAATGTCATTGTTTTGGCAGGCGAACATTCCCATAATGCCGTAGCATGTGAGACATATCCAAATCGAATTATCATATGTGATGCACCTCCTTGGCTCTTGAAATTTCTCTATAAAAAGAACGCGAGTATCGTTCCTATCCATTCTTTTCCTCTATCGATAATGGAGAGGGGGCTGACATCTTCAAAGGAAAGTAATGAGGAGCGTCCCAAATCTTCCTCGAATTTACGTTTTACTTCTTGTATGAAATGTTTATCGTATAAAAGGCAATTGATTTCATGGTTAATATATATACTTCTCATATCGAAATTAGCAGTTCCGATATCACAAGTATGATCGTCTACTATAATAATTTTTGCGTGGAAAAATCCTTGCTGAAAAGCGTAAATATTACAACCAGCTTGTATTAACTTTCGGCAATATGGGAATTTTGCTTCTCGAACGAGGGCATGATCAGCTTTTTGTGGAACGAGAATAGTTATTTGAACCCCACGTTTTCGCGCTTTTAATAATGCATTCATAATTTTTTTTCCAGGAATAAAATATGGTGTACCGATAAAGAGTTCTTTTTTCGCGCTTTCGATTAAATGTAAAAATGTATTTTGTAAATAGGCACCATCAGTAGGAATGAAACGATGTAGAATGGTCCCTGGTTGTTGCGTAGGAAAATAAAGAGATGAATCTAATAAATTTTGCTCTGTATCGTCGAGCCAATCATGTAAAAATTGTTTTTGTAAATCTTGTATCCCTTCTCCTGTAAGACGTAAATGATAATCTCGCCATAACCCTAACCTTTGATTATGCCCTAAATATTCTTCGCCAATGTTAAATCCACCAATATAACCAATTTTCCCGTCAATAACTGTAATTTTTCTATGGTTTCTTTGATTTGCAGAAAAGAAAGGAAAAGGAAATTTCACTTTATGACAAAATGAAAAAGAGACACCATGTTTTTGTAGGGAGTAAATCGCTTCTTTTGATAAATAATGACTTCCAAACCGGTCGAGTAAAAGTCTTACTTCAATTCCTTCTTGTGCTTTATCGATAAGTAACTTTAAAAACGTACGACTTATATCATCGTTTTTTACAATAAAAAATAAAACGTGCACATGGTGTTTAGCTTGTTTTATATCAGTAAAGAGAGCATCGTATAGATCATTTCCATATGTATAAAGGCGAAAATCACTTTGACGTAAAGGGAAAGAACGAGAACGTACACGCTTTAAATGAACAATTCTCCCATATGAAAGGTCGATTGTAATCCAGAGAGCGCTGCCTAATAACAAGAGAGATAAGAAAAACATAAGTAAATTCCCTCCTTCACGGTCTTTTCACCATCAATTTTTTACAAATCAAAATTTCATTGTATCCCGCTATTTGCGGGCAGTAAGACTCCCACCTCAAAATTGGGTTAAAGCAAAGAAGTTGGTTGGGATTCGGGCCGCCCGTAAAAGCCCGATTGGTGAGGGCTAATAATCAGTAGGGAATAAACAGCTTCCTACTGATTAAAGTTTCACTTTATAGTTTCACCGAAATAAACAGCTTTATTAAAAAATGTGTTGTTGTATAACAAAAAACTGTTGACTGAATGCTCACTCATTATATAATGGGAATAGGGGATATAATTCAGAAAATTATATATTTTCGAAGATTCTAAAAAAGAAAGAGAGCTTACAAAGAGAGGGGTAGCATAAAATGAATAGCTTACTAATCATTAATTGGCTGGCTGCCATTGCTGTTATTGCTTATGCGGGGTATTTGTTTGTATATCTTATACGAACAAGGATGGCCTACATACAATTAGGAAAAAAGATCGAATTTGACCGTCGTTTTAAAGAGCGTTGGGATCTTCTTAAGGTCAATGTTTTCGGTCAGAAAAAGCTGCTGAAAGATAAAAAGAGCGGCATCATTCACGTTATGTTCTTTTACGGATTTATTCTTGTCCAATTTGGAGCAATTGACTTCGTTTGGAAAGGACTTGCACCAGGATCGCATCTTCCACTTGGACCACTATACCCTGCATTTACATTCTTCCAGGAAATTGTCACACTCGTTATTTTAATTGCAGTCTTTTGGGCTTTTCATAGACGCTATGTTGAAAAGCTTGTTCGTTTAAAACGTAATTTCAAATCAGGTCTTGTTCTTATCTTTATTGGTGGCTTAATGATTTCTGTGCTACTTGGTAATGGGATGGGAATTATATGGCACGGCGAGGAGCTTTCATGGAGTGAACCTATCGCTTCTGCAATCGCTTACGTTTTCTCGGGATTAAATGAAACCGTAGCCATTTCAGTGTTCTATTTCTCTTGGTGGGTGCATTTACTAATTTTGTTAACGTTTTTAGTTTATGTTCCACAATCAAAACATGCGCATTTAATTGCTGGACCAGTTAACGTATTTTTTGGTCGTCTTTCAAATCCAGGAAAACTTGAAAAAATCGATTTTGAAGATGAAACGCAAGAAACATTCGGTGTTGGTAAAATTGAAGACTTTAGACAAAATCAACTTATCGACTTATATTCCTGCGTCGAATGTGGTCGTTGTACAAATATGTGTCCGGCAACAGGAACAGGGAAAATGTTATCACCGATGGATTTAATTTTAAAACTTCGTGATCATTTAACTGATAAAGGAGCAGCGGTAACATCAAAAGCACCGTGGGTTCCAGTTGTTGCTTTTAATAATACACAAGGAAATCAGTTAGCGATGATGGCAGCTGGAAAAGGACAACAAGAATCAGCGGCTACAGCGCTAGCGTACGACCCAAGTTTAATCGGAGACGTTATTACAGAAGAAGAGATTTGGGCATGTACAACGTGTCGTAACTGTGAGGACCAGTGCCCAGTTATGAATGAGCATGTTGACAAAATTATTGATTTACGCCGCTATCTCGTTTTAACAGAAGGAAAAATGGACGCGGAAGCGCAGCGTGCAATGACAAACATTGAGCGTCAAGGTAATCCGTGGGGACTGAACCGTAAAGAGCGTGAAACATGGCGCCAAGGTGACGATGAAGTAACAGTTCCAACTGTAAAGGAGAAATCAAAAGCTGGCGAAGAGTTTGAATACTTATTCTGGGTTGGATCAATGGGTTCGTATGACAATCGCAGTCAGAAGATTGCGATATCATTTGCGAAGCTAATGAACGAAGCAGGCATTTCATTCGCAATTCTTGGTAATAAGGAAAAGAACTCTGGTGATACACCGCGCCGCCTTGGAAATGAATTTGTATTCCAGGAAATGGCGACTAAAAATATTGAAGAATTTGAAAAAGCAGGAGTGAAGAAAATCGTTACGATTGACCCTCATGCTTATAACACTTTTAAAAATGAGTACCCGGACTTTGGCTTACAAGCAGAAGTCTATCATCATACAGAATTACTAGCCCAGTGGGTGAAGGAAGGTCGTTTAAAACCTGTCCATTCTATTGAAGAGACAGTTACGTACCATGATTCCTGTTACTTAGGAAGATACAACGAAGTATACGAAGCACCGCGCGATATTCTAAAAGCAATTCCAGGTGTAAACCTTGTAGAAATGGCGCGTAACCGTGAAACGGGAATGTGCTGTGGTGCGGGTGGCGGCCTAATGTGGATGGAAGAAACGACAGGTTCTCGTATTAACGTTGCTCGTACAGAACAAGCGCTAGCTGTACAGCCGTCAATTATCGGTACAGGATGCCCGTATTGCTTAACGATGATTAGTGATGGCACGAAAGCGAAAGAAGTTGAAGAAACAGTTCAAACTTTGGACGTAACAGAGATTTTAGAACGCTCAGTTATCGGACAGAAGAAAGAAGCAATGTAGTTTGTAGGAATGCATTCAAAATTAGAAAGAGGTGCAATAATTGCACCTCTTCTAGGCGCAAGGATACCGAGCGAGCGCTCGGTGCTAAAAAAAGAAATGGGGGAAAGAAACATGAGTAAAACAGTTATTTTAAGTGCTGCAAGAACACCGGTTGGAAAATTTGGAGGAACTTTAAAAGACGTGAAAGCAACAGAGCTTGGAGGAATCGCAATTAAGGCAGCGCTTGAAAGGGCGAATGTTTCCGCTAGTGATGTTGAAGAAGTTATATTTGGAACGGTTATCCAAGGAGGGCAAGGACAAATTCCATCACGCCAAGCAGCAAGAGCGGCCGGCATTCCTTGGGAAGTGCAGACAGAAACAATAAATAAAGTTTGTGCATCAGGGCTTCGCGCAGTTACGTTAGCAGATCAAATTATTCGTACTGGTGATCAATCACTGATTGTAGCTGGTGGAATGGAATCGATGAGTAACAGCCCTTACATTTTACGAGGCGCAAGATGGGGATACAGAATGGGTAACAACGAAGTTATCGATTTAAACGTTGCAGACGGTTTAACATGCGCATTTTCAGGTATACACATGGGTGTTTATGGCGGAGAAGTTGCGAAGGAAGATGGAATCTCTCGCGAAGCACAAGATGAATGGGCATATCGTAGCCATCAACGTGCGGTTTCGGCACATAAAGAAGGGCGTTTTGAAGAGGAGATTGTACCAGTAACAATTCAGCAAAGAAAAGGCGATCCTATCGTCGTGGCTAAGGATGAGGCGCCACGCGCGGATACAACGATTGAAAAATTAGCGAAATTAAAGCCTGTATTTGATAAGACGTCAGCGGTGACAGCAGGTAATGCTCCGGGACTAAATGATGGCGGTGCTGCACTTGTATTAATGAGCGAGGACAGAGCGAAGCAAGAAGGAAGAAAACCATTAGCGACAATTTTGGCGCATACAGCGATTGCGGTAGAATCAAAGGATTTCCCAAGAACGCCAGGTTATGCAATTAATGAATTGCTGAAAAAGACAGGTAAGACAATTGAAGACATAGATCTATTTGAAATCAATGAGGCATTTGCGGCTGTAGCAATTGCAAGTACAGAAATCGCAGGGATTGATCCGGAAAAATTGAATGTAAATGGCGGTGCTGTAGCAATGGGGCATCCAATTGGAGCGAGCGGAGCACGTATTATCGTTACACTTATCCATGCACTGAAGCAGCGCGGCGGCGGAATTGGAATTGCTTCTATTTGTAGCGGTGGCGGTCAAGGTGATGCAGTGATGATTGAAGTTCACTAATTAAGATTAGAAGATATATAGTTTATTAACAATTAAGGGGGAAGAAAAAATGAGTGTACAAAAGATTGTTGTAATTGGTGCAGGGCAAATGGGTTCAGGTATCGCACAAGTGTGTGCAATGGCAGGCTATGATGTGAAAGTGCAAGATTTAAAGCAAGAGCAATTAGATAGAGGGCTAGCTGTTATTTCAAAAAATTTAGCCCGCCAAGTAGAAAAAGGCCGTATGAAGGAAGAAGAGAAAGATGCGACTTTAAATCGTCTTACATGGACGCTCGATTTAAATAGTGTCAAAGAAGCTGATCTTATTATTGAAGCAGCTGTTGAAAAAATGGATATTAAAAAGAAAATTTTTGCGAATTTAGATGAAATCGCTCCAGAACACGCAATTTTAGCGACGAATACGTCATCGTTACCAATTACGGAAATTGCAGCGGTAACGAAACGTCCTGAGAAAGTAATCGGCATGCACTTTATGAATCCAGTTCCAGTTATGAAACTCGTTGAAATTATTCGTGGTTTAGCTACAGATGATGCAGTGTACGAAACGATTGAGGATATTACGAAAAAAATCGGGAAAGTGCCAGTTGAAGTAAATGATTTCCCAGGGTTTGTATCGAACCGTATTTTATTACCGATGATTAACGAAGCGATTTATACGTTATACGAAGGAGTAGCGACGAAAGAAGCGATTGATGAAGTAATGAAACTTGGTATGAATCATCCGATGGGACCTCTTACGTTAGCTGACTTTATCGGTTTAGATACGTGTTTATACATTATGGAAGTGTTGCATGAAGGATTAGGAGATAGTAAATATCGCCCATGTCCATTATTACGTAAGTATGTGAATGCAGGATGGTTAGGACGTAAAACGGGTCGTGGTTTCTACGTTTACGAATAAAGGCCTCCCTTTATTGAAGTAGTGGTCTTACCAGATTGTTAAAAAGATATATAGCAAACGGAGGCGAAGTACATGAATTTTCACTTTACTGAAGAGCAACAAATGATGAGGAAAATGGTTCGAGATTTTGCACAGAAGGAAATAGCTCCCTTTGTTCCTAGTATGGAACAAGGGGTGTTCCCGAAAGAGATTTTGCAAAAGATGGGTGAGCTTGGACTAATGGGTATTCCAGCGCCTGCAAAATATGGCGGGGCAGAAATGGATTTTATTTCTTACATTCTAGCAATTGAGGAAATTTCAAAGGTAAGTGCAACAGTTGGTGTAATTTTAGCTGTACATACGTCAGTTGGAATGAATCCGATTTTATACTTCGGAACAGAAGAACAGAAGCAGAAATATGTTTCTAAATTGGCGACTGGTGAATATTTAGGCGCATTTGCTCTAACAGAACCGAATGCAGGATCAGATGCAGGTAGTTTGAAATCAAGAGCTGTAAAGAAAGACGATCACTACATCATTAATGGATCGAAAGTCTTTATTACAAATGGTGGTGAAGCAAATACATATATCGTCTTCGCGTCTACAAATCCAGATGCGGGGAAAAGCGGGATTTCAGCATTTATAGTAGAGAAAGATACACCAGGCTTAATCATTGGAAAAGATGAGCATAAGATGGGTCTTCTTGGTTCTCGTACAGTGCAACTTACGTTTGAAGATATGAAAGTGCCGGCCGAGAATTTACTTGGTGAAGAAGGACAAGGATTTAAGGTGGCAATGGCGAATTTAGATGTTGGGCGAATTGGAATCGGAGCGCAAGCATTAGGAATCGCGGAAGCGGCGCTTGCATGTGCGATTGATTATGCGAAAGAGCGTGAGCAATTCGGAAAGCCAATTGCGGCACAGCAAGGAATCGGATTCAAACTTGCAGATATGGCGACTAGCGTAGAAGCAGCGCGATTACTTGTATACAGAGCGGCATCGCTAAGAGCACAAGGGTTACCATGCGGTAAAGAAGCTTCTATTGCAAAATTATTTGCTTCTAAGACGGCCGTTGAAGTTGCGATTGAAGCGGTGCAAGTATTTGGCGGTTACGGTTATACGAAAGATTATCCAGTAGAAAGATTTTTCCGTGATGCGAAGATCACGCAAATATATGAAGGAACGAGCGAAATACAAAAGCTTGTAATTAGTCGAGCTTTATAAAAAGGCAGAGGGGGAGACGGGAATGCATTTTAAATTATCAGAAGAACATGAAATGATAAGAAAAATGGTTCGGGATTTTGCGAGGAATGAAGTAGCACCGACAGCAGCAGAGCGTGATGAGGAAGAGCGATTTGATCGCGCTTTATTTGATCAAATGGCAGAGCTTGGTTTAACCGGTATTCCGTGGCCTGAAGAATACGGCGGAATTGGAAGCGATTACTTGGCGTATGTAATTGCCGTTGAAGAATTATCCCGCGTTTGTGCTTCTACAGGTGTAACGTTGTCTGCACATACTTCACTTGCTGGATGGCCAATTTTTAAATTTGGAACGGAAGAGCAAAAACAAAAGTTTTTGCGCCCAATGGCTGAAGGGAAGAAAATTGGTGCATATGGCTTAACAGAACCAAGCTCTGGATCAGATGCTGGTGGAATGAGGACGACTGCAAAACGAGATGGAGACCATTACATTTTAAATGGTTCGAAAATTTTCATTACAAATGGCGGTATTGCTGATATTTATGTTGTTTTTGCATTAACAGATCCTGATTCGAAGCAGCGCGGCACGAGTGCATTTATTGTGGAGAGTGATACGCTAGGATTTTCGGTTGGGAAGAAGGAAAGTAAGCTAGGGATTCGTTCTTCGCCAACAACTGAAATTATATTTGAAGACTGCCGTATTCCTGTAGAGAATTTACTAGGGGAAGAGGGCCAAGGATTTAAAGTTGCGATGCAGACATTAGATGGCGGCCGTAATGGTATTGCGGCACAAGCAGTCGGTATTGCACAATCCGCTTTAGATGCTTCTGTAGAATATGCAAGAGAACGTCATCAGTTTGGGAAGCCAATTGCGGCGCAACAAGGAATTGGCTTTAAACTTGCGGATATGGCAACGGATGTAGAGGCAGCGCGTCTTTTAACATATCAAGCGGCTTGGCTTGAATCTGAAGGGCTTCCGTATGGGAAAGAGTCAGCGATGTCAAAAGTATTTGCAGGTGATACAGCGATGAAGGTAACGA
Organism: Bacillus cereus group sp. BfR-BA-01523; assembly: GCF_022662615.1. NCBI lineage: Bacteria > Bacillati > Bacillota > Bacilli > Caryophanales > Bacillaceae > Bacillus > Bacillus cereus group sp. BfR-BA-01523. The sequence continues at coordinate 168,301 of NZ_JAKUDX010000009.1, forward strand.
CTGAAGCGGTACAAGTATTTGGTGGTTATGGTTATACGAAAGATTATCCAGTAGAGCGTTATATGCGCGATGCAAAGATTACACAAATATATGAGGGAACACAAGAGATTCAAAGGCTTGTAATTTCTCGTATGTTAACGAAGTAGGAACGAAAGCGTAGGTATTTTCCTACGCTTTTTACTTCCAAAAATAATAGAGAGAGGTGAAGGGATGGTTAAACATAATGTACATGCGTCAGTGAAAGATGAAAAATTAGTTGCGTTAAGACGTGAACAAATGATTAAAGGTGCGGTGCAGCTGTTTAAGCAAAAAGGATTCCCGCGTACAACAACGAGAGAAATTGCGAAAGCGGCTGGATTTAGTATCGGAACACTTTATGAGTATATTCGCACAAAAGATGATGTATTATATTTAGTTTGTGATAGTATTTATGAACATGTAAAAGAGCGGTTAGAGGAAGTAGTGTGTACAGAGAAGGGAAGTATAGAAAGCTTAAAGATAGCGATAATGAATTATTTTAAAGTGATGGATGAATTGCAAGAAGAAGTATTAATTATGTATCAAGAGGTACGTTTTTTACCGAAGGAATCACTCCCATATGTATTAGAAAAAGAGTTTCAAATGGTCGGGATGTTTGAGGATATTTTAGAGCAGTGTACGGAAAATGGGACATTTACACTAAATAAAAAGGAAATACAGCTTCTTGCACATAATATTTTCATACAAGGACAAATGTGGGGATTTAGACGTTGGGCCCTGCAAAAACTGTATACTCTCGAAGAATATACAGAAATGCAAATTAGGTATGTACTGCAAGGAGCACATATGTCTCCGAAATAAAGAATGGACAAATTATAATTTTATTGCCCGTAAATAGCGCGATAAAAGTTTCCCGTTTTTTTTGTAGCATATTTGTGCGACTTTTGTTTATAATGAATAGTATGGATTTTTTTAAGCAGACCGTTATATATAAGCTTATATTTGAAGAAAGGAAGTGCCGCATAAGTGGGTTTTAAGCAATATTCACCAGAAGAGCTAAAAGAATGTTCAATGATTGAAGTTGTACATAGTGTTTTAGGGAATAAAAGACAAGCAACGACATTCAACGAGTTGGTTCAAGAAATCGCTCAAGTGCTGGGACTATCTCAAGGGCAAGTTAATACGAAACTCGCACAATTTTATACAGATTTAAACATCGATGGACGTTTCATTAATTTAGGAGAAAATCGTTGGGGGCTACGTAGCTGGTACCCATATGAGCAAATTGATGAAGAAATTCTGCCTCAGCCAAAACCGAAGAAGAAACGCAAAGTTGAAGAAGACGGTTTTGACGACTACATTGAAGAAGATGATGTAGAAGAAGAAGCAGAAGAAGTAGAAGAAGATGTAGTAGATTTGGACAAAGTTCTTGAAGACGAAGACGCAGACGATGAAGATGATGATCTTGATGATTTAGAAGAAGATAATGAAGACTTCGCAGAAGAAGAACTTGAGTATGATGAAACTGAAGAAGAAGAAGAGGAAGAGCGGTAGTTCTTGACTTTTCATTATCGTCCATGTAGAATCATTTTTGGGCTCTTTAAAAAAAGACGATAATACTTTTAAAGTGTAAATATAAAAGAAAATTGCTCCCTACTTATTACTTTATGTGATGAGGGGAGCAATTTTCTTTTTTGTTTTTTGTTTAGAAAATAAAAAGAGTCTAACAATAAGATGGATACAGTGTTATCTACATACGTTGCGCTTTGCAACGGTGATTATATAACAGCAAAATAGGAGGGAGCTTTTTCATGACTAAGTATATTTTTGTAACAGGCGGTGTAGTATCGTCTTTAGGTAAAGGTATTACAGCAGCATCTCTTGGAAGACTTTTAAAGAATCGTGGTTTAAACGTAACTATTCAAAAGTTTGATCCATACATTAACGTAGACCCAGGGACTATGAGCCCCTACCAACACGGTGAGGTATTCGTAACAGATGATGGTGCAGAAACGGACTTAGACCTAGGTCACTATGAGCGTTTTATCGACATCAACTTAAATAAATACAGCAACGTAACAACAGGTAAAATTTACTCTTCAGTTCTTCAAAAAGAGCGTCGTGGTGAATATTTAGGAGGAACAGTTCAAGTTATTCCTCACATTACTAACGAAATTAAAGAACGTGTATATCGTTCTGGTCGCGAAACAAATGCCGACGTTGTTATTACAGAAATCGGTGGAACTGTTGGTGATATCGAGTCTCTACCATTCTTAGAAGCAATTCGTCAAATTAAGAGCGACATCGGTCGTGACAATGTAATGTACATTCACTGTACGTTAATCCCGTACTTAAAAGCAGCGGGTGAAATGAAAACAAAACCAACGCAACATAGCGTTAAAGAGCTTCGCAGCTTAGGTATTCAACCAAATATTATCGTTGTTCGTACAGAACTACCTGTTTCTCAGGACATGAAAGATAAGCTTGCATTATTCTGTGACATCGATACAAAAGCAGTTATCGAAGCACGCGATGCAGATACTTTATATGCGGTTCCATTATCTCTTCAAGAACAAAACATGGACCAAATCGTTTGTGATCACTTGAAGTTAGACAATCCAGCTGCAGATATGACAGATTGGACTGCGCTAGTTAATAAAGTACGTAACCTTTCTAAGAAAACAAAAATCGCTCTTGTTGGTAAATACGTAGAGCTTCAAGATGCATACATTTCTGTTGTAGAAGCGCTTCGTCATGCAGGTTATTCATTCGACACAGATGTAGAAGTGAAATGGGTAAATGCTGAGCACGTAACAGCAGAGAACGTAAAAGAATTAGTTGGCGATACAGATGGTATCCTTGTACCAGGTGGCTTCGGCGATCGTGGTGTAGAAGGTAAAATCGTTGCAATTCAATATGCTCGTGAAAACAAAGTTCCATTCTTAGGAATTTGCCTAGGTATGCAACTTGCATCAATCGAATTTGCACGTAACGTATTAGGATTAGAAGGAGCTAACTCTTCTGAAATTAATCCTGACACACCTTATGCAATTATCGATTTATTACCAGAACAAAAAGATGTAGAAGATTTAGGTGGTACACTTCGCCTTGGTCTATACCCATGTAAGCTTGCTGAAGAAACAAATGCTTACAATGCTTACAATGAGCCGGTTGTATATGAGCGTCATCGTCATCGTTATGAGTTCAACAATCAATTCCGTCCAGATATGGAAAAAGCAGGATTTGTATTCTCTGGTACAAGCCCAGACGGTCGTCTAGTGGAAATTATTGAATTACAAGATCACCCTTGGTTCGTGGCAGCACAGTTCCATCCAGAACTTGTATCTCGTCCAAACCGTCCACAACCATTGTTCCATGACTTCGTAAGTGCTTCTATTACGAATAAAGAGAGCAAGTAATAAAAAAAAGCGCCTGAAATAGGGCGCTTTTTTTAATATTCGTTTAACATTTCATCAATTGTAAATTTCAATCCGTGATAAGCAAATAAAGCTATAATTAAACTTGGGAACCCATAGCGGTTACCTTCATCATCTGGAATAAGACCTTTTAACAGCTTTGTATCAATATGTACATCTGTATATTGTTCCAGTGATTCAACACCTTCTTGAATAGCCGAGATTCCAACGATAGATTGGCCTTCTTCATGAAGTTTTTTCGCGGTTTTTATAATTTCTTCATCTGTCGAAAAACGACTAATAAGAAGTACGCGGTCCGCAGAAGTCACTGCCGCCGGTTCACCGTTTTCTATTAAACGTTTTGCTTGTTTCATTGGTTCGGCGCCAAATAATGCTTCTGAAACAATACCCTCCATTTCGTTTGTACCGTGCAAGTAAATGAAGCCGTCTCCCACTAACGCCTGGGCAAGTAGACGAGCGCTATCTTCTATATTCATTTCCTCTTTTTGAGAAATTCTGGAGAAATATCCACTTAATTGAGTCGAGAAAATTTTTAACATGTTGTTGCTCCTTTCTTTCGTGCTAGCCGGTTCCCATTATAGCTCATTTTTTTTAGAAAGGGGAAATCGTAGGGTAGCATAACGAAATAGTAAACGATAAAATAAGAAAGAATAGGAAGGGATTTGGCAAAGAGTAGCGAAAATAAACCGATAAGATATAAGAAGCTTTAAATCTTGTACTTACACAGAAAGGTTGGGAGTTATGGAAGGGAAAATTTTAATCGTTGATGATCAATATGGCATTCGTGTTTTATTGCATGAAGTGTTCCAAAAAGAAGGTTATCAGACGTTCCAAGCAGCGAATGGATTTCAAGCTTTAGATATCGTGAAAAAAGATAATCCAGATTTAGTAGTGTTAGATATGAAAATCCCAGGTATGGATGGTATAGAGATTTTAAAACATGTAAAAGAAATTGATGAGAGTATTAAAGTGATTTTAATGACTGCTTATGGAGAATTGGATATGATTCAAGAAGCGAAAGATTTAGGAGCTTTAATGCACTTTGCTAAACCGTTTGATATTGATGAGATTCGTCAAGCAGTGAGAGATCAGCTTGCTGTAGAGGCGTAAAAAGTGAATTTTTTATAAAAAATATGGAAAAAAGCGTTTACATGGACTATTGAGCAGGTGAATACAGTTGAGTTTTTGAGTACAAGTTGTTATCCTATTGAGTGTAGAAAGAAGTCCGGTATGTAAATATACATATTTTACCTTATTCTGGTCATACTACCAGCGATAAGAATTTATCGGATACAAAAAACGTTTTTTAGGAGGATTCACCATGCCTTTAGTTTCTATGAAAGAAATGCTAAACACAGCACTAGAAGGAAAATACGCAGTTGGTCAATTCAACATGAACAACTTAGAGTGGACTCAAGCTATCTTAGCTGCTGCGGAAGAAGAAAAATCTCCTGTAATCTTAGGTGTATCTGAGGGTGCAGCTCGTCATATGACTGGTTTCAAAACAGTTGTAGCTATGGTTAAAGCTTTAATCGAAGAAATGAACATTTCTGTTCCTGTAGCGATTCACCTTGACCATGGTTCAAGCTTCGAAAAATGTAAAGAAGCAATTGATGCAGGTTTCACATCTGTAATGATCGACGCTTCTCACCACCCATTCGATGAAAACGTTGAAACTACTAAAAAAGTGGTAGAATACGCACACGCTCGTAACGTATCTGTTGAAGCTGAGCTTGGAACAGTTGGCGGACAAGAAGACGACATCATCGCTGAAGGCGTAATTTACGCTGATCCAGCAGAGTGTAAGCACCTTGTTGAAGCAACAGGTATCGATTGCCTAGCTCCAGCTTTAGGTTCTGTACACGGTCCTTACAAAGGTGAGCCTAACTTAGGATTCGCTGAAATGGAACAAGTTCGTGACTTCACTGGCGTACCTTTAGTATTACACGGTGGTACTGGTATCCCAACTGCTGATATCGTAAAAGCTATTTCTTTAGGTACTTCAAAAATTAACGTAAACACTGAGAACCAAATTGAGTTTACAAAAGCTGTTCGTGAAGCATTAAACAAAGACCAAGAAGTTTACGATCCTCGTAAATATATTGGACCTGGCCGCGACGCTATCAAAGCAACTGTTGCTGGTAAAATGCGTGAGTTCGGTTCTAACGGTAAAGCGTAAGAATAAAATTCCGTTTTGGAAACCGTCTAGTCTTTTAGACGGTTTCCTTTCGTTGTATAATGAAAGCGTGAACAAGTCTAAAGATTTTATAAAGTGAATTTTTGGTTTGCGAATATAGAAAATAATGTGCATAGTCCTATTAATAAATGTGTTAAGTATCTGAATTGAGTAATTTGATTCGATGAATAGTTAATCTTCATCTATTTGTATAGCAGGGGAGCTACAGGTGATGGTTTTCTACTTATTGAGTTTCAGGATGGAAAGAGTGATTGAGATTCTTAAGGGGGAATCTTCTCCTTCTTATAAAGAAGTAGAAGATAAATACATTCACAAGAAGGGAGCTCAATATGGAAAAGTTGCTAATTGAAGGCGGAAGAGCTTTAAATGGAACGATTCGTGTGAGTGGTGCAAAGAACAGTGCTGTTGCACTAATTCCAGCGACAATTTTAGCAGATACTCCAGTAACTATTGGCGGTGTTCCTAATATTTCGGACGTGAAAATGTTAGGAGACTTACTAGAGGAAATTGGAGGGAAAGTAACTTATGGGCAGGAAGAAGAGATGGTAGTCGATCCTTCTAACATGGTTGCGATGCCTTTACCAAATGGAAAAGTGAAAAAATTGCGCGCCTCTTATTATTTAATGGGTGCAATGCTTGGCCGTTTTAAAAAAGCTGTTATTGGGCTTCCAGGTGGATGTCATTTAGGGCCACGACCGATTGATCAGCATATTAAAGGGTTTGAAGCGTTAGGGGCATATGTTACAAATGAACAAGGTGCCATTTATTTAAGAGCAGACGAACTACGTGGGGCACGTATTTATTTAGATGTTGTTAGTGTAGGAGCTACGATTAATATTATGCTAGCGGCTGTACGAGCGAAAGGTAGAACTGTTATTGAAAATGCAGCGAAAGAACCAGAGATTATTGATGTAGCTACATTGTTAACGAGTATGGGAGCACGTATTAAAGGTGCTGGTACAGACGTAATCCGAATTGATGGTGTGGATTCACTGCACGGTTGTCACCACACTATTATTCCAGACCGTATTGAAGCTGGTACGTATATGATTTTAGGAGCAGCATCAGGAGGAGAAGTAACAGTTGATAATGTTATTCCTCAGCATTTAGAATCCGTTACTGCGAAGCTAAGAGAAGCTGGTGTTCAAATTGAAACGAACGATGACCAAATTACAGTGAACGGCAATAGAAGGTTAAAAGTAGTTGATGTAAAAACGCTTGTATATCCAGGGTTTCCAACGGATTTACAACAGCCGTTTACAACGCTTTTAACAAAAGCGCATGGAACAGGAGTTGTAACTGATACAATTTACAGCGCACGTTTCAAGCATATTGATGAATTGCGCCGTATGAACGCGCAAATTAAAGTAGAAGGCCGTTCAGCAATTGTGACTGGACCAGTTTTATTGCAAGGTGCGAAGGTGAAAGCGAGTGACCTACGAGCTGGTGCATCCCTTGTTATTGCGGGTTTAATGGCAGATGGCATTACAGAAGTAACGGGACTTGATCATATTGATCGAGGTTACGAAAATATAGTAGACAAGCTTAAAGGGCTTGGTGCAAACATTTGGCGAGAACAAATGACAAAGCAAGAAATTGAAGAAATGAAGAATGCATAAAGTGAAACTTTAATCAGTATGGGGTATCCCACGTCGATTATTAACCCTCACCAATCGGGATAAGGTGGTGATACTTCCGTTAATGGGGAGCGAAGAATCACTACTAACGGAAGTACACTTTATAGAAAAATAAGGTTCACAAAATACGGCAGAAATATAAAGGCTTAAAGGAGAGGGATTATCGTGGAAAGAAGTTTATCTATGGAGTTAGTACGTGTAACAGAGGCTGCGGCATTATCATCAGCGCGTTGGATGGGGCGCGGAAAAAAAGATGAGGCAGATGGTGCAGCAACATCAGCTATGCGTGATGTATTTGATACAATTCCGATGAAAGGTACAGTTGTAATTGGCGAAGGTGAAATGGATGAAGCGCCAATGCTATATATCGGAGAAAAATTGGGTACAGGATATGGACCACGCGTAGACGTTGCAGTTGATCCTTTAGAAGGGACAAATATCGTAGCGGCTGGCGGCTGGAATGCGCTTGCTGTTATTGCAATTGCAGATCACGGCAATTTGTTACATGCTCCTGACATGTACATGGATAAAATAGCGGTTGGTCCAGAAGCAGTTGGTGCAGTTGATATTGACGCACCTATTATCGACAACTTACGTGCAGTTGCGAAAGCGAAAAATAAAGATATCGAAGATGTTGTAGCGACAGTTTTAAACCGTCCACGTCATCAAGCAATTATCGAAGAAATTCGTAAAGCCGGTGCTCGTATTAAATTAATTAACGATGGAGATGTAGCTGGAGCAATCAATACAGCATTTGACCGTACTGGTGTAGATATTCTATTCGGTTCTGGTGGAGCACCTGAAGGTGTATTAGCTGCGGTCGCATTAAAATGCTTAGGTGGAGAAATTCACGGGAAGCTCTTACCTCAAAACGAAGCTGAACTAGCTCGTTGTAAAAGAATGGGTATTGAAGATATCAATCGTATCCTTCGTATGGAAGACTTAGTAAAAGGTGACGATGCAATCTTTGCAGCAACAGGTGTAACAGACGGAGAACTATTACGAGGCGTTCAATTTAAAGGTAGCGTCGGAACAACACAATCCCTTGTTATGCGTGCAAAATCAGGCACAGTACGCTTCGTAGACGGCCGCCATAGCTTAAATAAAAAACCGAATTTGGTTATTAAATAAAAAGCGTAAGCGGCTCGTTAAGAATCGCAGGACACTTTAAGCTCTCGACCTTGAAGCGCTCTTTGCTTCGAGTGAGAGAGCGAAATGACCGGAGATTCTAGCCGCTGGAACTGGATTAAATAAAAGTAGAAATGCCTTATCTATTCTGCCTTAAAATCAGGTGAGTAGAAAAAAGAAAGAAATATGAAAAGGCGAAGACAAATTTTCTTGTCTTCGCTTCTTGTATTTGTGTTTCAACGTATTGATTAAAACTAGATAAAAGGGTTACAATAGTGAATATTATCCTACTTGAACTTATTGCCTTTCATTATTATTTATTTGCCTTCCGTATTTTTCCCTTTACCCATGTGAAAAGAGAATAAAGTTAAAGTGTGGTGTCTGAATGAATTTGTCAATTGCAGCATTAGAAAACATGAAATTAAAAGAGTTATACGAGCTTGCGAAGGAATTTAAGATTTCGTATTACAGCAAGTTAACGAAAAAAGAGCTAATCTTCTCTATCTTAAAAGCTCGAGCAGAAAAAGAAGGTTTCTTTTTCATGGAAGGCGTATTAGAAATTATTCAATCAGAAGGATTTGGATTCTTACGTCCTATCAATTATTCTCCAAGCTCAGAAGATATTTATATCTCGGCTTCGCAAATTCGTCGTTTCGATTTACGTAATGGAGATAAGGTTTCTGGTAAAGTACGACCTCCGAAAGAAAATGAGCGCTATTTTGGATTGCTACAAGTTGAAGCTGTAAATGGAGATGATCCAGACTCAGCAAAAGAGCGTGTACATTTCCCTGCATTAACACCGTTATACCCAGATCGCCAAATGAAATTGGAGACGGAAACGAAAAAGTTACCGACACGCATCATGGATTTAATCGCACCAGTTGGATTTGGACAACGTGGTTTAATTGTTGCGCCTCCAAAGGCTGGTAAAACAAGTCTGTTAAAAGAAATTGCACACAGTGTCACAACAAATCATCCGGAAGCAGAATTAATTGTACTTTTAATTGATGAGCGTCCAGAGGAAGTAACAGATATTGAACGTTCTGTTAAAGGTGATGTTGTAAGTTCTACTTTTGATGAAGTGCCAGAGAATCATATTAAAGTAGCGGAGCTTGTATTAGAGCGTGCAATGCGTCTTGTAGAACATAAAAGGGACGTTGTCATTTTAATGGATAGTATTACCCGTTTAGCGCGTGCTTACAACCTTGTTATTCCGCCAAGTGGTAGAACCTTATCGGGTGGTATTGATCCTGCTGCTTTTCATAGACCGAAGCGTTTCTTTGGGGCTGCGCGTAATATCGAAGAGGGCGGTAGCCTAACGATTTTAGCAACAGCGCTTGTTGATACAGGGTCTCGTATGGATGATGTAATTTACGAGGAGTTTAAAGGAACTGGAAATATGGAACTTCACTTAGATCGCTCATTAGCTGAGCGCCGTATCTTCCCAGCGATTGATATTCGTCGCTCTGGTACGCGTAAAGAAGACCTATTAATTCCGAAAGAACATTTAGACAAGCTGTGGGGTATTCGTAAAACAATGCGTGATACACCAGACTTTGTTGAAGGCTTCTTACGTAAACTTCGTCAAACAAAGACAAATGAAGAATTTTTACAAAACATTGTTGCAGACTCAAAAAGGTATGTAACCACTAAGTAAAGGGAAAAGATGGGGACTCGCTTATTTCGTAGTAAGCGAGTTTTTTATGTTTTTAAGGGAATATTAGAGAGTAATATATGGAAAAAATTTGTTTTTTAAGATGGAAATCATATTTGGATTGAGAGCTTGAAGTGCCCTACGATTCTGGGCGAGCCGCTTGCGCTTTAAGGTGTATCTAGTTCCATCTCCAGCGGCTAGAATGGTCGGTGGTTTCGCTTCTTCCTACGAGGCAAAAAGCGCCTCTACGTCAGAAGCTCCATCCCCCTCTCATTCTGAACGAGCCGCTTGTGCTTTTAGGTATATCCAGCTCCAGCGGCTAGAATCTCCGGCCATTTCGCTCTCTCGGTCGAAGCAAAAAGCGCTTCTTGGTCGAGAGCTTGAAGTGACCTGGATTCTGAACGAGCCGCTTGCGCTTTTAGGTATATCCAGCTCCAGCGGCTAGAATCTCCGGCCATTTCGCTCTCTCGGTCGAAGCAAAAAGCGCTTCTTGGTCGAGAGCTTGAAGTGACCTGGATTCTGAAC